>NZ_FLTX01000120.1 GCF_900092025.1 Xanthomonas bromi
AGGGTCTTCTTTACTTTTATCCCTCTGACTATCGTCACCTGCTCCACGGTGCGCGACGCCTTCAGATTACTGCCCATGATCCCTGGCACGAAGACAATGGGGACTATCCTATGGGATGGAATGTACAGCTTGACCGGATCGGTCAGCTTGCTGGACGTCAGGTTCCAGGCGAAGACGGTGTGTCCCTGCGCATCCACATAACGCGTTGCCACACGCTCTTCCGAAGCATTCGCTTCATCACCGCCATTCGGCGTCGATGCGTCTGTCCCGTTCTCATTGGTCATCATGATCCTACCTTTAACCCTATTCCCTATTCCTATAGAACGTGCAATGTGAACATAACTAGTAACGTGGTTTAACCGACTCCAGCGTGGCATCCCAAAGGGCAAACATCTGCTGTTCCGAGGGCAATTTCCTCCCTGGGGCCTCTGGATCGCCAGCATAGAACTGGAAGGTTAGGCTGGGATTATTTGGCGTACTTGGTTTTTTATCCGCGTTGATCCATAGAAAATCATAGGTCATCGCACCATTAGCGTATGTGATGCGCCAGCCGACCTCCTCACCTTGACGCCCAGCAACCACACGCGTCTTTTTGCGAACTATATCAAAATGCTCCGGTTTATCTGGAGAGTCATCTGAGCTATCGCGCCGCTGCGCTCGGAATTTCTCCTCTTCAATCTCAAGACTTCCGAATCCACTTACCGATCGTGGATCGGCGCCAGGAGTATCCTCCTGCTTAGCAGCGTCTACTGCCTCTGCCGTAGCCACATAAAAGCTAGCACCTGAAAACCTAACGGGATTAACTGTTATGCTTGTTGATATATCTGGGATCACACCAGTAATCGTTGCCCCATCAATACAATATCCGTTCGTCACAGGACGCCCCAAGCCATCATGCGGCACCAGGCGGCCAAGTATCTTCTTATATCCCTCAAGCTTGGCTTTTATCTCATCCCCCTCGCCCAATCCCTTGAAGAAATAGCCACGGTCTCCGAGCCATACATAACGCTCAAGATAGTAAACCACGTCGTTCGAAGGCTCCTGCCGATTCAGCAGGATGGCGGCGTTATCCCCCACTTTCTCGTAAAGACTCAGCAGGCTCGGCTCGGTATCGTGCTTCTGTGACTGCAGGAATTGCTTGCGTGCCTCGACGTATCCCC
>NZ_FLTX01000023.1 GCF_900092025.1 Xanthomonas bromi
GGGTCAGGTTTTGTTTTTTATTGGTATGAGAAGCGCTCATATTCGGGCTGCCCTTGTGCGCAGCCTTGACCTCCCATACATCCCCCACCCGCCATCCTCGCTGCAGCCTCAACTGGAGAACGTACGATGATGAAGTGGATGGGCACCGCGCTGGCCGCGGCACTGTTGGTAAGTGGTTGCGCCAAGGTGGAGGGCGAGAAGTTCGTTGGGCATTGGGTGAATGTGCAGTCGCAGGACGAGACGATGGACATCGAGCGTAATGGCGAGACCTTCATGGTTCGCAGCACCACGCCGAAGTTCTTCAGCCGTCAGCCCAAGACCGAGAGCTACCCGGCGGTGTACAAGGACGGGGCGCTGCAGGTCACCAACGATGGCGAGACGGTGAACTTCGCTATCGACGAGAGCAACGGCCACCTCAACACCGGTGGCGAGCAGTACGAGCGGGTGCCGGCCAAGTAAGGCCGCAGCCCGCGTGCAGACCTTGACGGTCGCACGCGGGCGTTACCGTTTACAGGCCTGCCGGCGGTAGCGATGGGGGCGAGGCGCTCGCTTGTTCGAGGAACTTCCGGGCCGGACACGCCGCCCGTCGTTCGGCCTCGCGTCCCCCCTGCCATTCCGTCTCGCACCGCCTTACAGTGCGCAGGCACGCCAGGGTCATGGCGCTGCCCGACCGATCAATCCAGCAACTACGAGGGTGTCATGAGCAAGGGGATGGACCAGAAGAAGAGCCAGAAGAAAGAGCCGACCAAGACGCTGAAGGAAAAGCGCGCGGCCAAGCAGGAAAAGAAGGGCAAGTAAGCCGCCCTACCTGTTCGCAGGCGGACGAACTGGAGGGGATGTCCAACCTCGCGCTTCGCGGATGACGCCACACGGCGCCACTCCGCGAATGCTGCGAACCGCTCAGTGCGCGTGTTGCCCCTCGTCCTCCCGGGCGAGCGCGGCCTTGGCCAGCGCCGACAGCAACAGCCTGGCTTTTTCCGGACGCACAACCTCGGCGTGGCCCACGTGTTCCACCGGGCTGGCTCCCTCACGGTGCATGGGCGTTGGCTGGAACAGCAGTCGCGCGGTGCCGGGCAGCGCCGCCAGCAGGGTCAGCGGATCGTAGAGATTGAGCTTGGTCACCTGCGGCCAGATGGCGTCGAAGGTCATGTCACCTTGCTGACCCGGTGCCGCTGGATCTTGCGGTTGTGCTGCAACGAACGTACGGAAGAACCACGCCGTATCCAGACCGGGGATCAGGTTGGCCTGGATGCCTTCCCACAGGCCTTTCAAGGCATTTTTCTGGACATCGCGCAGGTACTCGCCCACGGGATGGCCATTGCGTGCGATGCCTTCGTAGAACGCTGGCGGCACGGCGGCCCTGTAGGCAGCCTCCTTGGTCAGGATGCGCAGGGGAATGCCGAGTTGCTGCGCGCGCCGGTAGAGCGCACGGGCGGCGTGGATGTCGGTGGCGTTGTTGTAGGCGCGCGTATCCGGTTGAACGAAGCCATCGGCGTCCCTGGCCGGGTCGATGCCTCCCATGATGGTGATGGACGCGACCTTTTCCCGCACCAGATCGCCCGCCTCGGCAAGCAGGGCGCTGGCATCGGTCATTCCGGCGATGACCACCATGCCGAGCTTGTGGGGCGAGGCCGCCAGGCGCTCGCGCATCGCAAGGACGCCATCGGTGTGGACGGCGTCCGGCGCCGCACGCAGCGCGGTTCCCTCGGCGAGGAACTTGGAATGCTCCCGGGCCTGCGTGGGCGTCATGGGGTAGTCCTGACCACGCGCGACGCGAACATCCGGCAATGCCAGGCGATCGAAGACACCTTTTGCCAGCTGCGCCCGTTGCGATCGCATGTCGGCATCGCCCAGGGTGACGACGACGTCGGTCAGACGCAAAAAGCCTTCGACCTGCAGCTGCTTGGCGATGGTGTAGGTCACGACATCGTCGGGGTCTTTGTTCGGGTCGGTAAACAGCAGCGTGTCCAGCGGCAACTGCGGCCGGTGCAGACCCAGCTCCCGCAGGACGGCTGCCTCGGTGGGCGTCAGCACGGGCGTGTCGGCGGCGCCGAGCTCGGCCAGCATGCTGCGCTGGGCAGGCGTCAATCGCGCGGGCAAGCTCTGCGTGCGTCGGTGCCGTGGCGCGTCAGGGCGGGGAGGACGGCCAATGATGGTCTGCAAGGCATCCGGCGGCGGCGCGGCGGCGTCTGCGGCGGCATGTGCCGGCACGGCGACGGGTGGCGCGTCGCGCAGGTCAGCCGTCATGTCTGCGCTGGGCAAGCCAGCGGTGGAACGGATTCCGGTGGGCTGCATGGGAAGACCTCTGGCAGTGAACGGCGGTGCTGGCAGCCCTCGTTGGCAACACGACAGACCGGCGCTCACGGTCACGCGTGCACAACGCTGCACGCAACCGTCGCGTGTGAGCGCTCACGCGTGCATCAGTGGGCAGCGGCAATGCGTGCGGCGCAATCCCGCGGTCGAGCGGACGACCAGGCGCGCAACGTTACCCACGTCCAGCGCAGCGCCATGGCAGCGTGGTGAATTCCTGTGTGCGGCAACGAAGAGACACCCGGCAGGCACGCCGCCGCATCAACCCAACCCGACGCCGGTGTTGGCGAGCAGCGCACACGCTGCGCCGACGCCGTCGTACTCGCGCGCTTGGCTCGGCACAGGCCGGCGCTGAACGATTGCAATGGAATGGCGCGGCGCCTGCGCGATGCGGTGCTCATTCCGACTGTCCTCAGAAGCGCTGGCTTTGCTGGGCACGATTGCCTTCTCAGATTGCTGACGCAGAGGCCCGCTTTTCCTGGGCTATCTCGGCATCTGTGCATACGTTTTCCACATCAAAATAAAGAGCCCTGGATGGGATTGCCCGACGCGGTTGGCGTTGTTGCCCGCAAAGGGGATGCAGCACCAGCAGCGGATTGCATCTGCTCCCCACCCAACCGCCACGCCAACCCGGAGATCCGCGCGGCGTGCCTTGCGAGTGCGGCGCGGATGACCGCTTCGCTGCCGGCCAGGTGCAGGGCGCGGCGGGCGCGGGTGATGCCGGTGTAGAGCAGTTCGCGGCTGAGCACACGGGCGTCGCGGGTGGGCAGTTGCAGCCAGACGGTGTCGAATTCGCTGCCCTGGGCCTTGTGCACGGTCATGGCGAAGGCGCTTTCGTGCGCGGGCAGTGCGGCGGGGTGGAAGCCGCGCACCTGGCCGTCGCCGTCGCCTTCGAACCAGGCGACCAAGGGGCCTTGGGCACGGCTGTCTGTGGCCGGGTCGTGGCGGTTGGCGGTGGCGCCGATGGGGTTTGGGCCGGACGATGCAGCGGCGTCGCTACGTGCTGTCACGGTGCTCGCATCGCTGCGCTGCGAGGAAGCGCTTGTGTCGCTGCGTCCCGAAAAAGGACTCGCCTCGCTGCGCAGGCAGATCCCGACATCGCCATTGAACAGGCCGTGGCGGTAGCTGTTTTCGGTGATCAGCAGCAGGCGGCCCTGGAACCAGGGCGAGGCGCTGCCGAGGCGGCGGGCGCCGGAGCCGGTGTCGGCCAGCAGTTGTTCGATACGGGCGTTGAGGCCGCGCGCGCCTTGCGGGCCGGCGCGTACGGCGGTGAGTAGGCGCAGGCGCGCGGCATCGCGCAGCGCGACAGCGGGGTCCTGGGCAGTGGCCAGCGCGCGCCAGTGGGCGAGCAGTGCGTCGCGGCCGTCGCTGAGCGGGTCTTCGCGATCTTCGTGGAAGTGCACACCGGCCAGCTCGCCACTGCGTAACAGCGCCAAGGCGGTGTCGGCGTCGCCGGTGCGGATGGCATCGGCCAGCGGGGCGAGTGCGAAGCCGTGCGCCTGGCGGTAACCGCGCAGCAGGTGCACGCGATGGCCGGCCAGGCCGCCGCTGTGGGTGTGGCTGACGGGTTGGCCGCCGCTCTGGAGGCTGGCAGGCGTGCCAGAACTTGGCGCATTGCCCAGCAGTGGTTGCAGCGCTTGCGCGTCGTGCGGCTGCAGGGCATCGCCAGGGCCGGCGGCCTGCAGGATGGCGGCGAGCACGTCGCCGGCTTCCACCGAGGGCAGTTGGTCGGCATCGCCGAGCAGGATCAGCTGGGTGCCATCGGCGACGGCTTCGACCAGCTTGCACATCAGCGGCAGGTCGATCATGGAGGCTTCGTCGACGACGATCAGGTCGAACGGCAGCGGGTTGTCGGCGGTGTGGCGGAACTGCGGCGAATCGGGGATGACGCCGAGCAGGCGATGCAGGGTGCTGGCGCCGATGGGCAGGCCGGCGGCCAGGGTGGGGTCGATACCGTCGGCGATGGCGCGCGCGACGGCGGTACGCAGGCTTTCGGCCATGCGCTCGGCGGCGCGTCCGGTAGGCGCAGCCAGGGCGATGCGCGGGGCCGCGGTGTTGGCTGCATGTGCCTGGGCGATGCGCAGCACTAGCAGGCGGGCGATGGTGGTGGTCTTGCCGGTGCCGGGGCCGCCAGTGATCAGCAACAAGGTGCGGCGCAAGGCCAGGGCGGCGGCTTGGGCCTGGCGGTCGGTGGCGTGGGATAGGGCTGTTTGGTTCGACCCTTTGATGGATGGCTCAGTCGGATTTGTGCCCTCTTGCTGGAGGGATGGCTTGGGCAGGCGCGTACCCTCACCCGCCCTTCGGGCACCCTCTCCCGGGGGGAGAGGGGATGAGGCGGCGGCGTGTGGGAACAACTGCGCGAACAGCGGCGCCAGCGTGGTGGCGTCGAAGGGCGGCGGCGATTGGGCGGCGATGCGTTGCAGGCCCAGCGCCAGACGGCGTTCGTATTCGCGGTAGCGGCGCAGGTAGAGCAGGCCGTGTTCGAGGACCAACGGGCAGTCGGCGGCGGCGGGGTCTTCTGGCTGCGGTTGGTCGACCCAGCGCGAGGCGGCGAACGCGCGTTGCCAGTCGGCCGGGTCCGGCAGGGTGGGCGCCGGGCCATCGCGTTGGTCCAGCAGCATGGCGGCGCGGGTGGGGTCCAGCCCTGCGTGGCCGCTGGTGACGGCCAGCGACGCGAGTGCGGCGCCGGCCAGCACCTGGGGGTCGGTGTCCGGGGCCAAGCGTTGCAGGCTCTGCGCGAAGGCCAGATCCAGCGGGCGTAGCGCGTCGGCCTTGATCAGCGCGTTGAAGAGGGTTGGCTGGTTCATGGGGTGGACGCCAGGTGGGCGGAGGCGCCCTCGCCCCGAGCTCTACTCCGCGTCCCGGCACGCGCGGGGCGGCGCAGGCACTGCCAGGCACGCGCGCCGTTGCGCGCAAGCGGTGTCTGGCTACCCCGAGGGGAGCGCGGCTTGCGCACCGCGCTGATCGGAAGTGCGGTCTGTTGGGTCATGGCTTGGATGCTTCGGCGGCGGACGTACCCTCACCCCAACCCCTCTCCCGGGGGGAGAGGGGCGCTTGCCCGTCGGGGACATGGGGCGTTGCTGCGTTGCTGGACAGGGGCTCGGTGGGATTGCCGGCGAACAAGGCATCCAGGGCCTGGACCAGGGCCGGATCGAAGCGCCAGGCGTGGATGCCGGGTGCAACGGAGACGGATGCCGCCTGGATGCCGGGTGCGGACCTCTCGGATAAGGCGTCGCTGGCGGGGTCGGCGCCAGGGTCGATTGCGGCGTTGCGGGCGGGGCCGGAGCCGGGGTTGGCTGCGGCATTGCGGGCAGGATCGCTGCCAGGGTCGGTCGCGGCATTGCGGGCGTGGCCGGAGCCGGGGTTGGCCTCGGCGCTGCGAGCAGGGTGGAAGCCGGGGTCTGATGCGGGGTTGCGGGTGGCATCCAGGCCGCGGCAGAACAGGTAGCGCACGCCGCCGAAGTCGCGGGCGTAGTCGTAGGCCTCGCCCAGGCGGAAGCGCAGCCAGCGGTGCAGGGCGACGGTGTAGATCAGCGCCTGCAATTCGTACTCGCTGTGCGCCATGGCGCGGGCCAGGGCGTCGGCGTCGTAGCTGGGCAGGCGGTTGGATTTGTAGTCGAGCACGTACCAGCGGCCGTCGACGGTGTAGGTGAGGTCGATCAGGCCGGTCATCAGGCCTTCCAGCCGCTGGCGCGCGCCGAAGGCCTGGCGGTCGCCGACCACGCCAAACCGATGCAGCAAGGCGAGCAGCGCATCGACCCGGGTGGGTCGCATGGCGAAGTGGAATTCCATTTCGTTGCGGCGCTGCGGTTCGGGCACGTCGGCCAGGCGGGTGCCTTCGGGCAATGCCACGGTGAGGGTGTGGCCGATCAGTGCGGTGAGCATGGTCAGGCCGTCGTCGAGTTCGTCCTGGGCATAGCCGCCGCGTTGCAGGGCCTCGAGGATCGGTGCGGCCTGGCCGTCGGGTGCGGGCAGGCCCGGCCGCCAGGCGTGCCAGGCGGCGAAGTCGCAGCGTTCGAACACATCGTGCATCACTACGCCGAAGCGGTTGCCGGCAAAGCGCGGATCGAACGGTTCGGCCTCGGTGGCTGCGGCAACCGCCATCGCCTCGCTGCCGGACGGTTCGTCGCTGCCGCCACTGCCGACCACCGTAGCGCTGGCCATCGGGTCGGTGGCCGCGCCGGCATCGGCATTGGCCAGCTGGGTGAAGCTGTAGACCCACCACTCCGGTGCGATATGCCGCTGCGCGGTGCGCGCCAGCGGCACCTGCGCTTCGATCGGTGGCGGCAGGCGTGGCAGGGTGGCCGGCGGCGTGGACGTGTCGACCACTACCGCGCCCTCGCCGGCCGCGCCTTGCAATGCGTCCAGCGCGCGCAGCATGCTGGACAGTGCGGTGCGCTCATGCTGGTGGAACGGGCCGCTGGCGATCCACAGCGCGTGCTCGGCGCGGGTCAGGCCGACATACAGCAGGCGCGCGTCTTCGGCGCGTTGTTCCTGCTTCCAGGCGGCTTCGGCGGTGCTCCAGGTTGGGTCGTCTTTATCCGTCTTCCAGTGAAGTTGGCGGCCAAGCTCCGGCGCATGCACCACGCAATGGCGGCCGGCGCCCTTGTCGCTGCGGCCGATGCCGATGTACGGCAGGAACACCAGCGGATATTCCAGGCCCTTGCTCTTGTGCAAGGTGACGATCTGCACGCGGCGCGCGTCCGATTCCAGCCGCAGCTGCTGGGCTTCGTCGTTGTCGTCGGCATTGGCGATACGGCGCGACAGCCAGTCGACCAAACCATGCGGGCCGAGCGCGCGGGCGTCGGCTTCCTGCAGCAGTTCGGCCAGTTGCAGGTAATTGGTGAGGCGGCGTTCGCCATCGACCAATGCGAGCAGGCGTTGCCCGTGCGTGGCGCCGAGCTCGCCAATCAAGGCGAGCGGGCCGCCGCGCTGCCAGCGTTCGCGCCAGTCCAGCGCCTGTTGCTGCCAGCGGCGGTGACGTTCGCCATCGTGTGCGAGCGCGGCGATGGCAGCGGCGTCTGCGCCGATCAGCACGGTGGCCAGCGCGGCGCGCAGGCGGCTGTCGTCGCCCGGGTCGAGCAAGGCCTGCAGCAAGGCGAGCAGTTCCAGCGCTTCGTCGGTGGCGAACAGGCTCTGTTTGCCTGCGGCGACCGCCGGAATGCCCACCGCGCCCAGCGCCTGCTGGATGCGCGTGGCCTCGCCATGGCTGCGCACCAGCACGGCGATATCGCCGGCCTGCACCGGGCGCGCGTTGATGGTGGCGGTGCCGTCGCGGCCACCGGCCAGCCAGCCGCGGATCGCGGCGACGCAGGCGGCGGTGGCCAGCTCGCGCGCGCGACCGGCGCTCCAGGGTTTGGGCTTGCCTTTCGCAGGCGGCGGCGGTTCCGGCGCGCGCCACAGCGTCAGCGCCGGAGCGGTGGCGCCATCGCGTTGCAGGTCGGCATCCACCCGCTTGGTACCGGGCTGCACCGGGTGGAAGGCGATGCCGTCGGTGAGGAAGGCCTCACCGTAGCCGGCCTGCGCGTACAACGCGTCGATCGCCGCCAGCACGCCGGGGCGCGAGCGGAAGTTGTGGCTCAGCGGCGGCGCCAATTCGGCGGTAACCGCCGCAGCCAGATAAGTGCGCACGTCGCCGCCACGAAACCCGTAGATGGCCTGCTTGGGGTCGCCGATCAGAAACAGCGCCGGCTCCAGTCCGGTAGCGCGTGCGAGCGGGCCTTCGCCGAACACGTTGGAGAAGATCGCCCATTGGCGGTCGTCGGTGTCCTGGAATTCGTCCACCAGCGCGATGGCGTATTGGGCGCGCAGGCGCTGCACCAAGGCATCGGCTTGCGGGCCTTCCAGCGCGTGCGCGACGCCATCGACCAGGTCGTCGTAGGTCTGCACGCGGCGCTGGCGCTTGAGCAGCGCGAGCCGTGCGATGGCGTCCTCGCGCAGTGCATGCAGCAGGCGGATGCGGCGGCGTGTGCGCCATTGCTCGATGCGCGCCAGCGCAGTGAGATAGCCATCGATCTCGTGGCTCAGCGGCGAGGCCGGCGTGCGATCGACGAACTTCTTGTTGGTACCCGACGCCAGTTCGGCAGCGGTCAACTTGAGCAGCTTGGGATGCGGGGCGCTGTCGTGCGATGGCACGGCGGCAAAGCTGTCGAACCAGTGCCACAGCGCGGTGAGCCACTCCGGTTTGTAGCTGACCTTGCTCAAGATGCCGCCATCGATGGCGGACATGATGGATTCGAAAAACGCCGTGCCATGCGCCTGGAACGCGGTTGCCAGCGCATGGCGCGCATCGTGCACGGCTTGCAGCAAGGCGGCGGCATCGTCGCTGCCGGCATCGGAGGCGGCCGGCAGGATCGTCGAATGCCGCACCAAGGCGCGCAAATCGCTGGCCAATGCCTCGGGGCCGCCCGACCACAGCGCGATCAGGTCTTCGGCCATGGCCGCATCGGCGGCGCGCTGGCGCCACAGATCGGCGGCCACTTCGCCCAGCAATTCGCGATCGTTGGCGAGCAGTTCCGGTGCGGCGAAGGCCTGGCCGCTTTCCAGCGCGTGTTCGCGCAGCACGCGCGCGCAGAAGCCGTGGATGGTGAACACGGCGGCCAGGTCGATTTCTTCCACCGCCTGCTGCAGGCGACGGCGCAGGGCGGCGGGGGTCTCGGTGCCGGCGGCTAGATACGTGAGGAGGATGGCGCGGGTGAGCAGCGCGTCGGGCGCGTCCTGCGCATGCGGCGCCGGGTCGCCTTGGGCGCGCGACTGCGACGGGTCGCCGGCGAGAGCGGTCGCGGCCAGGGCCGCTCCTGCAGAAGGCGGTGGCGCATCGCGTACATGCGTTGGCGTCGGCGCATTTGCGGCCGAAGCCGTGCCGACGGAAGACGGTGCAGCGTCGGTCGCCAGCGTTGGCATCGGTTCGGTCGCGGCCTGGGTCGCTCCCACGCAAGGCGATGGAGCATCGGGAACCAGCGTTGCGGCCAGCACCAAGCGCTCGCGGATGCGGCGGCGCAGTTCCTGGGTGGCGGCCTCGGTGAAGGTGACGGCGAGGATCTGGCCGATGCGCAGGCCGCGTTCGACCACCAGCCGGGTGAACAGCGTGGCCAGGGTGAAGGTTTTGCCGGTGCCGGCGCTGGCCTCGATCAGGCGCACGCCATGCAATGGCAGGTGCAGGTACGGGTCGGTGACGGGGCTGGCGCTCATTCGGCGTCTTCCTGCGCGCCGTGCCAATGCCGCCAGCTGTCGATCAAGCGCTCGGCATCGAGCGGCGCGCCGGTGCTGCCCTGTTCGAGCAGTGCGTACACGCGATGGCTGGTGGCGGCGAAATCGGCGAAGCGTTGCGCATCGGCAAACGGGTCGCGACCGCAGTTGACCAGACGCAGTTCCGGGCTGTGCGATTCGCTCCAACCGAAGCTGGATTGCCACTGCACGGCCGCGTCCTTGATGGCCTTGTCCAAGTCATCGCCGCGCGCAGCCTGGTGGTATTTCCAACTGCTGTACGGCGCAAACGCCAGCGGCGTCTGCAAGCCGTGGCGATACAGCTGCAGTAGCTCGGCCAATGCGGTGTGCGCCTGCGTCTGCGACAGCGGCTGCGCATCGATGGGATGCGGGCCCAGGCCATCGTCGTGTTCGAAGAAACGCACGTACGGCGCGTGCTCGCCGGCGGCGCGCAGCAGCAGCCATTCCAGGCCATGACGAATGGCGCTGCGGCCGCTGAGCGCGCCGACCTGCACCCGCCCGACGCCGCTCGCATACCAGCCCGGCACACGGCCGTGCAGTTCGATATCACCGATCTGCACCTGCAGCCGGCGCGATTCGGCCGGCGCCTCGCCACGCCATTGTCGGAATGCCTCGGCATACGGGCGCAATTGCGCCACGCGCTCGTCGAGCTGGCGCCGTCCCAACGGCCCGGACGGCAACAGCGCACGGGCGCGCAGGCGCTCATACAGGCGCTCGGTGTCGCCGGCCAATGCGGCCTCGAACACCTGCTGCTGCAAGCCGTATTGCTCCAGCCCGCGCGTGGGGGCGAGCAACGGTTCCAGATCGCTGTCTTCGCTGGCCGGATCGGGCAAGCGCATGCCCAGGCGATGGCGCAGGAACTGCCCGGCCGGGTCGGCGAACAGCCGGCGCAGTTCATCGATGGACACGCTGGCAGGCAACGCGATGTCGTCGGCCGGCAATGCACCGGCCACCCACGGCGCCAGCGGCTGGCGCTGGCCGACCAGGCTGTCCACCGCTGGCCGCCATTGCCGGCGATAACTGAAACGGCGCGGGTCGGCACCGGCGTCGCCCAGCGCACCGAACGCGGCGGCGGCGAATGGCTGCAACGGGTGTCGCACCACCAACGTGTCGAGCGCATTGCTGGCGGCGTGGTAGTGCGCCGCGCTGGCCAGCAATTCGCTGACCAGCACCGACGGCTCGCGCGCGCTGCCATCGCGCGCATCGGCGCCGAGATAGCTGAGGTAAAACACGTCTTGTGCAGAAGCGAACAACTGCAGGAACAGGAAGCGGTCGTCCTCGCGCGTGGAACGGTCGCCATGCCGGCGACGCTCGGTGCCCAACTCGGCAGTGAGGCGATTGAGCCCGGCCGCCGGGTCGCGGCGCGGGAAGTCGCCATCGTTCATGCCGAGCAGGCAGATCACGCGGAACGGCAGCAAGCGCATCGGCACCATGCGGCCAAAACTGATGCCGCCGGTGAGCAGCGGTGCGCGCGTGTCCGACTCGCCCAGCACCGCGGCGAAATGCGCACGCACCACCTCGGCCGGCACCTTGCCGGCGTAGTCGGCACGCACTGCATCGCGGGCGAATTGGTCGATCAGCGTGCGCAAGCGATCCAGCGCGCGCTGTGCACGCGGTGCCGAAGGCGCTTTTGGAATCAGCGCCTCCAGCAGGCCGAGCAGACGCTCGCGCCATTCGACCGGCGTCATCGCTTTGGCCATGACAAACTGGTGGCGTTCGAGCACGCCCAGCAAGTGCAACAGCGTATCCAGCGCGGCCAATGCGCTGCCTTCCAGCTGCGGCCACGGCGCCACGCCCTCGATATCGTCCTCGGCGCCGCTGGCATGGCCGAGCAGCAGGCGGTCCAACGCGAAGCGCCAGGTGTAGGCATCGTCGCCCGGTGCCTGGTGCTGACGCCGATGCGCGGCATCCAGGCCCCAGCGCGCGCCGGCCGCATGCAGCCAGCTGCGCAGCCGTTCCAGCCCGGCTTCGTCCAGCCCGGCCGCTTCGGCGATCGGCGCGCTGGCCAGCAGGTCGAGAATTTCATGCAGACCGAAACGCGCAATCGGCAAGCCGAGCAGGCTGAGGAACACCTCGGCCAACGGCTCGCTCGCCAGCGGGCTGGCATCGGCCAGCGCATACGGCAGCGCGTCGTCGTTGCCATGGCTGCCGAACACCGCATCCAGATACGGCACGTACGGGTCGATGTTGGGCGACAACACCGCAATCTCGCGCGGCTGCAGTGGCGGATCGAAGCGCGTGTCGTCGAGGAGTGCGCGCAGCTGGTCGTGCAACACCTGCAACTCGCGCAGCCGCGTGTGGCAGGCGTGCACCTGCAGGCTGGGGTCGTGCAGATTCACCGCAGGCAATAACGCGGGAACTGCAGGTGCGCGGCGATGGAACAGATCGCTCTGCATGCGCCGCAACAGGCTGTCGCCCAGCCCGCCATCGGCCAGCGTGCGACGGCCCGAGTCGAGCGGGTCGGCATAGGCCGCAATTTCGGCCAGTGGATGCACGACCTCGTAATCGCCGACCAACGCCATGAAATCGCGCCCGGCCGCACCCCATGCCTGCAATAGCGGGTTTTCCTGCACCTGCTCGGCGAACAGTTGCACCGCGCCATCTTCGCGCCGGCGTTGCCACAAGGTTTGCAGATCGCCCCAGTACCCTTGCGTGGGCGTGGGCAGGTAGAAATGCAGCGTGCCCACGCGCGCTTGCGTGGCCAGCACGCGCAAGACGTCCGGCGAGATATTCAAGATGGCGAACGCGAACAGGCGCTTGGGCAAGCCCTGCGGCAGCGGACCATCCGGGCGCGCGTAGCGATCCAGATACTGGCCGATGCGACGCGCGCGGTATTGGCGGCCGATGGCGATGCTGCGCCACAGCCGGGCTTGCGGGTCGTCCGGATCGGCGCCGCCTTCCCAACGCAGCAGCCAGTCGCGTCGCCATGCCTGATATTTTTCGAACACGCTGCCCAACTCGCCGGCCAGCGCCCACGGCTTGAGCGCATCGCCATCGGCCAGATACCCGGCCAATGGCGCCAACGCCGCATCGCTGCCCAGGTCGGCCTGCAACGCGGCGTACAGGCGCCACTGCGTGGTCGCCATGTCCAGATCGTCGTCGGCCGGACCGAGATTGCGCTCCAGCGCGCGCGCGACGAATTCGCCGGGCGTGAGAAATTCCAGATTGGCCGCCACGCCGTGCTCGGCCGCCAACGTGGACTGCAGCCAGCGCCGCATCGCCACCTGCGGAATCAGCACCACCTCCGGCTGCAGCAACGGTTGCCCGGGCATCGGCCGGCGCAGCGCTTCGGCGAGCAGGGCGGCCAGGGTATCCAGCGCGTTGGAAGGATACAGCCGGAAATCGGGTGGGGGCGTAACAGACATATTCCCGCTATTGTGCCGGATGCGTTGCGGCAACAGTACGTTTTACCGCATCGGTGAGCCGCCCACGCCGATGATGGTGACACCTGCGGCGTCAAGTCATCCGTGGCACGCAAGGCGCGGGCTGGGTGATGGTGTAATGCGTCGCCCCTGAAAACCACGCGGCCCTTTACAGAGCAGGGTTTGTAAGCACCATCAGGCGTGCGGTGTTTGCCGATTTCCGCTATGGTGAACGGCGGTGTCTTGCAATTTCAATGCTGCTGGCTTCGATGACAGAAATCCTGGGCGATGCAATGGCAATGTCGGCACCCCGTGGCGAATGATCAAACCTCGACTCCGCCTATGCACCATTCAAGTGCTCCATTACCTGACGTGAAATGAGCTGACCTTCGCACTGCATCCGGCTCAGCTCATCTTGCTTCCACTCCCTTGCCAGACGCCCGTTCTCAAGCATCCAGACTCGCTGCGCATACGATTGAGCAAGGTCGATGTTGTGCGTGACTAACAACACGCTTTGACCACTCACCTGCGTCAATTTACGCAAGAACTTCAGCGTACGGCCGACACTGGGCAAGTCCAACCCGTTAAGTGATTCGTCTAAAAGCAGCAACCGCGGCGTGCCAACCATCGCCAATGAGATCGCTAGTTTCTGCCGAGTTCCAAGCGAGTATGATGCGATGGGAGCATGCATGTAAGGATATAAATCCACCACAGTGGCATAATCAATCGCCACCTTGATGGCATTCGTGCGCAATGCAGCCGCTACAAGATCGAGCGCATGAAATCCAGTCAAGCGCTCCGGCAGCATGTTCGGTGCCACCGCGAGCCCGACGGGTGGACGGCTTCCAAGCTCCAGATCCGTATAAACCACGGCGCCACCGCTTATCTCATGTAATCCGGAAAGCACCCGCACCAACGTGGATTTTCCCGAAGCATTCGCGCCGATCAGAACTACCACTTCACCAGCAGCAATCCTTGCAGTAAAGTCAAACAAAACGCGGTGAGCAGCATAACCTGCGCACACCGCATTCATATTAAGTAATGTCACACTTTCTCCATCCAGGCATGATGCCCTCTTCGAATCAACCAGCCCAAATGGAGCGGCAATATCAACACGGCGATCGGGCCAGCGACTAGAGCTACGAGTGGAAATATCGTATTTACCATACGAAAAATTGAACGACGGCCGCCTCCCATTCCTACAAGGTCACTCACCACCCATATCACTCCAACATAACACGCGATCACTAACCCCACTAAAACAACCAGTATCCAAATCGGTTGATGTAGGACAACCGCAGCAATTGCAATCGGAGCCGCCATGCCTGCAGCAATCGCTACAGGAAACCACAGCAGACGTGATACCGCACGCCACGGCGCCACGCCTGTCCAAGCCAGCAACCTGTGCAGTTCCGTTGCCCCTGCGACCAGCAAGGTCTGAAGAAAGATGAATGCGATAGCCGATATCGCCACTGCCATACCCAGCATACCGGGATGCTCAATACGTACCGCACATACCGCAGCGATAGAGATGGCAAGCATTGCGACGATAAAGAAAAATCCAACCGTTCTCGGGCGCGGCATCTGCAGCATGGGGGCTGCCGGCATGATACGTACGAATCCACGACCGCTTCCAGCAGACGTGGAAATCGAAACATTCAGACGCTCTCTATTTGCAAAGAAGGCAAATACGAATCCAGTAAAAAATACGGCAACCGCTGTGGCCACAGCCAATCCAGATATGACAAACCAATGGGAGGCGACGACGCCGATACAAGCCATGCTCACAGCACCACGTAATCCGCCCCACAGACACCGTAATTTTCGCTCGTTAGAGTAGTGTCGATGCTGCATGCACCACGCCAGCCAATGCCCATGAAGGTAGAACGAAGTCCTGCGCGACGATCGCCATCCTGACACACCGCCACTGAGCAACATCCCTCCCACCAGCCCAAGCTTTCCGCCAGCGGACAGAACATGAGGCTGAACTGTATGCATCGGCAACGACGAGACCCAAACAAGCGCCAGTATGATCCCTAGCAGCATCGCCGCATTGGCGATCGCTTCAATTCGATATTCGCGTAAGCGCCACCAGCGTGAATACCAAACAACAACTCCTGCCGCGGTACAAGGAAGCACTGTAGCCAGCCTGCGCTCCAGCGGCGTCAAGAACGAAGTCATTAAAATGCCTCTCATAAAGGCGGGCTCATGGAGCCCGCCCAGCGCAGCTTTATTACATTGGAACCAGCATCAGTACAACAAAGACACCAACACACAACGGACCGCCCACTGCATCCGACGCCCCCGTCGGTGCAACGTTCACTTCCAGATCATCCAGAACAATGGCTTGCATGAGACCTCCTTGAATTGCACCCTCAATGGACGCCTTAACAGACGAGTGCCATCTGCCACGACGTTACTACACGAACTTCATACCGTCCTTTCAGCCACCATTGAGCGCGCACGAAAGCGAACAACTTCATCGCGATCATCAGCGCCTAGCTCAATCATTCGCAGACGCTCGCCTGCAGACAATTCTCTGAGAGTAGAAGCAGCAACCAATGCAGCCTCACGTACACGCCGACAAGGCGCATCAATAATTAGCGACTCAATGACATCAGCAGTGTCGCTGTTTGCCAGCTGCCCGGCCAGCACCACAATAGATGCACGCTTGTGCACCAATGCTATTTGTGGCATTTCAACGATGCGACCGTCGGATGGATCAAAAAAATACTGATCTGGTTCGCACTCACGTTTCTTCGTCACCATTAGATTAAGCGATACTGACAATTGCTCCGGCGGAAACTGAGTATGCACATCCATTTTCTCGCGATAGACCATGACACGACCTACCGGCAGCATTGTGCGTCCCAGCGACTCTAGTTCAACAACTTCGCCAATATATCCGCGCACCCGAGAAGGATCATACTGATAAAGATTCGTTTCGTATCCCGGGCCGTGATAGCCGACCGTCATAAACTGGAAATTATGATCGTGCGTATTTCGATAGCTAAAAACCCGCTCCTCCTGGGAACGAAATTTCTCAGACAATTTCAGCGGCGTCCAAATATTTGCCCGCAAGAAAAATCCGCGCCCCGCCCCCAAAAACACTGACTGCGGCGTATATGCCGCAAGCGGACTATGATCTAAAAATTTCTTAATGGCGCCGTTGAAATAAGATGGAATCAGGTCCGCATCGTTCGCTAACTTACGGAAATGAGGCGCTGACTCCGCCAAACCTTCCGCACAACCAAGATCCACATGTTGCTCCACATGTTCGATGAATTCGTCTATTCGCAACTTTTCTGTGGAAACTGGATCAATCGTAATTGGCATGACTCATCCCTGTGGCAAAATTCGACTCAAAGCTTTATGTGCGGCCGCACGTACATGCGGATGCGGATCCTCTGCTGCAACCTTTAATCTTGGCACCAGCAATTCAGGCGCTACATATCCAAGCGCCTGCATTGCAGCCCAGCGAACAAAATATTGGTGATGATCGCAAAGCTGCGACAATGCTGGAACAGCAGCCCGATTCATCATAGCACCGAGTGTTCGCGACATCGATACAAGCTCTGAATCAATAGGGTCGGCTGCGATTGCCTGTAAAGCCTGCCCCGTATCGCGATGAAATGCCCATTGCAATGGATGATGTGCGGTCGAAAAAAATTTCACAACCAAGACTTTCGCGTCTACCATGACATCAAACAGATCATGTCGACTATCTATTGTAATAAGATCGCCCGGCGCATGAACTCGCCGCACGGCTGGCTGAAGCCGCAAAGCTGGGTCGAATGTCCCGATATCAATCCCTTGCGGCAAGGTATAGTGATCAGCCACAAGTGCTTGCTGCCCCGCCACAACGACAACCATGTGCTGAGGCATTGTGTAGACGAACTCCGAAGAGCGAGAGTAAAACCCAACTCTCAATTGCCACTTCGGACCGTTAGCCATAACAATATAATCAGGTTCCCACCGAGGGGATTCGTAGCCGGGATTTCCGGCTATATTCCGCAACTCATCAGCAGCCACCCGTGATAATACATCCGTGCCACATACCAGTGACCTCAGCTTCTCGCTCATGCGAAAGAAGCCCTCGTGATAATCACGAGCCATTTGCTCGTCAGCTTCCTTGGCGAACTCGACAAGTTCTGAAGGCATTTTCATATCACGCTCCCTGTGCATATCCATTGCATCCTAACCATAGATCGCTTTTAAAAGCAAGCTCGTACCATGTTAGCCCCGTGGCACCCCCTCTGCCCCTACGATACGCATCATGATGCTGTAGAGTCGCGTCCCTGGATTCGCCTCCAACTTAATGACTTGACTAGAGCGTGAAACGATCACGTTAACAGGCCTCAATGAACAACTCTGCCGATCTGCTGAAGGAACTGCGCATCGACCGCAAGGCCCCGTCCCGCGAATCGCCCTCGGGGCGCGGAGGGTGGATCGCCATCGCCACGCTCGTCGTCGTTATCGTGCTGCTGCTCGTTGCCGCCGCAGCGTGGTGGTGGCTGGGCCGGGCGAAGCCGCTGCAGGTGCGCACCGCGCCGGTGGTGGCGATCAGCGCCGGCAGCGCGTCGTCGTCGGTCCTCGATGCCAGCGGCTACGTGGTGGCGCGACGTATGGCTACGGTGTCGGCGCAGGTCACCGGCAAGGTGCTGCAGGTGATGATCGAGGAAGGCATGCGCGTGGAGGAAGGTCAGGTGATGGCCACGCTCGATCCGATCGAGACCAATGCGCAGCGCGAGGTCGGTGCTGCGCAGCTCGCGGCGGCGCGCAGTCAGTTGCAGAACGTGCAGGCGCAGCTGGTCGTGGCCGAGGCCGATGCGACGCGGCTGCAGTCGCTGGTGGGCGAGCAGTTGGTATCGCGTTCGCAGTACGATCAGGCGGTGTCGCAGCGCGATGCGCTGCGCGCGCAGCTGCAGGTGGCCAAGCGCAATGTCGCGGTCGCCATGCACCAGTTGTCGCTGTCAGACATCCATGTCGACTTCACCGTGGTGCGCGCGCCGTTCGCCGGTGTGGTCACTGCCAAGGCCGCGCAGCCGGGCGAGATCGTCTCGCCGCTGGCCACCGGCGGTTTCACCCGCACCGGCATCGGCACCATCGTCGACATGGATTCGCTGGAAGTGGAAGTGGAGGTCGGCGAGGCCTACATCGGCCGCGTGCAGCCGAAGATGCCGGCCGACGTGATCCTCGACGCCTATCCAGACTGGCGCATCCCGGCCGAGGTGATCGCGATCATCCCGGCTGCCGACCGCGGCAAGGCCACGGTCAAGGTGCGCGTGGCGCTGAAGGTCAAGGACGCACGCATCGTGCCGGACATGGGCGTGCGGGTGAGCTTCCTGGAAAAGGCCACGGCGCAGCAGCAGAACAACCAGAAGGGCGTGCGGATGCCGGCTGCGTCACTGCTACAGCGTGACGGCACAAGCCGCGTCTTCGTCCTCGGCAACGACAACCACGTCGCGCTGCGCGAGGTGAAGACCGGCATCGACATGGGCAGCGACAAGCAGGTGGTATCGGGCGTATCCGTAGGCGACACGGTGGTCGTCGAGCCACCGCAGGCGCTGAAGGATGGCGATGCGGTGACATTGTCCAGCGACGCACAGGAGTGAATGCGCCGCGCGCGCAAGTGTGGTCTTCGTTTGTAATGTTGCTTGGATTGGTTCCAGTTTGAGTGGTTCCATGTCGTGAGCGGCATCGCTGTTGTTGCTGTCGAGCGCCCTACCGAGTCCCGGTCTGCGGCGGTGACCGGGGAATGCCGCTTCGTACCGGAGCCGGGGAAATCCAAAGCGACAGCAACAACCACACCTGCTGCACTTGAACCTGCAAAGACAGTGGAGTCGCCGACGTTGATCGCCGCACGCGTGGCGACATGCATGACATGGATAAATATCGACACCGATCGCATCGCAATACCAGCCCACCCATCATTGATCTCGTTCACCCCGCATCGAAACGCAGAGGATCCCACGCAATGACCGCCCTCGTTACCCTCCGCAACGTCACCAAGACCTACCAGCGCGGCCCCGAGAAGGTGCAGGTACTGCATGGCATCGATCTGGAGATCGAGCGCGGCGACTTCGTCGCGCTGATGGGCCCGTCCGGTTCGGGCAAGACCACACTGCTGAACCTGATCGGTGGACTCGACACGCCGTCCGGCGGCGAGATCGAGATCGAAGGCAAGCGCATCGACCGCATGAGCGGCGGTCAGTTGGCCACCTGGCGCAGCCATCACGTCGGCTTCGTGTTCCAGTTCTACAACCTGATGCCGATGCTCAACGCGCAGAAGAACGTCGAGCTGCCACTGCTGCTGACCAACCTCGGCGCGGCGCGGCGCAGGCGCCATGCCGAAATCGCGCTGACGCTGGTCGGCCTCGATGAGCGCCGCAGCCACAAGCCCAGCGAATTGTCCGGCGGCCAGCAGCAGCGCGTGGCGATCGCGCGGGCCATCGTCTCCGACCCCACCTTCCTGATCTGCGACGAGCCCACCGGCGACCTCGACCGCCACAACGCCGAGGAGATCCTCAAGCTGCTGCAGCAGCTCAACCGCGAACACGGCAAGACCATCATCATGGTCACCCACGATCCCAAGGCCGCCGAGTACGCCTCGCATACCGTGCATCTGGACAAGGGCGAGCTGGCCGACGCGCTGGTCGCGTACTGACCGGAGACGACGATGAAATACTTCTCGCTCGTATGGGCGCAGTTGTTCCGCAGCAAGACGCGGACGCTGCTGACCCTGCTGTCGGTGGTCGCTGCATTCCTGCTGTTCGGAATGCTCGATTCGGTGCGCGTGGCGTTCAATTCCGGCGGCAGCATTGAAGGCGTCAACCGCCTGGTGGTGACCTCGCGCCTGTCGATCACCCAGTCGCTGCCGATCCGCCTGGGCACGCAGATCCGCGAGGTGGCCGGGGTACGCGATGTGACTTCGGCGATGTGGTTCGGCGGCATCTATAAAGATCCGAAGAACTTTTTCGCCAACTCCTCGGTGGCTCCGAACTACTTCGACGTTTACCGTGAACTGCAGATTCCTCCGGAACAGCTGAAGGTGTTCCATGCTACGCGCACCGGCGCGATCGTCGGCGAATCGCTGGCCGAAGAGTTCGGCTGGAAACTCGGCGACACCATCCCACTGCAGGCGACGCTCTTCCCCCGCGGCGGTAGCAACGCCTGGCCGCTGCAACTGGTCGGCATCTTTCGCTCCAAGGACCGCACGCTGGCCGCCAACGAGGAACGCCAGTTGATGATGAACTGGAAGTACTTCGACAAATCCAACGACTACATCAAGAACCGGGTCAGCTGGTACACGGTGACGCTGGACAACCCCGACCATGCCTCGCGCGTGGCGCAGGCGATCGATGCGATCTCGGCCAACTCCGATCACGAGACCAAGAGCCAGACCGAGTCGGCGTTCCAGCAGGCCTTCGTCAAGCAGTTCGCCGACATCGGCATGATCGTCACCTCGATCATGGGCGCGGTGTTTTTCACACTGCTGCTGCTGACCGGCAACACCATGGCCCAGGCGGTACGCGAGCGCATCCCGGAACTGGCAACGCTGAAGACGCTCGGCTTCAGGGACGGCACGATGTTGACTCTGGTGATGGTCGAATCGGTGCTACTGATCGGGCTCGGTGGTGCGATCGGCCTGGGTCTTGCGGCGCTGATCCTGCCGGGGCTGGCGTCCAAGGCAATGGGCATGCTGCCTCCGAACGTGCCACTGCAAACCTGGCTGGTCGGTGCCGGGCTGATCGTGGTGATCGGCGTGGTGGTCGGCGTGCTGCCGGCGCTACGCGCGAAGCGTCTGAAGATCGTCGATGCCCTGGCTGGGCGCTGAGGAGATCGACATGAAGAAGCATTGGTTGGGCAGCGCGCTGTCGATCCTGCTGCTGGCGGTGGGCCTGGGCGTGTGGATCGCGCTGCCATGGATCGGCGTGCTGGTTGCGGCTGTGGCGCTGACGCTGTGGCTGCTGCTGACCCGCAGCGGCCGGCTATCGCTGGCCGCCGCGCGCATCGGCATTGCCAGCCTTCCGCAGCGCTGGGGCGCGAGTTCGGTGATCGTGGTCGGCATCGCCGGTGTGGTCGGCGTGCTGGTGGCGATGCTGGCGATGGGACGCGGTTTTGAGGCCACGCTCAACAGCACCGGCGACGACACCACGGCGATCGTGCTGCGCGGCGGTTCGCAGGCGGAGACCAACTCAGTGATCACCCGCGACCTGGTGCCGCTGGTCGGCGCGCTACCCGGCATCGCCAAGGACGCGCAGGGGCGCGCGATGATCTCGCCGGAGCTGTCGCAGGTAGTCAACCTGGTCTCCAAGTCCGACGGCACCGACGTGAACGCGCAGTTCCGCGGCGTCGGCGCGCAGGGCTGGGCCGTGCACGACAAGGTCAAGATCGTCGATGGCCGACGCTTCGGCACCGGCCTGCGCGAGATCGTGGTCGGCAAGGGCGCGCAGAACCAGTTCCGCGGACTGGAGGTCGGCAGCACGCTGCGCCTGGGCAACCAGACCTGGACCGTGGTCGGCGTGTTCGCCTCCGGCGATGCACACGATTCGGAGCTGTGGACCGATGCGCAGACCCTGGCCAGCACCTACCAGCGCAGCGCCTGGCAGTCGATCAGCGCGCGCACCGAGGGCAAGGCCGGCTTCGACCGGTTCAAGGCCGCGATGGCCGCCGACCCACGGCTCAAGCTCGACGTCGACACCACGCGCAGCTACTACAGCAAGCAGGGCGGCGGGCTGAGCAAGCTGATCGGCATCCTCGGCACGGTGATCGGCGCGATCATGGCAGTCGGTGCGGTGTTCGGCGCACTCAACACCATGTACGCGGCAGTGGCCACGCGTGCACGGGAGATTGCCACGATGCGCGCGCTTGGCTTCCGCAGTGCGCCGGTGGTGATGGCGGTGATGCTGGAGACAATGCTGCTGGCGCTGCTCGGCGGCGTGCTGGGTGGCGCGATCGCCTGGGTGGTGTTCAACGGCTACAGCGTGTCCACACTGGGCAGCAACTTCAGCCAGGTGGTGTTCCAGTTCAAGGTCTCGCCGGAGCTGTTGTGGAGCGGGCTGAAGTGGGCGCTGGGAATCGGGTTGGTCGGCGGCCTGTTCCCCGCCCTGCGCGCGGCACGGCTGCCGATCACCACCGCGCTGCGCGAGGTATGAGGTAGCCCTCAATCCGCCATTCGGACCCTCATTGCGCTGCGGATAGTTCTTGAGTGCCTCTACGATTCAACTTTATCTTGGTCTCAATTCTCGTGCACGCGAGGAATAGGAGATTCCAATTCCGATGGCGTCCAGCCCGGCGGCCTCGGCGATCAGTGCGCTTGCGATCAGGTCGAGGATGTCGTGCAGGCCGAAGCGCGTCCGGCATTGTGCCGGATGCGTTGCTGCAACGCCGGTGGCGACGGGGCACGTGGCGGCATCGCGACCGCACTCAAGCCAATTCCTGCTGGCACATGTACAGGCCCACTGCGCCGGGCACACACTGAAGTGAGCGATGCAGCAACAATACTGCACGGGCCAGTTCGGTTAAGTTCAGCCGAGCGGATCAATCCTACGTTGTATTTTCGTTAAAGGTCGCGATGTCGTCTTCCGAACCCAACCTGGTGCAGTTGTCGGGCGTGCGCATCGATCGCGGCGGGCGCACGATCCTGCGCGATGTGTCGCTGCAGGTGCCGCACGGCAGCATCACGGCCGTACTCGGTCCGTCTGGTAGTGGCAAATCCACCATGCTCGCCGCACTAACCGGCGAACTGCGCCCGGTCGCCGGCACGGTCACGTTGTTCGGCAAGGCAATTCCTACCGGCAACCGCGCACTGCTGGAGATGCGCCGCAACGTCGGGGTGCTGCTGCAGGGCAATGGCTTGCTCACCGACCTCAGCGTCGCGGACAACGTCGCGCTGCCGCTGCGCACCCACACCCGTCTGCCGGCACCGGTGGTGCAGCGCCTGGTACAGATGAAGTTGCATGCAGTCGGCCTGCTGGCCGCGGCCGATGCCTGGCCGCGCGAGTTGTCCGGCGGCATGGCGCGACGTGTGGCACTGGCGCGCGCGCTGGCGCTGGACCCGCCGCTGATGATCTACGACGAGCCGCTGACCGGGCTGGACCCGATCGCCTCGGGCGTGATCATGAGCCTGATCCAGCGCCTCAACGACAGCCTGGGCCTGACCAGCATCATCGTCAGCCACCATGTGCACGAGACGCTGCCGATCTGCGACCAGGCGGTGGTGATCGCCAATGGCGGCATCGTGTTCGCCGGCACGCCCGAACAACTGCAGGACAGCACCGACCCGCTGGTGCAGCAGTTCCTGCATGGCCAGCCGGACGGCCCGATCGCCTTCGATGCCGCGCCGCGCCGCGACCGGAGTGCTGCCTGATGGCCTTTGTCGATTCCATTCGCGCCTTCGGTCGCGCCGGCCTGTTCTCGCTCACGGTGCTGCGCGGCTCGCTGCCCACGCGCGATTTCGGTGCCGAGCTGGTGCGCGAGATCTACAAGGTCGGCGCACGTTCGTTGCCGATCATCGCCGTGGGCGGCGCCTTCGTCGGCCTGGTGCTGACGCTGCAGGGTTACCGCACGCTCACCACGTACGGTGCCTCCGATGCGCTGTCCACCCTGCTCGGCCTGTCGCTGTACCGCGAACTGGCGCCGGTACTGACTGCCTTGTTGTTCATCGGCCGTGCCGGCAGCTCGATCGCGGCCGAGCTCGGCTTGATGCGCGCCACCGACCAGATCAAGGCGCTGGAGCTGATGGCCATCGACCCGGTGGCCAAGGCCGTGGCACCGCGCTTCTGGGCGGCAGTGCTGACGGTGCCGCTGCTGACCGGCGTGTTCTGCTCGCTGGCGATCACCGGCGGCTATTTCGAAGCCGTGCACGTGCTGGGCATCGACAACGGCACATTCTGGTCGGGCCTGAGCAATAGCGTGGACTTCTGGGACGATTTCGGCGTGGCGATGCTCAAGTCGGCGATCTTCGGCGGCACCGCTGCACTGGTCGCCGCCTATGTGGGCTTCCATGCCGAACCGACCATCGAAGGCACCTCGATCGCCACCACCCGCGCGGTGGTGAACGCCTCGTTGCTGGTGCTGATGTTCAACTTCGTCCTTTCTGCAATGTTGTTTAGGTGAGTGGAATAACTATGGCCATGCGTGGACCACGACTCGAATTCGCCGTCGGCGCCTTTTTGCTGCTGACCCTGGCCTCGCTGCTGGTGCTGGCGGTGGCCTCGACCAACCAGCGCTGGGGCTTCGGCGCCAGCCAGTACACGCTGACCGCCCGCTTCAGCCAGATCGGCCAGCTGCGTGCGCAAGCGCCGGTGAAGATCGGCGGCGTGACCATCGGCAAGGTCTCGGACATCAGCCTGGATCCGACCAAGTTCGATTCGATCGTGACGCTGTCGCTGGACACCAAGTACAAGGATCTGCCCGCCGACACCTCGGCCGGCATCTTCACCAGCGGCTTGCTCGGTGAGAGTTATATCGGGCTGCAGCCGGGCGGCGATCCGGACACCCTCAAGCCGGGCGACGAAATCGGCTTCACCCAACCGGCGGTGGATCTGCTGCAGCTGGTCGGCAAATATATGTTCAGTGGTGGCGGTGGCGGCAGCAATGCCCCGGCCGCCACCAATGGCCAGACTCCTGCGCCTGCCCAGACCGCTCCTCCCTCTACGGAACCCCGCCAATGAAAACCACCCTGCTTTCTGCCGTCCTGGCCTCGACCCTGCTGGTGTGCGCACCGGCGACCGTGCTGGCGCAACCAGCGGCTGCCAGCGCGCCGACGCAAGGCGCGGCGACCAAGACCGTCCTAGACAGCAGCACCCGCATCCTGAGCACGCTGGACCAACGCCGTGCGGAGTTCCGTAGCAACCCGGCGGCACTGCGTCAGTTCATCAATGGCGAATTGAACAAAGCCTTCGACCGCGACTATTCGGCCCGTCTGGTGCTGGGCGTGCACGGCCGCGGCGCGTCCGACGCCGACGTCAAGCTGTTTGCCGACGCGCTGGCCGAAAACCTGATGCAGCGTTACGGCACGGCGCTGTTGAATTTCGAAGGCAAGCCGAGCTTCCGCGCCAAATCCGAAAGCGCACTGCCGGGCAATCGTGGCGTCAAGGTCTCCACCGACCTGATGCGTGCCGGCAACGACCCGACCCCGGTCGATTACCTGATGCGCAATACCGGTGGCCAGTGGAAGATCTTCGACGTGATGATCGAAGGCATCTCCTACGTGCAGACCTTCAAGACCCAGTTCGACGGCCCGCTGCGCGAGAAGGGCATCGCCCAGGTGGCGACCGACCTGCGTAACGGCAACCTGCAGGTCGGTACGGCACCGGCCAATGGCAAGTAATACCGTGCAACGCACGGGCGAGGCGCTGGTCATCACCGGCGTGCTCGACCGTGCCGCAGTCACCGCGGCCTGGCCGCAGGCGATCGCACAGCTGGATGGCGCGCGCACGCTGGACCTGGCCGGTGTACAACGTCTGGACAGTGCCGGTGTGGCGATGCTGGCCGAACTGGCTGCCCGGTTGCGCCAAGCCGGCAACGGCGCGGTAGTGGGCGAGGCGTCCGGTCTGGACGAATTGCGCGCTGCCTACCGGTTGTCCCCCACTCTCGATTTTCAGGCCTGAGCGCCACGCCATGACACAGTTCCGTTCTCTTCCGTTGTTGGCCTGCCTGCTGCTTGGTGCGTGCGCCAGCCAGGCACCGAAATCCGCACCGCCTTCCGGCGGTACCGCCATCGCGCCTGCGGCCGACGCACCGGTACGCGACGACGCCGGGGTGACCGCGCAACCGGCCGCCGCAGGCGTTGCCGCCCCGGACGCGCTGCCGGCCAGCGCCGCGGCGCCTGCCGATCAGCAGGCCGCTGCGGGCACCGCCACCGCCACCGCCACCGCAGGCGCGCCGACCGATGCCGAAAGCGACTTCGACGCGTTATATGGTTCGACCACCCCGCAGGCGGGTCCCGACGGGGCGCCTGCACTCCCGGGCGCGGCGCCGGCGTACGACCCGTGGGAGCGCTATAACCGCGGCATGCACCGCTTCAACATGGCGGTGGACCGTGGCGTAGCGCGTCCGTTGGCGACGGCCTACACCAAGGTGGTGCCGAGCCCGGCCCGTCTGGGCGTGACCAACTTCTTCGACAATCTCGGCACGCCGCTGACCGTGGTCAACCAGCTGCTGCAGGGCCACCCAGTCTATGCAGTGCAGTCGCTGGGCCGCTTCGTGATGAATTCCACGCTGGGTGTGGCCGGGCTGTTCGATCCCGCCTCCGCGGCCGGCATCCCGCGGCGTAGCGAAGACTTCGGCCAGACACTGGGCGCGTGGGGCTGGCGTAACTCGCGCTACTTCGAACTGCCGCTGTTCGGGCCGCGCACCGTGCGCGACACCCTTGGGCTGGCAGGCGATATTCCGCTGTCGTGGATTCGCCAGGTGGACGACAGCGGTGCGCGCTTCGCACTGCAGGGACTGCAGCTGGTGGACACACGCGCGCAGCTGATGTCACTGGATTCGCTGCGCGACCAGGCGCCGGACGAATACGCGCTGACCCGCGATGCATGGATGCAGCGGCGTAACTACCAGATCACCCGCGATTTGCGCAGCCACCGCGAAGAGAACAACGAGCTGCCGGAATACCTGCGCGACGGCAAGGACACTACCGTGCCGGGGAACGCGATGCCGATTCCGAGCTGGGTGCGTTAACCGGGCGGGTTTTTGGTGCGTGATGAATGCAAAAGCCCGGGAGCGATCCCGGGCTTTTTTGCTGTACTAAATCTCAATCACTTATCTCGCGAAAAGCCAGCATTTGCATAAGGGATTCTTCTGTACCAAACAGAGAAAAAGGGTTGATATTCATTGCATCGAGCTGGCGCAGAATACTTCGTCTAAGTTCTGCAGGTATAACAAACTTCTCCAACCTATCTTGCCTGCCTGCTACTCCTCCCATAGCAGATTCATGCTGCGAAAAACACCACTCACCATCAAACTTTCCGATGCATGCGGTGTACTCAGACTGCTGAATAAAATGTCTTTTGTGTGCAGTTACGTATTGACCCAGAGTGGCAATCTCGGGAGAACCAACCATACCACCTTTTCCGAATCCTAAGTTCTCGACATACATGTAAAGCGCCGAATCATCCTGATGATCTTGCCCACTGCAAGCGAAGAACAAAGCAACATAGAGTGATCGACTCCAGTCAAGTAAAGGAGTAGGAAATCCGTGATGCCTTAGGTAAACCATGAACTCATACTGCCCCGCCAATAGACTAATCTGAGATAAGGGAAACGTGCTCCCAGGAACTCTTTGGTTTCCCAGATTGAACTCGAATAATCTATCTGTATAAGCTTCGATTCCAGGCTTAACTCTGGCTAGGTAGCGAGCATATTCTTCAAGAGAAAGATCTTTTTTTCCAAATCGTTCCAATGTCGTCTCTAACTTCCATTCCGCTCGTGACTGGCCACGGAACAAAACTGGGGAAACATAGCGATCGCCGTCCGAAGACCTTAAGCTACACTCGGTTTTAAGCGCTTCTGCACACTGTTCCAGATCATGCAGACTTGATACTTTTCGTTCTTCCATGAAGTTTCTCTCAAAAAATGGCTAGGTTTAAGCGGCCAATGCGGCATCCACGGCTGCGCGCAGGCGTACATCGTCGGCGGGAATGTCCGGGGCGAAGCGGTCGATGATCTTGCCGTCGCGGCCGATCAGGAATTTTTCGAAGTTCCACACCACGCCGGGCGCGGGGTTGGGGGCGATGCCGTAGCCAGCGAGTTTTTCGCGCATCGGGCCGTCGCCGGTGGTGTGCGGATGCGTGCGGGTCAGTGCCTGATACAGCGGGTGCGCCTGGTCGCCGGTGACGGCGATCTTGGCAAACATCGGGAAGGTGACGTCATAGGTGAGCTGGCAGAACTGCGCGATCTCCGCTTCGCTCCCCGGCTCCTGGCCGTTGAAGTCGTTGGCCGGAAACGCCAGCACTTCCAGACCCTGCGCATGTTTGTCGCGATACAGCGCTTCCAGTCCTTCGTACTGCGGGGTCAGGCCGCACTTGGAGGCGACGTTGACCACCAGCAGCACCTTGCCGCGGTAATCGGCCAAGGTGGTCGGCTCGCCTTCGATGCGGGTCACGGGAATGTCGTACAGCGTCTGGCTCATGCGTGCATCCTGATATCCGTAGGGAACGTCGAGCATAAGCCCGCGCACAGGCGAGTGCGATACCGATGGCTGCGTCGAGCATGGTCGCCGTTATGGCGGCGATGTGTGCATGCACGGCGTGGGCCAACGCCCCCGCACCTGGGCAAACGCGTGGATACGTCGCTGCGTGTCGAAAAAGTGCTCGACGGCCTGCTCGACGCTTCGCGTCTGGATGCCTAGTGGCTGCGCCCCATGGTCGAAGACGTCGACGCGGTGAGACAGGACGACGAATCGACATCGCCGGGGTCTGCGATGTCGATGTCATTCCACACTGGCTGGCGCTGGTGCTGGCGGACCAAGTGTTCGAAACGCCGGATCAAATCGCCCGCCTCATGCCAACATCAGTCGATGCACAACGCCGCCTGGCCCTTGCCGCCGACTACCTCCTGGCGGCAGCCGAAGCGATCGCTGTCGCGCTGGCAGGTGCCGGTGGTCGTAGCGCCGGTCGGCACGATGTTGGTGGCCAGGCAGTCGCCGCTGCAGTCCGCGTTGTCGGTGCAGGTCTTGCCGGCATCGGCATACGGCACGATGCAGCGCGGAATCTGCATACGCCCGACCGGATGCAGTTGGCCGCCCTTTGCCGTGCAGGCAGCAGCATCGGCGCTCGTTTGCGTGGCAGGCGCCTGAGCGGCCGGCGAGGCCGAAGAGGCGATTGGCGCATTGCTGCAGGCGGCCAGCAGCAGCGCGCAGAAAGAGGTGTAGATCCAACCGCTCGGCATGCGAAGGCTCCCTCGGAAAGTGATGGCAAGCATCGCGACATGCGTGTCTGCGTGGCGTGCGCGGGGCTGGTACCTTGGACGGCTGCGCTTGGAATGCAGGTGCGAGATGGACGCTGGGTCATGCCCATCGCACCCAGGGGTGCCCTATCGTGGCGGCAGTCATTCTCGCGCTGGGGGATGCCGCTAGCCGCGCAGCGCATTGTCTTTCGCAAGCGCGGACTTCTGCGCGACGCCTACCGGCACATCCCATCGCGCCCTAGGGCGCTGCTACACGTGTGTCCGTCTTCGACTGCAGCCATGCGGGTTATCCGATCTCTGTCTGCTGCCCTATTCCTGCTCGTCGCCGTCGTCTTGTGAACTCGCACTCCCTTCGTCGCTAGCGTCGTCCAGCAGCGCCTGCGATTGCTCGCCGGCCAGGGTTTCCACACCGCGCAGGCGACGTTCGATGGTGCGGGTCTTGCGGCTGGCTTCGCCCAGGCTCTTGCCGACGGTGCTGATCTGCCGCTCGGCCTTCTCCAGAATGCCGGCGAACTTGCCGAACTCGCTCTTCACCGCGCCCAGCACCTGCCAGACCTCGCTGGAGCGTTTTTCGATCGCCAGCGTGCGGAAGCCCATCTGCAGGCTGTTGAGCAGTGCGGTGAACGTGGTCGGGCCGGCCAGCACCACGCGATGTTCGCGCTGCAGCAGATCGACCAGACCGGCGCGGCGGATGACTTCTGCGTACAGGCCTTCGGTGGGCAGGAACATCACCGCGAAATCGGTGGTCTGCGGCGGGCAAACGTACTTGTCGCTGATGGATTTGGCCTGCACGCGGATGGCGCGCTCCAGCTGCGCGGTCGACTGCTTGATCGCGTCCAGGTCGCCTTTTTCCTGCGCGTCGATCAGACGTTCGTAGTCCTCGCGCGGGAACTTGGCATCCACCGGCAGCCACACCACGGTGTCGTCGCCTCGCCCGGGCAGGCGGATCGCAAAATCCACCGCTTCGGCGCTGTCGGGCCTGACCCGCACGCCGCGGGCGTACTGCTCCATCGTCAGCGTCTGCTCTAGGATGTTCTCCAGCTGCACTTCGCCCCAGCCGCCGCGGTCCTTGACGTTGCTGAGCACGCGCTTGAGATCGCCCACGCCGGTGGCCAGTTGCTGCATTTCGCCCAGGCCGCGCTGCACCTGTTCCAGGCGCTCGGAGACGAGTTTGAAAGACGCATCCAGGCGCGTGTTGAGCGTGGTCTGCAGTTTTTCGTCGACGGTGGCGCGCATCAGTTCGAGCTTGCTGGCGTTGTCGCTTTGCAGGCTGGCCAGTTGCTGTTCCAGCGTGGCGCGCATCTCGCCGATGCGCAGTTCGTTGCGCTGGGTGAGTTCGCTCAGGCGCTGGCCGAGCGCTTCGGTGAAGCGTTGCTGCGACTCCCCGGCTTCGGCGCGGCCCTTGCGGGCATCCTCGGCCAGCGCTTCGCGCAAGGCGGCCATATGGGTGTCGGTGCGTGCGATCAGGTCGGTCAGTTGCTGGCCGAACACCTGGATGCGGGTTTCCTGCTGCTGGCCGAAGCCTTCGAGCTGGGTACGCAGTTCGGTGAGCCGCAGGGTCAGCAATTCGCCGGTGCGCTGCTGGGCCAGGCCACTTTCTTCGCGCGCCTTGCGGGCATCTTCGCCAAGCGCATCGCGCAGCAGGTCCAGACGTTGATCGGTGCGGGTGGACAGTTCGGTGAGATTGCGTGCGAAGGTTTCCAGACGCGCGTCCTGCTGCCGCGCCAGGCCTTCGAGTTGCTCGCGCAGTTCGCCGCGGCCGTCGCGTTGTTCGGCGCGCAGCGCATGCTCCAGCGCGGTCGTGGATGGACGTCGCAACAGCGCGAGCAGCTGCAACACGAGGACTACCACGAGCAGTCCGAGAAGGATCAGGGATTCGGATGACATGCGTGCAGTGTAGCGGGGTCGGTCGCAGCGGCTGCGTCAGTGCGATGCCGGTTGGGTGGTCGGTGATCATCAGCGCAGGCGCGTGGGACGTTGCGCCTGCGGCAACGCGCACCAGCGCTGCGGGATGCGGCAACAAGACAGCGGCCATGCCAGGCCGCTGTCTTGCCTGCGGCGTCTGCGCTCAGAAGCCTTCCAGCACCAGCTTGCCGCGGGTGCGATGCGATTCCAGTGCGGCGTGGGCGCGGCGCAGGTTGTCGACGGTGATGCGGCCGTAGTGCTCGCCCAGCGTGCCGCTGTCCACCAGCGCGGCGACGCGGTTGAGCAGGTGGCGCTGGGCAATCATGTCGTCGGTGTCGAACAGCGAGCGGGTGAACATGAATTCCCAGTGCAGCGACGCGCTCTTGCGCTTGAGCGGCAGCGCATCGAGCGTGGCCGGGTCGTCGATCAGGGCCAACTGGCCCTGCGGCGCGAGCACGTCGACCAGCTGGGCGAAGTGCTGATCGGTGTGGGTCAGGCTGGCGACATGCTCGACCTGGGCGATGCCGATGCGCTGCAGGCCCTCGCTCAGCGGCTGGGTGTGGTCGATGACATGGTGGGCACCGAGCACATGCACCCAATCCTGCGTCTGCGGGCGCGAGGCGGTGCCGATCACGGTCAGCTTGGTCAGCGTGCGCGCCAGCTGCACCAGGATCGAGCCGACGCCCCCGGCGGCGCCGACCACCAGCAATGTCTGGCCCTGCCCGCCGTCTTCGGCGATGCGAAGGCGGTCGAACAGCAATTCCCAGGCGGTGATCGCGGTCAGTGGCAACGCGGCGGCCGAGGCGTCATCGAACGTGGCCGGCTTGCGCCCGACCAGGCGTTCGTCCACCAGGTGGTATGCGGCCGAGGCGTCATCGAACGTGGCCGGCTTGCGCCCGACCAGGCGTTCGTCCACCAGGTGGTATTCGGCATTGGTGCCCGGGCGATTCAAGGTGCCGGCGTAGTACACCGCATCGCCGGGCTGGAACAGGCTGACAGCGCTGCCCATCGCATCGACCACGCCGCTGGCGTCCCAGCCGAGCACGCGCGGTGCGTCGACGGCGGCATTGGCGCGCACCTTGGTATCGACCGGATTGACCGAGATGGCATGGATGCGCACGCGCAGATCGCGCGGGCCGGGCGCGGGCAGCGGCAGGTCGAGCGCGACCAGCGCGCGCGGGTCGTCGATGGGCAGACCGTGTTGCGGGTCGGCGATGGCTTTCATGACGGGCGTCGTGCGGGGAGGGAACTGCATGGTCGGTCGCCGGGATTAAGAGAAAAACCGGCAAACTGCGCAAGCACTTTCATGATTGGAGTGAAGATGGTCCGCTTCGACGACCTGGCGCTGTTCGTGCGCACGGCGGCGCTGGTCAGTTTTTCCAATGCCGCGCGCGAGGCCGACCTGCTGCCCGGCCAGGTCAGCGCGGCTGGAGCGGGCGCTGGACCTGCGCCTGTTTGCGCGCTCCACGCGCAGCCTGCGGCTGACCGCGGAGGGAGAGCAGTACCTGCCCTACGCACGCCAGGTGCTGGAGCTGCTGCGCGATGGGCGCGAGCAGGTACGCGGGCGCGACACCGAACTGCAAGGCGTGCTGCAGGTGACCGCCACCGTCGGATCTGGGCCGCAATGTGCTGCTGCCGTGGCTGACCGAGTTCCGCGCCGCGCATCCGCGCCTGCGCCTGCATCTGTCCGACCAGGTAGCGGACCTGTACAGCGCGCCGGTGGATGTGGCGTTCCGGCTGGGGCGTATCGACGATGTGGACCATGTGGCGCTGCCGCTGGCAGCGCACAACCGCCGCGTGCTGGTGGCCGCGCCTGCGTACCTACAGCGCCACGGGCGGCCCGCCACGCTGGATGCGCTGCGCGAGCACGCCTGCCTGCTGTATGAACTGGCCGGGCGCGCCTACGACCGCTGGCAATTCGAGCTGGAGGGCCGCCGCCACGTGGTGCCGGTGCGCGGGGCGATGCTGTGCGACGACGCCGATATCGTGCGGCGCTGGGCGGTGGCCGGCGAAGGCATCGCCTACAAGTCGTGGCTGGATGTGTGCGCCGACGTGCAGGCCGGGCGGCTGGAGGTGGTGTTTCCCGATTGCGGCGACCGCCTGCCGCTGCATCTGGTGTGCCCGCATCACAAGCAGTTTTCGCCGGCGGTGCGGCAGCTGCACGCGCTGTTTGCGCAGCGCTGCCAGGCGATGACGGCGCTGTACCCGCTGGCGTCCGAGGCGCGTTGATCTGCTGCACTGTGCGCTGGAAGATCGGTGCGTTGGGTGGACGCGTTCGCTTCGATAAGCCCAGTGTCATGGCTACGGGCCGGGTGCTTGCACGGCGCATGGCGCGCGCGTGCAATGTATCGGCACTGCGACGTCGCTGGTGCCAGGTGCATCCGCGTCGGCGTCGGCCAGAGCCAATGTCGGGTGGAAGACGAAGCCTGGGTTGCCATGAAGATGCACTCGCAACGCTGCGCAGGCCTACGCGACTGCCGCGCTCGTTGAGGTGCCCGTCACTGCGAGGCTTCTAGCTTGGCTGCATGACAAACCGACGCTTACCGTCGATGCAGCGCTATGGCAATCGTGAAGGCCATTCGGGCGTGGTGGCCTACGTGTTGGCAGACGACGCGATTGCGGTGCGCTTTCGTAGCGGCGAAACCTACGTGTACACCGCCGACAGTGCCGGCGCCGACGCGGTGGCGACCATGCAGCGCCTGGCCAAGGCAGGGCGCGGCTTGAGCACGTATATCAGCCAGAACGTGCGCGACACTTACGCGGGCAAGATTGAGTTATAAGCCAGCGGCGACGGGTTGGGTGCACGTGTCGATCTGCATGGCTGCACGGCTGCACGGCTGCACGGCTGCACGAAGATACACATGCATATTCCAGCATACGCTGCGTTGAACGCAGACGCGGCAGCGGTGCTGCTGCGATGATGCATCGACGCACGCGCAAGACGCAGCGCAGTGCACTCGCGCAGTGGTCTCTGCGTCGTCACCACATCCATCCCCGGGCGCATATGCTGGACCTCTACGGAAAGCCGACATCGATCAACGTGCGCAAGGTGTTGTGGCTGTGCGACGAATTGGCGCTGGACTACCGCTTGCACGCCTATGGCAGCGGGTTTGCCCCGGTCGACACACCCGAGTTTCTGGCGCTCAACCAGAACGGCCTGGTGCCGGTGATCAGGGATGGCGCGCTGGTGCTGTGGGAGTCGAACACCATCTGCCGCTATCTGGCCGCACGCAGCCAGCGCGACGATCTGCTGCCGCATCCGCCGGCAGCGCGTGCCTTGGTCGAACAGTGGATGGACTGGCAGGCCACCGAACTCAACACCGCCTGGCGCTACGCGTTCATGGCCACCGTGCGGGGGAGCGCGGCGCATACCGATCTGCACAGCATTGCGGCCAGCGTGTCCGAGTGGAACCGGCACATGACCATCCTGGACGCGCAACTGCAGCGCGCGGGGCCTTACGTGCTGGGCGCGGACTTCACCTTGGCCGATATCGTGCTGGGCGTGTCGACGCAGCGCTGGTTCGCCAGTCCCATCGAGCGTGCGCCGCTGCCGGCGGCTGCGGCGTATTACGCGCGGTTGAAGACACGGGCAGGTTTTCAGCGCCATGGCTGCTCGGCGCCCTGAGTGCGGCGTGCACGGGTCGCACGGCGCATGCCAGGCGCTGCGCGTGCGCAGGACATGCAGCGGATTGAGCGCTCATCGACGTGGCGCGCGCTTTCCAGTGGCAGCATTGGGCTGAACGGCCGCGCTGCCTGGCCAGGCAGCGCGGCGCCTGACCGAGCGTGCCGATACAGGCACACACCCGGTAAGCAGCGCCGGCCGCCGTTCCGCCCGTGATCGGCACCGGGGTCACGTCCTGCAAGACCCTTACGCATGCCTGCATCCCGTCAGTCCGAGCCAGACCCAGCGCCACAAGATCTGCTCCGGCTGTGTCGATTCAGGCGACGGCGCGCTCGTTGCGGTGATCGCGACATGGATGGGGCGACTGGTCATTCTGCTGCCAGGCGGCGTGCACGCTCTGCCCGGGTCGGCTGCATGACGTTGGACAGATAGCTTTGCTGCAGCGCGTTGGGCGACACTCGGGGATTCTTTTGGTTCCTTCGAGGTCCACATGTCGTCTTGGCTCCGGCGCAAATCCATCGATCAGGTCACCGTGCACGAAGCCGGCCGGCAACTGGTGCGCAGCCTGAGTTGGCCGCATCTGATCGCACTTGGTATCGGCGCCATCGTCGGCACCGGCATCTACACGCTGATCGGCGTGGGCGCGGACAAGGCCGGCCCGGCGGTGCTGCTGTCGTTCGTGGCCGCCGGCGTCGTCTGCGCCTGCGCGGCGCTGGCGTATGCAGAGATGGCCACGATGATGCCGGCCGCCGGCAGCGCGTACACCTACAGCTACACCGCGCTGGGCGAGAGCATCGCCTGGGTGGTGGGCTGGAGCCTGGTGCTGGAATATTCACTGGTGGTCAGCACCGTCGCGGTGGGCTGGTCGGGCTATTTCGTCGGGTTCCTGCAGTGGCTGGGGGTCAATCTGCCGCATGCATTGATTGCCGGGCCGCACGCCGGCGGCATCGTGAACCTGCCGGCGGTGGTGATCACCTTCCTGGTGGCCGGCATGTTGATGGCCGGCACCAAGGAAAGCGCCACGCTCAACGCGGTGCTGGTGGTGCTGAAGATCATTGCGCTGGGCGTGTTCGTGGCGATCGCCTTGCCGGCGTTCGACAGCGCCAACCTGCAGCCGTTCATGCCGTACGGCTTCTCCAAGGCGATGGGCCCGGATGGCGTGGAGCGCGGGGTGATGGCGGCGGCGGCGATCATCTTCTTCGCGTTCTACGGGTTCGATGCGATTTCCACCGCGGCCGAGGAGACCAAGAACCCGGGGCGCGATCTGTCGATCGGCATCGTCGGTTCGATGATCGGCTGCACGTTGATCTACGTGCTGGTGGCGTTGTCGGCGGTGGGTGCGATGAGCTTCACCGTGTTCGGCAAGAGCCCGGAGCCGTTGGCCTTGATCCTGCGCGAACTGGGCCATGGCAAGGCGGCGTTGGTGATCGGTGCGGTGGCGATCATCGCGCTGCCGACGGTGTTGCTGGCGTTCCTGTACGGGCAGAGCCGGATCTTCTTTGTGATGTCGCGCGACGGGCTGTTGCCGCGCGGCCTGTCCAAGGTCAACGCACGCACCGGCACGCCGGTGGCGATCACCTTGTTCACCGCGGTGCTGGTCGCAGCGTTGGCCGGTGTGGCGCGGCTGGACGAGATTGCCGCACTGGCCAATGCCGGCACGTTGGCGGCGTTTACGGCGGTGGCCGCATGCCTGTTGGTGCTGCGCGTGCGCGAACCCACCCGTGCGCGGGCATTCCGCACGCCGCTGGCCTGGGTGGTGGGACCGGTGGCGATCCTGGGCTGCCTGTATCTGTTCTGGAGCCTGCCGAGCACCACGCAGGGCTGGTTCCTGCTCTGGAACGCGCTGGGCGTGGTGGTCTACCTGGCCTATGGGCGGCGCAATAGCCGGTTGAACCAAGCGGGGTGAGGCGCGACGTCCTTCTCGCCCGCGGGAGAGAGGCTTGCAGAACACCGCGGCCCAGCACTCCCTTCTCCCGCTGGGACATTGTCCCCCTTCATGGGGGAGAAGGTGGCGCGTAGCGCCGGATGAGGGGACGGGCGAAGCCTCGTGTCATCCACCTTGGTCAGTGGCTCCGCCCCGTACCCTCACCCCAACCCCCGCTCCGCGCCCCAGCCCGCCCTTGCGGCGCGGGCGCTCCAGGGCACGCGCGCCAGTGGCGCGCAAGCTGTGCCTCTTCGCCCCGATGGGAGAGGGGCCTTCATCGCCGGTCTGGGGCGTCAGGAGCATCTGGCAGATCAGGGGCATGCGCTGGTCACTGCGCTGCTACAGGTGTGGCGCAGAACGAGGTTGGAAGTGCATCCGCCTGCGTGCCCCAGCCTTGCGTCGGCGCCTGCTTGGTGAGCGCAAACGACACCGTGCCGCCCTGCTGCAACTGCGCCCAGTCCAGGAAGACCTTGGTCTGCGGTTTTCCGTTCAAGCGCACGCCTTCCACGTACTGCAGCGCGCGGCCGTCGGCGCCGGGCGCATTGATGCGCAGGCGCCTGCCGTTGCCCAGGTCCAGCGTGGCGCGTTTGAAGCGCGGGGTGTGCAGCAGGAATTGGCCGCTGCCCGGCACCGCCGGATACAGGCCGAGCGCACTGAACAAGTACCAGGCCGACATCGTGCCGAGGTCGTCGTTGCCGGTGACGCCATTGGGCGCATTGGTGAACAACTGCTGCGCGGCACGCACCACGGTGGCGGTCTTCCACGGCTGGCCGATCAGCGTGTACATCCACGGTGCGTGCAGGTCGGGTTCGTTGTTGGGGTTGTAGCGGTACTGGTTGTAGTAGCTGTACGGGCCGACCACCCAGTGCGTGCGCGCGCCGTTGCGCGGGTCCTTGAGCAGGTCGTCGTAGGCGAAGAAGGTATCCAGGCGTTTGCCTGCCTGTTCGCTGCCGTGCATGGCCTGCAGCATGCCGGGGATGTCCTGCTGCACCAGCCACTGGTATTGCCAGGCAGTACCTTCATGGAAGCCGTGTTGCGAGCGTGGGCTGTACTGGTCGTTGGACGGCGCGTACCAGCTGCCATCTTCCAGACGCGGACGCGGGAAGCCGGCAAAGCCGGTGTCGGCATCGCGCACGGTGGCGTCCCAGACGTGATGCCAGTTGCCGCCGCGCGCGCGGAGCTGCGTGCTGTCGTCGGCATGGCCCAGAGCCTGGGCCATCTGTGCCAGCGCGCAATCGGCCAGCGCGTATTCCAGCGTGGCAGAGCCGCCGTGGTGCGGGTCCACGTCCCTCCCCTTGGACGGAAACGCGCGGTCGTATTGGACGAAGCCACTGACGAGATACCTCGCATTGCCCGAGCGCCCGGAATGCCGCGAGTTGATCGGCGGTTGGCCGAAGGCGTTCTGGCGGAGCGCGGCGTAGGCCTCGGCTTCGTTGCCCTGCAGCGCGCCAAAGCGCCACAGATCGACCAGAAACGGGGTGACCGGATCGCCGGTCATGACGTTGGTGTCGAAGTTGGCGTAGCCCCAGCGCGGCAGCCAGCCGCCCTGTTGATGGATGGCCAGCAGCGAGCGGCCGATATCGCGCGCGCGCTGCGGGCGCAGCAAGGCCAGTAACTGGTTCTGCGAGCGATAGGTATCCCACAACGAAAAGTATTCGTAGTAGGTCCAGCCCTCGGCGCGGTGGATGGCATCGTCGTAGCCGCGGTAGCGGCCATCGGCATCGCTGCCGGTGAGTGGTTGCAGCAGCGCGTGGTAAAGCGCGGTATAGGCCACGCTGCGGTCATCGCTGCTGGCGCCCTCCAGCTGCAGGCTGGCCAGCTCGCTGCGCCAGACCTGCTGCGCGCGCCGGCGCATCTGCTCCAGGCTCAGCAATTTGCCGCCCTGCATGCCATCGGCACGCAGATTGGTGCGAGCGCCTTCGGCATCCACATGCGAAATGGCGCTGACCACGGTCACCGCGCGCGCGTCCTTGCCGGTGCCCAGTGGAAAGCTGAGCCAGGCGCCATTGGGTTTGAGTTCGCCGCCCATGCCGTGACGCGCGTCGGGCACGCCGCCGTCTTCGCCCCAGATGCCGTGCGCCGTAAACGGGCGGTCGAATTCCAGCCGGAACCAGGTGGTGTATTCGTGGCCGCCGCAAAAACTCTGCGTGACCAGCTTGCCCTCCACCACGCGGTCGCCGACCAGCTGCACCTGGCTGCCGATCACCACATGGCGGTCGTTGGCCTGGGCCACGTTGATCAGCACATGGCCGGTGTCGGCGCCCGGTGCGAAGGTATAGCGCTCGACCGCGGCGCGGGTGAGCGCACTGGCTTCGGCGTCGATGCCGCCGTAATCGGTGAGCCGCACCTTGTAGTAGCCGGCCTGCCCCACTTCGCCGTCGTGCGTGTAACGCGCCGCATAGCGTTTCTGGTCGAAGGCCTTGGCATCGCCGGTGTCGAAGTCGCCGCCGGGGCCGATGCGGCCGGTCACCGGCAGGATCGACACCTGCCCGCCCTGCTCCCAGCACCCGGCGCCGGACAGAAACGAATGCCCGAAGCCGCGGATGCTGGGATCGTCATAGCGCCAGCCGGCGTAGTGCGCACCGATCGGGCTGACCTGGATCAGGCCGAACGGCGCCGCCGCACCGGGGAAGGTATTGCCGTCGTCCTTGCTGCCGATGAAGGTGTTGACCTGCGCCGGGTCCTGCGCGGCCAACGGTGGCGCAATTGCCATGCCAAGCAGACACAGGCTGGCGGCGGCGCGGCGCCACAGCGGCATGGATGAAAGACGCGACGAAGCGGCAGAAAGCATGCAAGACCCCTCGGGGGAAGAGAGCGGCCGGGGCCGCAGCTGAGATCGCGCGTCCCGTTCGCCCCAAGACGCGGCGACCGGCGCAGGACGAGCGTGCGCGAAGACCGACGCATGCCACAACCCCGGATGGCGTCGGGCGCAGCAATGACCTTGCCTGGACGCACCGCTCTAGGCCGCACTCGCTCCTTAGAGAACATGCGCCGATGGCAACGCAGCCGGGGAGTGCCACGTGCCGATTGCCCTCCAATTCAGCAAAACAGACTAAGAGCGGCGAACAGGACGACTGCGCAGTTATCGGCGCGGCCGGTGCTCGGTGCGGCATGGCTCACGCGCACACCCCGTTCCAAGCGCGCCTTCCACACCCAGCTGACGACTGCTCGCTACGTTCTGTCAGCGCTTTCAACGCGTCGTTAGGGCGGCACGACGGTGTGGCACGACGCGCTCGCTGGCCTCCGACAGGACGCTTCTCTTCGACCGGCTCCCACGCCAACCGGCTCGTGGCGGTGCATCAGTCGCGCGGGGATGCAGCCGTCTCGTGATCCGGCCGTTCGAACAGATCTGCGTAGCGCGCACTGAAGCTTTCTCGGTCGGTGACGAAGGCTTCGAGGTCTGGCACATTTCCACGCGCGAATGGCGGTAGCTCGACCCCGTGCGCGTTTGCCAACGCACGGATGGCCAATTCGGTCTTTGCGGCGCTTCCTCGCGGGTCAGGCATCGCATGTGCCATCCACCAGTGCAAGTTACCGAGCGCCGGCATCAGCTCGGCGGGATCGTGGGGCCGCGCAACCAGGTCGCCAAACAGGTGTTCGACATGGTTCATGATCGGCTGCACCAGTTCGCAAGAGGTGTGCTGGATAAAAAATGGGAAAGCGCTGGTTTCAATCCGTCCATCGTGTCTTTCCCGCCCCTGTCGGGCGCGCGGATGGTGAAAGTCGTCCGGATTCACTGCCAGCCCTAGCTGAGTGAGCCCAATCTTCTCCCCATTCAATTCGCCCACCATCTCGAAGACGTCATGCGCCATGAACCCGTCGGGCATCGGTTGCCCAGTGTCGGCAACCAGGTCATTTGCTTTCCGCACCAGCGGAAGCTGGCGCACGCGTGGTCTCATATACGCATAGTGCTTTGTGAGGGGTGTGCCGACGTCCGTTTGCCGTGGGTAACCCGCCGCAAATGGCTGCGCATTCCCTAGTTTTGGATTGCCTGGACCAGCTGTCTGCGCTGTCTGCTGGGTAGCCCAGCTGTGGCGCGCCGCGCCCGCAAAATCCCACAGTTGCCGGAAGGTCTGGATCTGCCCGCTTGCCAGGCGTGCGCCGCCTTCCCGGGCCGTGGAATGAAAGCGGCGACCATACCGTTGATTTGCTGGTGTCGACTCCTGATTGACGCGCGGGTCTGGCCAGCGTGCCACGCCGGTCAACGCAACCTGTGTGGGCGAAAGTTTGCTCTCCGCGCCAGGGCCTGGCAGTGCGTGACGGATGGGTGGCGATACGGAGGTGAACATGTGGTCCAGCCCCTGCATACCAGGCGCCAGCGCCGCCGATGCGGCCGCTTTTAGCAACGTTTTGGATCCGTGCGTGGTGACGGACTGCGCTCCTGGCTCATGGAAGAGACTGCTCTCGATGTGCAGCCTGCGTGCGCCTTGCTCTTTGGCGTAGAGCAACTGCAATTGCGCATCCGAACTGGTCCGTTGCTCTGGAGTCAGCGCATGTGAGGGACGGCGGCGCTGTAGGCCCACGGTCACCGTTTCGCCCGGTCTGGACAGCGCCATCTCGAGACCTGCCAAGGCCGCATTTGCCGGCTGCATTGCCGGTGCCCGATGACTCGCACCCTCGGAAGTGTTCGCGGTTTCTTTCGCGCCGGAACAACACAGGCCGGGAAGCGCTTTTCTCACGTGTCGTTTGAGGCCGCTCAGGGGGCCGGCGGCGCCTGCGGTCGGCGGCGCCTGCGGCGCATCCCTGCGTTCCGGTGACTGCGGTGTATCGCCCGAGGCAATGCCGCTGTGCGATGGCGCTTTGTTGATCCTCATACGATCCGCTCGTGCAGGACTACGCTGTTTGTCCTGTCAAACATAGTGCACAACCCCTGGCCTTCGGACGATAGGCTGGGAACGTGGTGGCTCCTCAAGCGAAGCGCTCGGCGTCTTCCAACCAAACGTGCAGCAGTTCCGGCGGTGTCCCCCGGACCCGGCTCAGAAATCAAAAAAGCCCGGTCTGAGACCGGGCTTGGTCATCCGTCGGCAGCGGCGGGAGGGGCCGGCGCTGCCGTGTTGCGGTGCTTCAGATCCAGCGCATGCCTTCGAACGGGTTCCAGCTGGTGCTGCCCTTCACCGTGTGCAGGTAATAGGCGTAGTTGGCGATCATGCCGGTCAACAATGACATGGGCAGCCACAGCACGTTCTGGAACGCGGTCGGCAGGAACGAGGCCACGATGCCCAGCACCAGGCTGATGCCGATCAGGCTCAACGCCTTGCGCCACAGGCCGATGATGAAGAAATAAATGAAGCCGAAGAAGAAGGCATAGAAATTCATGCCGATCTTGACCTTGTTACCGAAGCTCAGCGTTTTTAAGGCGTCTTTGTAAGCAGGTTCCTTGGGTCCGCCATGACGGTCGAAAAAGTCGAAGCGGAATTGCCACTTGGGGCTGAGCTGGGTGCGGTCGAGGGTATCCATTCCAATCCATGTAGTTGTAAACGGTTACATGATAAGCGATCGCGTATGCATCGGCACGTTCCTTCTTTCGCCGGTTACACGGGTTGTGGCTTGTCGGACGATGCGGGGGCTGCGGGGCTGCGCCAAGCTCGCGCGCAGGGTCAGCGCTGGTCGCTGATGCCGGTGCCGCGGCGGGCGCGGCGCAGCGAGTACAGCGAGTGGTCGGCGCGATCGACCACCACCGCCAGCGCTTCGCCGTCCTGGCGCAAGGCCGTGCCGAGGGTGAAGCGGATCGGCGCGTCGTCGATGGCGCCCATGTAGTCGCGCGTCAAGGCGTCCAGCTGTGCCTGGCTGGCTTGATGCAGCAGCACCAGAAACTCGTCGCCACCCAGGCGCACCAGACGGTCCTGGGTACGCAGCGGCTGGTTGAGGAACCAGGCCATCTGCACCAGCACCTCGTCGCCACGTTGGTGGCCATGGGTGTCGTTGACCAATTTGAACTTGTCCAGATCCACCACGATGCAGCCCCAGCGCACGCTGGGGTCGCGCTTGTCCAGTTCGTCCAGGAAGCGGCGGTTGTAGCAATTGGTGAGCGGGTCGGTGAACGACCATTCCAGCAGCTGTTTTTCCTGCCGGTACTGATTGGTGATGTCCTGGGCGTGGGCCAGCACCACCGTGGCGTCGGACTCCACATCCAGCACGTTGTGGTACTGCCAATGGCGCAGGCTGCCATCGCCGGCCACCAGTTCGATCACCCCCGAATCCTGGCCATCGAGCACCATGCGCGAGAGATAGCCGTGCAAGGCGGCGTGGCGCTCGGGGCGCACGAATTCCACCAGCGAACGGCCTTCCATCTGCTCGACGCTACGACCAAGCGAGCGCGCTGCGGCCGGGTTGATGCTGACCAGCCGGCCGTGCATGTCGTGGGTGCAGATCAGGCCCAGGCTGTACTGGAACATCTTGCGGAACTTGCGCTCGCTGGCAGCCAGCGCATCCACCGCCTGGTGCCGGTCGGTCACGTCCTGGATCGCGCCGATCAGGCGCACGCGCCCGTCCACACGTTCCACCGAACCGGCGCTGTGCACCCATAGCCGTCGCCCGGTGGCGCTGGTCAGCGGCAGCTCCAGATCCCAGGGCGTGCCGTCCCGCACGCAGGCCTCGACCGCCTCGGTGATCACCGCGCGCGCTTCCAGCGGATAGAAGCCGATTGCCTCGGTCAGGCTGGGCCGGTAACCGGGTGGTAGGTCGTGCAGGCGGCAGGTCTGGTCGGACCAGGTCAGCGTGCCGCTGGCCACGTCCACTTCCCAGCCGCCCACCCCGGCCACGCGGCCGGTGCGTTCCAGAAACGCTTCGCTCTCGCGCAGGCGTTGCTGCAGCTGCTCGTTTGCGGCCTGGCGCTCCAGCATCACGCGGCGCTGCTCCAGGCCTTCGGCGGCCACCTTGGCCAGCTGCTGCAAGGCCTGCAATTGCGCCGGCTCCAACGCGCGCGGTTGCTGGTCGATCACGCACACGGTGCCCATGCGTAACCCGTCCGGCAGCACGATGGGGGCGCCGGCGTAATAGCGGATACCCGGCGCATCGGTGACCAGGACGTTGTCGTGGAAGCGCGGGTCGGCCGGTGCGTCGCGCACTTCCATCACCGCATCGCCCTGGATGGTGTAGGCGCAGAACGCCAGTTCGCGTGGGGTTTCGGAAACCCCGGGCAGGCCGATGTTGGCCTTCCACCATTGCCGACGTTCGTCCACCAGCGAAACCAGCGCGATGGGCGTGCCGGCGATCGCCTGGGCGGCGGCGGCCAGCGCGTCGAAGAACGGCTCGGCATCGGTGTCCACCACCTGCAACAGCGCCAGGCGCGCCAGGCGCTGGGCCTCGCTGGGAGTGGATGACACGTCTGTATCGCACTGATTCAACGGAACGCTCGAGCCCGGGCAATTGGTCCAGTCTAGCGGACTGCGCATACGAGCCAACACGGCATTGCGTGCGCCACTGCACACCGCGGCGGTGCGCGCGACGACGGCCGGCTGTCGCGCCCCTCAGTCGGTGGTGGTCGCCTCCGTGTTCGCCGCGGTGGCGGTGCGGTCGTCGTGCATCTGTAGCGCCAGGTACAGGCGCATGCAGTCGTCGGTGTTGCCCAAGTCCACCGCGCACAGTGCCTGGATGCGCTGCATGCGGTAATCCAGGGTGTTGCGGTGGATGCCCAGCACCTTGGCGGTGGGGGCCATGCGCATGCCGGCACCGAACCAGGCCGACAGGGTCTTCAACAACTGGCCGCGCCGTTCCTGCGCCAGCAGTGCCTGCAGCGGCTTGCGCAATTCCTCGGCCTGCCAGGCCCGGCGCAGGTCGTCCGCCAGCACCGGCAAGCGGTAATCGTCGTAGAAGAATGCGTCGGCGTGCGGGTGGCGGGCCTTGCCGATGCGCATGGTGGTGCGCGCGATCTGGTGCGACAACGCCAACCCGTTGGACTGCGGAAAATACTGGTCCAGCGCCAGCCGGATCCGCAACCGGCTGCTGGCGCGCATGCGCTCGAGCAGACTGTGCGCGCGACGGCGTTGCTCCTCCACGTCCCAGTGACCACGGCGGTCCAGTGCGGGCGTGAGCACCACCAGCTCGTTGAGCGCGGTGGCGGCGATCAGGTTGCCGCGCTCGGGCGTGGACAGCAGGGTGTGCAGGCGCTGCAGTTCCACCAGCATCACGTCCAGATCCAGGGTGTCGCTTTCCACTTCGATCACCGCCGCCACACGCGGCAGGTCCAGCGCGATGCCGAGCCGCTCGGCCCAGCCGGCCAACGCCGGGGTCGGCCCGTCGGGAGGGATCAGGCCCAGCGTGACTTCTTCGCGCAGGCGCGCGTCGCGGGCCTGCAGGCGCAGCAGACCGGCCTGTTCCAGCATCGCTTCGGCGGCCATGCGCACCAGCCCGGCCTGTTGCCCGATCCGCGGCGGGTCGCCGGTCAGCCCGACGCAACCGACGATGCGACCCTCGACAATCAGCGGCAGGTTGACGCCGGGGCGTACCGCATCCAGCTGCTGCGCCAGGGCGGCGTCGACCGCCACCCGCCCCTGCCTGGACAGCACCAGCAAGGCGCCTTCGTGCAATTGGCCGATACGCGCCGACTCGCCGCTGGCGATGATGACGCCGGAGTGGTCCATCACATTGACGTTGCCGTCGATGATGGCCACCGCGCGGTCGACGATGGACTGCGCCAGGGTGCGGTCGAGCGTGAGCATGGACTGCGGTCTGTTGACGCGATCGATGAAGGTCACGGTGCCATGTTCGGTACGCACATGGGCGGCATGTGTGTGACCGGGCGTGGGGCGCGCTGCGGCCGATGTCTCAGCGTCTGCGCGCACCGCGCTGACAGCCACGTGGTTTTGAGTGGAGATGCCTTCGGCACGCAGCTTGTCCAGCAGGCCGCAGCAGAACCGAGCGCCTGCGCCCGGCCCGTACGACGTCCCCGGGTGCTGCCGTCAGCGCCGGTCGAGACCCGTCGGCACCTGCGCCAACGCCCGGCCCACCTGCAGCGTCGCCGCCACATTGCGCGCGGCGATGCGCACATTGCTGGCGGCCTCGGCCAGTGCCTGTTCCAGCGTGCAGGCGCGATGCACCACCGCGAACATGGCATCGATGCCGTGGCCGTGCAGCAGCGCGGCGCCGCCGCCCAGGCAACCGGCAATGGCGATCACCGGTTTGGCATGCCGTTGCGCCACCCGCGCCACGCCAACCGGGGTCTTGCCGTGCAGGCTCTGGCTGTCGAGACGGCCTTCGCCGGTGATGACCAGATCGGCCTGGGCGATCAGCGCATCCAGCCCGAGCGCGTGGGCGACGATCTCCACGCCGGGCCGCAACTGCGCGCCCAGATACGCCACCAACGCCGCGCCCAGGCCACCGGCCGCACCGCCACCGGGCAACGCGTGCAACCGCACGCCCAGGTCGCGCTCCAGCAGGTCGGCGTAGTGCTGCAGGTTGGCATCGAGCTGGCGCACCATCTCGGGAGTGGCGCCTTTCTGCGGGCCGAACACCGCCGAGGCGCCGGTTGGCCCGATCAACGGGTTGTCCACATCGCAGGCCACTTCGAACTGGCAGTCCTGCAGCCGCACATCCATGCCTTCGGTGTCGATGCACGCCAGCGCGGCCAGCGCGCCGCCGCCCGGACCGATCGCCTCGCCTCGCCCATCCAGCAGCCGCACGCCCAAGGCTTGCGCCAAGCCGGCGCCGCCGTCGTTGGTGGCGCTGCCGCCGATACCGATGATGAAACGCCGTGCGCCGGCGTCCAATGCGGCCAGGATCAACTCACCCACGCCGACGGTGCTGGCGTGCAGCGGCGCACGCTCGGCCGGCGGCAGCAGCGCCAGCCCGCTGGCGGCGGCCATTTCGATCACCGCGGTACGGCCGTCGCCGGTCAGGCCGAAGAACGCCTGCACCGGCGTGCCGAGGGGACCGCTGACAGTACAGGCGATCACCCGCCCGCCGGTGGCGGCAACCAGGGCCTCGACCGTGCCTTCGCCACCGTCGGCGACCGGCACCTTGCGGTAATGCCAATCGGGAAATACCTCGCGGAAGCCCGCCTCGATCTGCGTCGCCACTTCCATCGCAGAGAGGCTTTCCTTGTACGAATCGGGGGCAATGACGATCTTCATGGGGACACTCGCTTGAACGGAGGCATCACTGGTTCACCGCGTGCGCGGGCACCCGCAGCACCAGCACGACGCCCAGCAGCATGGCGCCGGCCAGCACGTACAGCGCCACTTCGGTGCTGTGGGTGGTGTCCTTGATCCAGCCCACCAGATACGGGCTGACAAAGCCGGCGACCTGGCCGGTGGAATTGATCAACGCCAGTCCACCGGCCGCGGCGGCGGCAGTGAGAAAGCCGTTGGTCAGCGGCCAGAACAGCGGCAAGCCGCTGACCGCCCCCATCGTGGCCAGGGTCATGCCGAACAAGGCCAAACCCAGGTTGTCGGTCATGCTGGCCGCGAGACACAGGCCCGCCGCGCCCATCAGCAACGGAATCACCAGGTGCCAGCGACGCTCGCCGCGGCGGTCGGCCGAGCGGCCCATCAGCACCATGAACACCGCTGCGGCCAGGTACGGGATGGCGCTCATCAGGCCGATGCGGATCGGGTCGGTGACGCCGCTACCCTGGATGATCGAGGGTAGCCAGAAGTTGATCGCATACACCCCGCTCTGGATGCAGAAGTACAGCGTGCCCAGCAGCCATACCGCCGGGTTGCGCAGCACCGCGCCCAGCGAGGTGGAGGCGCCGGCCGGCTTGCCCGCTTCGTCGTCTGCCAGCGCGCGGGCCACGGCCTGTTTTTCCTGCGGGTCCAGCCAGCGCGCCTGTTGCACGCCGTCGCTGAGCGAAAACCACATCCCGATGCCCAGCAGCACGGTCGGCAGCCCCTGCAGCAGGAACATCCATTGCCAGCCGGCCAGCCCGCCCTGCCCGGCCGAGAAGTGGCCCAGGATCCAGCCGGACAACGGCCCGCCCAGCACCCCGGAGATCGGGATGGCCGACATGAAGACGGTCATGACCCGGCCATGCCGGGCGCGCGGGAACCAACGCGTCAGGTACAACACGATGCCGGGGAAGAAGCCCGCCTCCGCAGCGCCGGTGAGCAGGCGCAGGGTGTAGAACCCGGCCGGCGTGCGCACCAACAGCAGGCAGGTGGAGAGCAGGCCCCAGCTGACCATCATGATCGCCACCCAGCGCCGCGCGCCGAGGCGCTGCAGGATCAGATTACTGGGCACCCCGCACACCAGGTAACCGATGAAGAAGATGCCCGCGCCCAGCCCGTAGACCGTCTCGCTCATGCCCAGGTCGCCCAGCATCTGCAGCTTGGCGAAGCCGACGTTGACCCGGTCCAGGTAATTGAACAGATAGCAGACGAACAGGAACGGGATCAGCCGCCATAGGATCTTGCGGTAGGTCGCGTCCATTCCGTCGGGGGACGGCAGAAGCCGGGAGGCTGGGATCATTGCACGCTCCAACAGGTCGGTCGGCCAGGCAGGCGCCCGCACCGCAAGGGGTGGACGCATTCTAGTTGGCGCTTTTTCCTAAAAGCTTCGGCAGGGCGTTGCCCATCCCGGCTCGGCGAACCCTGGTTTTTGTGCAAATGCCCAATCGGAACGCCTGGCGTCGCCGAAAACATCAGCACATGACGGAACCCGTTCCAGAGGCGCCGCCAACCCGGACATCTGCGGGACACACAGCATCCCATGGCGATGCACCGCTCCCTCAGCAGGCACGGACGCTGCCGAATCCTCGACGATCACAGCGCCGCCAATCAGCCACTCCCGCCAGCACAGCCATGCAGGCACGCAGCGCTTACTGCTCAACGCCCTGCCCTCCCGTACCAATACTCGCTTCAACGATCCCCGAATCCCAGACCTAACGCGCTACCGATTCCCCACTCCCGAGTCACGATTCCGATTCCCCGCCGCATAGGCCTGCGCCTGACTCATCACGCGCAGCAGGTTGCCGCCCCAGATGCCGGCGATCTGCGGTTCGGTGTAGCCCTTGCGCAGCAGCCACGCGGTGATCCGCGGCAGATCGGAAACGTCTTCCAGACCCGCCACCCCGCCACCGCCGTCCCAGTCCATCCCGATGCCACGTGCTCGGGCCCGACCACCCCCAGCACGTGCTCCAGATGCGCGAAGAAATCGGCTTCGGTCGCCCACTTGATCGGGTAGCGCGCATCCAGGTCCTTCAGCGCGGCACTGAGCTTGGTGCCATCGGCGATCTTGACGTGTTCCCAGCCGCCGTACTGATCGGTAAGCGCCTTCTCGGCAGCCTTGCGCTCGGGGCTGGCGCCGCTGTCCACCAGATAACCGCCGTAGGAATTGACCTGGATCACCCCGCCATGCGCGGCCAGCACCTTCAGGCGTGCATCGTCGATGTTGCGCGGGTGGTTGTAGACCGCGCGCGCGCCGCTGTGTGACAGCACGATCGGCACCGGCGACAGCGCAATCAATTGATCGAACACCGCATCGGAGGCATGCGATTGATCGATCACGATGCCCAGCGCCTGCGCCTGCTGCACCAGCTGTTTGCCGGCCGGGCTCAGGCCCTTCCACTCCGGCCCCTTGGGGTCGGTGGCCGAGTCGGCGAACTCGTTGTTGAGGAAATGCACGGTGCTCATCAAGCGCAGCCCCTGCGCGTAATAGAAGCGCAGTAGCGTGGGATCAGCCGCCAGCGGACTGGCGTTTTCCATGCTGATGAACACCACGCGCTTGCCGGCGGCCTCGATGCGTGCAGCGTCGGCAGGCGTAGTGGCCAAGGCAAAGCGCTGCGGCCGCGCGGCCACCAGCGTGTGGATCTTCATCAACCGCTGCAGGCCGGTATCGCGGTCGTCCAGGTGCGCGGCTGTACTGCGATTGCCTTGCCCGGTGTAGACCGCCCAAAAACCGCCATCGAGCGCACCTTCGACCATGCGCGGGTAATCCACTTGCGACAAGCGATTGCCGGCATGCGCCTGCAGCACATCCAAGTCGGCGCGCTCCAGGTTGGCTGGCGTGTCCAGATGCGAATCCAGCGTGACCAGGCGTTTCTGCAGCGCGGTGGCGCGCGCCAGTTCGGCCTTGGAAAACTCCAGCGCGTGCGCGGGCAGCGCGGACGCCAGCAGCACCGAGACAGACAGCGAAAGCCAGCGCAGGGACATGCGATCTCACAGGCAGTGGGGGTCAGCCGATCATAGCGGCTTGCCGTCCGCGCGCTGCGGCCACAGGTGGGACGCTGCAGCACTGCCATCCACTCCCGCACCAGTGCGCGCGATGCGCGTTGCAAGGCCGGTTCGACGGCGATGCCGATGGCGCGACCACGCGCAACGGCGTCGCGCTGCGCCCTGCAATACCAGCAACTACCGCCCGACCGGTAGATTGGCTCTTGCGCGGTGGTGGGACATGCCGGCGAGCGCATCGCGTGACCGCACGCGCGCTGTGCCGTCAGTCGTCCAGTTCTGCAAGACGCGCGCGCACGCTGTCCACATCGATGTGCTCGCGCACATGCGGCCACTGCCGCGCCCACACCGAGCGGAACACAATCCACGCACCGAAGACGCCCAGACAGGTCGATCCCAGCGCCAGCAGCAGCGGATGCAGGGGCGAGCCGTCGCCGGTCTGGAACAAATACATGAAGGCGCCGGAAAACAGCAGCCACACGCCGAACGCCGGCCAATTGCTGGCCAGCAGGCTGGCATGGGGCCGCTCGATCTCGCGCAGCAAACGGCGCAGGGCCTTGCGTTCGTCTTCGTCGCTGGACCTCATCGGCTGCCGGCTCCTGGTTGGATGTCTGCGTTGAATCCGTGCCTGCCGGCGATGGCGTCGCGACGCGGAAGACGCTGCCTGCAACGCGACAGACCGCATCCGACGCCACGAAACGCGATCACACCACGCGGCAGAACACCGCCTTGAGATAGCGCGATTCCTGTACGTGCGCCATGAACGGATGGTCCGGGCCGGCGCCGGCCACCTTCAGGATCTGGATGGTGCGCCCGGAGAAATACGACGCGCGCCGCAGCATGTCCAGGAACTCCTGCTCGGCCACCAGACCGGTGCACGAGAAGGTGGCGAACAGGCCGCCCGGCTTGACCACGCCCAGCGCCAATTTATTCATGTCCAGGTACTTCTTCAGCGCCGGGATCACCTGTTCGCGGTCGCGGGTCATCTTGGCCGGGTCCAGGATCACCACATCGAACTGATCGCCGCGATTGGACGCATCGCGCAGCCACGGAAAGATGTCGGCCTGCACGAACCTGGGTCGCACGTTGTTGAGCTTGGCGTTGCCCTTGGCGATGGCGATCACGTCTTCGTCGATATCCACGCCCAGCACCTCGGCGGCACCGCGCGCGGCCGCGTACACCGCAAACCCGCCGGTGTTGCAGCACAGGTCCAGCACGGTCTTGCCGTCCACCTGCTCGCTCAGCCACTGGCGGTTGTCGCGCTGGTCGGCGAAGAAGCCGGTCTTGTGCGCACCGGCCGGGTCGGCGCGGAACTTGATGCCGTGCTCGGTGATGACGGCCGCTTCGGTGGTGGTGTTGCTGTGGAAGTCGAAGCTTTCCTGCTTCTGCACGTGTTCGTCGGCAAAGCTGTGGAAGCGGCAGCCCGGGAACTGCTCGCGCAGCGCCTCGTAGATCCATTCGCGATGGCGGAACATGCCGGCGGCGAAGAACTCCACCACCACCAGGTCGCCATAACGGTCCACCACCAGGCCGGACAAGCCGTCGCCTTCGCTGTGCACCACGCGCCAGGCGTCGGACACACCGTCGAGCTTGAGCCAGTCGCGTCGCAGGCTCACCGCCGCGGCGATCTTGCGCAAGAACCAGCCCGCATCCACCGGCACCGACTGGTCGGTTTCCAGAATGCGCACGGCAATGCGCGAGTGGCCGTTGTAGAAGCCACGGCCGATCCATTCGCCATCCACACCGACCACATCGACGATGGTGCCGGGCTTGGGCTTGGCGGCGGGCTTTTCCACCAGTTTCTGGAAGATCCACGGGTGGCTGGAGCGCCAGGCATTCTTGAGACGGACGACGGGGACAGGAGTATTCATTCACCTATTGTATCCGGCTGGATTGACGTGCCTGCGCCGGGCCCGCAGAATCGGGACCGGAAGGGGAGTAGCTCCCAGCGTTGTCGCCGTCATTACGAGCCCGCCATGTGCAGCGCTCCGGTGCAACGGCAACCGGTCCGCGCCGGTTGTGAGCGAGACCTTCGCCGCGCAGGCGAAGGTCCGTTACCCGGAATCCACGATGTCCGTGTCACAAGGCCTCAGCCCAACCGGCTGTCCAGGTCGTTTCACTTTTCGGGATTCTTTATGCAAACCATTGGCAATGTCTGGTTGTGGGGCGGTTTCGGGGTCGTGGTGATCGCGGCGCTGATGATCGATCTGGTACTGATGCGCCACGGTGGCGCCCACAAGGTCACCTTCAAGGAAGCCACCTGGTGGAGCATCGGCTGGGTGCTGCTGGCGCTGGCCTTCAATGCCGGGCTGTGGTGGTACCTGCAAGGCAGCGTGGGCGACGCGCAGGCCGACCAGATCGGGCTGCAGTTCCTCACCGGCTACCTGGTGGAGAAATCGCTGGCGGTCGACAACATCTTCGTGTTCCTGATGGTGATGACCTATTTCGGCGTGCCCGAAGAGCAGCGCCAGCGCGTGCTGATCATCGGCGTGCTTGGTGCCATCGTGCTGCGCGCGATCATGATCTTCGCCGGCTCGATGCTGCTGGCCAAGTTCCATTGGCTGCTCTACGTGTTCGGCGCGTTCCTGCTGCTGACCGGCATCAAGATGTGGTTCTCCGCCGGCAAGGAGCCGGACCTGGAAACCAACCCGGTGTTGCGCTGGATGCGCAGCCACCTGCGTTTGAGCCCGCAATACCACGGCAACCTGCTCAGCGTGATCAAGGACGGCAAGCGCTGGTTTACCCCGTTGTTCGTGGTGTTGATCCTGATCGCGGTGATCGATGTGATCTTTGCGGTGGACAGCATCCCGGCGATCTTTGCGATCACCACCGACCCGTTCATCGTGCTCACTTCCAACGTGTTCGCGGTGCTGGGTCTGCGCGCGATGTTCTTCCTGCTGGCCGGCATGGCCGACCGCTTCCACCTGCTGCCGTACGGGCTGGCGGTGATCCTGGTGTTCATCGGCACCAAGATGATGATCATCGATCTGTACAAGATTCCGGTGCTGGTCTCGCTGGCCGTCGTGGTGACCATCCTGGTCGCCACCATCGTGCTGAGCCTGCTGCGGCCACCCAAGCCTGCAGGGCACTGAGGGGCCGGGATTGGGCAGTCGGGATTCGGGATTGGGGTTGGTCGCGGCGCGTAGATGGTGGTGCTTGCCGCGATTCCTGGATGGAACGCCTGCCTGCTGCGTTCTCGGGCGACCGTAGAGGCCTTGCTACGTTTCATCCTAACCACCGTCTCGGTTGCTTCGCCCACGTGCGGAGCAACCGGTAACCGCGCGCGGCTAGGCGTCGAACGTGGCGACCGAAGGAGGCTGCCACGTGTGCGGGACACTCCCCCATCTGCGCGCTTTGGCGCTGGGCGAACGGTTACGCCGCTGATCTACGGATTGTCCCACCGCCGGATCCGTTTATCCCGCGCTAGCCGGGCTTGCAAAGGCAAAACCACGCCGCCATCCGGGACTGCATGACACTGCATTCTCCCGCCCCCGATACCGCCACCCAGAATCGCCTGGATCGTTCCCGGGTGCTGCGTGCCTTCAACATCAGCCTGGCCGCCGTGCTGTTGCTGGTGGCGGTGTTCACCGCACAGGGTATGTTCGACTGGCGCGCCTGGGCCGTGGCGCCGCTGCAGGCCGACGGCCTGCTCGGCATCCTCACCGCACCGCTGTTGCACGGCTCGCTCGCGCATCTGGGCGCCAACGCCGCCGCGTTGTTGATCCTGGGCACGTTGGCCGGCAGCGTGTATCCGCGCGCCACCGTCATGGCGCTGCCGCTGTTGTGGCTGGGCTCGGGGCTGGGCGCGTGGCTGTTGGGTGAGCCCGGCAGCCGGCATCTGGGTGCCAGCGGCGTGACCCACGGCCTGATGTTTCTGGTGTTCGTGTTGGGCCTGCTGCGGCGCGACCGCCCGGCGATCGCCACCAGCATGATCGCCTTCCTGTTCTACGGCGGCATGTTGGTGACCATCCTGCCGCACGAAGCCGGCGTGTCCTGGCAATCGCATCTGGGCGGCGCGGTGGCCGGGCTGATCGCGGCCCTGCTGCTGCGCCTGCGCGATCCGCAAGAAGCCAAGCCGCGCTACAGCTGGGAAGACGAGGACGAAGACGCTGCCTGGGAAGTGAGCAACGCCGAACAGGACGTGCTGGAACCGCCGCCGCCGCGTCAGGTGCCCGTGCTGTGGCAGCGCCAGGACGATGGCTCGCAGGGCGTGGTGCTGCATTTCCCGCCGCGCGAGCGGCCGCCGGGAACGTAGGAGCGCGCTTGCGCGCGATGGGGCGTCATCGGGAACGCTGCATCGCGCACAAGCGCGCTCCCATAGACCGCAGATGCGTTTAAGGTTTAACGCGTCGCACGCCCACTCAACGCACGCCGCGCCAAACCGGGGTCGTCGGCGAAGAACGCGTCGATTCCGGCATCCAGATACGCCTTCAACTCGGCCAGCGCGCCGGCATCGTTGCGCTCGGTCATCGCGCCGCTGCTGCGGTGGTTGGCGGCCAGAAAATAATTCTCCGGACGGAAGGTATACGGCTGCACCTGCAGCCCCGCCGCATGCGCGTCGCGTACCAGGCTGGTCGGTGTACCCAGGCGTTGCTGCGCATCCAGCGGGATGATGCTGCGGATATCGGGGCCGATCGCATCGGCATAGGTGGCGACCTGCTTCAGGCCGTCGGACGTGATCATCTGCCCGTAGGTCTTTGGCGCATCGTCCGTACCGGCATCGGGCAGCGCCATCTGCGCACCGCCCAGCAACTGCAGCAGACGGATGTTGCCGGTGCGCCCGATCTTGCTGCGCAGATAGCGCAGATTGCCGGTCTCGAACGATTGGACGATCACCGGCGCGGTCTGGGTGTAGGCATGCGCACGCAAGGTGGTCAGCACCTTGTCTTCCATCGGCAAGCCGAGTGCCTTGAAATAACTCGGGTGCTTGATCTCCGGAATCAGCCCGATAGTGTGCCCGGTCGCTGCCGATTCTGCGGCAACGAAATCGATGATCTCGTCGAAGGTGACGATCTGAAATTGCCCATCCCAGCGCGTGCCCCGCAGCTGCGGCAACCGCTCACGCGCACGCAGCGTCTTCAACTCGGCCAGGCTGAAATCCTCGGTAAACCAGCCTTCCATCGCCTGACCGTCGATGGTCTTGCGCGTCTTGCGCGCGGCGAACTCGGGGTGGCTGGCCACATCGGTGGTGCCGCCGATCTCGTTCTCATGCCGAGCGATCAGCACGCCGTCTTTGGTCGACACCAGATCCGGCTCGACAAAATCGGCGCCATCGACAATGGCTTTGGCATACGAGGCCAAGGTGTGTTCCGGGCGCAACGCACTGGCGCCTCGGTGGGCAAAGATCTGCACCGTCTTGGCCAACGGTGCCTCGGCAACCGCCGGGCCGCTCATGCCAACCATCATCGCTCCCACCAACCACAGACGACCGAACTGCATCATGCACGTCTCCAACGAAAAACAGCTACCGAATCCACGCATGATCGCCATGCGAGCTTGGCCGATGAGCGAGGCGGGAGGTACGACTGTACATCCCGCGTGCACTGCATCGTCCGCATGCGCCGGAAAATCACGCCTGACGTCTTGTTGACTACGCTAGAACGGTCTACGTCGATCGACATCGGACGTCGGCAAGCAAGAGTAAGATCTGCTTTTGCGATTCCCGATTCCCGTCCTCAGAACTTCGCGTCCAAGGTCAAAAACACCTGCCGTGGCGCACTTGCATGGAACGCCAGCTGACGCCCGTTCGGGTCGGTATTGGAGAAGGCGGTGAGGTTGGAGGCGTAACGCTTGTCGGTGAGGTTGGTGACGTTGAGCGAGAGCTTGAGCGCCTGCAGCACGCCGACCTGGCCAAACTCGTACCCGGCGCCCGCATCGAACGAGGTGTAGCCGCCAAAGCCATCATCGTTGGTGTAGGTGTAGTACCGCTGGCCGGTGTACTTGCCGCGCAGGTTGACGTTCCAGTTGGCGTAGTTGAAGGCGATTTCGCTGGCGAGCATGCGCTTGGGCGTATCCACCGTGTATTTGCCGGCGGTGGGGATGGTCACGCCGTTCTGCACGTAGTTATCATCGTAAGTGGAGCGATTGATCGACGCCGAGTTGTACCACTGCAGGTAGCTGGTCGGCTTCCAGATCACCGTCAGTTCACCACCGCGGCTGCTCACCGAACCGACGTTGAAGAAGCGCGTGGTGCACGCCGGCGTGGTGCCCTGCTGGATGCTGGCGCAGGGGTTGAGCGAGAGCAGGCGGTTGTCGAAGGTGACGTCGTAACCGACCAGCGACGCTTCGAAGCGGTCGCGCACGAAGCGATAGCCTGCTTCCAGCGTGCGCGATTTTTCCGGCTCCAATGCGCCGACGCTGGCGTCGAACGATGCCTGCGTCACCAGCAACGGGCCACCGGCGCCGCCACCCTGGAACGCGGCGATATTTTCCGCGTAGGAAGCAAACACTTCCTGGCCTTCGGCGAGGCGATACCCCAACCCGATCTGCGGCAACACCGATTCGCTGGCCTTGAGCGAGCCGCTCGCCACCGGCGCTTCCACTGCCACGCCCGGCGTTTCGCGTGCGGTCATTTCGGTACTCGGGCTCTTGATGCCCAGATCCAGGCTCAGGCGCTCGTCGAGGAACTTGAAGTTGCCCTGCACATAAAACTGGCGCGTGGTGATGACGTAGTTCTGCGAGAACAAGCGACGGTTGGGATTCTGCAGGAACTTGTCGTCGCTGACCGGGCCATCGATCCAGTAGAAATTGCGTTCCACGTCGTGGTGATTGCGCTCGTACCACAGCCCGGCTTCGAGGTGATGCGGGCCCAGATTCCAACCCAGCGAGGCAATACCACCGGTGCGGTCGATCCAGTAATTGGTGCTGCGAATGGAGATCGGCAGTGCCTGCGGCGTGCCGGGGTTGGACGCCTGCCCCGGCGACCACCAGTGGCCCTGGCCCTTGTTTTCGTGGTGATAGACCTGCGTATGCAGGCTGATCGCATCGTTGGGCTGGAAGTCGCCGGCCACATAGAACAGGTCGTCGTCACGCAGCGCACGGCTCTGGTAATACGCATCGTCGATGTTGTCGACGCCGCCGCTGAAACCGCAACGCGCCGCATTGCGTGTGGCCGGCGCGCAATACGCTGCGGCCAATGCGCGGTTCCAGTCCGGCGCGTACAGATTCCAGTCCCAGCCCAGGCCGCGCGCCATGCCGCTCTTGGACAGGTACGCATAGTCCGCCTGCGAGGTGCGCGAGGTATCGGCGAATGCGGTCAGCTTGCCACCGTCGAACTGGTACACACCCTTGGCGTTGAACTGCCGCGTGGTGGTCGGCGATTCGGGGCGCGCCCACATGTCGGCTTCGGCGTTGATGCCCGACAGATACGCCGAAAACCCGTTGTAATCGCCGGTATCCACACGCAGGAACGTGCGGCGATTGGCGTCCGACCCCACGGTCTGCGACACCTGCCCACCGAACACACTGGACGGATCGGCCGAGTAGTACTGGATGGTGCCGCCCAGGTTGCTGGTGGACGCAGTGCCAAGTGCCCCGATGCCCGAGGCCAGCTCCACGCCGCCGAAGTTTTCTGCGATCAATGCGCGGCTGATGTTGAGGCCGTTGTAGTTACCGTAAGCGTTATCGCCCAGCGGCAGACCGTCGAGCGTGTAACCCAAACGCGTGCCGTTGAAACCGCGCAGGCTGATCGTCTGCGACTCTTCGTTGGCACCGAACGCATCGTTGGATTGCACGTTCACGCCCGGCATGCGATTGAGCAGCTTCTGGATGCTGGTGCCCGGCGGTAACACCGGAATGTCCTGCTGGGTGATGCGCTGCACCTGGCGCGTTTCGCCCTGGCCGATCACCGACACCGTATCGAGTTGCTGCACGGTCGCACCGGTATCGGCAGACACGTCGAGGTCGGCAGCGTAGGCGACAGGCGCGAGCACGAGCGCAGCAAACACGGCGGCGCTTAACTGATGGGTCTTGGGCATGAGCGGCATTAGGGACGAGTCAAAAAAGATGGCGGCAAGCGTGCGACAGGTGTCTTGCGTCGATACGACCGTCACATGACAGTGCAGCGACAATCGGTTCGCATCCCTCGCCGTTGCTGCGTTGCATTGGCATGCATGTGTCATCTATGCGTCGTAATCTGCGAGCTCTTCCATTCGTGTTGGTTGAGGGTGTCATGTCGCAGCGCTGTGCAGGTCTTTCTCGTGGAACACTGGCTGGCATCGCCATCGCCGCCTTGTTGGTCGGCAGCGGCGTTGCCGGCGCGCGGCAGACCGCGGCACCGGCAGGCTCGGTGATCGCGACCGACGCACGTGGATACCTGGAAAAGAGCGAACTGCCCGACAGCGTGCAGCTGGTGCCACCGCCACCGCAGGATGGCAGCGCCGCACTCGCCAACGACGAAGCAGTTTCCAAGGCGATGCTCGCCCTGCGCGGCACCCCGCGCTGGGATCTGGCCGCGCAGGATGCAGTACTGCGCTTTCCGGCGGCGGCCACGCATTTCAGCTGCGCGCTCGGCATCCAGATCGATCAGACCAGCACCCCGCACCTGATGCGCCTGCTCGAACGCAGCATGCGCGATGCCAGCACCAGCACCAGCGCCGCCAAGGCACGCTATCAACGCCCACGCCCGTTCATGCGCAACGCGCAACCGATGTGCACCCCCGACGACGACGCGGCCCTGCGCAAGAACGGCTCCTACCCCTCCGGCCACACCGCCATCGGCTGGACCTGGGGCCTGATCCTGTCAGAAATTGCCCCCGCCCACCGCGACGCCTTGCTCGCGCGCGGCCGCGCCTTCGGCGATAGCCGCATGGTCTGCAACGTGCACTGGCAGAGCGATGTCACCCAGGGTCGCATGCTGGGCGCCGCTACCGTCGCCGCCTTGCACGGCAATCCTGCATTCGAAAAAGACCTGGCCGCTGCACGCCGCGAGATCGAGAAGGCGCAGGCGAAGCAGCCGACGGCATCCTCAGCAGCCGCGTGCAATGCAGAGACCACGACGCTGCAGACAGTGTTGCCCGGCGTGCTGTAGTTCAGAGCAAGCGCGCGCCCGGTGCGCCCGCACTGTGCCCAGATGCGGTGCACCAGCTCGCACCCGAATCGCTGCCCGCAGCTGCTGAGCCAAGCGGGTGCGCGTGGATCACGGGCTGGTTCTAACGACCCCAGCGCGCATCATCGCGCTGGGTACCACCGCATCACTTCCCGATACAAAAGCTCGAAAAGATCTTGCCAAGCAAGTCATCGGCGCTGATTTTTCCGGTGATCTCGCCGAGCGCTTCGTGTGCCAGGCGCAGTTCTTCGGCGGCCAGTTCGAGTTGTTCGAACCCCAGTTCCAGATCGGCGGCATCCACATGCCGTTCGGCGCGACGCAACGCCTCGACGTGCCGCGTGCGCGCAGAGAATTCGCCATCCACGCTTTCCACGCCATCGCCGAGCGCAAGCTCACGCAGGCGGATATGCAATGCCTCAAGTCCTTGTCCGGTCACGGCCGAGACTGCGATCGCATTGGCATCCAGTGGCGCGGCGTCGGTGAGCAAATCGCACTTGTTATGGATCCACAGCTGACGCGGCACGGCATCGATGGCATCACCGATCGCCTCGCGTGCCACCTGCGGGTCGCGTGCATCCAGCACCACCAGCGCCAGATCGGCGCGCTCCAGTTCGGCGCGCGCGCGACGCATGCCTTCGCGTTCGATCGCATCGCCGCCATCGCGCAGGCCGGCGGTATCGACCAGGGTCAACTCGAAGCCGTCGAGCTGGATGGCTTCGTGCAAGGTGTCGCGGGTGGTGCCGGCCACGTCGGTGACGATCGCCCGATCGCTACCGGCCAGCGCATTGAGCAACGAACTCTTGCCGGCGTTGGGCGGGCCGATCAACACCGCATGCAGGCCGTCGCGCAACTTGCGCCCGCGTTCGGCATCGCGCAGCAACTGTGCGAGCAACTTGCGAGCTTCGGTCAGGCCGTCGCGTACCTGGGTACCGCCCAGCGTATCGAGCGGCTCATCGGCAAAGTCGATGGCCGCTTCCACATGGATACGCAAGCGGGTCAGGTTGTCGGCCACCGCATCGACACGCCGCGAAAACACACCGTCCAAGGCACGCCGCGCGGCACGTGCAGCACGCAGATCGCCGGCTGCGATCAAATCGGCGATGGCTTCGGCCTGCGCAAGATCGAGTTTGCCGTTGAGAAACGCACGCTCGCTGAATTCGCCGGCACGTGCCTGACGCGCACCCAATTCGATGCAACGGGCAACCAGTTGCCGCAACAACACCGGGCTGCCATGGCCTTGCAGCTCGACAACGTCTTCGCCGGTAAAGCTGTGCGGTGCGTTGAACCAGAGCGCAATGCCATCATCGATCACCGCGCCCTGCGCATCGCGAAAGCGCGCGTAGTGCGCATGCCGCGGCTGCAGACGCGTGATGCCTAAGTGCGCTGCGATCTGCACCGACTGCGGCCCGGACAAGCGCACGATACCCACGCCACCGATTCCGGCAGCACTGGCGATGGCAACGATGGTGGAGCTGGAAGACGACATAGGCACTGCTCTAACGTGGAGTGAGGAGAAAAACGTGGATTTTAACCAGCGCAGCCACCCGCGCGGCCATACTTGTTCGCAGGTGTGGGGGGATCACCTACCCGTTCGGACAATCGCGTTGTGCCGGCTCCCGCATCCAACGTGGTTGTCAGCCACATCGACTCACAGCGATTGCAGTTGCGCGCGCGCCTGCGCCGCACCACTACCTTGTGGCTGCAATTCCAGAGATGTCGAATAGGCCTTGCGCGCCTTGTCGCGAATCGCCGGCTTTTGCGTACGCATCCCCAAGGTTGAGATAAGCCACTGCGCGCGATGGGTCGATCTTCAAGGTATTTTCCAGCCAGCGCGCCGATTCGGCCAAGCGCCCCTGACGGTAATACACAAAGCCCAGCTTATTGGCCGCCAGTGCGAAATCCGGGCGCAGCTTCAGTGCGTCGGCAAATTGCTCGGCCGCATCGGCGTAGCGTTTTTCCTTGTACAACTGCAGACCACGCTCGTTGGCCAGTTGCGCATGTTGGCGATCGCTGCTCTTCACTGCGGTGGGTAAGACCAGCGTGGCCTCGCCACCTTGCAAGGTCATAACCGTGACCGCCGCCGCTGCACCGGTCGTGGCTGCGGCAGGCCGCGCGGCATCCACCCGCCCGTTGAGCGCAATCGCATCGGCCGACAACTGTGCGGTATCGGCAGTGAGAAATTCTTCGCCGCTGGGGATCTGTAAAGACGAATTCGCCACCTTGCGACCCCGGCAGGCTGCCGAACGCCGGTGTCTGCGCCGACACCGCAGGCGCCACATACGCGGCCAGCTCGGTGCCGGTGATCAAGCCATCGCCATTGAGATCGTACTTGCCGGTCAGCGCCTGCAACAGCACCCAGGTGAACACCGACTGCCCGTTCGGCCCGCTGTCGGCCACCTGTTGATCGGCGCCACCGGTAATTCAGCACCTGGCGCGTGATACGCCGTGCGTTTTCGCGCAGATAGGCGCTTGACGTCGGCCCGCCGCGCGTCACTCCCAAGCCGCTGTAACAGGCATCCATCACGAACAACACGTGCTTGGCCTGCAGGCTTTCGGCGATGTTCTGCAGGTCGCTCATCGCGATGGCATCGCTGGCCAGATGCTCCGGATCCGAATCGACCGGAATGATGTAGCCCAGGTCGCGGCCGGAGGCGAGTCGACGCGTGGCGCCGTGCCCGGCGAAGAAGACGAACACGCGGTCGCTGGTCTGCGCACGTCCCTCGCCAAGCCGGTCATGGAAGGTAGCGAGACTATAATTGCGCGTGGCTTCGCCGTTCTTCTGCACGATCACCTGCGAGGACGGAAACCCCAGCGGCCCGGTCAAGATACTGGCAATCGCCTGCGCATCGTTGGCCGCATATTCGAGCTTGTGCCAATGTGCGTAAACGTCGATATCGATCACGATCACCCATGATTTGGCATACCCGGTCGTCACCGTCGCATCGGCCACAGCGCTGGGGGCGCGCGCCACGTAGTCGTCCCATTTCTCGCGCTTGGGCACGATGGCGCGGCTGCGATCGAAGCGGCTGAAGATCTGCGTCAGCTCGGTGTTGCAGCTGCGCTCGATCTCGTCCAGCGCCTCCAGATCCTCGCCGATGCGCTGATGCAAGTTCACTGCCGGCAATGCAGAGTCGCGGCCGATGCGTGGATGCAGATCGCGCAACACCTCGCGAAATGCGAGGCGGTCGGCATCGTACAGATCCGGCGTCGATTCCACCGCGTCCAGCACTGCGGCAATGGTCGCGAATCGGCTTGCCTCCCTGGACGCCAGGACCGTGTCGAACGACGCCGCGATGCGTTCGCGCTGTTCGAGATGTTCATGGAACAGCTGCTGCCCCACGCTGCTGGAGGTAGCGCGTCGCGTGGGGTCTGTGTGTCCTCATCGGCCAGCAGCACGGTGATGCGACGGTGCCGGTCCAGTTGTTCGCGCAGTTGCACGATCACTGCACGCGCAGCGTCGCCGGTCTTGTCTGTCTGCGTGCTTGCAGTGGTTGCAGCAGAGGGGTTCGCAGCAGATGCGACATCGCCCGCGCCATGCTTGCCGCAACCGGCCAGCGCCAGCACTCCCATGCAACTTGCGCGCAGCAACAAGGCGGTGCAACGGCGGTGCGGTCACGACGGCGTACTTGGCGAGGAAGACAACAGGCAACAGCTGCGGGCTGACATGCAGAAAGCCCGCCTTGCGGCGGGCCTTCTTGAACTTACTTGGCGTTGGCCTGGATGATCTTGCTCGGCTTCTCGCCGTGCTGGCGGATCATCCACCACTGGATCAACAAACCCAGACCGCCGTTGACGACCCAGTACAGCACCAGACCGGCCGGCATGAAGGCCATCATGACGCCGAACACCAGCGGCATGAATTGCATCATCTTGGCCTGCATCGGATCCATGCCCGGAGTCGGGGTCAGCTTCTGCGTCGCCCACATGATCGAAATGTTCAAAATCGGCAGGATGAAGTACGGGTCGCGTGCGGTCAGATCCTGGATCCAGCCCAGCCACGGCGCCTGACGCAGTTCCACCGACTCCACCAGCACCCAGTACAGCGCGAAGAAGATCGGCATCTGGATCAGCAGCGGCAGGCATCCGCCCATCGGGTTGATCTTTTCTTTCTTGAACAGCTCCATCGTCGCTTGCTGGTACTTGACGCGATCGTCGCCGTAGCGCTCCTTCAGCTGCGCCAGGCGCGGCTGGAAGCGGCGCATCTTGGCACCGGATTTGTACTGGGCGGCCGACAGCGGATACAGCGCCAGGCGCAGCAGCAACACCAGGCCGATGATGGCCCAGCCCCAGTTGTGCAGGAAGCTGTGCAGATGGCTCAGCACCCAAAACAGGCCCTGGCCGATGATGGCCATGATCGAAAAGCGGCTGTAATCGACCACACGGTCCAAGCCCTTCACGTCTTCCTTGGCGATCAGGCTGACCAGCTTCGGGCCCACCCACAGGCGCGCTTCGGTGGTCGCGCTTTGATTCGGCGCCACCGTGAAGGCCGGGCCGCGCAGCTCGACGACATCACGCGGGCCGTCCTGGGCCAGCACATACAGCGAGGCCTGATCCTTCTGCGGAATCCACGCGGTGAAAAAGTGATGCTGCAGCAGCGCCACCCAACCACCGGTGATCTGGCGATTCAGGCCACCGTCGTCCATATAGTCCTTGAACGCACGGCGCTCGTAGCCTTCCTGCGGGCTGTACCACGTCGCCCCGTTGAAGCTGAAGGAATCCGGGTTGGTCATGCCGCGGCTGAGGATGGTCGGCACCCGGCTCAGCTTGCGGAATACATAGCCGTTCCATGCGGCGTCGCTCTTGTTGATCACTTCATCCTTGATCGAGATCGCATAGCGGCCGCGCTCCAGGGTGAAGGTACGTCGGATCGACACGCCGTTGGGGCCATTCCAGATAAACGGCACCACCAGGGTGTTCTGGCCCTTGGCCAGTTCGAAGCTGGTGCCCGGCTGTTCGGCACGGAAGCCGCCCACGCCCGGTACTGGCGAATGATTGTCGCTGGCCCAGCCGCTGGTGGCGTTGTACGGGTGCACCGGATCTTCGGTCAGCAAGCTGACCGGCGCCGTGCCGTCCTTGGTCTGCGGGAACTGCAGCAGTTCGGCGTCGAGCACGCTGCGGCCATCCAGCTTCAGGCGCAACACGTCCGAGGTCAGGGTGACCACCGGCGCGGCACCGGCCGCTGCCGGTGTCGCAGTGGTGCTGCTGGTCGCCGGAACCGCACCCGGCACGCCGGCCTGCGGAACGGCCTGGGCAGCGGGCACGTTGGCGGCGCTCGGTGTTGCCGCATCCAGATCACGTGCCGTCGGGACCGACTGCGTTGCAGCCGCCACGGGCGCATTGGCTGCGGCCTTTTCCTTGCCCCACTCCATCCACAGCAGCGCCGCGACCATCAGCCAGGCAAAAATCAGGAAAACACGGGTCTGGTTCATCGGGCAGCAACTCGCTCAGTCGGAACTACAGTTCCGGCTCTGTCGGGGAAAGGGAGGATGGGTGCATCGTCCTGGCGGGCGGCATTGTGCCGGGCGCAGCAGGTAGGGGCAATGCGCCGGCACGGCGCAGCAGACGCAGGAAGGCGTCGCGGATCTGTGGATTGGTCGCTTTTGCCGCTGCCGAGCGCACCACGATGACGTAATCGCCACCGGCCAACTCGGGCAATAGATGCCGCATGGCATCGCGCAACACACGCTTGATGCGGTTACGGCCGACCGCGCGCGGATCGACCTTGCGCGACACCGCCATGCCCAGACGCGGCGGCGTATCGCCAGAGCGCCAGTGCAGGCTCAGCAGCGGATCCGAGGTGCGACGTGCGTTATCGAAAACGACTGTATATTGCGCACGCGTACGAACCCGCGCAGAGCGAGGAAATCGCCTGCACGGGTTCGATGCGTTCACTGTAAAGGCTGCCTCGGCCGCAGGGAGCGGCGCGGCAATCAAGCGCTCAGGCGCTTGCGGCCCTTGGCGCGGCGGCGAGCCAGGATCTTGCGACCGTCGGCGGTTGCCATACGTGCCCGGAAGCCATGGTCGCGTGCTCGCTTGAGGTTGCTGGGTTGGAAAGTACGCTTGGTGGCCATGGGGCCCTCTGCATGAATGGAGACGAATAGAACCGGCAATTCTATAGGCCCGCGACAGCCAGGGTCAACACCCCGCAGGCTTTACCGCAGGTGATGATGACCGCCGCCTGTGGATGGACCTGTGAATAACTCTGGGAAAACCCTGCCCCCAGTGCTAGTCTGGTCCATCCTCTTTTCACTACCGGGCTGCGTGCACGGCGCCTTGCTGCGCGCCGCAGCCAGCAACAGATGATCACACTTTGATGGATGCTTGGCCCCGCTGTCTGGAACGTCTCGAAGCCGAATTCCCGCCCGAAGATGTCCACACTTGGTTGAAACCCCTGCAAGCCGAAGACCGCGGCGACAGCATCGTGCTGTATGCCCCGAATGCCTTCATCGTCGACCAGGTCCGCGAACGTTACCTGCCACGCATCCGCGAGCTGCTGACATACTTTGCAGCCAATGGCGAGGTCGCGTTGGCGGTGGGGTCACGTCCGCGTGCACCGGAACCTGCTCCGGCACCGATGGCTGCGCCCAGTGCGCCGGTCGCCGCGCCGATCGTGCCGTTCGCCGGCAACCTGGATTCGCACTACACCTTCGCCAATTTCGTCGAAGGTCGCAGCAACCAGCTCGGGCTGGCCGCCGCCATCCAGGCTGCGCAGAAGCCCGGCGACCGCGCGCACAACCCGCTGCTGCTGTACGGCAGCACCGGCCTGGGCAAGACTCACCTGATGTTTGCTGCCGGTAACGCGCTGCGTCAGGCCAATCCGGCCGCCAAGGTCATGTACCTGCGCTCGGAGCAGTTCTTCAGCGCGATGATCCGGGCGTTGCAGGACAAGGCGATGGACCAGTTCAAGCGCCAGTTCCAGCAGATCGACGCGCTGTTGATCGACGATATCCAGTTTTTCGCCGGCAAGGACCGCACGCAGGAAGAGTTCTTCCACACCTTCAACGCGCTGTTCGACGGCCGCCAGCAGATCATCCTGACCTGCGACCGCTACCCGCGCGAAGTCGAGGGCCTTGAGCCGCGGCTCAAGTCGCGCCTGGCCTGGGGCCTGTCGGTGGCGATCGACCCGCCGGATTTCGAAACCCGCGCGGCGATCGTGCTGGCCAAGGCGCGCGAGCGCGGCGCCGACATTCCCGACGACGTGGCGTTTTTAATCGCCAAGAAGATGCGCTCGAACGTGCGCGATCTGGAAGGTGCGCTCAACACGCTGGTGGCTCGCGCCAACTTCACCGGGCGCTCGATCACCGTGGAATTCGCCCAGGAGACGCTGCGCGACCTGCTGCGCGCCCAGCAGCAGGCGATCGGCATCCCCAACATCCAGAAGACCGTGGCGGACTACTACGGCCTGCAGATGAAGGATCTGCTCTCCAAGCGCCGCACCCGGTCGCTGGCGCGTCCGCGCCAGGTCGCGATGGCGTTGGCCAAGGAATTGACCGAACACAGCCTGCCCGAGATTGGCGATGCGTTTGCCGGTCGTGACCACACCACCGTGCTGCATGCCTGCCGGCAGATCCGCACGCTGATGGAAGCCGACGGCAAGCTGCGCGAGGACTGGGAAAAGCTGATTCGCAAGCTCAGCGAGTGAGTCGGCCGCCTTGCTGACGGCATGCATGGAAGAAATGCATGGAAACGTTGGGGTCAAATGCGGGAGAATCTGTGGATAACGTTGCGCCGTGGTTCGAGCAGAAAACTATCCACAGGTTTTACCGCAAGGCCAGGCGCGCTAATCCAACGACTTTCAGGCGCTGAATTGTCTTTGGAAACAAGTAGTTACGGTGGTTATCCGCTGAAAACGGCCCTACCATCACCACCAAGCTTTTGATTTATTCCATATCTTTTAAAGCATAGGGGCACGGAACCACATGCGTTTTACACTGCAGCGCGAAGCCTTCCTCAAACCGTTGGCCCAGGTGGTCAATGTGGTCGAACGCCGTCAAACCCTGCCTGTGCTGGCCAATCTGCTGGTGCAGGTCAAGGACGGACAGGTGTCGTTGACGGGCACAGACCTGGAAGTTGAAATGATCTCGCGCACGATGGTGGAGGATGCGCAGGACGGCGAAACCACGATTCCTGCCCGCAAGCTGTTCGACATCCTGCGTGCCCTCCCCGACGGTAGCCGCGTGACCATTTCGCAGACTGGGGACAAGGTCACGGTGCAGGCGGGACGTAGCCGCTTCACGTTGGCGACACTGCCGGCCAACGACTTCCCGTCCGTGGACGAAGTGGAGGCGACCGAACGCGTGGCGGTGCCCGAAGCCGGTCTGAAAGAGCTGATTGAGCGCACTGCATTTGCGATGGCGCAGCAGGACGTCCGTTATTACCTTAACGGCCTGTTGTTCGACCTGCGCGATGGCTTGCTGCGCTGCGTGGCTACCGACGGTCACCGTTTGGCGCTGTGCGAGATGGAATTGGAAAAGGCAGGCGGCGCCAAGCGTCAGATCATCGTGCCTCGCAAGGGCGTGACTGAGCTGCAACGCTTGCTGGAGGGGGCTGATCGTGAGGTGGAGCTGGAAGTGGGTCGCAGCCATATCCGTGTCAAGCGCGGTGATGTGACCTTTACCTCGAAGCTGATCGACGGCCGCTTCCCGGACTACGAGGCGGTGATTCCGATCGGTGCTGACCGTGAGGTCAAGGTGGATCGTGAAGCCCTGCGTGCATCGCTGCAGCGTGCCGCCATTCTGTCCAATGAAAAGTACCGAGGCGTGCGTGTGGAAGTATCTCCGGGTCAGTTGAAGATCAGCGCGCATAACCCTGAGCAGGAAGAAGCGCAGGAAGAGATCGAGGCGGACACCAAGGTCGACGATTTGGCGATCGGCTTCAACGTCAACTATCTGCTCGACGCGCTGTCGGCGTTGCGCGATGAGCACGTGGTGATCCAGCTGCGCGATGCGAATTCGTCCGCACTGGTGCGTGAGGCAAGCAGCGAGAAGTCGCGTCACGTGGTGATGCCGCTGCGTCTCTGACGCTTCGTTCCACGTGGAACACGAGAAGCCCGGCGAATGCCGGGCTTTTTATCTGGGATGTCCGGGCGCCTTTGCTGTGCCTGGCTTCGTTGACTCAACCGCCTGTGCCGGCCATCGCGCATGATTGGCTACAGCGCTGCGAAGACTTCCAGCAAACAAGGCAAAAAACAGTCATTGAAGCAAGGGCCACGTTCAGCACGACGGTGTTGCATGGACCAGATGCTGACATTCGCTGTGGGCGGTTTTGCTTTCGCGCAGCGCCTCCACAAGCAGCGATGAGAGGACCCAACCTCTGTCAAAGTGGTCTGCGATGCTGTCCAGGTACGTAGCCTCGGCTTCGTCGGGCTGCCTGAAAGTGCTCAGGGCCTGCCAAGGTCATCAATGAGGCCGTCGTGAAGCCCGCCGTGATCCACGCGATCTACTGGCAGAGACACGACAGCCGTGGTGTGCGCTGGTCCCAAGTGACGTGGGGCTGGCATGAACCGACAAGAAGATCGCAACACGCAAGTCAATCTCAGCGGGGCCGGTTCGAGTTTCCAGTCCTCTCACGCCGTTATCAAACAAGGCATGCCTTGTCTCAGGATACCAACGTAGCGCGAAATCATCCGGGGCCCGATCCCCCGGCAAAACAAACTGACTTGAAAACTAGCGTGCACTTAACCTGTCTGAACGAGTTCAGCGCACAAGCTGGTTCACTCCTGTCTGCGTTCCGCTGGGTTCCCTGACCAAAGTGTATGGCCCATTGACGCCCTTTTTTGACTTATGCACATCGCCCTTTGCTTTTAAATCTAGAAATAATTTAAGAGCTTAGTGGTGGTGGTAGGGGCAGATTTCGCTTAAAACCATATCAAAGCGTTGTTTTTAAAGCTTTTTATGGGGTTGAAACCCTGTGCTTATCACCCTGTTTGCAGCTCTATAAGTTGTGGATAAGGCCAAAGCGGCCTGACGACCTTGCTTTTATCCACACGTTATCCCCTGCTTATCTCTCGCCCACCTATGCGCGTCCCTGCACGGGTTGCGTGCCGATCACGTATCCTTCGATTCGACCGGCACGCCGGATTACATCCCAGAGCACACCGATCGATGCATGTAGTGCGGTTGTCCATTCATCGGCTTCGTCGGTTCCAAACCGTGGAGCTGCATCCCGCCCGTGCATTGAATCTGCTGACCGGCGACAACGGCGCGGGTAAGACCAGCGTGCTTGAGGCCTTGCACCTGATGGCATACGGCCGCAGCTTCCGTGCCAGGGTCAGGGACGGCCTGATCCAGCAAGGCGCGAACGACCTTGAAGTCTTCGTGGAATGGAAGGAAGGCGGCGGTGCTGCAGGCGAACGGACACGTCGAGCTGGCTTGCGTCATAGCGGGCAGGAATGGACGGGTCGTCTGGACGGCGAGGACGTGGCACAGCTGGGCACGTTATGTGCGGCGCTGGCCGTGGTGACCTTCGAGCCCGGCAGCCATGTGTTGATCAGTGGAAGTGGCGAGCCGCGCCGGCGCTTCCTGGATTGGGGGCTGTTCCACGTGGAACCCGATTTCCTGGCGCTGTGGCGACGCTACGCGCGGGCGCTCAAGCAGCGCAATGCGCTATTGAAGCAAGGGGCGCAGCCACGCATGCTGGATGCCTGGGATCATGAACTAGCCGAAGCAGGCGAAACCTTGACGTCCCGGCGCATGCGCTACCTGGAGCGTCTACAGGATCGGCTGATCCCGGTGGCAAACACGATCGCGCCATCGCTCGGCTTGTCGGCACTGACGTTCGCCCCAGGCTGGAAGCGCCACGAGATCTCGCTTGCAGACGCACTTTTGTTGGCCCGCGAGCGCGACCGCCAAAATGGCTACACCTCACAAGGCCCGCACCGCGCGGACTGGGTGCCCAGCTTCGACGTGCTTCCTGGCAAAGACGCACTGTCTCGCGGCCAGGCCAAGCTTACGGCCCTCGCCTGCTTACTTGCGCAGGCCGAAGACTTTGCGCTTGAGCGCGGCGAATGGCCGGTGATCGCGTTGGATGATCTGGGGTCGGAGCTGGATCGGCACCACCAGGCGCGCGTCTTGCGGCGGCTTGTCTCCGCGCCAGCGCAAGTGCTGATCACCGCAACCGAAACCCCACCTGGACTCGCAGACGCCGGGGCGCTATTGCACCGGTTCCACGTGGAACACGGCGAGGTCGCGCTGCAAGCCTCCTCGGACTGAGCGCAACGGCCGGGGTGGGCCGACTGGTATAATTTGCGCGCTATCCCCCTTTTCCCACGGTGCGATGCGGCTCCTGCCGCCTAAGCCCGTGTTGTGGAGTTAACGGCACGCGCATGACCGACGAACAAAACACCCCGCCAACACCCAACGGCACTTACGACTCCAGCAAGATCACCGTGCTGCGCGGCCTGGAAGCCGTCCGCAAGCGCCCCGGCATGTACATCGGCGACGTCCACGACGGCACCGGCCTGCATCACATGGTGTTCGAAGTCGTCGATAACTCGGTCGACGAAGCTTTGGCCGGACATGCCGACGACATCGTGGTGAAAATCCTGGTCGATGGCTCGGTGGCGGTGTCCGACAACGGGCGCGGTGTGCCGGTCGACATCCACAAGGAAGAAGGCGTCTCGGCAGCCGAGGTGATCCTCACCGTGCTGCATGCCGGCGGCAAGTTCGACGACAACAGCTACAAAGTATCCGGCGGCCTGCACGGCGTGGGCGTGTCGGTGGTCAACGCGCTGTCCGAGCACCTGTGGCTGGACATCTGGCGCGACGGCTTCCACTACCAGCAGGAATACGCGCTGGGCGAGCCGCAGTACCCGCTCAAGCAACTCGAAGCCTCGACCAAGCGCGGCACCACGTTGCGCTTCAAGCCGGCCGTGGCCATTTTCAGCGATGTCGAGTTCCATTACGACATCCTGGCGCGGCGCCTGCGCGAGCTGTCGTTCCTCAATTCCGGGGTCAAGATCGCGCTGATCGACGAGCGCGGCGAAGGCCGTCGCGACGATTTCCACTACGAAGGCGGCATCCGCAGCTTCGTGGAGCATCTGGCCCAGCTGAAATCGCCGCTGCACCCGAACGTGATCTCGGTGACCGGCGAACACAACGGCATCGTGGTGGACGTGGCCCTGCAATGGACCGACGCCTACCAGGAAACCATGTACTGCTTCACCAACAACATCCCGCAGAAGGATGGCGGCACGCATCTGGCCGGCTTCCGTGCGGCGCTGACGCGTGTGCTCAGCAGCTACATCGAACAGAACGGCATCGCCAAGCAGGCCAAGGTCGCGCTGACCGGCGACGACATGCGCGAAGGCATGATCGCGGTACTGTCGGTGAAGGTGCCCGACCCCAGCTTTTCCTCGCAGACCAAGGAAAAGCTGGTCAGTTCGGATGTGCGCCCGGCGGTGGAAAACGCCTTCGGTGCGCGCCTGCAGGAGTTCCTGCAGGAGAATCCGAACGAAGCCAAGGCCATCACCGGCAAGATCGTCGATGCCGCGCGCGCGCGCGAGGCCGCCCGCAAGGCGCGCGATCTGACCCGCCGCAAGGGCGCGCTGGACATCGCCGGCCTGCCGGGCAAGCTGGCCGACTGCCAGGAAAAAGACCCGGCGCTGTCGGAACTGTTTATCGTCGAGGGTGACTCGGCAGGTGGCTCGGCCAAGCAGGGCCGCAACCGCAAGAATCAGGCGGTGCTGCCGTTGCGCGGCAAGATCCTCAACGTCGAGCGTGCGCGTTTCGACCGCATGCTGGCGTCCGACCAGGTCGGCACGCTGATCACCGCGCTGGGCACCGGTATCGGCCGCGACGAGTACAACCCGGACAAGCTGCGCTACCACCGCATCATCCTGATGACCGACGCCGACGTCGATGGCTCGCACATCCGCACCCTGCTGCTGACGTTCTTCTACCGGCAGATGCCGGAGCTGATCGAGCGCGGCTACATCTACATCGGCCTGCCGCCGCTGTACAAGCTCAAGCAGGGCAAGAGCGAGCTGTATCTGAAAGACGATGCGGCGCTCAACGCCTATCTGGCCAGCAATGCGGTCGAAGGCGCGGCGCTGATCCCGGCGACCGACGAGCCGCCGATCACCGGCGAAGCGCTGGAAAAACTGCTGATGCTGTTTACCAGCGCCAACGAAGCGATCGCCCGCAACGCCCACCGCTACGACCCGGCCCTGCTCACCGCACTGATCGACCTGCCGCCGCTGGACGCGCAAAAACTGCAGGCCGAAGGCGACCAGCACCCGACCCTGGATGCCCTGCAGGCCGTGCTCAATCGCGGCACCCTGGGGACCGCGCGCTACCAGCTGCGCTTCGATCCGGGCACCGAGAACGTGCCCGCCACGCTGGTGGCCATCCGCCGTCACATGGGCGAAGAGTTCACCCAGGTGCTGCCGATGGGCGCGTTCGACAGCGGCGAACTGCGTCCGCTGCGCGAGGTGTCGCTGGCCCTGCATGACCTGGTGCGCGAAGGCGCGCAGATCGTGCGCGGCAACAAGAGCCACCCGATCACCAGCTTCGCGCAGGCGCACGCCTGGTTGCTGGACGAAGCCAAGAAGGGCCGCCAGGTGCAGCGTTTCAAGGGCCTGGGCGAAATGAACGCCGAGCAGCTGTGGGAAACCACGGTCAACCCCGACACCCGTCGCCTGTTGCAGGTGCGGATCGAGGACGCGGTGGCCGCCGACCAGATCTTCAGCACCCTGATGGGCGATGTGGTCGAACCACGCCGCGACTTCATCGAGGACAACGCGCTGAAGGTGTCCAACCTGGATATCTGAGCCGCCAGCGCCGACCGGCACGTCGCAACCGCGGCGTGCCGGTCCGTGCGGTGTTCGCAGGACGACGATGCGCACAGATCTTCCACCGCCCCCGGCACCACGCACGGTTGCCGGCAAGGCGCCGCTGCTACCCGTACTCGTGGGGTTTTGGGTCGATGTGCTCATCGCCGCCGGCCTGTTGCTGAGCTTGAGCGTGGCCGGCTTCGCGTTGTGGGGCGCGGTGCGTGCCTTCAGCCAGGTGCAGGCGGCCAAGGCACAGGGCCTGACGCCGTCGTCGACCGAGATCATGGCCGCCATCGGCCAACCCGGCGTGCTGGTGCAGCTACTGACTGCGCTGGTCAGCACGGCCACACCGGCGCTGCTGTTGTACTACTGGCGTCGCCGCGCCACCGCTGCCGAACAGACCGCCTCGCGGGCTGCCGCGCGCCGTGCGTCCACCTGGGGCTGGACGGCCCTGATTGCCGCCGCCGTGTTCCTGCTCAGCAATCTGGTCAGCGCGGCGGCCTCGGCGTTGGGCATCAAACCGGTGCCGACCAACCTGCCGTTGATGGAAGAAGCGCTCCAGCAATGGCCGTTGGCATTGACGCTGTTTGCGGTGGTCATCGCGCCGGCCTACGAAGAACTGCTGTTCCGGCGCGTGCTGTTCGGGCGCCTGCTCAATGCGGGTCGCCCATGGCTGGGCATCGTGCTGAGCGGTGCGATTTTCGCCCTGGTGCACGAGGTCCCCGGCATCAGCGGCAATGGCCCAGCGGCTATCGCCCAGCTGTGGCTGGTGTACGGCAGCATGGGCGCAGCGTTCGCGTGGCTGTATTGGCGTACCGGCACGCTCTGGGCACCGATCGCCGCGCATGGCATCAATAACGCCACCGCGCTGGTGGCGTTGTACTTCTTCGGGCTTGGCTGAGCCGAATGGCGGCTAGACGCGACTGCCCTGCCGCAGCAGCGCGAGACGGTACCTGACGACCGAATCGATCCGCACTCTTTAAAGCCCGATCGCCACCGGATACCCGCCCTTTGTCGGCCGCATGGGGCCGTTTGACGAAACGTTAAGCCGGGCCTGCCAAAATGCCTCCAGAGTCCTAGGGAGATCGCATGAAAGTCAGGCTGTTGATCGTTGTTGCCGTCCTTGCACTGACGGCGTGTGCCACCACAACTTCGCCAACCGGCCGCCGACAGGTGGTAGGTGGCGTATCGCAACAGCAATTGGACCAGTTGGGTGCGCAGTCCTTCGCGCAGACCAAGGCCAAGGAAAAAGTCAGTACCGACGGCAAGCAGAACGCCTACGTGCAGTGCGTGGTCAACGCGCTGGTTGGGCAGTTGCCGCCGCAATGGCGCGAAACCCAATGGGAAACCGCGCTGTTCGTGGATGACGAAGCCAATGCGTTCGCCCTGCCCGGCGGCAAGGTCGGCGTGAACACCGGTATCTTCACCGTCGCCAAAAGCCAGGACCAGCTCGCCGCCGTGCTCGGACACGAGATCGGCCATGTCATTTCGCGCCACCACGAAGAGCGCATCACCCGTCAGCTCGGCGCACAGACGGGCCTGGGCATCATCGGCGCGCTCGCCGGCGCCGCCTATGGCGACGGGGCGGCCAGCGCGGTCAATCAGGTGGGCGGTATGACCGCCCAAACAGTGTTCCTGCTGCCTGGTTCGCGCACCCAGGAAAGCGAAGCCGATGTGGTCGGCCAACGTCTGATGGCCCAGGCCGGGTTCGATCCGGCCCAGGCAGTGACGCTGTGGCAGAACATGATGGCCGCCAGCGGCAATCGCCAACCGCAGTGGTTATCGACCCACCCCGACCCTGCCAACCGCATCCGCGAACTGCAGGCCGACGTTGGTCAGCTCGAGCCGGTGTACCAGCAGGCCAAGCAGGCCGGGCGCGTGCCGCGGTGTGGCTAGAACCACTAACAGGATCTGCCTGGCTTCCGCCAATCCATGCGGGCACTGACCTGGATTCAACGACTGCCGCATTACACTGCGGGCGCAGGTGCCGCGACCGGTGAGTGGCTGTTAGCTGCGCTAAGATTTTCGTTCCACGTTCCCGCTTGCCGCACCACAACATGGAAACCGTTTTCGGGAACTGAGACTTTCTGCTAAGTTTGCCGGCTCAGATTTTCCGTACAGCGCCTATTCCGCTTTTTCGTACCGCCCGACGGCGGATCGTCCGAGGTCAAACATGAAACTGCTCAACCGCAAGCAAGCCCTGTTGTCCCTGTTCATTGCCGCGTCGCTGGGTGGGGCTGTCGTCACCGATGCGGTCGCACAGTCGGATCGTTCCTCGGAACGCGCCAGCCGCAAATCCAAAAGCGGCAAGGCCGAGGAGCTGTACCCGCAGTCGCCCCGTCAGGCACCGACGATCAAGCCGTCGTCGAAGTTGAGCAGCAAGCTGCAGAAGCTGATCGAAACCTTCAACAAGGGCGAAGACTACCCGGGCGTGCGGACCCAGGCCGATGAGATCCTGGCCAACAGCGCTGCCAACGACGCCGACAAGGCGCTGGCCGCTCAGCTGGCCGCGCAGGCTGCCTACAACCTGAACGACGCCGCCGCTGCCAAGAAATATCTGCAGCAGGCGATCGGTCTGAACGCGCTGGACAACAACGGCCAGTTCCAGTCGATGCTGATGCTGGCGCAGTTGCAGATGCAGGACAACCAGCAGGCCGAAGGTCTGGCCACGCTTGATAAGTACCTCGAAGAGAGCAAGTCGCAGCGTCCGGAGGATCTGATCCTCAAGGGCCAGGCGCTGTACCAGGCCGAGCGCTATAAGGAGGCGATTCCGGTGTTGAAGCAGGCAATTGCTGCGTCGCCCGAGCCCAAGGACACCTGGAACCAGTTGCTGATGGCCTCATACGCCGAAGCCGGCCAGACCGGTGAGGCGATCGCTGCTGCCGAGGCGCTTGCTGCCAAGACGCCGAACGACAAGAAAGCCCAGCTCAACCTGGCCAGCATGTACATGCAGGCCGACCAGATGGACAAGGCCGCAGGCGTGATGGACAAGCTGCGTGCCTCCGGGCAGTTGACCGAAGAAAAGGAATACAAGCAGTTGTATTCCATCTACGCCAACACCGAGAACAAGGAAAAGGACGTCATCGCTGTCATCAATGAAGGTATGCAAAAGGGCATCCTCAAGCCTGATTATCAGACATACCTTGCGCTGGCGCAGTCGTATTACTACAGCGACGATGTGCCGAAGGCGATCGAAAACTGGCAGAAGGCCGCACCGCTTTCCAAGGACGGCGAGACCTATTTGAATCTGGCCAAGGCACTGCACTCGGAAGGTCGCATCCCGGAGGCCAAGCAGGCCGCACAGCAGGCGATCGCCAAGGGCGTTAAAAAACCCGAAGACGCCAAGAAGATCATCAACCTGAAGTAAAGAAGAAAATAAACCCCCGAAATCCCTGTGTTTTTAGTGGTTGCAGGACTCGGGATTGGTATAAGCTTGGGAGTTCCTGCGGTGTCAGAGCCGTCCGAAAACCTGGGGATCATCACAGTGATCCGGGCCCCCACTGAAAGAGCCATTGGCGCATGACGGAACAACTCGTTATCCACAGGCATGACTACGATGCCGGGAACCAGGGCCTGAGCTGGGCCCGCATTATCGGCATTGCTTTTGTAATTGCTTTGCACCTCACTGCACTGATGATGTTGCTGATCCCTGCAGTGGCGCCGAAGGCTCCGGCAGAGAAGGAGCGCACCACCACGGTGACGTTGGTGGATGCACCGCCGCCTCCCCCGCCGCCGCCGCCGCCGCCGCCGCCGGAAGACAAGCCGCCGCCGCCGGTCAAGAATCTGTCGCCGCCGAAGCCGTCACCGGTTCCGCCGCCGCCGGAAGCTCCGGTGGTCGACGTTCCCGAACCGCGTCCGAGCGATATCGTCACGCCGCCGAGCCCGCCGAGCCCTCCGGCTCAGCCGAGCGACATTGGCGCCAGCGTCGATATCTCGTCCAAGAACATGAACCCGCCGAAGTATCCGCCTGCTGCATTCCGTGCCGGCGTCCAAGGCGAGGTCATCCTGATCGTGGATGTGGATGCAAGCGGCAACGTGACCAACGTGTCGGTCGAAAAGTCCAGCCGCAACCGCGACCTTGACCGTGCCGCGATGGACGCAGCACGCAAGTGGAAGTTCAACGCCTCCACTGTCAACGGGCAGAAAGCCGCCGGACGCGTCCGCGTCCCGGTCAACTTTGCTCTGAACTGATCCACGGGCCGGCTGTGGTCGGCCCAGGATCCTGTCTTCCTTTCGCTCCACCCTTCATCACCACACACAACAAAGGTAAGCGTCATGCTGCAGGAATTCTTTATCGCCGCCGCTGCAGGGGGCTCCAATCCGTCGGCCGCTCTGTCGCAGATGGGCTTCGAGCACTTGATCACCGAAATGACCTCCAGCCCAGGCGACTTCGCCGTGTCTTGGGTCGTGTTGATCACCCTGATCGCCATGTCCGCTGCCTCCTGGTACTGGACTGTCATCAATATCTTCCGCGCCACCCGTCTGAAGAGCGCGGCTGACCGCGTCACCACCGCGTTCTGGGATGCCCCGAATGCACAGGACGCCATCCGCGCCATGGAAGCGCAGCCGGCGTCCGAGCCGTTCTCCAAGATCGCGCTTGACGCAGCTCAGGCTGCAGCGCACCACCAGCGCGCAGAAGGCAGCACCGGTGGCATGGGCGAGAGCCTGAGCCGTTCGGAGTTCGTCGACCGTGCCCTGCGTCAGGCCGTGACCCGCGAAAGCACCAAGCTGCAGTCGGGCATGACCCTGCTGGCGACCGTCGGTGCGACCGCGCCGTTCGTCGGTCTGCTCGGTACCGTGTGGGGCATCTATGGCGCGCTGATCAAGATCGGTGCAACCGGTTCGGCCTCCATCGACGCCGTTGCCGGCCCGGTGGGCGAAGCGCTGATCATGACCGCGATCGGTCTGTTCGTCGCCATCCCGGCCGTGTTCGCGTTCAACTTCTTCTCCAAGGTCAACAGCTCGGTGATCGCCAAGTTCGACACCTTCGCCCACGACCTGCACGACTTCTTCGCCACCGGTTCGCGCGTCCGCTAATCCGGTCGTAAAGAACGCCTTCGCAACGATTTAGACGGAGCCCGTTATGGCCTTCAGTAGTGGAAACAGCGGTGGCCCGATGGCCGACATCAATGTGACGCCCCTGGTGGACGTCATGCTGGTGCTGCTGATCATCTTCATCATTACGGCACCGCTGATGTCCCACAAGGTCAAGGTGGAGCTGCCACAGGCCAACTTGATCCAGAAGGAAGATGCGGAGAAACGCGCCGCGCCGATCACTCTGGCGGTCAAGGAAGATGGGTCGCTGTACTGGAACGACGAGCCGATCTCCAAGGAAGCCTTGGAATCGCGCCTGTCCACCGCCGCACAGCAGACCCCGCAGCCGCCGCTCAACCTGCGTGGCGACCGCACGACCAAAATGCGTACGATCAACGAGATCACCAAGATCGCGCAGGGTCAGGGCATGCTGGACGTCGGTTTCGTTGCAACCAAAGTGAAGGGGCAGTAAGCCATGGCATTTAGTACAGGTGGTGGCCGTGGCCCGATGGCCGACATCAACGTCACGCCGCTGGTGGACGTGATGCTGGTGCTGCTGATCATCTTCATCGTGACCGCGCCGATCATGACCTACCCGATCGCCGTGGATCTGCCGCAGCGGGTGCTCAACCCGCCACCGCAGACGACCGAACCGCCGCCGCCGATCGAATTGCGCATCGACGCCAGCAACCAGGTGTTCTGGAACAACAGCCCGACCCCGGTCGATGCGTTGCAACAGAAGATGGAAGAAGTGGTGCAGGCCGATCCGACCAATCAGCCGGAACTGCGCATCGATGCAAATCCGGATGCGGAGTACGAGGTGATGGCCAAGGTACTGGCCGCTGCGAAGAACTCGCAGATGAAGAAAATCGGCTTCATGCAGCAGTAAACGGTTCTGCAAGACCGCAACACAACAGTCATGACGCGACTGCGACGCCACCGGAAACGGTGGCGTTTTTTTTTGTGTCTGCTGTCTGCATCGCGGCATCTAAAACTACACCTGTGTCGCAGCGATCTCGATCGCTTTGCACCGAAGCAGTTGCGCGGTTGTTGCTGCAGGAAAGTTGCCGGTCACGCCCTTCGTTTACTGCCAGATGGCACGCAACGGAGTGATACATGTCGATGGGATTGTTGCGCCCACTGCCCGGCTATGCACCAGGTGCGCACTGGTCATGAGCGTTGCGGCCTGCCTTTTGCGCGTATGACGCGCAGAAGGCGCGTCATACATTGACTCGACTGTCCGCAAGGCGGCCAACGCTTGTTGGCGCTCGATTGCCGACTTCCTGGATCCCGCACGCGTTGCTCTCCGCGCTTGGGCGCGTGTCAACGCCCAGGCATGCGCGCCAAGCCGATGCCCTGCTCTGCGAGGGCACCCCGCTCCGCTCAGGCGCGCACGCACATGCGTCGCGTTGCCGACGTTAGTGGCAGGTGTATGCCGCCCGGCTGTGCAGCGCCTACGATCCCACCCCAGGAGGCAGTCATGGCTTTCAGCACGATCGGGAATCGGGGACTGCTGGCGGAGATCAATGTCACGCCGCTGGTGACGCGAACCATCACGGTGGCTCTGCCGCGGCACAGTTCGCAAGCCGAGACACGACTGGAGCCGCCTGCACCCATCGCCTTGCGTGTGGATGCGGACGGCCAACTGTTCTGGAATGCCAGCCCGATGAAGCTGCAGCAATTCCAGTCCATGCTGATCGGGCAGATGCAGGAAACCGCGGGAAATCAGCCGGAACAGCGCATCGCCGCAAGTGCCGACGCCGAGTACGCAGTGATGGCGAGCGTGCTGGCGGCAGCAAAGAATGCACAGGTGCAGCGCATTGCGTTCGTACAGTAAATGTTTTCCAAGAGCGCTTTGCTCTTGGCCAAGTGCAATGAAAACAACAACAGGCGATGCGGGGCCCAGTCGCCGCATCGCGTCTTTGTACGCCCAACGGAATGGTGAGGGATCAAGGTGGTTACTTGCCGCCAGCAGGTTGAAGTGACGGATCAAACACCACCTCGTAAAGTGACTGCGCAGCACGCAGCACGCAGCTCACACGCACGCGTTATTGCCAACACAGTGATTGGTCATCGGACGCCGCCGTTACCGCACGGACTCAGGCGGTGACGTGGCCGCCGTGCAGAATGCCGACATACGCACGCACGCTCGCATCCAACCCTTGATACAGGGCTTCGCTGATCAAGGCGTGGCCGATGGACACTTCGCGCACGCCCGGGACAGCGGCGAGAAAATCGCCCAGGTTGGCCTGCGATAAATCATGCCCTGCATTGATGCCCAGGCCAGCGGCATGGGCGCGCTGCGCGGCATCGGCGAACAGCGTCAATGCGGTATCCGCCTGCCCGCTGGCATGCGCGTGCGCATACGGGCCGGTGTACAACTCGATACGGTCTGCACCGAGCAGGGCCGCGCTGGCGATGTCCGGGTTACCGGCATCGACGAACAGGCTGACACGGCTGCCCAGCGCCTTGAACGCGGCGATCAACTCGGCGAGTTGCGTGGTGTCCTGCGCAAAATCGAACCCGTGGTCGGACGTCAGTTGCCCGTCGCCGTCCGGCACCAGCGTGATTTGTTCGGGGCGTGTGGCGCGGCACAACGCCAGCAGCCCCGGATAGCCTGTCCGTGGCGGCGCGAACGGGTTGCCTTCGATATTGAATTCGACAGCGTGCTCGCGCGTCAGCGCACTGAGCGCCAACACGTCGTCGGCACGGATATGGCGCTGGTCCGGGCGCGGGTGCACGGTGATGCCGTGCGCACCGGCCGCGATGCAGGTGCGTGCGGCCTGCACCACATCCGGGCCGGTGCCACCGCGCGAATTGCGCAGGACCGCGATCTTGTTGACGTTGACGCTGAGCTGGGTGGTCATACGATCGCCGTCAGGCCTGCGGCGTGCTGTCGCGTGCTGCGGCAGCGGCGGCCGACTTGCGCGCGTCGGCCAGTTCGCGCAGGCGGCGCAACTCGGCCGGGTCGATCATGCTGCTGGTATCGCGTTGGGTGTCGCCCATGCGCGAGGCGAACCAGCCGCGCGTCCACAACAGCAGCAGCACCAACGCCACCAGCAGCGAGACCACCAGCAACCACACATGCGGCGTGCTGAAGGCCAGCACCAGCGCACCCAGTGCCATAAGCAGAAACAGCCAGTGCATGACAAGCTCCCCGTTGAGTGGCGGCAGTGTAGCGCCGGGCACGGCGCGGTTCCACGTGGGCGCGCCGTTGCTGGTCAGAGCAGCGGCGACAGCAGCCGTGCGCCCGCCTCCGGCAGGCGTGAACGCCATAACGGCCGATGCGGCACGAAGCGCACTTCCTGCGCCTGTTCCATGTCGGTGCCGATCAGCCCGGCCACCTCCGCCGCGACCGCCTGATCGCGGAACAGCATCGACAGTTCGAAATTGAGACGGAAGCTGCGGCTGTCGAAATTGGCGCTGCCGACGATGCACACATCGTCGTCGGTCAGTAGCGCCTTGGTGTGCAGCATGCGCGGGCCGTATTCGTAGATACGCACGCCTGCCTCGAGCAGCTCGTCGAAATACGACCGTGCCGCGTAGGTGACCAGGCGCGAATCGCTCACCCGCGGCACCAGCAGGCGCACGTCCAGCCCGCCGAGCGCGGCCGAGGTCAGCGCCATGCGGGCGGCTTCGCCGGGGACGAAATACGGGGTGACCAGCCACACCCGGTGCTTGGCCTCATGGATGGCTGCAACCATCAGGCGGTGGATCGCTTCCCACGACGAATCCGGTCCGGACACCAGCACCTGCGCATCTACGCTGCCCTGCGCGCGGGTGGGCACATCGTCCGGCCACAGCTGCTGGCCGTGGAAGGCGGCGCGGCCCTGGCCGGTGGCATAGAGCCAATCCTCCAGGAACACCAGCTGCAGACTGCGCACCACATGGCCTTGCAGGCGCACGTGCAGATCGCGATACGCATCCTTGCGCACCTGCTCGTTTTCGTCGTCGGTAACGTTGATGCCGCCGGTGAAGCCGATCCGGCCATCGATGACGATCACCTTGCGGTGGGTGCGCAGGTTCAGCCACGGCCGCTTGAAGGGCTTGAGCAGCTGCGATGGGTGGAACCAGGCGGTTTCCACCCCGGCCTGCCGCAGCGTGCGCAACACGCGCCGGGTCATCGCCGACGAGCCCACCGCATCCATCAGCAGGCGCACCTTGACCCCGGCGCGGGCGCGCTCCATCAGCGCAGCGCAGATCGCGGTGCCGCTGTGGTCGGGCTGGAAGATGTAGTACTCCAGATGGATGTGGTCGCGCGCATGACCGATCGCGTCGATGATGGCGGCGTACGTCGCAGCGCCATCCACCAGCCAATGCACTTCGGTGGCGCTGCTGGGCGCCAGCCCGGTGGTGGACTGAGCGATCTTGGCCAGCTCCGTGCAGTCGGCATCCGGGGGGCAGACGGTGCTGTAGCTCTCCATGCCCGAGCGCGAGCGTCCGCGCCGCAACCGCTGCCGCTTCACTTTTTGCGGGCCCAGCCAGTAGTAGATCAACAGTCCCAGGTACGGCAGCGCCGCCAGCGACAGTACCCAGCTCAGCGTGGCCACCGGCTCGCGCTTTTGCAACACGATCCAGCTGGCGATCCACAGCAGATAGAGCAGGTAGGCGGCGAGAAGGAGCGCTTCGAGGTGGGGAATGTTGGCCAGCCAATCCCACGCGCCCTGTGCAAGTGCGAGCATGCGCGGATTCTACGGGGCGCACGCGGTGTTGCGATGACCGTAGGCTGCCTGAGTGACCGATGCGGCGACTTCAGAAGTGCTACTCCAACGCTGCCACTGCCGCCTTGCTCGCCCTGCTGCCCATCAAGCCGGCGCGACGTCCCCCCTGCTCTGCCAATGTCGGCATCTTGCCCATGCCCATCTCAACCTGCATGACACGCGCCAGCCATCGCTAGACCGCGCTGCAGCGAGGATTGAGCAATGCGCTTGCGCAGTATCAACGTGCGTTCGAGGTTGGACGTTCGGCACGTGCCGACCTCGTGCTGCAACCCTTTCACGCCATCAGGTTGTAACCACTTGCTGGAGGTCGTGCACCGCTCGGGAACCAACGCCGAAGCAGACAGTGCAGAACGATCAAAACAAGTCCAGTTGCGGTGTGTCCGGTTTGGGTGGCCGGAACTGCGTGGTATCGAGCTTTGGCAATCGCCCGAATCCAAGGCGTCGATACGCGATGGAAAAACGTTGCGCGATCAGCTCAGCAAACGGGCCTTCGCCGACCATGCGCTGACCGAAGCGGCTGTCGTAGTCCTTGCCGCCGCGCATTTGCTGGATCAGGCTCATGACATGCTTGGCGCGATCGGGATAATGCAGCGCAAGCCACTCGCGCCATAACTGGGTGAGCTCATGCGGCAAACGCAGCAGCACGTACCCGGCCGCGCGCGCGCCATGAGCCTTGGCCGCTTCCAGGATGCGCTCGAGTTCCTTGTCGTTGATCATCGGGATGACCGGAGCGACCAGGACGCCGACCGGCACGCCGGCAGCGTGCAGCGTCTGCATTGCGCGTAGCCGTGCATGCGGCGCGGCGGCACGTGGCTCCATCTTGGCCGCAAGACGATTGTCGAGCGTGGTGACCGAGAAATACACCGACACCAGGTTGTGCTGCGCCATCTCGGCAAGCACATCGATGTCGCGTTCGATCAAGGCCGCCTTGGTCACGAAGCTGACAGGGTGCCGGGCTTCTGCGAGGACGTCCAGGCATTGCCGGGAAATCCCGTAACGCCGCTCGGCGGGCTGGTAAGCGTCGGTATTGATCCCCAACGCGATCGGCGAACACTGGTAGGAAGGGCGTGCGATCTCGGCACGCAGCAGGGCTGCCGCATTCGGCTTGGCGAAGATCCGCGTCTCGAAATCCAGTCCCGGCGACAGATCCAGATACGCGTGCGACGGTCTGGCAAAGCAGTACACGCACCCGTGCTCACATCCCCGATAAGGATTCACGGACTGCGAAAACCCGATGTCGGGCGAGTTGTTGCGGCTGATGATGCTGCGTGCGGCTTCTTCGGCCACCACGGTCTTGGGGCGAATGGCAGTTTCGCCATCGGCATCGACCGTGCCCCAGCCATCGTCTATTTCAACGGCGGTGGCGACCGAGAAGCGACCAGGCACGTAGGCGTTGGTGCCGCGCCCCTTGACGACCGTGCGCGAACTGCGCACATCCTGCTCAGCTGCATCGGTCGTACTCGGGGAAGAAGTCTTTTGCATGCGGTTAGTATTCTTACTAACGATGCGTGGTGCAAGCAATGCCCACGGCAGTGACGAGCGAGCACAAGCGCTAGAGCGCAACGCAGGGCGCACGCCAAGGAGGCTGTCCAGATGCAGGAATCGGCAATCAGCAACCGCAACCGCCGCCGCTGCGATTCCCGATTCCCTATTCCCCGCCGTAAAGCGCCTGCGCCGACTGAAACAGGATCCAGCTGGTGGCGATGAACTTGTCGCCGCCGACCGGGCGGTTGCCGCGGTGGGTGTGGGTGAAGGCGGTGGGAGCGATCAACAGGCTGCCGGTGCGCGGGCGCGCCTTGCGTTGCTGGAACAGGAATTCGGTTTCGCCTTGCTCGAAGTCGTCATTGAGATAGAGCGTCCACAACAGATGCCGATGCAGCGTGTCGGCACCGGCATCGCGCGGATACAACTCGCAATGCCAATACGGGTAGCCGCCCTGGTCGGCGATATACCACTGCAGATTGATCGCGCCCGGGCGCAGGCAGGTACGCGCCAGATCGCCCAGCGCCTGGTCGCTCATCTGCACGATGTCCTCGGCCACCAGGCGATGCGGGGTGCCATCGGCCGTGGTGACTTGCAGCATCAACGGTGAGATCAGGGCCTGCGGATACTGCCGCAGATAAGCGAGCACGCCGTCGAACACGGCGTGTTGCAGGCGGCTTTCCACTGCCGCCCATTCGGCCATACCACTGATGCGTAAGTCGCGGCTGCGTTTGAGGTCTGGGAACACACCGCCACCGATGCGGCCTGGATGCAGCTGCTGGCTCTGGCGCATGAATCTTCGCGCGAGATGGCGTCGTCGGTGATCTGGATGAAATCAGGTTGGCTCATGCGCTTGACCATAGCAATCTGGCGCGCCGGCTGCAGCGTTCGCCATGCACTGCGCACAGGCTGGATCCGCGCGCGACGTTGTCGACATCACCCGCGCTTGGCGGCGTGGCGACACCGCGCATGGGAGACGCGCGGCGCTGATAGGCGGTGTCCTGCCCGCTTCGTTTGTTGCCGGTTGCTCGTGTCGCGTGTTGGGCATGCAACGCAGCAAAGAAAAACCCCGCCGAAGCAGGGTTTTTCGTCAAACAACGCGTACTGCGACGATCAGAACTTGTAGTTGATCGACGCGGCCAGCACGTCGCCCTTCACGTCGTAGCTGCCAGCCAGACGGTCGCCGGTGGCGCTGCGGGTGTCGCTGGTCGGGTCGCTGGTGAATAGGTGGGTGTAACCGAAGTTGTATTCGGTCTGCGCCGACGGACGCCAGCTCATACCCAGCGACACCCACTTGCGGCTCGCGTCCGGCACGCGCACGTCGCGGTGCTCGGCCGTGGTCGGGGTCTGGTCGTAGGCCAGGCCGCCGCGCAGGGTCAGCGTGTCGCTCATGCGGTAGTCGGCACCGATCGAGGCGAAGGTGGTGTCGCGGTAGGAGAAGTCCAGCACGCTGTCGGGCTGGTTGGAGGCGAAGTCCACCGTCACCTGGTCGAACTTGCTCCAGGCGGTGCGGGTGACGTCGGCCATGATCGACCACTGCTCGTTCACGTTATGCGTGAAGCTGGCGGTGGCGCTGGCCGGCAGCTTGACGGTGGCGCGGCCCTTGGTGTCGACGAAGGTGCCCGGTGCGGCCGCGTTCAGCACGGCGGCCGCACTGCCCGGCACGGTGAAGTCGGCGGTGCCGTCGGTGATCTTGTGTTCCACCTGCGAGCGGTAGCTGAAGCCGATGTGGGTGTTCTCATCGATGCTGAACAAGCCACCCAGGGTGAAGCCCACTTCGGTGCTGTCGCCCTTGATGCGCGAATAGCCATCGGCGCTGCCCGGCGCGAAGCCCGGCACGCGGCGCGCAGCCAGCACGCTGCCGAAATCCACCGCGTTGGCCAGGTCGATATCCAGACGCTCGGCGAACACCGAGGCACCGAAGGACACGTACGGGTTCACGTCATAGGAGAACGCGACGTTGAAGTCGATCGCCTGCAGCTCGGTCTTGGTGCCGTGGTAACGGCCGACCCAGTCGCGGTCGTATTCGGTCTTGAAGCCGAACGGCACGGTCAGCGAGGTGCCCAGGTGCATGTTGTCGTTCTCGCCGAACGGCACGTGGAAGTACATCGCCGGGACCGGCGCGATCATGCCGGCATCGCCGCCGTTGCCGCCGGAGACCGGGGCGCCGTTGGCGTAGTTGGCCGATTCAGGCTGGAATTTGGCCGAGAAGCTGATGGCGCTGACGTCGGCCTGGAACAGGCGACCGTCCAACTGGCGCATGCCGGCCGGGTTGTTGACCATGATGGAGGCATCGTCCGGGGCGCTGCCCGAACCTGCGAATGCGCGGCCAAGGCCCTTGGCGCTGTTTTCCTTCAGCTGGAATGCGGCGCCCTGCGCCTGACCAACGGCCAGTACGCCAGCGATACCGACGGCCAACAGGGTGGCGCGGCTGAGAGTGGAAGCAGTAGACATAAGTTGTAGCTCTCCGGATAAGGACTGCAATGGTCGATTCAGCGCCCGCGTCCAGCACCAACCCAGTGCCCGGACCGCGCCGGAGACCCCCCCCGACATACGACGCCGTACGCAGTATACCTATGACGATTAACCGAACAATAACGAATCGCACGCTGAACGCGCCGTCAGGTTAGGGGTGGGTTCAGCAGCGTGGACCGGCTATTGTCCCCCTCCGATGTTCGTCTCTCTCCCGTCCCGCAAGAAACCCACGCCCCGCTGGGCGGTGCCGCTGCTGTTTGCGACGGTGTGGCTGGCGTATCTGTGGTCGATCAGCCGGCCGGGCGAGGCGCGCAATACGCTATGGCTGGACTGGGGCGCACTCTCCAGCGGCGTCTCCAATCTGGGCGACTGGTTGGCCACGTTGCGCGACGGCAGCGTGCTGCGGCTGTTCACTGCGCTGTTTCTGCACGCCGATTGGTCGCATCTTCTGGGCAACCTGGTGTTCTTGCTGATCTTCGGGCTGCCGGCCGAGCGCATCCTGGGGCCGTGGCGGTTGTTGTTGCTGTTTCTGGTCGGCGGCGCGGCCTCCAACCTGGCGGCGATCTTTGCCATCGGCACGCCGGACCGGGTGATCATCGGCGCTTCGGGCGCGGTGTCGGCATTGATCGGCACGTATCTGGCGCTGTTTCCGGGCGCCAAGCTGGGCGTGGTGCTGCCACTGGGTGTGTTTCTGGAATTCATTCGTGTGCCGGCGCCGCTGCTGATCGGTGCCTGGGCACTGCTGCAGGTGGTGTTCGCCTACATCGGCCCGGCCTTCGGCATGGTGGCGTGGTCGGCGCATATCGCCGGCTTCGTGTTCGGCATCGTGTACGGCTTGTACGTGCGCGCGGCGATCGCGCGGCGGCTGCGCAAGCGCCACGGCTTCTGAGGCATGCAGCACGCGTGGTGGCGAGCTGAGCAGGCTTCGATCGCTGCGCGGCCGGCGCACCAGCGCGCGAGGGCGCGCACGTCGGCGGCCGGGCGCGCGCGCCTATAATCGCGGCATGTCCAAGTCTCTGTACAAAGTCACCTTCCTCAATCACGGCAAGGTCTACGAGCTCTACGCGCGCGAGGTCACCGGCAGCCATCTGTGGGGCTTCAACCAGATCGGCGAGCTGGTCTTCGACGTGCACGACGGCCTGGTGGTGGACCCCACCGAAGAGCGCCTGCGCGAAGAATTCGGCAACACCAAGACCTTGCACCTGCCGATGCAGAGCATCGTGCGGATCGAAGAAGTGGAAAAGAAAGGCCAGTCGGTGATCCGCGATGCCACCACCGGCGACAAGGTGGTCACCTCGTTCCCCTCACCGATCAAGCCACGCTGATGCGCATCCTGGTGCCCGACGACTACCAGGGGGCGGTGCGCCACCTGCCCTGCCTGCAGCGACTGGAGGGGCACGACGTGCAGGTGCTCGGCGCGTTGGCCACCGATCCCAACGAATGGGCCGAGCGCCTGGTCGAAGCCGATGCGCTGGTGCTGATCCGCGAGCGCACCCGTGTGGATGCGGCCCTGTTGCGGCGCTTGCCGCGGCTCAAGTTGATCAGCCAGACCGGACGCGTCGGCACGCATGTGGATGTGGCAGCGTGCACCGAGTTCGGGGTGGCGGTGGCCGAGGGCGTCGGTTCGCCGGTGGCACCGGCCGAGCTGACCTGGGCGCTGATCCTGTCGGCCAGCCGTCGGCTGACCGAATATCAGCATGCGCTGCATCAAGGCCGCTGGCAGGCGCTTGGCGATCCGGGCTTGGGCCGCGTGCTGCATGGGCGCACGCTGGGGATCTGGAGTTATGGGCGCATCGGCCAACGCGTGGCCGGGTTCGGGCGGGCGTTCGGCATGCAGGTGCTGGTCTGGGGCGGCGACGCGTCGTGCGCGCAGGCTGCGCGCGATGGCTACGCAATTGCGGGCAGCCGCCAGGAGCTGTTCGAGCGGAGCGATGTGCTGTCGCTGCATCGCCGGCTCACTGCGCAGACGCGCCATCAGGTGACCGCGCAGGATCTGGGCCGCATGCGCCCGGATGCCTTGCTGGTCAACACCAGCCGTGCCGAATTACTCGCCCCTGGCGCATTGCTGGCCGCGCTGGATGCCGGCCGGCCCGGGCAAGCGGCGGTGGATGTGTTCGAACGCGAGCCGGTACTGGACCCGCGCGATGCGCTGCTGCAGCACCCGCGCCTGCTGGCGACACCGCATCTGGGGTATGTGGAGCGCGACAGCTACGCGCTGTATTTCGAAGCCGCCTTCGACAATGTGCTGGCCTTCGCAGCCGGTACGCCGCGCAATCTGGTCAATCCGGACGTGTTGGCACCAACGCGCTAGCGCGTATTGCGTGGTGAATCGAACATGCAGAGGCCAAGAGCCATGCACGCGGCTGGCGCAGCAATGCGCACGGAAACGCATGGACAGGTTTGCACGCGCGTTGGATTGGGAGGACTTCAACCGGCGTCCGACACGGTGCTGCAGGCCGCAGGGAACCCATGCAACTGGTCGATCTGTAACGCGCGATGATCGCGCGATCAATGCACGCTGAGCGAGCGATTGAACGAGGCAAACGCGCCTGTTTACGTGCAAACATCTCCTGTAGCGTGCACAGACATTCCATCCGGGATGGCGATGACGCGTCCCACAAAGGCGGCGTTCTGCAAGCGACGGGTGCTGTTACTCACGGACCACGGTGACGGACAGTCCGGGATGCAACACCGAATACGCGTGCGCTGCACTGCAGTCATTACGGCAGTCAGCAAGCCACGCAGCATCAACAACGCGATAACCGCAGGACGCACTGCATGTTGTGCAAATACAGACGCCGCTTGGTCGGACATACTGCGCGCAGCACTGCACACGCTGCGGTTAACGCGCGTGCGATCCGCAGCCAGCTGATCGCACGCGCATCTGTTCGTAGCGCTTACTTAGTGGGTTCAGCCGGAGTCGATTTGTCTGTCGGTGCGGCCGGCTCGGCAGGTGTCTGTTTGTCCGCAGGTGCTGCCGGCTTGGCGGGTTCAGCTGGAGCCGCTGGCTTGGTTTTCTCGCTTGGCGCGCCCGGCTTGGCCTTGTCGGTGGCCGCCGGGCGCGCTGCCGCCGGCTTCGGCTCGGTGGCTGCCTTGGTGGCTGCCCTCGCCTTCTGCGCGGCCTGGGCTTTTGCCTTGAGCGCCGCCTGCGCCTTGGCGGCCGAGCCGGGCTGCTTGAGTTCGGACAGCGCCGCAGCAATCGGGCCGTCGCCGGGCAGCACGTCGCCGGCGCTGTAGCCCTCTTCGCCTTCGTCGTCGCCGCGCAGATGGCCCGGCAAGGTGGCTTCGCTGTAGTCGGTCAGGCTGGCCGGCACATTGGCATCGCCCGGCTGCGGTTCGGGCATGAGTTGCACTTCCGGCACGATGCCGCTGGCCTGGATCGACTTGCCGCTGGGCGTGTAATAACGCGCAGTGGTGAGCTTGACCGAATCGCCGTTATCCAGCGGCAGCACGGTCTGCACCGAGCCCTTGCCGAAGGTGCGGCTGCCGATGATGCGTGCGCGCTTGTTGTCGCGCAGCGCGCCGGCCAGCACTTCCGACGCACTGGCCGAGCCGGCGTCCACCAGTACCACCACCGGTGCGCCGCTCAGCAGGTCGCCCGGGGTGGCGTCGAACTTGGCATCGCTGATGGAGATGCGCCCGCGGGTGCTGACGATGTTGCCCTTGTCGAGCAGATCGTCGGCCACCTGCACCGCCGAGGTCAGCAAACCGCCGGGATTGCTGCGCAGATCCAGCACCAGGCCGCGCAACTTGCCGCCGGCCTGCAGCTGCTTGAGGTTCTTCTGGAAATCGGCGCCGGTGTCGGCCTGGAAGGTGCTGATGCGGATGTAGCCGTAGCCCGGCTCCAGCATCCTGCTGCGCACGCTGGCCACGCGGATGGTTTCGCGCTGCAGGGTCACATCGAACGGCTTGGGCGTCTTGTCGCGCATGATGGTCAGGACCACCTTGCTGCCGGATTCGCCGCGCAGCGGTTCCATCGCCTTGCTGGCGTCGATCGGCTTGCCGTCGATGGCCACGATCACATCGCCGGCGCGGAGGCCGGCGCGTGCCGCCGGCGTGTCGTCGATCGGCGCGATCACCTTGAGCGTGTTGTCCTGCTGTTGCAGCAATTCCACGCCGATGCCGTCGTAGGCGCCGGTGGCCTGTTCGTCGAAGGCTTCGGCGTCTTCCTTGTCGAAATAGGTGCTGTGCGGGTCCAGGTCAGACAGCAGCCCGCGCACGGCAGCGTGCATCAGCTTCTTGTCTTCGACCGGGTCGACGTAGGCCTGCTTGACCGCGTTGTACACCGCCACGAGGCGGCGGATCTCATCCAGCGGCACCTTGGAGACAGCGGCTTCATTGGCTTCCGGATCGTCCGCGGTGGCCTGGGCGGCGGCGGGGCCGGCCTTTTGCGCCCAAGCGGGCAACGCGAACAGGGCCAGCGACAGGGCAACGGACAGGACGGCTACGCGCATGAAGCACTCCGACAAAGAGATAAGGTGCCCCGCAGCGCGGAGCTGACCGGATTATGCGCGAAGCAGCGGTAAATCCGCGTTGAATTGCAGGCACCGCGCCGCGCTCAGCGGCGTTGCAGCCAGCTCGATGGATCCACCGGTTGTCCGTTGCGACGCAATTCGAAGTACAGCGCCGGCACGCCCTGCCCGCCCGAACTGCCGACCTTGGCCACCGCCTCGCCGCGTTTGATCGCCGCGCCGGCATCGCGCAGCAAGGTGTCGTTGTGCGCGTACAGGCTCATGTAGCCGTTGCCGTGATCCACGATCAGGATCATGCCGTAGCCGGTCATCCAGTCGGAAAACACCACTGTGCCATCGGCCACTGCGGTGACGGTGGTGCCCTTGGGCGCGCCGATCAGCACGCCCTTGCTGGTGTGGCCATCGGGCAAGGTGGCATTGAAGCGGGCCAGCAGATTGCCCGACACCGGCCAGCTGAGCCCACCGACCTTGGGGGCCGGTGCGCTGGAGACCACCTTCGGTGGCGTCTTGCCGGGGCGATCGGGGCGCTCGGTCTTGCCGCGTTTGGCCTGTGCGGCGGCTTCGGCGGCGGCGCGTTTGGCAGCGGCGCGACGTTCGGCTTCGGCCTTGGCGGCAGCCGCGCGCAGGTTGGCGAGCAGCTGTTCCAGCGCCTTGGCATCCTGGCCGATCGCCTTTTCGCGGTCGGCGCGTTGTTTGTAGCGATCGTCCAGTTGCGCGACGGTGGCCGCCTGTTGCGAACGATCCTTCTGCAAGGTGGCGGCCTGCGCCTTCTGCTGGGCACGCGCTGCATCCAGCGCCTGGCGTCGGGTGGCGATGTCCTGTTCCACCTTTGCCAGGGCATCCAGCTGCGTGGTCAAGGCGTGGATGCGCTGCGCACGCGCGTTTTGCACATAGCGGTGATCGGCCAGCATGCGCGTGGCATCGCCGACCGTGTCCTGCGACAGCAGCACTTTCAACGGCGCGTTGCGGCCCACCTGATCGGCGGCGCGCAACAAGGCCGCCAGCTGCGCGCGCTGGCTCTGCAGGCCACGCTGCAACTGCGCGCGCTCCTGCTGCAGGGTGGAAAGATGTTGTTCCTGCGCACGCATCGCCGCTTCGGTCTCGGTCAATGCGCGTGCGGTCTTGGCCACTTTCTCATCGGCCTGGCGCAATTGTTGCGAGGCGGTGCCGCGCTTGCCTTCCAGTTCGCGCCGATCGGCGCTGATGGTCTTGAGCTCGTCGCGCAACTGCTGCAGCTTGCGCTCGGTCTCGCGTTGGCTCTGCGCGCTTGCGCCCATGCTGCCCAGCAAGGTGCAGGCCAGCACGCACGTTGCCAGCCACATCCGTCCACGTCCGGTGGCAGGAGCGAGCGGCAGGCGCGGCAGCGGTGCGGGCGAAGGAGGCAACGAAAGATCCAGTGACTTCAGGCAGGTGCGCGATTGTAGCCAAGCATGATGTGATCGCCGCCACGCCCCAGACAACCGCCGCCGTGCGAGGTTCAGCATGAAGCTCCGAATTCTTCTCCTGGCACTGTCCCTGGTCTGCACGAGCGCCTGGGCCGAGGACATCAGCAAGGTCAACGGCAAAATCAGCGCAGACGCCGGCAAGACCTATGGCGCCCTGGATACGGTCAACGGCTCCATCGAGATCGGCGTCGGTGCGCAAACCAGGACCGTGGAAACGGTCAACGGCTCGATCACGCTGGGCCAGAAAGTGACCGTGTCCGGTGGGCTGGAAACGGTCAACGGCAGCATCCTCACCGAGCGCGGCAGCCAGGTCAGCGGTGGCGCAGAAACCGTGAACGGCAGCATTGGCCTGGTGGGAACCGAGCTGGGCAAGGGCATCGAGACGGTCAACGGCGATATCACCGTCGGGGTGGGCTCGCATGTACGCGGCGGCATCGAAGTGACCAAGCCGAACTTCGGTTTTTCGTTTCAGCCCTCGCGCAAACCGCGTGTGGTGATCGGCCCGGATGCGGTGGTCGATGGACCGCTGCACTTCGAGCGCGAGGTCAATCTGTTCGTGCACCGCAGCGCCAAGATCGGCGCGGTGAGCGGCGCCACGGCACGCAGTTTCGATAGCGACGTGGCGCCGAAGGACTGACCCACGCAGCACGCACCTGCATGCGTGTGCCGGACCGAGGGCGTCTGCTGCAGGCGCACCGCCCGGCCGCCCGGCCACAATGCGTATGGCAGGGACCGATGCACCACCCCAGCCGCGCTCACCCCACTATCCGTCGCAGGCTCTAAGATCTGAATTCCGCTGCGCGAGGAGTTCCGATGCCCCACAAGATCCTGTTGTGCCTGGCCGCGACGCTGGCCCTGGCTGGCTGCAAACGCGAACCCGCCGATGCGCCCACTGCGCCTGCGACGCAGACGCCGGCCGATAGCGCACCCAGCGCGCCGGTCAGCCGCCACGCCTTCTCCCCGGAATTGACCACCGGCGACTTCGCCGAACTGGTCAAGACGCTGGCGTCGGACGACTTCGAAGGCCGCGGTCCGGGCACGCCCGGTGAAGAAAAGACCGTGACCTACATCCGCGACCAGATGCAGCGCATCGGGCTGCAGCCGGGCAATGGAGACAGCTGGTTCCAGGAGGTGCCGATGGTGGAAACCACTGCCGATCCGGCCACCGCGCCCAGCCTGCGCAGCGGCGAGAAGACCCGCGCCCTCGTCGTCGGCACCGACATCGTGGTCGGCACGCGCACCGGCCAGGCCGAGGTCAAGCTAGACAACAGCGAGCTGGTCTTCGTCGGTTACGGCGTGGATGCGCCCGAGCAGCAGTGGAACGACTACGCGGGCCAGGACTGGAAGGGCAAGACGGTGGTGATGTTCGTCAACGACCCGGGCTTCCATACCGACGATGCCAAGCTGTTCGACGGCAAACGCATGACCTACTACGGGCGCTGGACCTACAAGTTCGAAGAAGCCGCACGCAAGGGCGCTGCTGCAGCGTTGATCGTGCACGACACGCCCGGTGCCAGCTACGGCTGGGACGTGGTGAAAAACTCCTGGTCCGGCCCGCAATACGACCTGCCGGCCAAGGACGACCCCGACCCGCGCCTGCCGGTGCAGGGCTGGATCAGCGCCGAGACCGCCAAGCAGTTGTTCGCCAATGCCGGGCTGGACCTGGCACAGGCCTACAAGGACGCCAGCAAGCGCGGCTTCAAGCCGGTGCCGTTGAAGGCCAGCTGGTCGGTGGATCTCAAGAGCACCATCGCGGCGAAGACCTCGCGCAACGTGGTCGGCGTGCTGCCGGGCACCAGCCATGCCGACGAGGCGGTGCTGTACATGGCGCACTGGGACCACCTGGGCAAGCATCCGGGCGAAAGCGGCGACAACATCTACAACGGCGCGGTGGACAACGCCACCGGTGTGGCCGGCATCCTGGAAATCGCCGATGCGTTCGCGCATCAGGACCCCAAACCGGCGCGGTCGGTCGTGTTCCTGGCAGTGACGCTGGAAGAATCCGGCCTGCTCGGTTCCAAGTACTACGTGGCCAACCCGAGCTTCCCGTTGGACAAGATTGCCGCGGTGATCAATCTGGATGCGATGTCGGTGGCCGGGCGGGCGCGCGATGTCACCGTGGTGGGCATGGGGAGCTCGGAATTGGAGGACATCCTCAAGCCGATCGCCGCGATGCAGGGCCGCACCCTGCACGCCGAAGCCACGCCGCAAAATGGCTCGTACTTCCGCTCGGATCACTTCAATTTCGCCAAGGCCGGCGTGCCGGCGTTGTATGCCGACGGTGGCGAAGACCTGCGCGAAGGCGGCACCGCTGCCGGACGTGCCGCGGCCGAGGACTACGGGCGCCACCGCTACCACGCACCTGGCGACGAATACGACGCTGCTACCTGGAAGCTCGATGGCACCATCGAAGACCTGCAGGTGGTCTACGGCGTAGGCAAGGAAGTGGCAGCCACCGAACGGTGGCCCAACTGGTACCCCGGCAACCCGTTCAGGGCCGCACGCGACCGCATGCGGGCCAACAAGCCCGGTGCGGGCACCGCGCCGGCGCAGCCGGCCGACGCTGACACCACGGAGACGCAGGCGAAGAAGGCCCAATCTCCACGCTGAGGCTGCGCAGACATGGCTGCCGCGCGGTGGCAGCCATGCACCAGCCAGATGGTTCGCGCCGGCAGCAGTGAACAACCATCCGTCACACAAAGGGCCTCCACGCGGAGGCCCTTTGTGTTGCTGCGTCCCTGGCGTCTGGCGAAGCCAGATGCCAGGGTTCAGATGTGATCCAGCGCTATCGGTCGCTTGCTGCAGGCCAACCCGTGCCTAAGATCTAAAGCGGCGGGGCGGCGCGCCGCGGACGTGTACGCCTCTGCAACGAGTGGATCTACGCTATGGGCTCGGCACGCGCACGCGATGCGCCTTGCCTCAATCGTTATCCACGCTCACCACGTGGCCGTCTTCCGGATCCACATGCAGTTCGACCTTCTGCCCGTTGCGCTTGGCATCGGCCTTCCACAAGCCATCCTTGAACTTGAGGTGGTGCACATCGGCATAGCCGCCAGTGGAGAGCGATGCGCGCACATCGGCTTCGCTGAGCTTGGATGTGGTCTGGGCGCCGTAGACGCGGCCAGTGACCGGGTCGATGTGCACGTCCACATCCTTGCCGTCGCCGCTGCGCGCATCTGCGGTCCACACGCCATGCTTGAACTTGACGTCATGCACCTTGGTGTAGCCCTTTGCGGTGAGCATGCTGGTGACCTCAACGGAGGTGAGCGCTTTGGCCGACTTGTCAGCCGCCGCCTGCGCGAACGCACCGTGCGAGACCAGGGCAAGTGCGCCGATCAGCGCGGTCTTCATCAATCGCTGTGTCATGAGACTGCTCCTGCAGTGAAGTGCGCTCATGCTGGACGGCACACAATCGCCATCAGGTGAAAACGTGCAGGGAGCCGCAACAAAAATTCAGTTAGCTGAAATGCCAACGCGCCACTTCACCCACGCTGCACGGATTATTTACATTGTGATTCGCCATCACCATCGAGCGCGCCTTTTCACCGCGCATCACGGCCGGGTGGCGACCAGGCAACGCCTGCTCGCCACGTGGCCGATGACACCCCTCCACGCGTGCTGCGTACGCCCAAAGAACAAAGCCTGTTTGCGGCGGCTGGGTGGTTGGGGTCAGCGTGTTGTGCGTGCAGCAGAGGTACGTGCGGCGGCAGCAGCAGGAGCACGCGTCGCTCGGGCAGCCTGTGGCGACAGGATCGCCATTTGCGGCTTGTTGGTACCGTCCTTGTTGGGATGCACGTTGTACGAATAGGTGGTGTTCCACCATGAACCGGCCGCCCACCAGGTCCAGCCCAGCCATACATCGGCGTTGGTGTTCATGTACGCCAGCATGCCTTGCAGCGCCTGGTTGCAGACCGCGTTGTTGGCGGTGCCGAATTCGCCCAGGAAGCCCCGCTTGCGGTTGGTGCGCAGCCACCCGGTGAAGTTGCGCAAACGCTCGGCACCAATCGTGCTGCTGACGCAGGTGCTACTGGTACCGCTCGAATCTGCGTCCAGATACTGATGCACTTCAAAGGCGTAGCGATTGAGCGGGTCGTAGAGGGATGCGAGCGCGGTGGCGTTGGAGTAACCATCCGTGGTCGGCGAATACCAACTATGCGCGCCGGTCCACAATGCGCCCGGTACCAGAATCAGGTTATTGGCGCCGGTCCTGCGGATTGCCTCGATGGCGGCCTGCGCTGCGCCGGCCCATTCGCTGGCCGAAATATTGTTGGGCTCATTCATCAGCCCGAACATCACCGCATTGTCGCTTTTGAATGCCAGTGCGAGGCGACGCCATATATCGGTAAACGTGGACACCGGTACTTGCGGGCTCCCGATCTTGTAGCCTTGATACTTGGCGTAGTTATGCAGATCGATCACCAAATACATGCCGGCTGCCTTGGCACGTGCCACCGCCTGTTGCACCAGCGCCAGCTGCGCCGGATCCAGCTCGCCGCGCGCGGTGGGTTGCAGGCGTTCCCACAGGATCGGCAGGCGAATGGTGTTCATGCCGACGCCGGCGAAATAGGTGTAATCGCTGGCCGCCGCGTACATATAGTCCTTGTTGAGAACTCCGGGCTTTTTGGAAGATGCGAATTCGGCACCCGACAGATTGACGCCGGCATAGGTAAGCGCGCGCTTCTGCGCGTGGGCAAGCGGCAGGCTGGCGAACATGATGAAAAGCAGCGTAGAGCGCACGAGCGTGCGCAGCGAGAAAGACAAGGCAGACATAAACAACTCCTTCGACGGCGGTGGGAGATGCGAGTACGTGCTTGCGCGTCGCGTGATGCGTTGCATCCGCTTGAGTCGGTGCATCTGCTGTGCCCAATTGCTGCGCACGATGAATAGAGCGCCAATCTGCGAACTGCATCGCAGTCACACTCTGTAAGTCGGGTTTTTGAGATCGATAGACCTCACAAAACCATCGCGCTGCGTTTGCGCAATGGCATCGAGCGCTCCGCGGCGCTGTCGATTTTGCGTCGTATGGACGTGTCCGCCGTCAGCGGCATGGCGTCATCTCCATGACGCCATGCCGCTGTTGAAAAACCCGAGGACGAGACGGGATCGGCTGTATCGACTTTCTCGTACAGATGCGACGAAACAGCCGGCCGGCATGGCAACGGTCAGTCCGGCAAGACGCGTGCGCTCGGCGCTTGGGATACCCGTGATGGGTGTTGCGCCGATTCCCCGCAGCGCCGGTCTGGGAGGTCCCTGGCCGTGTTGTTGCGGGTAACACGGCTGAAAACGACGCTACAACCAACAGCCGGTCGCGGCAGTGACCTGGCAGCCATCACGCGTACGCTCCGGTGGCTGCGCCGTTCACGCCCATCCGACGATTGCTCGCTGGTGAGATGGGCCGCGCTTAATTGGTAATCCGGCGCGCACGCGGACTCAATATCGACATCTGCGGTTTGTCGCGACCTTGCGCATCCGGATGCACGTTGAACGGATATGCCTCGCCCCACCACGCACCTGCCGCCCACCAGGACCAGCCCAGCCAGACATCGCTGTTGGATTCGAGATAGCCCAGCATGCCGTTGAGCGCCAGATTGCAGGTGACACTTTTGCCGGTACCGAACTCACCGAGAAACCCGCGTTTTTTGTTCAGACGCAGCCATTCGGTGAAGCTGCGCAGCCGCTCGCCCCCTATCGTGGCGCTGACGCACGCGCCGCTGGTGCCGCTGGAATCGGTATCCAGGTATTGATGCGCCTCGATGGCATAGCGATTAAGTGGGTCGCGAATGGATGCCAGTGCCACTGCATTGGATTGCCCAGCCACCGTGGAATACCAGCTGTGGGCGCCTGTCCACAACGCACCCGGCACCAGAATCAGATTATTGGCGCCGGTTTTGCGAATCGTATCGATCGACGCCTGTGCGGCGGTTGCCCACGACTGCGGGCTGATGTCGTAAGGCTCATTCATCAGCCCGAAGATCACCGCGTTGTCGCTCTTGAAGGCGATTGCCAGTCGTCGCCACAGATCGTTGAAGGTGCTGATCGGCACGTTCGTGCTGCCGATGGTGTGGCCGTAGTACTTGGCGTAGTTATGCACATCCACGATCAAGGACATGTTTGTCGCCTTGGCATTGGCGACCGCCTGCCGGATCAACGCCAGCTGCGTAGGATCCAGCTCGCCACCGGCCTTGGGCTGCAGGCGTTCCCACAGGATCGGCAAGCGCACGATGTTCATATGCTTGCCAGCGAAGTACGCATACTCATCGGCTGACGGATAGCGGTAGTCGATGTTGAGCACGCCCGGTTTTTGCGAGGATTTGATTTCGGCGCCGGAGAGATTGACGCCGGCATACTTCAGGCCGCCTGTGCCTTGCGCCTGCGCAAGTGGCATGACGGCAAGCAACAGCAAAGACAGCGCGCGGCAATGCAGCCCGCGCCTACGCTTGGTATGGGACAGCATGGGGCACTCCTAAGATTCTGTGTGCGGGAGACGTGTGCAGCGACGACGCGTTGATGCGGGCGTGAGCACGCTCGGTACAACAGCAACGCGTCCATCACCAGACTAGGCGTATCCGCCCGCACAAACTACGGCCACGAGGTACCAATCCGCCAAGCTGAGCAGTGACGCGCAGTTATGCTGTCGAAGCGCGCACGCATGGCCCGAAAGCGACGCGATTGCTTGCAGACGCTTCAATCGAAATGGCGGCGCGCCATGATGTACTCGATGGCGTGTTGCACATCGCGCGCGATTGCTGTCGTTCTCTTTGCAACCCCTCTGCGCCGCAGCGCTCATCCTTCAATCGGGATGCCTTGCTTCACTGGCAACGCAAATGCACGTGTCGCGCAAATACCAACAGGCAGAGACAGTGCGTAGACGATCTCGGGCTCAGCAGACGCGATGGCGCGGCAACGGAGACATCGCTTGCACGCAGTCCACGCGGATCGGCGTGCGTGTGTCACACCACTGCGCATGTGAGATGGCAGTGTTCTACCGCAACGTGCACGAGCGCCTCGGAGATATCGCCGACACGCAATGGGCGGTTGTTGCAAATCATCGGAACGCGCACGTGGGCAAAACGCAGCGTTGGGCTGGCGATCGATCAGCTCCGGCTTCTGCTATCGCTGTCCACATACAGCCAGCGGCGCTCTGCTTTTCCTCCAAGTAGGCTGCGCCATGCGGCACACGCCAAGAGGCACACAAAAAAAGTGGCCGCAACGCCGGTTGCGACCACGGTCTACCTGCGTCGCAGATTACTTGCCGGCGCGGTGTGCGTACTTGCTCAGGATCGCCATCTGCGGCTTGTCGCTGCCGTCCTTGCCCGGCTGCACGGTGAATGGGTAGTCCGGCTTCCACCAGGAACCAGCCGCCCACCAGGTCCAGCCCAGCCAGACGTCGCTGTTCTCCTCCATGTAGGTCAGCATGCCTTCCAGCGCCTTGTCGCAGACGGGATTGTTGGCTGTGGCGAATTCGCCCAGGAAGCCCTTCTGCTTGTTCTCGCGCAACCACGACGTAAAGCCCTGCAGCTTTTCTTGGCCCACCGAATCGCTGGTGCAGACCGGCTTGGTGCCGCTGTAGTCGTTATCCAGGTATTGGTGCGCTTCGAAGGCCAGATTGTTGCCAGGGTCCTTGAGGATCGCCAGCGCCTTGGCGTTGGAGACGCCGTAGCTGGTACTGCGCCAGCTGTGTGCGCCTGTGTACGCGGTGCCCGGCACCAGGATCAGATTCTTCGCACCGGTCTTGCGGATTGCGTTGATCGCTCCCTGCGCGGCATTGGCCCAATCGGGTGCGGAGATGCCATTGGGCTCGTTCATCAACCCGAAGATCACCGCCTTGTCGTCCTTGAACTCCAGCGCCAGCCGGCGCCACAGATCGGCCAGTGCGGCGGCGGGGACTTCATTGGTCCCGATGCGCTTGCCGTTGTACGTGGCGTAGTTATGCAGATCCAGGATCAGGAACTGCTTGTTGGCCTTCGCCGCCTCCAGCGATTTCTTGATCAGCCCGATCTGGGCCGTGTCCAGATCGCCGTTGAGCTCTGGCTGCACGCGCTCCCATAAAAAAGGCAGGCGCACCGTATTCATGCCCTTGCCGGCGAAATAGCTGAAATCCGAAGCGGCAGGATAGGTGTAGTCCTTGAACAAGGTGCCAGGCTTTTTGCGTGAGTTGAACTCGGCGCCGGATAGATTGACGCCGACATATTTCAGGCCGGCGGTTTGCTTCTTCGGGCCAGCCGGCTCCTTGGCCTGGATTAACGGACTAGCAGCGAGCAAGGTCAACGCGAGCGCGGCGGTGCGCAAGCGCGGGAAGTGCGGGGGAGTGCGGAACATGGAAGTCTCCTTCGGCATCGACATGGGCGGCCGCAGGGGGAGGGCACGGCCGGTAGAGATGGTGCAGGGCGATCAGCTGTTGCGTGAGCCTAGAAGCTCGCACGTTAGCGCGCCATTCACGCGCCACGTGCGGATTTGATCGCCTGCGGACACGCGCCAGGCGCATCATGCCGCGGTGGTAGCGTCGCAAGAGACCAGGTAAGACGCACTGTCGCAGGAGTGCGACCTTCGCGCGTTTTAAGCTATCGATCCTTTCCGTCTGTTGTTGGCGCACCTTGCCGATGACGCATCACCCCGGAGTTTTCCTCATGAGCACAGCCCACGCCTACGCTGCCCAGGCCGCCCATCAACCACTTGCCCCGTTTGTGTTCGAACGTCGCGCGCCCGGTCCTGACGATGTGCAGATCGATATCGCCTATTGCGGTGTCTGTCACTCCGACCTGCACACCGCGCGCAACGAATGGCACAACACGCTATACCCGTCCGTCCCGGGCCACGAAATCGTTGGCCGCGTGACCGCCGTCGGCAATGCGGTGACCGGTTTCAAGGTCGGCGACCTGGCCGGCGTCGGTTGCATGGTCGACAGCTGCCGTAGCTGCGCCTCCTGCCAGGAGGGCGAAGAGCAGTACTGCGAAGCCGGCTTCACCGGTACCTACAACGGGCCGATGTTCGGCGGCGGCAAGAACACCTATGGCGGCTACTCCGACCATATCGTGGTCGACCAGAAGTACGTGCTGCGCATCTCGCACACCGACAACCTGGCCGCGGTGGCACCGCTGCTGTGCGCCGGCATCACCACCTATTCGCCGCTGGCGCACTGGAAGGTGGGTCCGGGTCAGAAGGTGGGCGTGGTCGGCCTGGGCGGCCTGGGCCACATGGCAGTGAAGATCGCCAAGGCGATGGGCGCTACCGTGGTGCTGTTCACCACCTCCGAAAGCAAGCGCGCCGACGCGTTGCGTCTGGGCGCCAGCGAAGTGGTGATCTCCAAGGACGAAGCGCAAATGGCGGCGCAGGCCAGCACGCTGGATTTCATCCTCAACACCGTGGCCGCCCCGCATAACCTGGACCCGTTCCTCAACGCACTCAAGCGCGATGGCGCGATGGTGCTGGTCGGCGTGCCGGAGGAGTCGCACCCGTCGCCGAGCGTGTTCAATCTGATCATGAAGCGCCGCACGCTAGCCGGTTCGCTGATCGGCGGCATTCGTCAGACTCAGGAAATGTTGGATTTCTGCGCCAAGCACAACATCGTCTCGGACATCGAAACCATTCGTGCCGACGAAATCAACACCGCCTACGAGCGCATGCTCAAGAGCGACGTGAAGTACCGCTTCGTGATCGACATGGCCTCGCTGGATAAGGCGGCCTAAGTCGGGATTGCGACAGGGTGTTATGTCACTGCCTGCATCCTTTTTGGATGCGGGCGGTGGTATGTGAGGAGTTATGTAATTTGCTGAGTCGCCGATTGGATTTACATTCAGGGTATCAGGCCACTGCTTGTCGCTCGTTCAAAGCGATGTAAATTTTATTTGACGCCCATTAGTATAAAAATCAAGCTAAGTAAATCGACGGACTTGGCTTGAATGAGTTATTAGATTCTCTGTATGCTGAGACGATATCAAAATATATTTGGATCCATAGGCAATTAAGAACCCAGAGTTGTACGGTACTGTCATTTTTGTAGGTTCACCGTCGGCATCGATCACATACTCATGCTCAATGCGAAATTTGGAAACAACGCCGGCGACGCAAACTTCATCAGGCTTGCCGAGAGGATGGAAAAATAATGGACCTCCAGAAAACCCTTCATTGTTGATTGCATCAATATGGAGAATCTGCGGGTCGTGGAGTTTAAACGAAGAAACTGTCCCTTTCTTTGCATACGCGCAAGGCATGCCGCCCATAAAATTTCCAACGTCTCCCCACATTTTGTACGGAAAACCTAGGAAGTATACGTCTTGTCCCCACACAAGACCTGCAATAGTTGGAGTAACAGTTAAAGCAGCCGAGCTAAGTCGCTGACGCAATTTCAGGACAGAGATATCGATTTCACCTCTTCCGTGTCCAACGACCTCAGCACTTAAGATTTGCCACTTGTCAGCATGAAAAATTGCGATTTTAAAATCTGGACTTTCTTGGTTGAGTAGGTGGCGTGCGGTCACCAAGAATTCTTCTCCGTCAACCTCCAGAGTAAACACTGTGCCGTACGCCTCTGCCTTAATAAAAAAGGTGCGTAGCAAGATGTTGGAAGTAACCATGAAAGCTCACACCTGAATTATCTTGAAATTCAAAAAATATTTGGCTTGAATGGAGCGCTAGGTAGCGACAGCAACCATACGTTATGTGAAGTTTTCAAGGCTGGATGGTTGTGCCGAATCATGCCGCGAAGATAGGCGAGACGCATATGGCCCTCTATCAGTTGATTTGGATGCATCGCTGCGCCCTTTGGGTGCTTCAAGCCTGACGAGTCAGGAGCCACTATGATCGGCTTGGGCGATGTGCCATTAGTGAGCATGTGCATTGCTAGCCATGTGTTTTTACGCATCTGATCCCTGAATAGTTCGTCTCCCCAGTAATCGAGCGTCTCTAGCCAATTGTCAAAATGGCCAATCTTCAAGATTTCTGCATTGCTTAGGCTGGCTTGCGTAAAGACGAACTGCTCGATTGACCTATCCAACCAATAGGTTTCGAAATCTCGCCAATGTCTGTGTACCCAACTTTCGACGACACACCGTGGAAAGTTGATTAATCGTGTCGGCCAACGAGCGTAGTAGTGCTCAAATGACTCGGCGCCGGAGTCACCATGGCACTTCACTGAAGGGACAATCATGTTCCCGGCTGATAGCTCACGCCGCAGCCGGCTCCTTGACCTGCGCTTTCACACCCAGCAGTTGCACGATGCTGCCAGCCGCATCGCGGCCTTCAGCCACGGCAGTGACCACCAGGTCGGCGCCGCGCACACAGTCGCCGCCGGCGAACAGGCGGGGATTGCTGGTCTGGTAGGGCAGGCGGCCATGGTCGTCTGCCGGGGCGACGATGCGGCCGTTGCTGCCGGCTTCCACGCCTTGCGATGACAGCCACTCCGGCACCGTCGGCGAGAAGCCGAAGGCGATGATCACCACGTCCGCTTCCAGCAGCGATTCGCTGCCTTCCACCGGCACCGCGTTGCGGCGGCCGCTGGCGTCGGGCTCGCCGAGTCTGGTTTCCACCACGGTGACGCCGATGGCCTCGTCGTCGGCGCCGGATTCGATCGATAGCGGCTGACGGTTGAACAAGAAGCGCACGCCTTCTTCGCGCGCGTTGGCGACCTCGCGTGCCGAGCCGGGCATGCTGGCTTCGTCGCGGCGGTAGGCGCAGGTAACCTTGGCCGCGCCCAGGCGAATCGCGCTGCGCACGCAGTCCATGCCGGTGTCGCCACCGCCGAGCACCACCACGCGCTTGCCGTTGAGATCGGGCAGGGCCATCTGGTCTTCCCAGCCGGCGATCGGCCGGCCGTGCGGGTCGTTGCCACTGACGATGCGGCTGTTCTGCACCAGGAAGGGCAGGGCCGGCAGCACGTTCTTCAGGTCCTGGCCGGGCAGGCCACCGTCGGTGTAGCGATAGGCGCCGGTGCCCAGGAACACCGCGTCGTATTCGCCCAGCAACTGCTCGATGCTGACGTCTTTACCGATCTCCACGCCCAGGCGGAACTGCACGCCCATGCCTTCGAGAATCTCGCGGCGCTTGCCGATCACCGACTTGTCCAGCTTGAAGCTGGGGATGCCGAACTGCAGCAGCCCGCCGATCTGCTCGTAGCGGTCGTAGACCACCGCTTCGATGCCGGCGCGCGCCAACCGGTCCGCGCACGACAAGCCGGCCGGGCCGGCGCCGATCACCGCCACGCGGTGGCCGCTGGGCTGCACGTTGCCCAGGTCCGGGCGCCAGCCCATCTTGAAGGCGGTGTCGACGATGTACTTTTCCACCGCGCCAATGGTGACCGCGCCGAATTCCTCCAGCGTGCAGCTGCCTTCGCACAGGCGGTCCTGCGGGCACACGCGCCCGCACACTTCCGGCAGCGGGTTGGTGGAATGGCATAGCGCGGCGGCTTCTTCGATGCGGTTTTCCTGCACCAGCTGCAGCCACTGCGGGATGGCGTTGTGCACCGGGCATTTCCAGCTGCAGTACGGATTGCCGCAGTCCAGGCAACGGCCGGACTGGTACTGCGCATCGGCCTTGTCGAACTTGCCGTACAACTCGCCCCAGTCGCCGGACGTACGCAGTTCCACCGGAATGCGCGTGGGCATGGTCCGCGGCAGGTCGAGGAATTGGAAGGCTTGTTTGCGGCTCATAAGAAAATCCGTGGCTGATTCCCTTCTCCCGTGTGCGGAAGAAGGTGCCCCGAAGGGGCGGATGAGGGGTAGCCGGGCGAGCGTCCTCACCCCCGACCCCTCTCCCGCGAGCGGGAGAGGGGAGCACGACTAGGCGGCGCGCCGCAGCGACTCAGTGAGCGACTCGATGCTGGCGGCCTTGGGTTTGACCAGCCAGAACTTGCCGATGTAGTCCCGGAACTCGTCCAGGATCTGTTGCGCCCAGATGCTGCCGGTGAGCTCGCGGTGGCGGCTGATCAGGGTGTGCAGGTGCTGGCGATGGTTCTCGAAGCCTTCGGCGGAGACGCGGTGGATGTCGATCAGTTCGTGGTTGTAGCGGTCCACGAAGTCGCGTTCGATATCCAGCACGTAGGCCAGGCCGCCGGTGAAGCCGGCGCCGAAGTTCAGGCCGACCTTGCCCAGCACCAGCACCACGCCGTCGGTCATGTATTCGCAGCAGTGATCGCCGGCGCCTTCCACCACCGCCAGTGCGCCGGAGTTGCGCACCGCAAAGCGTTCGCCCGCGCGGCCAGCGGCGAACAACTCGCCGCCGGTCGCGCCGTACAGGCAGGTGTTGCCGACGATCGGCGTGCTGCGGGCTTCGAAGCGCGCACCGCGCGGCGGACGCACCACCAGCCGGCCGCCGGCCATGCCCTTGCCGACGTAGTCGTTGGCTTCGCCTTCCAGCTCCAGTTGCAGGCCGCCGGCATTGAACGCGCCGAAGCTCTGCCCGGCGCTGCCGCGGAAGCGCAGGTTCAACGGCGCATCGCTCATGCCGTGGTTGCCATGCGCACGTGCGATGGCACCGGACAGGCGCGCACCGATCGAGCGGTCGGTGTTGTGGATCAGGAAGCGATGGTCGCCGCCGGTCTTGTGGGCGATGGCATCGGCCAGCAAGCCATCCATCTGGGTCGCCAGGCTGTCCGGCGATTCGTACAGGCGCTGGGCGGCGCAATGGCTGCCGTCGTACTGCGCATGCGTGAGCAGGCGCGAGAGGTCGACCTTGACGCCCGGACGCGGCGAGACTTCCAGCTGCTCCAGCAGGTCGGTGCGGCCGACGATCTCGTCCAGCGAGCGCACGCCCAGGTACGACAGCCACTGCCGCACTTCTTCGGCCAGCAGGCGGAAGAAATGCTCCACGCGTTCCGGCAGGCCGGTGAAGTAGCCGGCACGCAGGCGCTCGTCCTGGGTGGCCACGCCGGTGGCGCAGTTGTTGAGGTGGCAGATGCGCAGGTACTTGCAGCCCAGCACGATCATCGGCGCGGTGCCGAAGCCGAAGCTGTCGGCACCGAGCAGCGCGGCCTTGACCACGTCCAGGCCGGTCTTCAGGCCGCCGTCGGTCTGCAGGATGGTGCGTGCGCGCAGGTCGTTGGCCACCAGGGCCTGGTGCGACTCGGCCACGCCCAGTTCCCACGGCACGCCGGCATAGCGGATCGAGCTGACCGGGCTGGCCCCGGTGCCGCCGTCATGGCCGGACACGGTGATCAGGTCGGCGCCGGCCTTGACCACGCCGGCGGCGATCGTGCCGACACCGGCATGCGCCACCAGCTTCACCGACACCAGCGCGGTCGGGTTGACCTGCTTGAGGTCGTAGATCAGCTGGGCGAGGTCTTCGATGGAATAGATGTCGTGATGCGGTGGCGGCGAGATCAGGCCGATGCCGGGCTTGGCGTAGCGCAGCCGCGCGATCAGCTCGTTGACCTTGTGGCCGGGTAGCTGGCCGCCTTCGCCGGGCTTGGCGCCCTGGGCGACCTTGATCTGCAGCACCTCGGCATTGACCAGATATTCCGGCGTCACGCCGAAGCGGCCGGAGGCCACCTGCTTGATCTTGGAGCGCTTCTCGGTGCCGTAGCGGGCCGGGTCTTCGCCGCCTTCGCCGGAGTTGCTGCGCCCGCCCAGGCGGTTCATTGCGATGGCCAGCGCCTCGTGCGCTTCGGGCGACAACGCGCCCAGGCTGATCGCAGCGCTATCGAAGCGACGCAGCACGTCGCTGGCCGGGGCGACCTCGTCCAGCGGGGTCGGGATGTCGGCACGCTTGAGCTGCACCAGATCGCGCAGCGTGGAGGCCGGGCGCGCATGCACCGCATCCACGTACTTCTGCCAGTCGCCCGCATCGCCGGTGCGGGTGGCGCGCTGCAGCGTCATGACCACGTCCGGGTTGTACATGTGGTACTCGCCGCCGTGCACGTACTTGAGCAGGCCGCCCACTTCCGGCTTGAGCTGGTCGTTCCAGGCGCGTGCGGTGAGCTCGCGCGCCTCGGTATCCAGCCGCGACAGACCGACGCCGCCAATGCGCGCAGGCGTGTCGGCAAAGCACAGTTCCACTACGTCCGGGTCCAGCCCGACGATTTCGAACAACTGCGCGCCGCGGTAGCTGGCGATGGTGCAGATGCCCATCTTGGAGATGATCTTGGACAGGCCCTTGTAGATACCCTTGCGGTAGCGGCGGCCGATCTGCGACTGCTCGCCGCCCTTGCTCAGCTGCAGGATGCCGCGCCGGCCCAGGTCGAACAGGGTCTGGTAGGCCAGGTACGGATACACCGCGGTGGCGCCGAAGCCGAGCAGGCAGGCCATGTGGTGCGCATCGCGCGCGGTGCCGGTTTCGATGATCAGGTTGACGTCGCAGCGCAGGCCCACCTTGCATAGGTGGTGATGCACCGCGCCGGTGGCCAGCAGCGCATGCGCCATCGGCCGGTCCGGCACCGGGTAACGGTCCGACAGCAGCAGCATCACCGCACCGGCGCGCGCGGCCGCTTCCACTTCCTGGCAGATGCGTTCCAGGCCGGCCTTGAGGCCTTCCTCCACGCTGTAGGACAGGTCGATCAGGCGGTTGCGCTCGACGTACTGCTCCATTTTGAGCAGCTGGCGCAGCTTGCGCTGGCTGAGCACCGGCGAGTTGAGGATGACGTGGTTCACCGTCTCCGCACCGGCATGGAAGATGTTGGTCTCCTTGCCGAGCTGGGTGGTGAGCGACATCGCGATGCCTTCACGCAGCGGGTCGATCGGCGGGTTGGTGACCTGCGCGAACGCCTGGCGGAAGTAGTCGTACAGCGGCCGGGTCTGGCGGCTGAGCACCGCCATCGGGGTGTCGTCGCCCATCGAGCCGGTGGCTTCCTGCTCGGTCTCGGCCAGCGGGCGCAGGATCTGCTCCACTTCCTCGGTGCTGAGCTGGAACAGCTTGTGGTAGCTGCGCAAGGTCTGCTCGCTGAAGGGTTCTTCCACCAGCGAGGGGTCGATCAGTTCGGTCTGCAGATAGGTCACGCCCTGCTGCAGCCATTGCTTGTACGGCGCGCGCGCGCGGTTGATGCGGTCGATGGCGTCCGAGTCCAGCAGGTCGCCGCGCTTGAGGTCGATCGCCATCATCTCGCCCGGGCCCAGCTTGCCCTTACGGGTGATGCGCTCGGCCGGCAGTTCCCACACGCCAGCCTCGGAGGCCACCAGGAAATGACGGTCGGAGGTCAGCATCCAGCGCGCCGGGCGCAGGCCGTTGCGGTCGAGCATGCAGGCGGCATAGCGGCTGTCGCAGGCCACGATGCCGGCCGGGCCGTCCCACGGCTCGGTGTTCAGGCCGTAGAACTCGTAGAACGCGGCCAGATCGGCGTCCTTGAACTCCAGCGATTGGGTGGCCGGCGGCACCAGGATGCGCAACGCCTGCAGCAGGTCCATGCCACCGGCGATCAGCAGCTCCAGCATGTTGTCCAGGCTCTGCGAATCGGAGCCGTGCATGGAGATCACTGGATCGAATTCGGCGATATCGAAGCGTGGGGTCTGCCACACCTTGCAGCGCGCCTGCGCCCAGCGGCGGTTGCCTTCGATGGTGTTGATTTCGCCGTTGTGGGCGAGCAGCCGGAACGGATGCGCCAGCGGCCAGCGCGGCAGCGTGTTGGTGGAAAAGCGCTGGTGGAAGACAATCGCGCTGGATGAGAGGTCGCTGCGCTGCAGGTCCGGGTAGAACGTGCTCAGTTTGTCCGGCAGCACCATGCCCTTGTAGCTGATGCCATTGGGAGAGAGCGTGGTGACATAGAATTCCGCCACCTCGCGCAACGCCTGCTCGGCGCGGCGGCGCGCCAGGAACAGCGCCAGCGTAAAGACGTCTTCGGTCTGCTGCGCACCGGCATCGACAAACACCTGCTCGATGCGGGGTAACGTATCGCGCGCCAGCTGGCCGCACACGCTGTCGTCGGTGGGCACCACGCGCCAGCCGCGAAACTGTACGCCTGCGCTGAGCAACTGGCTTTCCAGTTCGGTGCGACAGCGCGCCGCTTGGACCTCGTCCAGTGGCAGGAACACCACACCAGCCGCGTAGCGCGTGCCCAACGTGATGCCGGCATCGCGTGCCAGCCCGCGCAGGAACGCATCGGGTTTGCGAATCAATAAGCCGCAGCCATCGCCGGTGAGCCCGTCGGCAGCCACGCCGCCGCGGTGGGTCATGCGCGAGAGCGCCGCAATCGCGGTATCGACCAGCGAACGGGAAGGCTGGTCGTCCAGCTGGGCGACCATGCCAAAACCACAGGCGTCGCGTTCGTCGCGCGCGCTGTTGTAGAGACCGTCGTCGTTGAGCCCTTGGCGAGTGCGGGGGGCCATGTCTGCCTCTTAGCGATCTGGGAGAGCGGCGACGACGTTGCAGCGCTCGATCCGTGGAGCGTTTCGAAGAGGTCACCGGATGATCGACTAGACCACAGTTGATGCGGTGCCGCAATACACCGTTACAGCTGCAACGAGAGCTGCGCAAATCCTTGCGCCATCAGGCTTGGCGCCGGTCTTGCGACAGGCGCCAACGCCCTATCAGCCGCAACGCACCGAGGTGACGACGTTCTTGGCGTCCACTTCCAGATTGAGCCGTTCGCCGTTGAATTCCATCGTGGTCATCTGGCCGGGTTTGAGCACGCGCACCGACTTGGCGCCGGCATCGCTGCGTGCCTGTTCGCTCACCGCATCGGTCAACGGCTGGCCCACCAGCGATTGCACCTGGGTGGCATCGCAGCTGCCGATCGGCGGCGCGTCCGGCGCTGCATCCGGTGCGGGCGCAGTGGCTTGTTCGGCCGCATGCTGGGCCTTGGCGGCGACGGCCTCCTGCTCATCGGGTTGCGGTTTGTTGCAGGCAGTCAATGCAATCAGCACAACCAGGGTGCAAGTCAGACGGGCAAGAGGCAGAACAGCGCGCATCGATGACTCCAGCAAAGGGGATGCCCAAGCATAAGCACAAAGCCGTGCGAGGGGCATGGCTTGCGCACACGGCGTTGTCATTACGTTGACGCGGCCTAGTCTTGCGGCGCTGAACAATCGCGGCCAGTCCTTCGATCTGTGTGCAATGAAAGCCAAACGTGTTCCTCGTCATGCCGTAGTCGCTGCCAGCACCGCCGGCCAGCTCGCCGCGGTGACCACCGGCGGCGCCGTCGCCACGGCCGTTGTGGCAAGCGCGGCCGCCGTCGCGCAAGCCAAGGCCACTGCGCGCGCGGCCGGGCTCACTTATGTCAACGATCAACAGCCGGGTATCAGCCGCCGCAAGGCCGGCAAAAGCTTCAGCTACCGCGATGCCGATGGGCAACGCATCGGCGATGCCGACACCTTGCAACGCATCCGTTCGCTGGCCATTCCGCCGGCGTATACGGAAGTGTGGATTTGCGCCAAACCGAATGGCCACCTGCAAGCCACCGGTCGAGATGCGCGGCGACGCAAGCAATATCGCTATCACATCGATTGGGCGCAGGTGCGTGGCGAAGGCAAGTTCGAACGCGTGATCGCCTTCGGCACCGCGCTGCCCAAACTACGGCGGCGTCTGCGACGCGATCTGGCCTTGCCGGGCTTTCCGCGCGAGAAGGTGCTGGCGATTGTGGTCGCGCTACTGGCCGACACCCTGGTGCGCGTGGGCAATGCCGAATATGCGCGCAGCAACCGCTCGTATGGACTCACCACGCTGCGCAACCGGCATATGGAATTTCTCAAGGGCGGCCGCGCCAGGCTGAAATTCCGCGGCAAGAGCGGGCAGGACCACGATATCGAAGTGGACGACAAGCAGCTGGTCAAGCTGATTCGCGAATGCCAGCAATTGCCGGGGCAATCGCTGTTTCAATACCGCGACGACGACGGCACCTTGCAGCCGGTGGATTCGGGGCAGGTCAACGACTATCTGCGCGAGGCGATGGGCGAGGACTTCACCGCCAAGGATTTCCGCACCTGGGGCGGCACGTTGGCCGCGTTGCAGCGCCTGGCACGGCTGCCGTTGCCCGAGCGCAGCAGCGAGCGCGCACTCAAACAGCTGCAGAACGATGTCATCCGCGAGGTTGCCGATGCCTTGGGCAACACGCCCTCGGTCTGTCGCAAGGCCTATATCGACCCATGTGTGTTCGAAGGTTGGCGTGCGGGCCAGTTGCAGGCAATGGCCACCGGCGTGCGCGGCGAGCGGCAGTGGGAAGCGGCCACGTTGAAGTTCTTGACTGCCTCGCGTAGCAAGCAACGCAAGGCCAGTAAGGCAGACACCCCGAAGCTCGGCGGCCGTAAGCGTGCGGCGTGATGCTGTGCTTCGCCCCGATAGCGCGGGTGAGATAGTCGGCAGCCACAGGCTGCCGGCGCTGATTGGCTAGCTGTAGATCCAGCGCGTGACCGCGTGCTTGGTGTTGCGGCGCACGCATTGTGTTGGCAGCGATCACTCGTCTGCAATCTGTTTTTGACAGCGCTGCGTCCAGGCATCGCACAACAAGCTTAATCGTCCACCGCATCACGTCGCAGCGCATCCATCCGGCAGCATCCGTGCGCGGCCATCGGCGAGTCAGTGCGCGTACGTGCGGCGCTGCAGGCGATAGGTCGTCGCTGGCGGGATGTTCCAATATGTCCGCCCGATCCTGACCGCCTCCAGATCCAGCGCATCGAGAATATGTGCTGGCACCGAGCATTGGAAGCCGTAGGTAAACAGATACATGCGTCCGTCCGGCTTGAGATGCATGAACGCGCCACGCACGATGGCGGCAACCTGATGTGCGGGCATGTTCAAGAAGCCAAGGCCGCACACGACCGCATCCACACAAGCCCCATCGAAGTGGGAGAGCGATTCAAGATCGGAAACGTCCATCTGCACCACTGTTGCGCGCGGGAAGCGGTGCGTGAGCAACGATGAGAACGTGTGGTTGTATTCAAGCAGGATCAGGTTCTTTTCGCGCACACCCTTGTCGACCATTGCCTGGGTAAATGCGCCGGTACCGGGGCCAAGTTCAAGCACACGCCCGGTCCGTTCCGAGAGCTCGGACGTGATGACGGAAGCGAGCGCACGGCCGGAGGGGAGGATCGCCGCAACCGAGCAAGGGGCAGCGATCCATTCGCGAAGAAACGAAGCCATATACGAACGTGCCATCTGACCTCACTAACGTTGAAAGAGTTGAGCGCAATCTGCAGGACGCAATCGTCATACGGTAGATGGTGACACGCCTTCGGCACCACGACGCCAGGATGCCAATCTGTCCGCCGTCTGTCGTTAATGCCGGACCATGATGGAACGTTGAGCCGCCATCAGCATCGACTCCATCGCGGGAGCAAGATAACGGATCTACTTTGCAACTGTGCGCGGAAGCGAACATCGCAAGCGATCCACGATGGCTGCCGTTGACGGAATAGACTGCGCAACGGCCAAGCAGGCAGGCCATTGATACAGCACTTTGCCAGCCAGCCTTGCATCCGGTTCCTGCCTGTGTCGCCACACTGTTGCCTCGCGACGCGTGGGGATGCGCTGCGCGTGCTTGCTGCAGAGCGATCTTCGGGGCCACGAGACAGTCACCCAGCACCGCCTCTTCGAGCGCATTACGGGGGATGGGCGGCTGCTACAGCGTGCCGCCGTAATCCTGCGACAGCTGCTGTGGATTCCGCAAGAGCAAGCGACAGCCAAACGTGGCACGCGAGCAAAGCGTTCTAGGTTCGCTCACCCATGCCTAAGCGATGGCGTTGCGCAGCGCTTCCCCCATCGAAGCTTGCCGACGCCACCAACGGCAGTGCTAACAAGCCCGGCCCGATACCTGAAGGCGGCGTTCGTTCCGAAGCGCACAGCTGTCCCAGTGCGCTTGAAGAATTCTTCAACGGACTAAAAGTTCTTTGATGGTCGCTTCAAACGATGCAACCCAACCGACGTTCGCTGACGCTTGAGATGCGCTAGTCGCTCGCTCAGGGCGCCGACCTTGCCAACGCCATCGCGTTGGCTGCTCACGCGCAACGCCAGAGGTGGCGTGGGCCCGGCTGCTTTCATCACCGCCCCTGACGGTGGGCTGATTAGTGACCGGCCGGCGGCCAGTATTCGGGAATCTATGCGCTGGCAATCCGCGCATAGCGGCGGCGTGACATTGGCGCACCAACAGCCGCTGTCACGTGGCCGTTAAACGCTATCGCTGGCGCGCGATGGGCAAAGCGCGGCGGCTGCGATGGCCAGCAACCGCTTCACAGCCAAGCGCCTCGCCGTCAGCCGCAATACACCGCAGTGATGTTGTTGTTCGGGCCAGTTTCGATGCTCAGGTGATCGCCGCCACTTTCGCTGGCGCCCTGCGCCGGGTCTGCCAGGCCGCTGGCGGTAGTGCCGCCGCTGGCGCGTTCACCACGCCGCACGCTGACCTGCAGGCTGTCGCTATCGACGCGCGCACGCTCCACCGTTTGCGCGGCCGCGGCCAGACCCACGATGCCGCGGACCTTTTCGATATGGCACTGGCCGGAAATCGCGCCATCGATGGGTTGCACCTGCGCCACTTGGTTGGAGGCACAGGCCGATAGCAACAACACCGCAGCGAGCGGGGCAAGGGTGCGGATCATCGGAGATCTCCAGCGGAAGAATGGCGCAAGCGTGAAGAACCCGTTGTTGGTATGGCATGAAGGCCGCCTGCGGGGGCGCTGCACCCGCTATGACGTGTTCTGCGCGGTGCTGTAGTTGCTCAAGAGCGGTTGCCAGTGGCGGATGTTGCCGGAGGCGTTCCCCAAATGGCGCACGGTGCATGCGTACTTCCGGATCTGGAGCGAAGTGGACGCCGATGGGGTGAGCCTGCTGGAGCGGGCATTAAAAAAATCAGGTTGGCGCGGCCCGCGAGAAACGGGGGCGCAGCGCATGCAGCATGGATCAGCAGGCGTGGCACCGGCGGCGCTGCAGGCATTGGCCGGCCAGCAACGCGCATTGGCCAACCGGCAGGCGACGCTGGCCCGCAAGCAAATCGCCGCGCAGGCGCGCGCGACAGGCGAGGCGCTGCAGGTGCTGCGCGATGCGTTGAAGAGCGGGCTGGCCACGCAGGTTGTCGGCCAATCGCACTGAGCCCAACTCACCGCTGCAGGGCGCCAATGCCGCCGTGCTCGCCGATACTGTGCGGCAGGCAGACGGCGAGCAGGCGATGACGTACCGGGTTGTGGTGTTGGGCGGTTTCGGGCATTTCGGTGCGCGCATCGTGCGGGCGCTGGCGGTCACCCCGCAGATGCACGTGATTGCGGCCGGCCGTCATCCCTCTGAGGTCGCCGTGCACTGGCCGGACGCCGCACCGGGCCGTATTTCGACGTGCCGGCTGGATCGCGATGCCGCCGATTTCACGACCCGGCTGGCGGCCACCGGCGCCAATGCGGTGGTGCACACGGCCGGCCCATTCCAGGGGCAGGCCTATGCGGTCGGCCTTAGCTGCCTGCAGGCCGGCATGCATTACATCGATCTGGCCGATGGCCGCGCCTGCGCGTCAGGCACAGCGCGTCGCCATCAGCGGCGCCAGCACCTTGCCGGCGCTCTCCAGCGCGGTGATCGACGCGCTGTTGCCGCGCTTTTCTGCCTTGCACGAAATCCGCATGGTGATCGCGCCTGCGCAGGGCACGCCGCTGGGGCTGGCCACCGTGCGTGCGGTGCTCTCGTATTGCGGCACGCCGTTTACGTGCTGGAGCGAGGGCCGTTGGCAGACCGTGGTGGGCTGGGCAGCGCCGCAGCGTGTGCCGTTCGCACAGTTGGCGCCGCGGCTGGCATCGCCCTGCGATGTGCCCGACCACGACCTGCTGCCGCAGCGTTATCCCGGCGTGCGGACGGTGCAGTTTCGCGCCGCGCTGGAAGTGCCCTTCCTGCAACGTTGCATGGCGGCCATCGCCTGGTTGCGCCAGCACGGCGTGCCGCTGCCGATGGCGCGGCTGGCCGCGGTCCTTGCGCACGCCGGGCGCTGGTTCGACCGCTTCGGCACCGACCTTGGCGGCATGCGCGTGGAGTTGGCCGGCGAACACGATGGCCAGCCGCTCACCGTGCGCTGGGATCTCACCGCGGCGATGCTGCACGGACCGGAGATCCCCTGTTTCGCCGCGATCCTGCTGGTGCGCAAACTTGCGACAGGGCAGGTGATGCCGAGCGGCGCGCACGCCTGCATGGGGCTGCTGACCCTGGCCGAGTTCGAACAGGAATTTGCTGCCTGGCAGATGCGGACAGCAGTGGTGGAAGCGCGCCCGTAAGTGCTACCGCGGGTTGCACAGCTCACTCCACTCCCAAATCTCCATTCCCAAATCCCCGGCATCACACCTCGCGCACCGTTCGAAACGCGTCCATATCCGCAAACGTGCAAAAATGAAAACGCGGGATCGTGATCGGGCCTGCGGCCGCCAGCCGCTTGAGCCAGTCGCCCACTGCAGCGCGGTAGGCGGCCTGTTCTGCCCTATCGAGCGTTTCGCACAGGTAGGCCAACGAGATATGAAACTGGAAATTGACGTAGTCCGGGCGTTGCAGGCGGGTCAGCGTCATCAACCCCTGGCGCGCGGCTTCCAGGCGCTGTGCGGTCTGTGCATCGGCAGGGCGCAGCGGGATGAGCAGATTGTCGTTGTTGCCGGTCTTTGCCGCAGCCGGATTCACCACAAAGCTGCACGCACCCAGCGGCGCCGCAGTGCGTTGGGTCAGCCGCGCAAGAAAATCGGCATTGATCTCGCTCAACGCCACATCGCGCGTCAGATCGCTTGGCCATGGCCCGCCGGCGCGGTCGATCTCGTTGACCCCGCCCAGCAGGGTCACGTGATAACTGCTGGGCGGCAGCAGCGCAAATTTGTTCGCGAAGCGCTTCTCGGGCAGTTCGCGGTAGATGTCCAATACGCGGTCGAAGCTGTCGTAGCCGTCGCCCTGTTGTTCAAGATGACCAACGAAGGTATTGCCGGCAAATGCCATCGGCCGCCGCGAGCGCAAAAACTTGCTGCCCACATCCGGCGGCGGTGTATTGGCCAACGCAGGCAGGCCGCTGGTCAGCAGCGCGGCGCTGGCGGTAGCGGCCATCAGATGGCGGCGGCTGATGCGGGTGTCCAGAAACGACGACATGGGAAAATCCTCAGAGTTTGACGTTGATGCCGAGCATCACGGTGGGGGCCATCTTCCAGGCCGATTGCACGTATTCCTGGTGGCGGCCGATGCGGTACTCGTAGCCCTGGCCGGCCAGGTTGAGCACATCCAGGCTCACTGCCATTGCCGGCGAGACGTCCCAGGCCAGTTTAAGATCGAGACGGTCCAGCGGTTGCTGGTCGCGGTTGCGATAGAACTCCTGCTGGCTGCTGTAGTTGGGGTAGCGGTCGTCCCACAGCTCGCCGGTGCGGCTCCAGGCCAGCGTGCTGCGCAGCGGCCCGCGGGCGTAATTCAGGGTCAGGTTCCACAACTGCCTGGGTTGCTGCGGCAGTACGTCCAGCGTGGTGCGGGTGCCATCGCCGAGCACCACCGGGTAGTCCACGTGCAGGAACGTCACATTGGCCCCGACCGACAGCCCGGCAAGCGCGGGCAGCCACGGGCCGAGTTCCTTGATCGCGCCGAGTTCGGCGCCGCGCATGCGCACCGGGCGGTCGGTGTTGCGCGGCTGGGTGACCAGCACCGGCTGGCCGTCGATGTCCTGCAGCTGGCCGTAGCGGAAGATCTCGTTGTCGATGGTCTTGTGGAACAGGGCGATCGACAGCAGGCTGCCGCCGTCGTCGAAGGTCCAGTCGTGGCCAAGGTCCAGATTCTGCGAGCGGCGTGGTTGCAGGTCCGGGTTGCCCTGGTTGAGCGTCGGCGGGGTGCTGCCCAGCGTGAGCACGCCGCCGTTGAGCGCCATCTGGTCCAGCCGCGGCCGCCCGATCGAGCGCGAGGCGCCAACGCGCAAGGTGCCGTTGGCGCTGGTCTGCCACTGGCCGGATAGCGACGGCAGCCAGTTGCGGTAGGTCCGTTGCGCCCCGAGCGCGGTCCACACGTTACCGCTCAGCTGCTGACCGGTGCTGCCGAAGCGCGTCTGTTCCAGGCGCACGCCACCGGCCAGGCGCCAGCCTTCGCCGCGCCACTGTGCCTGGGCGAAGCCGGCGCGTACCTGCTCGTCGACGGCGTAACTGCCGCTGTTCTGCGCGGTGGTGTCCACCACTGCGCGCGCCTGGCCGGCAACCGCATCCCAGCGGGCATCGGCCAGCGCCGGGGCGATGGTCAGCATCGGCGTGGTGCCGCCCACCAGTGCGCAGGTCGGGCTGCCCAGTACATCGGCCAGCGAATACGGCAACCCGCTCCAGGTGGTGCGCTGGAACGCGGTCTGCATGTGCGTGCGCACCTGACGCAGGCCCCAGGCCAAGCCCAGTCCCTGGCTGTCTTCGTCCATGTTGCGCCGCAGTTCCAGTTGCAGGTCGCTGACCCGCTCGGCGTGGGTCGTGCGTTCCTGCTGGTGGTTGAGGTTGGCGTACCGGGTTGGGTCGTCGGCCAGGGCCGGATTCACCGGCGTGAAGGCGGCCAGTTCGCCGCTCCAGTCGAAGCCGTACGCCAAGCGGTTTTGCTGGAAGCGATCCCAGGTCTGCGGGTTGTCCACCGTGGCCCGCGAGGCGCTTGCGCGCAGCGCGGCGCGCCACTGTGCCGGCAGCTCGGCCAGCAGTTCGCCGTTGATGCCGGACGGGCCGCGCTTCCAGCGTAACTGCCCCAACTCGACGAGCTGGTTGAGGTTGTCCAGCGTGCCGCTTTCCGGGCCGGTGCGGGTCAGGCGCGCGCTGTTCTGCACCTGCGCGGCCTGGGTATCGCGGTCGTAGGCTTCGCGCTGGCGGAATGCATATCCGGATACATGGCCGCTGAGCGGGCCGTCCGGCTGCCAATCCACGCGCGCGGTCAGGCCGCGGCGCTCGCGGGTATTGTCGTAGTTGTACCAGCGCCGTTCGCTGGGCACCGCGTCGCCCACGCCGCCATAGGGCACCTGCGCGCGCGCGCCGTCGGCGTTGTACCAGTTCAGGGCGCCGCCGTTTTCCTGCTGCGGCACCGAGATCTCACGGCGCCAGAAGCTGGCCGCCCCCAGGAATGCAAATTCGCCGTCACGCCCGAAGCGCCTGCCCCATTTGAGCTCGCCTTCGCCCACCGGCGTGCGGCCGCCATAGCGGCTCCCCATCAGGTTGGCGCCGCCCTTGGCCGAGGCGGTCAGCAGGCCGTCCGGGCGACCGAAGCCGGTGGCGGTGACCAGGTTGGTGACCCCGCCGATCGCGCCGCCGTCGTTTTCCGGCAGCAGCGACTTCACCACATCGATGCGGTCGACGAAGTTCGCCGGTAGCACATCCATCAAGGCCTGGCGGCTGCCGATGTCGTTGCTTGCGAATGCAAAGCCGTCGATCAGCATGCTGTTGTAGTTGTAGTTGCCGTTGAGGCCGCGCACGGTCACGTAGCGCGGTTCGCCCTGGTACTCCACGGTGCTCACGCCGGTGACGCGGCGCAGCGCATCGCCGACGTTGAAATCCGGCAGCTGCCCGATGCTGTCGGAGGCAACCGAATCCACGATGGTGGGCGCGGCCTGCTTGGTGGCGATGGCACGGGTGTTCTGTGACTGGAACGAGGTCCGCACCTGCACCGCATCCAGGGTGTGCGCGTTGTCCGGGGCTGGTGCGTCAGCATCGACCGGCGTCTCGGCCGCGCTGGCCGGCCCGGGAAGCCAGCCGGTCAAGACCAGCGACAACGCATGCCGGGGCTGCGGGCAAGACGGTGGGCTGCAATGGAGGCGGGAATGAGGCCGCAATGGGCGCATGGCACGATCCGACGTCGGACGGCTCCGAGGCGGGCCGCAGGCGGATTAAATTAAGCTTGTTAATTAAAGTGATTATGACAACGACAGAACTTTCGCCGCTATTCTTCGCAAATGCGGCCATCCGTTCGCGCTACCGTCGCCGCAGCGACGGCCACGCCGCCGGTCCCAGCGAGCGCCTGCTGCTGAATCTGATTCGCCGTGCCGGGCAGATCGAACGTGCGGACCTGCCGCGCGCCAGCGGGCTCAGCGTGCCCGGCACCAAGGGCATCATCGACCCGCTGGTGGCCCATGGCCTGCTGCAGCTAGGGCCGTCGCTGCGGCGTGGCCGCGGCCAGCCCAGCGCGCAGGTGAGTCTGGTGCCCGGTTATGCCTACAGCATCGGGGTGTCGTTGATGGTCGATGGCATTGCCGTGGTGTTGATCGACTTCGCCGGGCAGGTCTGTGGCCAACGCGAGCACACCGCTTTCCCTTTGACCCTGGCGGTGGTGCGCGCGCACCTGCCCGCGCTGGTAGAGGTGGTGCTGCAGGGCGCAGGCGTGGACCGGCAGCGCGTGTTTGGCGTCGGTCTGAGCATGACCGGGCCGCGGATCGGCGACGGCACCCGGGTCAATCCGCCGCTGTCGCTGGCAGCGGAATGGATGCAGGTCGAGTTGGACCGGTTGGTCGCCGACTGCCTGCAGCTGCCGGTCTGGATGGACAACGATGCCCACTGCGCCGCCTTGGCCGAAGCGGTGTACGGGGTGGGCCGGCAATCGCCGGATCTTGTCTATCTGTACATCGCCGACGGCTTTGCCGCAGGCGTGATCGCGGCGGGCAGCGTGCGCCGCGGCGCGCATGCGAATGCGGGCGAACTTGGCCGCATTTCCGCCATCACCGGCATGCCGCGACCCACCCTGGAAAGCCTGCGTCAGGCGCTGGTCGCCGACGGCCATGTATTGCCGGACCTGCACGCCATGCTGCGGCACTACGATGCGGCATGGCCACAGATTGAGGCCTGGTTGGATGCGGTCCAACCCACCGTGACCCTGGCGGTGGCCGCCATCATCGCGTTGATCGACCCGCCGACGATCGTCTTCGGCGCACGCCTGCCTGCCGATCTGGCGCAGCGGTTGATCGCCCGCATCGCCTTCGAATCGGCGCCGCGGCGTGGCGTCGCATCGCCATATCCGTCCCTGCTGGTGGGGCAGGTGCACGCACAGGCCACGGTGCTGGGCGCAGCCATGCTGCCGTTCAAGGAAACCCTGTTCTAGCGCAGGCGATGCCACACGCCAGCAAGGCCGCCGGCGTTGCACGTGCGGCATCGTTTCGCATTGCGGTAGCAGATTTCGCCCTGGTCGGGAATTGTCATATGGCATTGGGTCTACTGGCCGCCACCAGTGCTCCGGAGCGCATCATGCGTATTGGTCCTTCGCAACTGTCCGTCCCGCCCGCCGCCACCTTGGCAACGCCCACGCACGCCACTCCAAGCGCGCCGATGAACGTGCCGCACCTGCCCGGCGGCAACCAGCCACCCGGAACGCGCCCGCGTCGCCGTGCCGCCACGTTGCCGCCTCTGGTGCCGTTGCCCGACAGCGCGATGACCGGCAAGCAGGCGCTGGTGGCGCTCGACGGAGAATTCTCCGAGCAGCGCCTGGCCGAGGTGCAGGCCAGACAGGTCACCGTGCAAGCCGCGCAAAGCACGCTTTCCAAGCATCTCGCGCAGGCGGGCACGGCGCGGAAAAGGGATAGCATCGCGGAACGCTTTGCCGCCGGAACATTGCAGCCCGTCTACCTGGATAGCGCCGCGTTCGCCGCCATGGCGCGTGGCCTACCTGGTCGCGCACGCGCAGCGGCAAGCCCGGTGCTGGTCGATGCGGAACACGGCCGCATCATCTTCGATCTGAAACGCGCGTTTGCGCCTGGCGACACCTTCAGTGATGCAGCGCTCACGGCGCTCAGCAAGGTGCTGGATCTGCCCGGCCAAGGGCTGAACAATCCCGACTGGCTGGTGCCCGCGCCGCCGTCGCGGGCGGCGCGCCGGAAAACCGTGCAGATCCCGCAGTATCGGGGACATCAGATCCCCACCCAAGATGGCGGCGCCGGGTTTTACAAGCCCGACGATCATCGTCTGCTTGAAGGCAAGAACAAGGAAGTACAGGAACACCTCAAGACGATCGTGCACGAGAACTATCTGCGTGCCGACAGCACGAAGGCGATCGGCAAGGACGTCATGGTCCATCGAGGGTTGTACGACCTTCGCCATGGCATTCCGGAAAATTCGCTCTCTGCAATCGATAACGCGTATGCGCAGGGCTACCGCACCCTGGAACTGGACGTCGGGGTGAGCGCGGACGGCGTGCCGATGCTGTTCCACGACTTCACCGTGGGCCGAACGCTGGACCATCCAGATAACCGCCTGATGGCCGACATGCCGTACGCCGAACTGCGCGATCAACCCCTCGTGATTCGTAATCCCGTGGATGGCAATTTCGTCAAGACCGATCAACGCCTCGTCAGCATCGATCAGGTGCTGCGGCATGTGATGGGGACCAAACCCGGCATGTCGATCGTGCTGGACTGCAAGGAGCACATGCCCGAGGACGTCGCCCTGATGCTGCTGAGTCAACCGCAGATGCTTCCGTTCACGGCCATCAAGGTGTATTCGAGCGCCTACAAGGGCGGATTCGATCAACTGTTTTCAAATTTGTGCAAGCGCCTGCAGATCAACCCGCTGCATTCCAGCGACGAACCGCGGCGTCGCAAGCTCAGGAACGATCTCAGCAAGATCAAGGTCGTGCCGATCCTGGCGCAGCCCCACATTGAAAACCCGCAGATGCGCAGCGCCTTCCCCGGCGACGACAGCGTCAGCGGCTTGGCCGATACCGCAACCGGCTGGATGCAAAGCTGGAATGGCATGCATCCGGTGATCGCAGAGGCCATGGTTGCCCACCCGGATAGCAAAGCCGGCAAGGCCATGCAGGAAACCAACGCACGCCTGCAGCAGCCGGGTTCGGGCTATGAGGACGCCGCGTTCAGTGCCGCCTACCGGTTCGAGGACTTTTCGGTGGCGAAGTCCGATGGAGAGCGTCAATACTTCACCTGGGGGATATTCGGCGAGATCAATCCGGTGGCCGAAGACGGATTCGAGCCGAAACGCGGGACCGCTGGGGCATTTCGCGATCAGGGCGACAGCGTGCTCACCGATGAGCCTAACGAAGAGGTGCTGGCACTGCGCGAAAACCGCACGCTGCCACGCGGGCACACCGGTGTGGAGGTGAACACTCCACCCGGAACGGTCATCGACACGCAGCGCGATGCCGCGCTTGCCACCTTGCGTCGCCAGGAGTTCACCGCGAGGCAGCAGCAGTCGTTGGACAAACCGAGCATCGATGCAGTGCGCGAAGGGGCGCGCCTAGATCGCGGTGCTGCTGCGCAGCTGAGGCCGGAAGCACGCGCGGCCATCGACAAGCGTGCTGAAACGCTCGGCTTACTCACCGAACACTATCGCGGCGCGCCCGTGAGCCATTACCTCAACGAGCAGGCCAAGAACGCCGAGCCGGATGAATGACGGCGGCGCAATGATTCGTTGCTGACAGGCGCCGTCCTGTTGCCGGATCTTCGCTTGGGCAGCATAACCGGAGGGAGAAGGCGGCGCTGGTGGCGACGGAGACGGCTCCATCAACGCTCAGCTGTCGGTGTAACGCATTCTCGTTCTTGTCGGGTCCAGCACCGCAGCGAAGCGCTCCGGCGCGGACGTGCATCGCACTGCCGATGCGCGTGCGTCTGCGGTCCAGTGGACCGCAGACGCTCAGGCAGTCGCCGCCGCACTCCATGTCTGCCGATGTGCATGCCCTTACACGAGGAGCGTGGCGTTCGCCGCGGCGCCGACTGCCGGCCTGCCCCTTTGCATCCTGCCGCGCTACGGCGCTTCCAGCACCGCAACTACCTCTCGGTCCTGCGCTTCCACCGCCACCAGCCGCTGCATCAGCAGCGACAGCGTCACCACATCCTGGTGGTTGTGGTCGGCCACGCGGCGCAGGTTGCGCGCGCTGCCGCCGCGCAGATAGCTCAACCATGCCGCCGGCGCTTCGGAGCCGGGCAGGTCGTCTTCGCGGACTACGCGCAGCAGTTGCCGTTCGATGGTGGACAGCTTGCAGTTCTCCCAGGTGCCGCGATACCGGCGGCGTGTGGGGAACAGCAGGTCGACATGGTCCAGCGCAGAAATCGGGTCGCCGCGGCGCGCCAGCCGGTAGCGCGTCTTCAACAGTGGCGCGTCGTAGCAGCGGCCGTTGTAGCTGGACAACACCGTGCGCGGCGACAGCCAGCTGCGGAACAGATCGAGCATGGCGCTTTCGGCCGCCATCGTGGACATCATCAACTGACGCACGCGCAGGCCGCTGCCTTGCACGGCATCGACGTGCCAATCGGCCACCCCGATCATGAAGGCGCGCGTGCCGGTACCGCCGGCAAGGCCGGTGGTTTCGGTGTCGAAGAACAGCAGGTCCAGCGGATCGACCGCATCCTCGCGTTTGGCGAAGGCCAGCGAGAGCGCTTCGCCGGGAATCGGCTGCGGCAGGAACGCTTCGATCAACTGCAGGCCCGGTGCGATCTCGTTGCCAGGGAGATAACGGTCGGTGGATGGCGCGCGCAGCGGCGCGTGCGCCGACACCGCGCGCTCGCGCAGGCCGATCATCTTGCGCAAACCGGCGATCTCGGTGCGTCGCTGCGCCGCCGGTGCCGGCGACATCGATGCCGCCGAGGGTGCCGTTGTGCTACGCGCTGTTGGCCAACGGCTTGCGATCTCCGCATCCACGGCGACGATTGCATCGGCATCGGTATCGACATCTGACGGCACCGCCGGTCTGTGGCGCACATCGTGCTCTACCCACGCAAATACCGATGTGTCGCGCGCAGGCGGTGCAGCGGAGGGCGACGGCAAGGTGCGGCGCGTCAGCGTCGGGGCGGCGGCCTGTGCGCGTACATCGTGCGAGCGGCCGGTCACGCCACCATCGCGTGCAGGCGCTGTAGCGCGCGCAGGTGCGCGTGCAGCAGGTGACACGGCGCTGGACACCGCTGCCCGCTGCGCACGCGTCGGCAGCGCTGCATCGTCCTTGCGCGCTGCAGGCGTCAACCCGCCAACCTGACGGCGGAGCAGGCGCAGACGTTCCGCGCTGACGCCGGAGGCGCTTCCAGGTGCAGGCGTTGCCCGGTCCTGCGTTGGCGGCGTCGCCGCCGGCGGGGCGATGTCGGTAGCCATGTGCGCACCGCTTGCATGCGTACCGCCTGAGATAGCGCCAACCGCCGTTGTCTCAACGGCTGCTCGCTTGAGCAATGCCGGCTGCGTCTGTGGCGCAGACGGCTTGGTCGCGCGCGCGCTCGCCCATGCCGGCGCCACATCGTTCACGTCGCTCTGCGTGATCGTCGGCGTAGCGACGCGCAAGGTTTCAACACGGTGCGCCGCATCCGCCAGACGTGGCTCATTCGACAACGGCAAGGCCGGCGCACACGCGGGCACATCGGCCGCAGCAGACGTTGCTGCCGCTGGCGCCATCGGCGAAGACGATGTGCCCGGCCTGGCTGCATCAACAGCTGTTTGCGGTATCTCACGCACAAGCGCGGGATCGGCACCTTTCGCACGCGCCGCTGCTGCACCTTGCAGTGCATCGCTGTCAGCAACCACTGCGGGCGCAGGCACATCCGCATGCCCGGCCTGCCGCCGCAGCAAGCGCAGACGGTCCGCACTCACACTCATGCAAGTACGTCCAGCGCCAGATCGTCGTCCACCTGGGTGGCATGGCGTAGCGGTGCATCGGCATCGAACAACAGCGCCAGCACCGTCAGCGCCAATGACTTCGGCGATTCGCCCTTGCCCTCCTCGTGCGCGGCCAGCACCGGGCCCACGCAGGCCGGACAGCCCGCACTGCAATCGCAACGCCGCACCAACTCGTCCGCGCGCTGCAGCAGTTCGGCCTGACGCAGCCACAGCGGCTCGCTCAAGCCCACGCCGCCGGGAAAGTTGTCGTACAGATACACCGTGGGTACGAAGGCCTGCTGCAATTCCACCGCGCCTTGTTCGCCTTCTTCCACGCCGCGCAATTGCCCGCGCCCGGTCTGGTCGGCCACCGCGAACCACGCGCCATCGCCATTGCCGACCGCTTTTTGCAGGTCGCGTGCATCGGCCATCACCGCCACCGTGGCCACCACGTGGAGCGCATACGCCGCGCCCAAAAAGCCATCCAGCGCATCCTGCTTGGACGCGAACGCCTTGCCCAAGGTGGCCTGCGGCAACTGCCACCACACCGCGGTGGTGTGCAGCTCCTGGTCGGGCAGATTCACCGGCCCGTAGCCGATGTTTTCATGCGTGTAGTAGCGGATCTTCTTGTAGCCGGAGACACGCCGCACCACATGCACCTCGCCATGGTGCGAGTCGCCGCGCCCGGCCACGCCGCCATCGAAGCGGTCCAGCACTTTCAGCTTGGTGTAGTCGATGCTGTCGGTGTAGTAGTCCACATGCGTGCGCGTCACGTACGCCTTGCGACCTTCCCAATCCAGTCGCTCCACTTGATACGGCGTGCTTTGCACCATGTGGATGGCGCCTTCGTACAAGGTGAGCGCGGCGGCCGAATAATCCACCTCGGCGATGATCTGCTGCTTGCCGTCGCTCTTGTCCACCACCACGAAGTTGCCATCGGCCACCGAGCGCAGGCTCACCGCATTGGCCGGGTAGCTATCGGCGATCCATTCCCAGCGATCGCCTTCCTGATGGATCACTTCGCTTTCGGCCAATGCCTCCAGAAACACCAGCGGGTCGATCGGCCCGAACGATTCGTCGGCAATGAACGGCAATTCGAACGCCGCGCAGCGGATGTGGTCGAACAGGATCAGCGGTTGATCGGGCGCAATGCGTGCGTGCTCGGGCGAGGCATCGGCAAAGAAATCCGGGTGCCGCACCACGTATTGGTCCAGCGGCTGCGAACTGGCCACCAGCACGCCCAGCGCCGGTTGCTGGCGCCGCCCGGCGCGGCCGAAGCGCTGCCAGGTGGCCGCCACGCTACCGGGGTAGCCATTGAGGATCACCACGTCCAGCGCGCCGATATCCACGCCCAGTTCCAGCGCAGAGGTGGACACGATGCCGTCGATAGTGCCCGCGCGCATCGCGCGCTCTACCTCGCGCCGCTCGGTGGGCAGGTAGCCGCCACGGTAGGCACGAATCCGCGCCGGCTTGCGCGGGTCGTGGTCGAAGATGTCTTTGAGGTATTTGGTCAGCACCTCCACCATCAGCCGCGTCTGCGCAAACACCAGCGTCTTCAGCCCGCTCTTGATGGCGATGCGCGCAATGCGGTTGCTCTGCGAACGCGCCGATGCGCGCAGGCCGAGATCGGCATTGACCACCGGCGGGTTCCACAACAGCACATGCTTGTCGCCGGTGGGCGCGCCGGATTCGGTGATGGCATGCACCTGTTCTTCGATCAAGGCCTGCGCGTGCGCATGCGGGTTGCCGATGGTGGCCGAGCACAGGATGAACTGCGGGTTGGCGCCGTAGAAGGCGCAGATGCGCTTGAGCCGGCGCAGCACGTTGGTGACGTGGCTGCCGAACACGCCGCGATAGGTATGGATCTCGTCGATCACCACATAGCGCAGGTTCTCGAAGAACTGCGCCCACTTGGTGTGATGCGGCAGGATCGCCTGATGCAGCATGTCCGGGTTGCTCACCACGATGTCGCCATGCAGGCGGATCGCCTGGCGCGCATCGCCGGGCGTGTCGCCGTCGAAGGTGAAGGCCTTCACCCCCAGCTCGCCGGCGCGGTTCAACTCCAGCAGCTCGGCCACCTGATCCTGCGCCAGCGCCTTGGTGGGGAACAGGTACAGCGCCTTGGCGCCGGCGGTCATCGCCGCGCTCACCACCGGCAGCGTGTAGCACAGCGATTTGCCCGACGCGGTAGGCGTCACGATCGCCACATGCTCGCCGCGCTGGGTCGCCGCCCACGCTTGTGCCTGGTGGCTGTAGAGCTGGCTGATGCCGCGCGCATGTAGCGCATCGGCCAGCGCGCTGGGCACATCATCGGGGATCGGCGCGTAGCGGCCCTCGCGCCTGGGCAGGGTGAAGCTGCCGGTGATGCGGTCGTGGTAGCGCCGTTCCAGGCGTTCGGTGAGCAACGCACCATCGCGGCTGGGCCGGCCATCGGTGGTGGCCAGTGCGCGTTCGGCGGTTTCGGTGCGGGGAGCGAGGGCAAACGGAGGCATGCGGCAAGGGCTCCCAAAGAGGGAGATCAAACGAAAAGGAGGTCTCAGGGTATGAGACCGGCGCCCCCGCGCCCAGCCTGCCTCACTGAGCGGATTCAGCAAGCCGGGTATCCTTGCTGCCCCCACAGCGTCACAGCTGCCTTGCACGCTGTGGGATCCCCCACATCGAAGAACCGCCGTGCCCGTGTCTGCCAACGTCACTGCTCCGCATTACAAATCCCTCTCCGCTCGCCGCGCCGATATTGCGGTACATGCCGCCGGTCTGTTCCTGGCCATCGTCGGCGGCGCCTGGATGGTGTGGCGCGCCCACGCCAACCAGACCATGCTGCTGGCCACCTGCATCTATGCGCTGGGGCTGCTGGTGATGTTCGCCTGTTCGGCCGCCTACAACTTCGCCCCGCCGCAGCGCCAACCGATGCTGCGCAAGTTCGACCACGCCGGCATCTTCGTCATGATCGCCGGCTCCTACACACCGTTTTTCCTGGTCGCGCTGGACGGCACCTGGCGCTGGACGATGATTGTCGGCGTCTGGTGCGTGGCCTTGTTCGGCGTGTTCGCCAAGTTGTGCCTGCCCGGCATCGCCAAGGGCTTCTGGGTGGCGATCTATCTGTTGCTTGGCTGGGCGGGCATTGTGGTGATCAACCAGATGATCGCCGGGCTGGACAGCGCGGTGCTCTGGCTCATCGCCGCTGGCGGCGCGTTCTACACTGTGGGCGTGGCGTTCTACGTGCGCAAATCCCTGGTGTACAACCGCGCCATCTGGCACGCCCACGTGCTGGGCGGCGCGTTGTCGCATTGGTACGCCATCTGGCTGTGCCTGCGGCCGTTGGGTGAGGTGTAGGGTTGCAGCCAAGTGCGGCTGCGCCGTGCAGCGGACTTGACTGCGCCATCTCCGCCACGCAAGGTGCAGGCTCCAAGGAGCAACACAGGTGCGGCGATGCGCAGTCTCGGCACATCCTGCACGCCAACAGGACAGCCCTATGAAATTCGCCAGCATCGCGCTGACCGCACTCACTGCAGTGGTAGTCGGTCGCTGCACAAACGTGCCGCCGCCAACGCCACCTGAGCACGCACCCTCATCCATCGTGCCCACAGCGAAAGCGCGTACCGGCAGCGACAGCCCCGCAGCTCACAATGCGCCGCAGCCACCGGTTGCACGCATAACGCAGACGCATGCCGACATCGCGCCGTATCTCTGCCAGCCCGGCGCAGACGCTTGCGTTGCCGGCGGCCCGTTGCTGGCTAGCACGCAGGCAGAAGCGCACTGGCTGATCGCCCATGGCTACCCATCGCCTGCCGAGCACGCGCGCCTGGTCAGGATGGATCTGGCGCAGCTGCAGGCCGCATCGCAGGCGGGCAACCAGAGCGCGACAGTGCTCTATGGCACCAAGACCGCGCTCAGTGGTCGCTTCTACAGTGGCATAGCGATATTGCGCAAAGCCGCCACCACCGGAAACCTCTACGCCTACTACGGACTGTCCGAGGCCTACAACGGCGATACACCGCAACAGAACCTGGCCGACAGCGCAGCGTATCTGCGGCTTGCCTATCTGCTCGGCGATCGCAAGGCATCGGCCGCGATTGCCGAAAGAGGCCTGAGCGACGCCGAAAACCTTGCCGCCGACGAACGTGCTGCCGTGCTGTACCAGACCTTCGCCAACTCCCCGCTCCCGACTCCGCGGCCATTTGAATGATGCGTGGTGGTGAGTGAGAGACTCCTGCGTTCGTCACAAATGCAGGGCGGCGCACATCGCATGCGCTACCAGCAAATGATTCGGTAGCACGCCAGGGCGAGAGCTGCAGTCGTGCAAGCGACCCACAGCATGCAAGCATCTCCGGCGCGCAGGCCCGCAGCAGTGCAGGCCTGCCAGACACTATGAGGCATCGCTACCAGCGGATGCTTTTGCTGCGAACAACCGCTCACCGATCGCATGCGCTGCGTCGAAGTGCGATTGCGGAAAGCCCGCATCCGGCACCGTCAGCAGCTCCGAGGTACGCACCGGTGCGCCGCAGAAGTCGAAGATGCCGTGGTTGATCTGCGTCTTCATCGCACCGAAGTAGCCGTGCCGCGCGTAGGTGCGCTCGTCCGCACCGCCAATCGCAAGCATGTGTATGTCCAGGTGCTGCAGTTGCTTCACGATCTTGCCGTCGGCGCTTTCACCGAACGCCCAGCCCAGCGTAAACACCCGATCGATCCAGCCCTTGAGCAGCGCCGGAAACGACCACCAGTAGATCGGAAACACCAGCACCAACGCATCGGCGCGATCCAGCCGCACGTGTTCGGCCGCCACATCCGGCGGCGGTGCAGCCTGCTGCTGGAACAACGCAATGTCGGCCTGGGTGAAGCGCGGGTCGAAGCCCTCCTGCGCCAGGTCGGCGACCTCAACCGTATGCGATGAATCCGACGCCACGATGGCATCGCGTACCTGCGCGGCCACTGCGTGCGTGTGCGAGCGCGGTTCCGGGTGCGCAACAACAATCAAGGCATGCATTACCTGGGTCTCCAATCGAAAGAGCGCCATAGCGTACCTGCGCCCGCTGACTGTCGTACACGCGCGTCATGCGGACTGAGCTGCTGCGAAGGTGGGTATCGCTTGGGCGTTAGCCGAATGCCTCATCTGGCGTGGTAAGCCCTAGGAGAATGTGAGTCGGGCAACGTCGGTACGCATGCAAACGCGACAACATCGGCAAGCCTTACTGCTGTTCCAGCTCGCACAAATGCCAACGCCCCGAACAAGCCGGGGCGTTGGCGATCATCCGCTGCTCGCATTGCATCCCCGCGTGCGATGGCACGCGACGCATGGTGAGCTAGCGTTTTACAGTGCGGCAGGTATCCGCCCACCGGTCATGCTGTCGACTTACTTGGTCGATTTGACAGCGTCGCGCACGTCGTCGGCGACTTCGCCGGCCTTGCGCTGCACCTTGCCGATATTCTTTTCGGCGGCGCCTTCCAGCTCGGTGCTCTTGTCGCCGGTGACACGGCCGATGGTTTCCTTGACCGAGCCCTTGACCTGCTTGGCGGCGCCTTCGATACGGTTCTTATCCATGGGACGTTTCTCGTAGTGTGAGTGAGTCGGCCAGTCTGTGCGTGCCGGTGTGAGCATGATGTGCGTTTGGCGCCGGATGCCCCAGTTGCGAATGCAGTCGATGCGTTGGTGCGCTCGCGCCACCGGATCCTGTCACTCCTCGCGCATGGCCGGTTCGGCGCTGCGATCGGCAAAGCCGGGTTCGTGCGCTCACACGATGGCTTGGCCACGGCGGTGTACATCGATCGTGGCGGACAGCATGGCCGTGATTGCGCACCGTCATCTGAGCCATGGACACTTTGCCGCGCATGCGATGCGTCACCAACCCGCGTTGCTGCGTCGACAGATCCGCCGTGCCGCCAAGGGTCGGGCCGAGCTGGATGAAACGCGTGGCATTGCACGCTGCGCTGGATGTGGACGACCGGCCGCAACGCCGCGACCGCCACCTCAGCTCAGCGCTGTTGTTGCTTCACATACGCCTGCACATCGTCCAATGTCACGCTGCCGCTGTGGCTGCGGTCGATCTGTTCGAAATGCGTTGCCACAAAGCCCAGTCCCTGGGCCTGCGCCTGCTGCTTGGTGATGGCATTGCGGTGCGACAGCGCGCCGTTGGCACCGAGCGTACTGCTGATGCGCTGCTGGGCCTGGTCCTCCAGCGTGTCGCCAAGACTGTCTGCTGCTGCTTCAGGCTCGGTCGTGGTCTGCGACTTGGGCAGGAAGGGTCCATCGATACCGGCATGGCGTGCAGTGTTGCTGACGGTGGAGACGCGTTGCATGGGGAGCGACTGCGCACCGACTGCGGTGGCCGCCAGCACGAGCGAGGCCACGGCAGCCGGAAGTAAGGAGAAGAAACGCATCAGGAGGTCCTCGCAAAGGATGGGCGCGCGCACGCTCAGGGTGTTGCAGCGGTGGTGGCGGGCGCTGCGCCGATGTTGCGCAGGTCTGGCCAGGGCGAGTCGAGCAGCGCCAGGGGGACTGCGTCTTGAATCGTGCCGTTGGCGTAATAGCCGGTAAGGTCGGTCTGCATCTTCGCGCGCGAGGCGTCATCCAGATAGATCATGTGCCCCCCCGCATAGGTGGCAACCAGCACATCGGGATTGAAGTTGCGAATGGTGCGTAGCCGTGCGAGCTGTTTTTCGGTGCTGTAGAACGGTGTGGCGAGGTCGTGATAACCGCTGAGCGCAAGCACCTTGAGCGCGGGATTCAGACGCAGTGCGCCGAGCAGGTCGGGCAAGGTATCCGGTGCAAGCCTGCCGGCATGATGGAAATTCCAGACATTGACGATGTCCTGGTTGAATGAGGCGTAGCTGGCGTTGGGCGCGCTATAGCCCAGATAGTGTGGAAACTGCAGCGCCAATGCGTTGCTCAACGGTTGGCCGATCAGGATGTCGGAAGGGTCGTTATCGGTCTTCAGACGCGCGTCGCCGTTGGGCAGGGTCACGCGCCCGTCGTAGCGGCCGATGGTGGTACCGGGCAGCAGGCCCTTGTTGAACGATTGCAAGGAAAAATAGCCTTGCAGCGCCTGCATGCTGAGACCGGACAACGGCCGCCAACGGGTCAGCACGCGCGCCTCCGGAACCACCGGCTTGCCCAGAATGTTGGGGAAGCCGTACTGGCTCAGTACCCAGGCCTGCCCGTAACGCTGGAACTCGTCGTGCACCACACTGACGAAGGCGCGCATCTGCAATGCATAGAACTCATCGCTTGCAGTCACTTCGGTTTGCTTGTGGTACGCGGCAACCGCGGCATAGCTGGGGAATTCACCGCCAATGGTGTCGCCGCTGTATTTCATGCCTTTGGGATAATCCGGGTAATACAGTCCACCGGAAAACAGCGCGTCGGCGTAGTAGTTGAGGATCGACGATTGCAGGATGATGCCGGTGAGCCGCACGCCGGCCGATTCCAATGCCAGCGCAAGCATGGTGGAGCGCGCTGTGCCGTACGACTCGCCGTACAGATACAACGGCGCGCCGCTGCGTCGATTGGCTTGCAGATAGCGTTGGATGAAATCGCGCATCACCTGCACGTCGGCATCGCTGCTCCAGAAACTGGCATTGGTGTTGGGCAAGATCGCCTCCGACAAGCCGGTGCCGGGCGGATCGATAAACACCATGTCGGTGCTGGCGATCAGACTCTCTGCGTTGTCGACCATCGGGTAGTTGGGCCAATTCCCGAAGGCCGGCGCAGCGGTGGCCAGGCGCTTGGGCGCGAACGAGGCAAGGTGCAACAACGATGCCGATGCGCCAGGCCCACCGTTGTAAAAGAACGTAAGCGGTCGCGGCTTGCCACCACGCGCAGCTGCGGTGTAGGCCACATACGACATGGTGGCCTGCGGTTGCCCAGCGGCGTCTCGCGCAATCAGGTGGCCTGTGCGCACGCTGTAGGGCAGCGTCTGGCCTTTGCCCTGCCAGACGTGGTGCATGAGTGCAGAGCGCTCGTTGGCGACACCGGCATCCAGCCCGGCATCGGCTTTGGACGCATATGCAATGCGATCGATGTACGTCGTGTTGCCGGCGACCGCTGCCACACGCTGCTGCGCACCGGCGCCGGGCGGGACGCCAAGCAACACACCAAGCAACAACAGAAGCGTGCGTTGTGCGGAACCGGCATTGCGCTGGGACATGGTGCACCTGTGTCGGAAGTAAGGCTGTTGCATCTGGGGCAGTGATACGTGGCCTGCGGCACACCTGCCCTGGCACACCATGCACCTCGAAAGCGTGGCGTAGCGCGCGGCTCAGGCCGGCGGCGTCGACTCTGTGCAACGGACCGCTGCGCCAGCCACGCAGACACGAAACCGCGGCAGCACGCGCGAAGCGACGCGTGGACTGCACACCACCGCTGCAACGAGTTGTGACCGATTCGACAGCTGGATGCGTCATGGCGCGGCTGTCTCGCCATTTGATTTGGTCCGCCGACATGCCTGGCGCTTCAGCCATTGCGGTGACGCGAGTAGCCGCCCACTCCGCGCTGGCGGCTGCCAGCACGCGGCGTGTTCGTTCGCTCTGTGGAACGTGACCTGGGTAGTTTCGCGTCTGGACTGCCAGCGTGACGGCGTGCTTGAAGTGATCGACTCCAAATACCTGCGACTGCTGACACAACGGACAACGCGTGCGTCAGCGCAACGGACGTTCGATGCTAAACGCGCTGCGCCGCCTTCGCCTGCGCATCCTGTTGCTGCGTGACAGCTTGCTGGCCTTGTAGGGCAGGCGTGCGCTGTTCCATGAGGGCCAGCTCCCGAAACGAGGTGTCGACCGCAAAGCAATTGCTAGGGTAGTTCAGCAACTCACTCCACGCTCGCAGCCACCAGCCGTTGCCACAGTGCGGCGTTGGCCGCGTTGTCGGGTTCCAGGGTGGCCAGGATGCTGAGCGCGTGGTCTTCGTGCTCGGCGCCGTGGCGAGCGAGCATGGCCAGGGCGGCGGCGAGGCGGCCGTAGCGCAGGGCCAGGCCGAGCGGGGTCGCGAGCAAGGTGGTGTCGTGTTCGGGGCGCTGTTCGTCCAGCGCGGTGCTGAGTTGTGGCGGCAGGTCCCAGGCGCTGGCAATGGTCTTGGCCATTGCGGCGGTGTGGCGTTCGACCAGGGCAGCGGCCACCTCGAGGTTGTAGGGCACATTCGGGCGTTCGGCATAGGTGTCGCGCAAGACGCGCAGGATCACCACCGCGCCCAGGCCCTGCAGCAGGCCGGACAGTTGCCCGGACAAGGTGTCGCCGCCGCGTTCGCGCGTGTAGGCGGCGGCAGCGGTGGCGGTGCGTAGGGCGTAATCCCACACGACGGCGGGCAGGCGCGAATACAGCCCGCCATCCAGGCTCAGTACCGGCTGCATGACGGCGGCGGCGACGATCTGGCGCACGCCTTCGGTGCCGATATGCACCACCGCGCGTTCCAGGCTTTCCAGCGGGCCGCCTTGCGGGCGATACAGCGCGCTGTTGGCGATGCGCAGCAGGTTGGCCGCGAGCGCCGGGTCCTGCGCGATGATGGCGGCGATGCCACGGCCGGAAGCATCTGGGTCGTTCACCGCACGCATCAGCTGCGGCAACAGGTGCGGGCGGCGCGGCAGCAAGTGTGGGCGCAGGTCGACACGGTCGAGCGCAACGCCGACAGCGGTCAGCACCTCGGCCTGGGCGGGGTCGGTCGGCAGCTTGCCCTCGGCCAGCGAGGGTGTGGCCATCACCGCCGCATACATGCGCCGCAACAGCGGGCGCATCGGCGGCGGGTCGATCTGCAACGGCTGTGCAGACGGCGGCTGGGCGGGTGGTTGCAGCGGCGCGCCTTGCGCTTGGTCCGGCGTAGGCGGCGCGTGTGCGGTGGCCGCACTGACCGCAACCGGCCGCGCGATGCCTTTGGCCTTGGCGTCGCGGCGTCGTGCCAGCAACCACCAGATGCCCCCAGCGAGCACAACGGCACCCAGCAGTCCTGCAGCGAGCAGCAACACAGTCACGAGCATCATGGAAAAAACCGTCTGAGCAGTGCTGCGACTATCCGCGAAGCCGGTCGCGGCGGCAATGTGAGCCCGTGCCACGCGCGCTGGCGATGTGTCGGCGGATGCGCCGGTCGCCCTGCAGAGTGCGCCGCCGGGTGGTGCAGGGAGCGATGAGGGCCTGTCTTCAGACTGACCGCTGTACTGCACGTGGCACTAACACGGCAGGCACCATCATGCGTCACCAGCTGTGCAGGCCTAGAGCATCTAGGCAGCTTAAAGGGTGCAGGCATCCGCAGTTGGACCACATTCGCTTACCGACAGACACCGCGCAGCTGCGCGGTGTCTTCGTTTGTGGACGAGGTCAATACGCTGCGTGGTATCTGCTGGATGTCGCAAGCGATGCGTCCTGACGACGTTGCGGCACCGCCTGCGCTACAACGTGCCCTGCTTCCACAACCGCACGATTTCAGCCGGCGCATGTTCTTCGGGAATGCGCAGCGGTTCGCGGGCGCCGTCCCACGCGATGCTGAAATAGCGCCGGTCGCGCCCGCCGGCCTGCGGTGGGGGCAGCGCGTGCTGCATGCACTGATCCAGCACGCTGCTAAGCCGCAGCCGTTGCGCAGCGTCCAGCGTATCCATCACCAGCTGGCGCTCGCGGCGCATGGCAGGAAACGCCGCCACGCCGCCTTCGCGCGCCAGCCGCAGGATCACGCCCGTGTCCACCGGCGGCCGTTGTGGGCTCATCCGCGCACGCCCGCGTCGCGCCAGGCGTGATGCACCGCTGTGGTTTGGCTACTGTTGGCGCGGTCGTCGGCGCTGACCACGCTGACGGTCAGGGCAGCGACGGTGGGCAAGTCCGCGCCGGTAGCCGGTTCGCTGCCAGTGAGCGCGCGATACCGGATGCGCCCGGTTGTCTCCCACGCAGCCCCACCGATCGCGACGACGGCGCGGTAGAGCGCGTGGTCAGGAATGCCGGCGTTGTCGTGCACGCCGCCATCGTCCTCTTGCGTGCCGACATTACCGGTAACGGTGGCCGGTTGATCATTGCCCAGGGCGGGGGCGTCGTAGGCACTGCCGGGCGCCTGCATCGAGCGCAGCCGCACGCGCTCGATGCCGGGCATCAGCAAGCCGGCACCAACGATCCAGTCGGACCGATCGGCCCTCTCGCGCAATGCGTACATAAACGATCTTCACAATGACTGCGCTGGCGACTATGCGGGCGCCGGCTTTAGGAATTCGTTAGCCGGCGCCGATGACCGCGTGCAGCGCGCGTCGCGCGGGGTATTGCGTTCATTCCAGCGGCGACAGCGCCTGCTCGATGGGTGTCTGGCCGTCGATAAATCCCACCGTCTTGCCGATGCTGGCCGGCGTTGCCAGGACGGCGGCGATCACCTGCGCGACGTTGCCGCGCGAGACGCCGCCTTCGGCATCGCTGCCCGGGTCGCGGGCGATTCGGCCCGATGGCGGATCCGTCGTCAGCCGGCCGGGGCCGAGCACGGTCCAGTCCAGCGTGGTGCTGCGCAGGTGCGCATCGGCGGCGCCCTTGGCTTGTGCGTAGGTGAAGAACGCATCGTCCGGCCCGACGCCGTGTTCCAGCCCGGCGCCGAGATACGACACCATCACGTAGCGGCGCACGCGCGCCTGCTCGGCGGCCTGCATCGAGCGGATGGCCGCATCGCGATCCACCGCATAGGTACGCGCCGCATCGCCGCCGCCCGCACCGGCCGACCACACCACGGCATCGTGACCGGCCAGTTGCGCGGCAATGGCATCGGTCTGGGCGTGTTCGATATCGAACACCATCGGCGTGGCGCCATCGGCACTCACGTCGTCTTGGTGTGCAGGATTGCGGAACAGCGCGGTGACCTGATGCCCATCGCGCACCAACAGCGGCGTGAGCAGGCGCGCCACCTTGCCGTGGCCACCAATGACGAGAATTCGAGACATGCCCAATTCCAACAGCTACGCGCCAGCCCGGCGCGGAAGGCAGTCATGCTCGCCAATGCGGCGCTAAGGCGGTGTTATCGCGCAGGATCATCGACACAACGCGATGTGTGCATCCACCCGCATCTGCAGGCCGCGCAGATCGCGTGCCTCATGCATCGCGATCCTGCGACGCCCACGCGCGTGGCGAGCGAACCTGCCTGCCAGCATTCCCCGCGGCTGCCAGATCTAGGACACTGATGGGCCAGAGTCTGCGAGTGTTGCTGATGTCTATGTCTTCCGAGCGACGCCCGCGCGTTGGCTGTGGTGCGTTTATCCAGCGGGCCGATGGCCGACTCCTGCTGGTGCTGCGCGGACGCGCGCCCGAGCAAGGCCATTGGGGGCTGCCCGGCGGCAAGGTGGACTGGATGGAAACCGTGGAAGCCACCGTGGTGCGCGAGGTGCGCGAAGAAACCGGCCTGCAGGTGCACCCGCAGCGCGTGCTGTGCGTGGTCAGCCACTTCGAGCCGGACATGGATCCGCCGCAGCATTGGGTGGCGCCGGTGTATCTGGCCAGCATCCAGGGTCCGGAACACGCGGTGCTGTGCGAACCGCAGGTGCTGCTGGAACTCGGTTGGTTCGCACTCGACGCCTTGCCCACTCCATTGACCCGCTCGGCCATGCAGGCGGTGCGGCAGGTGCAGGCCGAGCGCGCTGCCACACGGCAATGACCGCGTTACAGCGGCGCTGAGGCGATCGCGCTGCGGGCACGCCCTGCACCGCGCGCATCACATGGATGTTGTCGCCGCGCTCGGCTATTTTCTGCGCCGCCCGAGCGAGGGGACAGCGTGCCCGGTGGATCGAAACGCACGGCCGGGATGCCGCACGACTGCGTGGTGCCCGGCCACTCATCAGGGGAAACGAATGGAATCGCTTTATCCGCAAGGCCCGGCCGTGGTGCCGGAACAGCTGACTGCGCCCAGCAGCAACTATCGCCGCAACGCCTGGCTGGCCATGCTCGGGCTGGGCGGCTTCATCGCCGTGTATCTGGGTTTGCTGGTGTGGTTCGGCTGGACCGCCTACCGATTGGTGGCCGGCTTGCTGCAGAGCTCCGGTGGCGAGCAGGCGTTCTGGTTGTGGGTGGTGGCCGCAGGCGCGGCGTTTCTGCAGAACGCAGGCTATCTTCCCCGGCTCAACGCGCCTGGGAGGGCACGACATGGCACGTGCTTGGCGAAAGGAACTGCGCGCACTTGCATTCATGGCGACTGCGCTTGCCTTCGAGCTGCGCCAGTTTCCACCGATCCTGCTGGTCACCGCCACGCGCGCTGCCGAGCTGAGCACGGCGGCGTATACGCACGCGCGCCTGGTGGACCTGGGCCGCGAATCGGATCTGCATGTCTGGGACGGGTTGGGACATGCCTTCCACCTGACCGACACGCTGCCGGAAAGCCAGCAGGCGCTACGCGTCATCGCGCGCTGTTTCAGCAAGCATCTGGCGCTGCCGCCGCCGCAGTTCGACGCGCCGCACTAACGCCATGCTGACGCCGATTAGGCGCAATGCTTACGTCTTCTCGCCTAGCTTGAGACGCACTGGCGCTGCAGTTGCAGCGTCACTATCGACCAGGAGAAATCGGATGAGTCTGCAAATTCCTCAGGGCGCCTTGGTAGTCGTGGCCGACGGTGGCGAAGCCCGTTGGTTTACCAATACCGGGAGCGAATCCAAGGTCGTGCTGCGCCAGCACGCGCGCACCGACGTGCAGAACGTCGATGACGACGGCCCGGCCGGCAAGGCACCGCGCGACCTCACCGAGGCAGACCTGGACGAAATGACCTTTGCCAAGCAGCTGTCGCTCGCCTTGAACGATGGCGCCCTGAAGCACGAATACACCCATTTGGTACTGGTGGCCGACCCGACCACGCTGGGCCGGGTGCGCCCGTTGCTGCACAAGGAAACCCAGCAGCGTCTGGTGGGCGACCTGGCCAAGGATCTGACCAACCTGCCGCTGGAAGATATCCAGCGCGCCCTGTCATAACGCAGCGGAGCATCCACACCATGGGGTTCGTTCGCGCGTACGCCACCCAGGCACCGGAACGCAGCGCGGTGGATGCACAGACCGGCCTGCAAGTGCTGGAATTCGGCACCGACTGGTGCGGCCACTGCATCGCCGCGCAGCCGCTGCTGCAAAAGCTGCTGGGTGTGTACGAGACGGTCGATTACCGCAAGATCGAAGATGGAAAAGGGCGGCCGTTGGGCCGCTCTTTTCGCGTCACGCTGTGGCCCACGATCATCCTGCTGCGCGATGGCGAAGAACTGGCGCGTGCCGTCAGACCACAGACGCGCGAAGATCTGCACGCCATGTTGTCGGTGCTGGACGCGGGCTGATCGCCTGCAGCGGTGCACGGCGTTGGCGCGCGCTTGAGTGCACGCAGTCGCCCGGCGCCTGCGCAGTCGTTTTCTTGGTGACTGTAGGAAGCGGGTACGCGCTGCGTTACTGCTGATGCAGCTGCTGCCTCGAGACCAGGCTTGCCTGAATCCGTCGCAGCATTTTGTGCATGGAGTCCTGTGGCGCGCGTGTCCTGCACATCGCTCGCTCTTCACCCATGCGCTGAAAACAGGCAATTTTCAGCACTTTACGCAGTCACGCCTGCAACGCTCTGCGTGCTGTAGTACCATGCCGTGCTGATCAAGCCCTGGGCATTGCCCATCCCTTGGTCGTCTGTCCCGCAGCGTCGCTGACTCCATGCGGCCGTCCGGGAATGCCTCCGGTGTCATCCAGTGCAATGCGCTGTCGTGCTTGCGTGATGTGCCGTGTCCTGTGCAGTACCAGGGCGAGGGGGCAGCGATGGCCTGCGTCCGACGAGAAATCCGAGGCGCGACTTATGGAGACCACAGATGCACGATGCCCGCGCGATGCGTTCGCACTTCGGCTGGTTCAAACGCCGCCGCCAACTGCAACTGGATGATGTCACCGTGGTGGACCGCGGCATGCTGCGCAGGGCCGTGGGCGCCGCTGCGCTGGGCAATGCGATGGAGTGGTTCGACTTCGGCGTGTACGGCTATCTCGCGGTGACGCTGGGCCAGGTGTTCTTCCCGGCCAGTAACCCGACTGCGCAGTTGATCGCCACCTTTGCCACCTTCACCGTGGCCTTTCTGGTGCGGCCGATCGGCGGCATGGTCTTCGGCCCGCTCGGCGACCGTTACGGGCGCCAGAAAGTGCTGGCGGCCACGATGATCCTGATGGCCTTGGGCACCTTCAGCATCGGCCTGATTCCGGCCTACGAGCGCATCGGCCTGTGGGCGCCGGCACTGCTGCTGCTGGCGCGTCTGCTGCAGGGGTTTTCCACCGGCGGCGAATACGGTGGCGCGGCCACCTTCATTGCCGAATACGCCACCGACCGCAATCGCGGCCTGATGGGCAGCTGGCTGGAATTCGGCACGCTCGGCGGTTACATCGCCGGCGCAGCCACCGTCACCGCCTTGCACATGAGCGTGACCCCGGCGCAGATGCTCGACTGGGGTTGGCGCGTGCCGTTCCTGATCGCCGGCCCGCTCGGTCTGCTCGGTCTGTACATGCGCATGAAGCTGGAAGAAACCCCGGCATTTCGCGCCTACACCGAACACTCCGAACAGCGCGAACGAAAGACCGCTGCGCAAGGCCTGATGACGTTGCTGCGCCTGCATTGGCCGCAACTGCTCAAGTGTGTGGGGCTGGTGCTGGTGTTCAACGTCACCGACTACATGCTACTGACCTATATGCCCAGCTATCTCAGCGTCACCATGGGCTACGCCGAGAGCAAGGGCTTGTTGCTGATCATCCTGGTCATGCTGGTGATGATGCCGCTCAACATCGTCGGTGGCCTGTTCAGCGACAAACTGGGTCGACGGCCGATGATCATCGGTGCCTGCATCGCACTGTTCGCGCTGGCGATCCCGTGCCTGTTGCTGATCGGCAGCGGTCACGATGGGTTGATCTTCGCCGGGCTGATGCTGCTCGGACTGGCGCTGGTGTGCTTCACCAGTTCGATGCCGTCCACCTTGCCGGCGCTGTTCTACACGCCGGTGCGCTACAGCGCGTTGTCGATCGGCTTCAACGTCTCGGTCTCGCTGTTCGGCGGCACCACGCCGTTGGTCACCGCCTGGCTCGTAGAGCGTACCGGCGACCCGCTGGTGCCGGCCTACTACCTGATGGGGGCGGCGGCGATTGGCTTGCTGACCATGCTGTTCGTGCGTGAAACCGCAGGGCTGCCGTTACGCGGCTCGCCGCCGGCGGTGGCCAGCGATGCCGAAGCGCGCGCACTGTTGCAGGCCAACAGCCCGGTGACGGTGGATGCGCAGTTGCCGGTCAATACGGCGTCATCGATGGGCCAGCCGCGTACGGCGTGAGCTAGCTGCATTGCACGGCATGCCTCTGGTGCAGGCGCATGTAGTGCAGCAGCGCATGCGGTTGCGCGTGACGCAGGCGATCGCGTTCGTTGCGCGCTGATACCGGCTTGCGCATTGAGCGGTGGCCAGCCAGATCGAAGCTGGCGTCGTCCAGGTGACGGACGTGCTGCAGGCAATACCCGCCGCGTGCAAGGCTTGCACGCTGTTGCCAGGGTTCTACGCAGCGCAATGAACGACGCTGACGTTTGCCTTTGCGGTCTTCAGCGCGGGGCGTGCGCGTGTTGCTCCAGCGATTCGGGCATGCGCATATCGACCGAGGGCGCGCCCTCGCCGGTTTCCACATAGCGTTTGAGGCTGCTGCCCAGGAAGAAACGCCAGCCGCGCGCGCAGGCCTCTTTGCACGGCGAGTCGCGGTAGCCGGACTGCACGAAATCCACCTGCGTGCCCTGGCTGGTGGAGCGCAGTTCGAAGCGCATCACCGTGCCTTTCCAGGCATCGGTGTCGAGCATGTTGGAATCGTGGCAGCGCCAGCACACCAGCTGATGATCGGCGCCGGCATCGATGCTCAATTCCACCCGCCAGCCTTGCCGGCTCCAGTCCAGGCGCACCAGATCGTCGGCCAGGCTCACTTCGCGGGTCCACCAATGCGCAAACTTCCGGGGCTCGGACAACGCAGCAGAGACCACTTCCGGCGCTGCGGCAATGACGATACTGTGGCGGATCTCGCGATTCATCTGGTGAGCAATCACTGCTTGGACGCCGATGATCCCGTATTTTAACAGCCAATTGCATGCCAGGCCCAGCATCTCCGGTTCGCTTGTGCGGCACTCACATCGCGCTGGGTACCATCGGCCAGGTCCCAATCATGATGAGCAGGCATGACAACGCTTCCGATACCGATGATGGACGCTGCCGCGCGGCGCGATCTGGCCACGGCCCACGCATTGCTGGAAAACCCCGGCGTGGCAGCGCAACTGGCCAATGCGCTGGGCGCGCCGATCGAGAGCCTGATCACCAAGCGGCTCCCCGGGATGGTGACCCGCAGCATCGATGGCATCACCCGCCGCGCGCTGCAGGTGGCGATGAAATCGGCGTTGTTGAGCCTGCGCGGCAAGACCAATGCGCAGCAGCCGGCATCCACCGCGCGGCACACATTGGCGGTGGCAGTTGCTGGCGGCGCAGGCGGGTTTTTCGGCCTGCCGGGGTTGATGGTGGAGTTGCCGGTGACCACCACAGTGATGCTGCGCTCCATCGCCGATATCGCCCGTGCCGAAGGCGAATCGCTGCACGACCCTGAAACCGCGCTGGCCTGCCTGGAAGTGCTGGCGCATGGAGGACGCCGTGCCAGCGACGATGGCGCCGAATCGGGCTATTTCGCAGTGCGTGCGGCGATGGCGCAGCAATTGAGCGCTGCGGCCAGTTATGTGGCGGCGCACGGCTTCGCGAGCAAGGGTGCACCGGCACTGGTGTCGTTGGTGTCGCGCGTGGCGGCGAGGTTTTCGGTGAATGTGGGCGAAAAGCTCGCCGTGCAGGCAGTGCCGCTGGTGGGTGCAGTCAGTGGCGCCACGCTCAATACCGTATTCATGCGTCACTTCCAGGCGATGGCGCGCGGGCATTTCATCGTGCGCCGCCTGGAGCGCCGCTTTGGCGAAGATGCGGTGCGGCGCGCCTATGAGGCGTTGCCGCCGCCGCGCTGATCCGGAGCACTGCAGGCGAACGGCGCCATGTCGGTGCCCTCATCGTGCATCGACTGTCACGGCGACGGCCGAGGCGTGCGCAATGCGGCGCAGGTAAACGGCAGCGGCATCGTGTTTGCCGAACCGGTGTCGCCGAAGGATTGGCGCGCGCCATAATCGGTGCAACCACGACAGACGACGATGATGAGCAAACCTTTTTCGCCAGCCTCCGCACGCAACCGCGATCCGATTCTGGAAGTAGTGCGCACGCACTTTGCCGACCGGCAGCACGTGCTGGAAATCGGCGCGGGCACCGGGCAGCACGCAGTGCATTTCGCGGCGGCGATGCCGTGGTTGCAGTGGCAGGCCAGCGACCACGCCGATCATCTGCCGGGCATGCAGCAATGGCTGGACGAAGCGGCACTGCCGAATACGCCGCCGCCCATTCCATTGCAGGCCGTGCTGGCGCCCGTGCCCGGGCTTGCACCGCCGCCCAGCTTGCCGGTGCTGGCTGACGGCCAGCGCGGCTTCGATGCGATCTACAGCGCCAACACCTTGCACATCATGGGCTGGCCGCAGGTGCACGCCTTGTTCGCCGGATTGCCTGCGGTGATGGCGGCAGGTGCGGTGGTGGCGATCTACGGGCCATTCAACCGCAACGGGCAGTTCACCAGCGCCAGCAATCGCGCCTTCGACGCGATGTTGCGCGAGCGCGACCCTGCAGCGGGCATCCGCGATGCCGAAGCGGTGGATGCGTTGGCGGCATCGGTGGGATTACAGTTGATCGACGATGTGGCATTGCCGGCGAACAATCATTGCCGGGTGTGGCGGCGGGCAACGGCTGAGAGTTGAATCACCGGCTCGGCACTCCTGCTGCCAACGCGACGTCCCCCCATCCTGAGTAGCAGTCGGGTTTAGAGTCCAGGGTTGATGATATCGCTATTGGCCAACTGCTGGGCATAGGCCGCCGGCGTCATTCTGCCGATTGTTTTCTTGGGACGGTGTTGGTTGTACTCGCGACGCCACCGTTCGATGTCGGTGCGCGCATGCAGCAGCGTTGGGAACCAATGTTCGTTGAGGCATTCGTCGCGTAGCCTGCCGTTGAAGGATTCGACGTAGGCATTCTGGTTCGGTTTGCCAGGCTGGATCTGGCGTAGCTGCACACGATTGGCATGCGCCCAGGCGACCATGGCCTTGCCACAGAACTCCTTGCCGTTGTCCGTGCGGATCATCTGCGGCAGGCCACGACTGTGTGCCAACCGATCCAGCACGCGCACAACGCCGTGTCCCGAGATCGCACGCTCCACGTCGATGGCGACCACTTCGTGGGTGGCGTCGTCCGCAATCACCAGACACTTGATTGCCCTGCCTTCGGCGGTGCGGTCGAACACGAAGTCCAACCACACCTGGTCGGCCTTGGTAGGCCGCAACAACGGCGCACGCTCGCCTACCGGCACCTTTTTACGCTTGCGGCGGCGGACCTGCAGCTGCTGCTCGCAATACAGCCGCTCCACCCGCTTATAGTTCACGAGACGACCTTCCTGCCGCAGCTTGAGATAAATCATCCCCACGCCATAGCGGCGATGGCGATGCGCCAACGCAAGGATGCGCTCGCGCAACGCAACGTTGCGGTCCTCGCGCGGACAATAGCGCAGCGCACTGGCGCTCATGCCGATCGCCGCCAGGGCGCAGCGCTCGCTGGCGCCACCTTCGATCCACTCGCGCACCAGCGCACGACGCGCCGGTGCGCTCACCATTTTTTTGCAGCGCATCCTTGATCAGGTCGTGTTGGAACACCTGCTCGGCCAGCAACTTCTTCAGCCGCGTGTTCTCGGCCTCCACGTCCTTGAGCCGCTTGGCATCGGGCACGCTCATGCCGCCGAACTTGCTGCGCCACAGGTAGTACGAGGCCTCACTGAAGCCATGCCGTCGGCATAGATCCTTGATCGCCACACCGGCCTCGGCTTCGCGCAGGAAGCCGATGATCTGCTCTTCGGAAAAACGCTTCTTCACGTCCAATCTCCTCGGGATAGGGAATTGGACTCCAAACAGATGTGCTACTCAAACTCGGGGGGACGTCGTGGAAATCACACCAGCACAATTTTCCCTCATCGAGCACTGCCTGCCGGCGCAGCGCGGCAATGTCGGCATGACCAACCTGCAAGTGGTCAACGCCATCCTCTACGTTGCCGAGCTGCAAATCGCGCGGCCTGCCCAAGCGTTTTGGCAATTGGCATACGGTGTACACACGCATGAACCGTTGGGCCAAGGCAGGTGTGCTGGACCGGATGTTTGCTGAACTGCAGAAGTCCCAGATCGTACGCATCAAAATCGAGGCAGTCTCGCTGGACTCCACCAGCATCAAGGTGCATCCCGATGGGACTGGCGCCCTAAAAAAAACGGCCCACAAGCCATCGGTAAGTCGCGCGGTGGATGGAACACCAAGATTCATATGGTTGCCGCAGATGCTCGAACAGCCATCACGTTCGGATTAACGCCTGGCAATGCGCATGACGCACCTGCGGGCCGCACGTTGCTTGAACATCGGGGGCCTGTGGAGCGACCGATTCATTTGCTGATGGATCGTGCTTACGAGGGCAACGAGACACGCCAACTGGCGCTCGATCTTGGCTACGTGCCGGTGGTCCCGCCCAAAGCCAACCGGGTAGAGCCTTGGGAGTACAACCGCGAAATGTACAAGCGGCGCAACGAAGTGGAGAGGCTGTTCCGTCGCTTGAAAGGCGAGCGCCGGATTTTCTCGCGCTTCGACAAGCTGGATGTCATGTTCCTCGGATTCCTGAGCTTCGTTCTTGTCGTTGATGGACTTCGGATGTGTTAACAGGCCCTAGGTCAACTCCAGAGAGTTTTGACCACAGGAGCGCATCTTGCCCAGCAAATGCCACGAAGTCTTTTGCGTTCACGCGGTACGTTTTCGCACTCACGGATCAACTCCTTCTTAAGCGACCCGGCTGCGGACCAATTCCGCTGCCTGCCGGCAATACTTCATCCGTCAATCGTCGGTGACGAAGCGGAGATGACCTCGAGTGAACCGATTTTCTATTTCGCTCCAGCACTGCTGTAGGCATGACACCCAGGGATTTGGGTGTCATGCACATGGTGCCAGGTATCAGAGAACTTACGGGCCAAGCCTCAGCCCTGCGCCTTGTCGAACTCCACGTGATACCGCGTCGCCTCATGCACTTCGTTCTTCGAGCCCAAAAACACCGGCACGCGCTGGTGCAGCTGCGTCGGTTGGATGTCCAGGATGCGTTCGCGCCCGGTGGTGGCGGCGCCGCCGGCTTGTTCCACCAGCATGCTCATCGGGTTGGCTTCGTACATCAGGCGCAGCTTGCCGGGCTTGCTCGGATCCTTCTTGTCCCACGGGTAGATGAAGATGCCGCCGCGGGTGAGGATGCGGTGCACGTCGGCCACCATGCTGGCGATCCAGCGCATGTTGAAGTCCTTGCCGCGCGTGCCGTCCTTACCGGCCAGCAGATCGCCCGCATAGGCCTGCATCGCCGGTTCCCAGTGGCGCTGGTTGGACATGTTGATGGCGTATTCGGCGGTGTCGTCGGGCACGCGCATGTTGGCCTGGGTCAGCAGGAAGCTGCCTTCCTCGCGCTCCAGGGTGAAGGCGTGGGTGCCGTGGCCGAGCGTGAGTACCAGCATGGTGCTGGGGCCGTAGATGCAGTAGCCGGCGGCGACCTGTTGGGTGCCCGGCTGCAGAAAGTGCTCATCGCCCGGCTTTTCGGTGCCCTTGGGGGCGCGCAGTACCGAGAAGATGGTGCCCACCGAAACGTTGACGTCGATGTTGGAGCTGCCGTCGAGCGGGTCGAACAGCAGCAGGAAATCGCCGCTGGGGTATTGGTCGGGCACCGGCTGGCTGTGATCCATTTCTTCGGAGGCGCACGCGGCCAGGTGGCCGCCCCAGGCGTTGGCTTCGAGCAGGATGTCGTTGCTCAGCACATCGAGCTTTTTCTGCGCCTCGCCTTGCACGTTGCCGGTGCCGGCATCGCCCAGCACGCCGCCCAGTGCGCCCTTACTCACCGCGATGGAAATGCGCTTGCAGGCGCGCGAGACGATGGTGATCAGCTGGCGCAATTCCGCATCGATACGGCCGGCGTGTTGTTCTTCGATCAGGAAGCGGGTCAGCGAGGGACGCGACATGGGGGCGGGCAGTCTGTGTAGGAAGTGGGCCGCCATTGTCGCCATTGCGCCGTTAGATTTCGATCACTTGCTGCGCGTTTGGCCGCGTGGATGATCGAATATGTGCGAATGGGCGGTTTGGATGAGGAGTGCAGTGTGCATCCTCATCGACCCTGTGGGCACCTTGTCCCGCAGGCGGGGGAAGGGAGCTGGTACGCAGGCGCTGCCCGTTGCAGCTTGCGGCCTTGGGCTCTTGCAAGCGAGAACATCAGGCAAGCGACGCGCGGCCGATGCCCTGCCTTCTGGCACCCACCCGGCGCGGAGACAGCGCGTTGTGTCGCGACCGATCCGTCAGCCGCGCGGTGGGGCGGGCAAAAAGAAACCGGGAGGCGTGCGCGCTCCCGGTCTGCGGTATATCCCCGCGGCTGCGTGCAGCGGCGGGCGCTTACATCCGGCTGACAGTCGCCACGGCCTGCGCCACGTAGTCCAGGTTGCGCTGGCTCAGTGCGGCCACGCAGATGCGGCCGGTGCCGACGGCGTAAATCGCGAACTCGTCGCGCAGGCGGTCCACCTGGGTCCTGGTCAAGCCCGAGTACGAGAACATGCCGGCCTGGCGCTGGATGAACTCGAACTCCGGCGCGCCCAGCGTGGCCAGCTTTTCGACCAGGCCAGCGCGCAGGGCGTGGATGCGCTCGCGCATTTCGGTCAGTTCCTGCTCCCACAGATCGCGCAGTTCCGGGCTGGTCAGCACGCCGGCCACCAGTGCGGCGCCGTGCGTGGACGGGCTGGAATAAATGGTGCGAATGATGCGCTTGACCTGCGACTGCACGGCCTTGGCTTCGGCGGCAGTCGCCGAGACCACCGACAACGCGCCCACGCGCTCGCCATACAGCGAGAACGACTTGGAGTACGAACTGGCAACCACGTAGCTGTCGATGCCTTCGGCAGCCAGCAGGCGCACCGCATAGGCATCGGCCTCGATGCCCTTGTCGAAGCCCTGGTAGGCGATGTCGACGAACGGGAACAGATTGCGCTCCTTCAATAGCCCGGCCACCTGCTTCCACTGCTCCTTGGTCAGGTCCGCGCCGGTGGGGTTGTGGCAGCAGGCGTGCAGCAGCACCACGGTGCCCGGCTCCAACTTGGCCAGATCGGCGAGCATGCCGTCGAAGTTCAGGCCATGGGTCATCGCATCGAAGTAGGTGTAATCCACCACCTCGAAGCCGGCCGCGCCGAACACTGCGCGATGGTTTTCCCAACTGGGGTTGCTGATGGCGATGGTGGCGGTGGGCAGCAGCTTCTTGAGCAGGTCCGCGCCCACGCGCAGCGCACCGCTGCCGCCGACGGTCTGCGAGGTCGCCACGCGGCCCGCCGCCACCAGCGCCGAGTCGGCACCGAACAGCAGCTCCTGGGTGGCCTTGTCGTAGGCAGCCAGACCATCGATGGGCAGATAGCCGCGCGGTTTGGCCTCCTGCGCGAGCTGCTGCTCGATCTTGTGCACAGCGCGCAACAGCGGGATGCGCCCGTTTTCGTCGTAATAGATGCCCACGCCCAGGTTGACCTTGTTGGGGCGGCTGTCGGCGTTGTAGGCCTCGGTCAGGCCCAGGATGGGGTCGCCTGGAACCTGTTCTACGTTTGCAAAGAAGGACACGGCATGACTCGCTGAAGGACGAAAGAGTGGGGGTACTTCCGGATCGTTGGCCGCTGCAGGGCCAAACCAGTTCATCGTAGCAGCCCATGGCGGGCGTAGCATGCTTCGTTCCGTACGCAACGATGCGGCCACAGTACGGATGAGGGACACTAGGCCCATGCCCAGACTCACCCTGTTGGCCGCCGCGTGCGGCCTGTTCGCGACGAGTGCCGCGCCGCTCGTCCTGGCCGCCGATCCGGCGCCGCCCACATCCTCAACGATCCAGCGATTGCCCGCCGTGCAGGTGGACGCCGCGCGCGTGCGTAGGGTGGACGACTTCGATCTGCCGGCCTCGTTCACCGTGGTGGCGGCCGACGACGACAACCGCCGCGGTGCGCAGGTCTCCGAATTGCTGGACGGCATTCCCGGCCTGGTGGCGCGCGACCGCCAGAACTATGCGCAGGACACCCAGCTGTCGATCCGCGGCTTCGGCGCGCGCTCCACCTTCGGCGTGCGCGGCGTGCGGCTGCTGGTCGACGGCATTCCGGCCAGCATGCCCGATGGCCAGGGCCAGCTCTCGCACTTCAACGTGCTGGGCGCCGAGCGGGTGGAAGTGCTGCGCGGGCCGTTCTCTGCGCTGTACGGCACTTCCTCCGGCGGCGTGCTGCAGCTGTGGAGCGCCGACGGCAAGCCGGACGACCCGTGGCGGCTGCGTGCCACCTACGGCAGTAATGCCACCGTCGATGTGGGCGCGCAGTTGCTCGGCCAGCAGGGCGCGGTGCATTACAACCTGGCCGCCAATCATTTCGAAACCGATGGCTTCCGCGAGCATAGCCGCGCCAAGCGCGAGTCGGTCAACGCCACGCTGGGTTTCGACCTGGCGCCCGGCAGGCGGCTGGATCTGGTGCTCAATTATCTCGACGCGCCCGATGCACAAGACCCGCTCGGCCTGACCCGGGACCAGTTCAACGCCGACCCGGCGCAAGCCACGTCCGTGGCCACGCAGTTCAATACCCGCAAGTCGGTGCGCCAATCGCAGGCCGGCGCCATCTTTACTCAGCAATTCGACGATCAGACGCTGCGTTTGATGGCCTACGGCGGCCAGCGCAGCGTGGAGCAGTTCCTGTCGGTGCCGGTCGTGGTGCAGCGCAACCCGCTGCACGCAGGTGGCGTGATCGATCTGGACAGCAATTACGAAGGCGCCGATGCGCGCTGGGCCTGGCAGGGGCAGGCGCTGGGCCGGCCGTTGCAGTTCACCGTCGGCGCAAATGTCGATCGCCAGCGCCAGCACCGCACCGGCTACGAAAACTTCGTCGGTGACGCGTTGGGCGTCAAGGGCGCACTGCGCCGCAACCAGCGCGACCAGGTCGAGAACGTAGACCAGTTCGCGCAGCTGTGGTGGCAGTGGAACGATCGCTGGTCGGCGCTGCTGGGTATGCGCCATAGCGACGTGCGTTTCGCGTCGGACGACCACTACATCGTGGGCCGCAATCCCGACGACAGCGGCCAGCGCGATTATTCGGCGACCACGCCGGTGGCCGGTATCGTGTTCCGTGCCGGCGAGGATCTGCGGTTTTACGCCTCGGTCGGACGCGGCTTCGAAACGCCCACCTTCAACGAGCTGGGGTATCGCAACGATGGCGGCGCGGGCCTGGCGCTGGACCTGGGCGCGGCGACAAGCCGCAGCTATGAGATCGGCAGCAAATGGCGCGCGCAAAGCGGTGCGGCGGTGGAGGTTGCAGTATTCCGCGCCGACACCGACGACGAACTGGCGGTGGCCAGCAACACCAATGGGCGCAGCACCTACCGCAATATCGGCGCGACGCGGCGCCAGGGCGCAGAGCTCAGCTGGCAGCAACCGATCGGCGCGACGCAGCAGTTGCAGCTGGCCTATACCTTTGTCGACGCCACCGTGCCCGATGGCTACCTCACCTGTGCCAGCAGCGGCTGCGCCACGCCCACCGCACTGGTGGCCAGCGGTGCGCGCCTGCCGGGCGTGCCGCGTCAGCAGTTGTTCGCGCGTTGGCAGTGGCAGCCGATGCAGTGGCAGTTCGCCGCCGAAACGGTGGCCTCCGGCGCCACGGTGGTCAACGACCTGGCGACCGAGCGTGCGCCGGGCTATGCATTGGTCAACCTGGAAGCCTCCCGGCGCTGGACCACCACGATGGGCACACTGCGCACCTTCGCACGCATCGACAATGTGTTGGACCGCCAGTACGTGGGCTCGGTCATCGTCAACGATGGCAACGGGCGCTATTACGAGCCGGGGCCTGATCGGGGCTATACGGTCGGACTGCAATGGGAGTTCGCGCACTGAGCCCAGCCTGCCTGCGACGCGCAACCGCCCTCGCCTGGCCGGCTACCGTTTTTGATACGGTATTTCGCTCCGGGCCGCTGGCCAGGCAGGGGCACGGCTAAGATCCCGGCGGGACTATTCGGAAGCATCTGCCATGCGAACGACTTCGACGTCCTTGCCAAGTCTGCCGCCCGTACAGTCGCCCGGCGCCGACGCCAGCGCGCCTGTCTGCGTTGCCGTCTCCACCTGCCGTGAGCGCGACCGCGCGGCGGTATTCGCCGGCCTCGGCGCTGCGCCCGCCAGGCGCGTGCGCACGGTGCCACGTCCGGTCGCGGCAGGCGCGATACCTTCATCTAGCGCGCGCCTGCTGCAGATCCATGCGCAAACCTCCGATCTCGCCGCTGCGATTGCTCAGGTATATGGCGCATTGGCGCAGTCGCCTGGGCAGGATCCGCAATGGGAGATGCACTGCCGCGTGGTGCTCGAATGCATGCGCGCCTGCGCCGGCGAAGCGTATACGGCGGATCTGGCGGCGGTAGCCGATATCGGTGGGCTCCATCTCGATGCGCCGATGTCCACGCCGCGGTTGAAACTGTGGGAGGGCGCGACGGACGATGCGATCGTCGTGGTGCTGGGCTTTTCCGGCACGCGCCTGGATGCAAACGATCTGTTATGCAATATGAAGAGCCAAATCGCCCAGCCGCACGTCAACATGTTGGACGTGCGCTTGCCGACGCTGGGCAATGTGGGAGCCGGCTGGCAGGAATGGTGGCAGTCCGAAGCGCAGCTGCCGCGCACCGACGGAGCCGTCATGAAGGACGTGCTGACACGCTATGCGGACCGCGCGCGGGACAGCGGCAAGGCGCTGTCGATCTCATTGACGGGGCATAGCCTGGGCGCGGCCGCGTGCACGGTCGCCGGCTTCGATATCGCCCACTTCCTGCGTGCGGACGGGGTCAGCGGCGATGTCAGCGTGTATGCCTTCAACCCGCCACGCCTGGGGCAAGCGGGCATCGAGAGGCTCTATGTGGATACCTTGCAATCGGAGCACAGCGCATTGCGGTTCACGCTGCGCCAGTTCGCCCGTGCGCTGGATCCGATCCAGTCCACGCCCTTGTTCATGCATCACCCGCACTGGGACCACGACAGCGATGCCGATGCCGATGCCGAGCGTGCGGGCAGCGCCAGCGGCGATCGCTTCGCGCAGTTCGTCACCTCTATCGACCAACCGGCGAGCAGGATCAATCTGGCGGACAACCACGAATTGACGCTGTGGCGCCCCTATTTCTTGTCCACGATCCAACAGGCCGAGTTGCAGCGCATCTTCGCTCCCATGCAGGCGTAGCCAGCGATATTTGCAGGCTCGCGTCTTTCCCGCAGGGACCTGTTCGCTCCGTTCCTGCCGCGTCGTAAGTCGCCGATCGAGACCGGGCCGCAGTGACGCTGTGACGTGCGTAGCCGCTGCGTCGCGCAACGTGCCTGATTTTGCTTGGCCGGTGACCGTAGCGAAGAAATGCGTCGCGATGGGCACGCTTCCCACGTCGTGCGTCTGCCAGCGCTGAGCGGTCGGCGTGGGGACGCTCAGCGGATGCCGAGACCGAGCTACGGTACAACGTGCTGCGGCTGACGCCGTCGCGCGCGGCGCGGGCGACGTTGCCGCCGCAGGCCTCCAGCGCCTGGCGCATCGCCGCCAGGGCGAGGCTGTCCAGGGCGGTCCTCCAAGCGCAGCGCTTGCAGTTCGCCGTGCGATCCGCCCTGCCCTGCTCTGGTGTCGCGTCGCTTCGGTCGTGGCCACGCCGCTTGCCGCGCCGGGCAGATACGCCGGCAGCGCATCGGCATCCACCACGGCACCGGCGTCGCTCAGCGTGTGCGGGCAGGCCAAGTACGCTGTCGTCGGCCTGGCGCAGCCGCTGGACGGATCCGCTGCGGCGCACGGGCATGACGTGACGCAACAGCGAAAATCTGCCATCGCTCTTGCGGTGACCGCTGACCTGGGTGGGCGCTTCCCTTCCTCTTCCACCGCCGCAGGCGACACGGATGAACGCCGTCACCGCCGCCAAGACGCATGCCACCGCTCCGTAGTTCATCTTCAAGTCGGGCGACGGCAATTTCATCGGCGGGCAATGGGTAAAACCCAAGGGTGGCCGCTACTTCGACAACAGCACGCCGATCACCGGCAAGGTGTTCACCTCGGTGGCGCGCTCCGACGCGCAGGACCTCGGCCACCGAGCGCAGCAGCGCGCTGCTGAAGATCGCCGACCGCAACGAGCAGAACCTTGAGCTACTCGCCTATGCCGAAGCCTGGGACAACGGCAAGCCTGTGCGCGAAACGCTCAATGCCGATGTGCCGATGTGCCGCTGTGCGTAGACCACTTCCGCTATTTTGCCGGTGCCATCCGCGCGCAGGAAGGCGGCATTTCCGAGATCGACAGCGACACCGTCGCCTATCACTTCCACGAGCCCTTGGGCGTGGTGGGGCAAATCATTCCATGGCATTTTCCGCTGTTGATGGCGTGCTCGAAACTGGCGCCCGCATTGGCCGCCGGCAACCGCGTGGTAATGAAACCGGCCGAATAGACGCCGGCTTCCATCCTGGTGTTGATGGAGCTCATCGGCGGTCTGCTACCGCCCGGCGTGCTCAATGTGGTCACGGTTTTGGTCTGGACGCCGGCAAACCACTGGCCAGCAACCCGCGCATCGCCAAGATCACCTTCATCGGCGAAACCACTACCAGCCGGTTGATCATGCGGTACGCCAGCCAGAACCTGATTCCGGTGACGCTGGAGCTGGGTGGTAAATCGCCGCACGTCTTCTTTGCCGATGTCATGGCCGAAGACGACGATTTTCTCGACAAGGCGGTGCAAGGCTTTGTGCTGTTCGCCTTCAATCAGGGCGAGGTGTGCACCTGCCCGTCGCGCGCGCTGATCCAGCAATCGATCTACGACAAGTTCATGGAAAAGGCGCTCAAGCGCGTGACGGGGCTCAAGCAGGGCAATGCGCTCGACCCCAACACCATGGTCGGTGCGCAGGCGTCCAGCGAGCAGTTGGAAGAAATCTTGTCGTATCTCGATATCGGCAAGCAGGAAGGCGCCGAAGTGTTGATCGGAAATGAGCGCAATACGCTCGAAGGCGAACTGGCGGAAGGCTTTTACGTCAAGCCCACGGTGTTCAAGGGCCACAACAAGATGCGTGTGTTGCAGGCGGAGATCTTTGGCCCGGTGGGGTCGGTGACCACGTTCAAGGACGAAGCCGACGCGCCGGCGATTGCCAACGACACGCTGTAAGGCCTGGGTGCCGGCGTCTGGAGTCGCGACGCATCGCGCCTGTATCGGATGGGCCGTGCCATCCAGGCCGGGCGCGTGTGGACCGATTGCTCTCACGCCTACCCGGCACATGCGGCGTTCGGCGGCTACAAGCAGTCGGGCATCGGGCGCGAGAACCACAAGATGATGCTCGACCATTACCAGCAGACCAAGAACCTGCTGGTGAGCTATTCGCCGAAGGCGCTCGGGTTTTTCTGAGACATCTGCGCGGTCGATCGAGGGGTTGGCGTGCGTAGTCGTACGCAGGCTAGCCCGCCTCGATCACCTCGACCATCGAGGTGCGCACGCGTGCGCTCTGCGCGCGCCTGCACGCCGGTACACACGGCAAGCGTATCGTGCTCGACATGGCAGCCGGAGGTGGCCGCGGGAGTCTGCCGACGCAAGACAGCAGCACACGCATTGAATGACCGGCACAGGTCACGGCCACGCCGGCGGCATTGCAGTTGATCGACACGTTGCGTGCGCGGCATGGCGATGTGCTGTTCCACCAATCCGGTGGCTGTTGCGATGGCTCGTCGCCGATGTGTTTTGCGGTCGGCGAATGCATCGTCGGCGACCGCGACGACTTGCTGGGCGAGATTGGCGGCGCGCCGTTCTATATCAGCGCGCCGCAATGCGAGTACTGGAAGCACACCCAGTTGATCATCGATGTGGTGCCGGGTCGCGGCGGCATGTTTTCGCTGGAAAATGGTGAGGGCGTGCGCTTCCTGGCGCGGTCGCGGCTGTTCGACGACGAGCAATTCGCACGGCTGCAGCAAGCTGGCCGCGCGTGAGCGACGCGCCTGGCGCGCTGGCCGGCGGGTGCGTGCACCTGTCGGGCCTCCGATAACACGCACTCAGCGGGAGCTGTCAGCGCGTCGCGTCTCAGTCGTTCGGGGCCGTGGAGGGCGCGGTTCCGGGTGTCCTGGCCGGGATGTGCTCATCTGCGGGAATCAGGCGTTCGGGTGTATCGCCGGCACCACGGTCTTCATGATGTTCGGCATCGCGCTTGCCGTGCTGTTCGCCGGGTTGGGTGGGCTGGTCGCGGAATGGGTCGCGGGACATGGCGTACTCCTGGCAGCAAGATGGAAGAGCAGTTCACCGCGCCCGCGGTGAAGAGCACGCAAATCGCGGATTGCAGGCGCATTTCTCACGCATGGCTCACAGCAGCGGCGTTACTCATGTCAGCCCCCGATGCCGCACCGTGGAGCCGCCCATGCGCCCCCAGGACCGCCGTCCCGACCGTCGCCTGTTCAGCGCCCATGTCGCGCCCGCGCTACCCACGCGCGCGCACCGGACATTGCGCGTGTCGGACACAGCTGGTGTGGCGCAGGACTTCCGCTGCTACAGCCTGGCCGACGACCAGCAGCGCCGTCGGCGTGGCGGCCCCACCAGGCGCGATGTGTCGCCGGCCGATGCGTTTGCGCGTATCACCCACGCCGCCGATTGGCCGCGGGGCGCCGATGTCTATTGCGCGCAAGAACTGGCCGCGCAATGGGAAAGCATGCGTGGCGCATCGCGACTGGATTGGCCGCATGTGCGCGACATTGTCGAGGACGCCTGGCTGGCGTTGGACCACATTCCCGAAGCCGCGATCCATGGAGCAGCGCACTGATGGCACGACCGATCTGGACCGGAACCCTTTCTTTCGGCTTGCTCAACGTGCCGGTGGCCTTGATGTCGGGCGAACGCAAGGTGGATCTGCATTTCCGCATGCTCGATTCGCGTGACAAAAAACCCATCCGTTTCGAACGCGTCAATGCCGACACCGGCGACGAGGTGCCGTGGAAGGAGATCGTCAAGGCGTTCGAATACGACAAGGGCAGCTACGTCATTGTCGAAGAACAGGACATTCGCTCCGCCTCGCCGGAAAGCCATGAAACGGTGGAGGTGGAAACCTTCGTCGATGCGGCCGATATCGACCCGCGCTATTTCGAAAAGCCCTACATCCTGGTGCCTGGCAAGAAGGCTGAAAAAGGCTATGTCTTGTTACGCGAAACCTTGCGCGAGACCGGCAAGGTGGGCATCGCCAAAGTGGTCATCCGCACGCGCGAATATCTGGCGGCGGTGATGCCGCAGGGCGATGCGTTGATCCTGCTGCTGTTGCGCTATCAGCAGGAAGTGGTGGACCCGCAGGACTACAAGCTGCCAGCCGGCGCGGTGGGCGACTACCGCATCACGCCCAAGGAACAGCAGATGGCCAAGCAACTGATCGAGTCGATGTCCGGCACCTGGCAGCCGGAGGATTACCACGACGAATTCCGCGGCAAGCTGGAAAAGATCCTGCGCAAGCGCATCCAGGACAAGGGCGGTACCACCACGGTGGACGTGGAGCCGCCTCAGCACGAAGACGCCACCACCAACGTGGTGGATTTCATGTCGTTGCTGCAGAAGAGCCTGCAGGCCAATACGCGCACGCCGGCCAGGAAGGCCAGCGCGGCCGAAACGGCAACCGCACCTGCGAAAAAGACGGCAACCAAGAAGGCTGCGAAGAAAGCCACCAAGAAAACCGCGAGCAAGGCGACCAAGAAGACCCCCGCCAAGACTGCTGCGCCGAGGCGCAAGGCGGGGTAGGCAATCTCGAAAAAGCGGTCTGTCTGTGATGTGCAGTCCGCGGCTTGATTCGCTATCGCTAAAGGCGGCAAGCAGCACACAGACAGCAGTCATCCGGTCGGCGTGGCCTGCGCTGCGGAGATGGCGGGCACACAGTGTCCATGCAATTTCCGAAGGCGCGCCGTGTCCGCCCGGCGTGGGTGCAGTCGTCGCTAGACGCTCTAGGGCGATATCGCCCCGGCCTGCTCACGCGTCACCCGGCTCAATGCATCGGCGCTGATCTCGGCGATGGAATGCGTGCCGGTCAGCGTCATCGCGACGCGCATTTCCTTTTCAATCAAGGTCAGCAGGTTTTCCACGCCAGCCTGGCCGCCGGCCGCCAACGCGTAGACGAAAGCGCGGCCCAGCAGCACCACATCGGCGCCCAGGGCGAGCATGCGCACCACATCCAGCCCGCTGCGGATGCCCGAGTCGGCCAGGATCTTCAGATCGCCCTTGACCGCATCGGCAATCGCCGGCAAGGCGCGCGCGCTGGACAGCACGCCGTCGAGTTGGCGCCCGCCATGGTTGGAGACCACGATGCCGTCGGCGCCGAAGCGCACTGCATCGCGCGCGTCCTCCGGGTCCAGGATGCCCTTGATCACCATCGGCCCGGTCCAGAAGTCGCGGATCCACTCCAGGTCCTTCCACGCAATGGACGGGTCGAAGTTGGCGCCCAGCCAGCCGATGTAATCCTGCAGGCCGGTGGGGCTACCACGATAGGCCGAGATATTGCCCAGATCGTGCGGCTTGCCGAGCAAGCCCACGTCCCACGCCCAGCGCGGATGCGTCACCGCCTGCAGCATGCGCCGCAGCGAAGCGTTGGGCCCACTCATGCCCGAATGCGCATCGCGGTAACGCGCGCCCGGCGTAGGCATGTCCACGGTGAACACCAGCGTGGTCACGCCCGCTGCCTTGGCGCGTTCCAGCGCATTGCGCATGAAGCCGCGGTCCTTGAGCACGTAGAGCTGGAACCACATCGGCCGGCTGATGGCCGGCGCCACTTCCTCGATCGGGCACACCGACACCGTGGACAGGGTGAACGGAATACCGCGCGCCGCTGCCGCACGCGCGGCCTGCACTTCGCCGCGGCGTGCGTACATACCGGTCAGCCCCACTGGCGCCAACGCCACCGGCATCGCCAGTGTTTCGCCGAACAGCTCGGTGCTCAGGCTCAGATCCGACATGTTGCGCAACACCCGCTGGCGCAGCGCGATATCGGCCAGATCCGAGACATTGCGTCGCAAGGTGTGCTCGGCATACGCGCCGCCATCGATGTAATGGAACAGGAACGGCGGCAACCGTGCTTGGGCAGCGGCGCGGTAGTCGGAAGCGGCGGAAATGATCATCGAAGACGTGACGGCGGCGGCGGGTGAGTCGCCGAGTGTAAGGCGATCGGTGTAGCGCGGGGGCAGTGGCGGTGCTTTGGTTGGCGTGACACGACGTCGCTTTTGGCATGCATCGGGCGCCGCCGCGCGTGCTGCCTTGGTGGGTTCGCTAAGCCCATCAGGCACGCAGCGGCGCTGTGTCGCATAGCTGCTCTACACGACAGAAAACGATTGATGACTGCTTGCGCAAGCGCGATTCCCGAGAGCAATTGCCAGTGGCAAGCCAGAAACACCTGCGTATCGTGCGAGTGTTTGGCCTCAACGACTGACAGAGCCTGCAGCTGGCCTGCGTTGCGAAGCTCGCAGCAGCAATCGCTGCCGGCCGTTTCGCAGCGCCCCGTCGCGCCGCTCCAGGCCGAACGGGAGGTCATGCTTGAGAGGGTCGAACAGGGGCGCCGGGAGGTCGGCCACAAGGCGGATGGCAAAAAAACGGCCACGTTGTTAGTCAGCGTGGTGATGGCCCTGTCGTTCGCAACCCATCATGCGTCGCCCGCCGGACGGCGCTGTCGCCTGCCGTGGACGCAACCGCGGCCAGCTCATCGGCCGCGCTACGCAGCCGCCACAAAGTGACCATGAAACCCCAGCGGAATGGAGTAAGGCAGCCATGCCTGCGCAATCGGCCCGGCATCGATGTGCTGGGCGTCCAGTACCATCAACCCGGTGCGTGCGCGCCGGGTATCGAGCACCGTTCCCACCAGCCAGCCCTGGTCAGGGTGCGTGCTGCCGGGCTTGGGTACGAACACATGTTCTTCGGCCAGCACGTGCGCGCCGTAGCGATGCACCTGGCGGCGGTCGCGTTCCAGGTCGTAGCTGGCCACGGCGTTGAGAAAAGGCGATTGGTTGGGGCCATCGATGCACGGCGCGTACAGGCGTGCACCCTGCGTGCGTGGGGTGCGCTCGTCGAATAGCGGCAGTTCCAGGTTGTCCACCGGATGTACCTGCCAGTGCGCACCGCCACTGGCCAGGTTCAGGTGCAGGCTGCGTAGCTGCACCGATGACGGTGCGGCGTGCGGGTCGCCGTGCATGGCCGCACGCATCGGCGAGCGTGCTTCGTCCGGATCGGCATACACGATGGCGCGCACCACGATGCGGTCGCGCTGCGCATACGCGTCGGCAACGTGGTAGGCCACCGCAAAGTCGGCCTCGAACCAGCGTGGCTGGTCCAGCGCATCCTTGGGCACCACCGCAATCCGGCATGGCGCTTCGGGCGTAAAGCGCAGTTGCTCGAAGAATGCGCCGTCGCCGTCCAGCCGCCGATACGGCGCCATGACCAGGATCAGATGGCGATCGGTCATCGCAAAGCTGTGCATGTAGGCAGGCGCGGAGGTGTGCAGCAGCTGCACGTTGCGCAGCGTCGCATCCACGCCCAGATGCCAGAGCACCACGCCGGTGGAGCCCACGACGTTGATGGAGCCGAAATTCCAGACGCTACCGTCGCGGTCGATCAGAGGGTGCGCGGAAAACGGCATCGCGGCCAGGTCATCGCGCCAGGTGACCGGGCCGATGGTGTCCAGCGCATCGGGGTCCAGTTCGACGGCCGAGCCGGCTTCCCAGAGCGCGAACAGGCGGCCATTGAGCATCGTCACCGAGGTGTTGGCGGTGTTGACGTCGTCGTTGTTGCGCGCCGCCTGCATGTCCGGCACCGAGGTGCCGGCGGCGCGATACAGAAAACGCCCAGCCTGCTGCTCCTGGGTGAATTTATGCGTGGCCACCATGCGCCCGAGATGCCGCACCTGGGTGCCGCCCAGTTGCCAGCGATGCACCATGCCGTCGCCATCGAACCAGTGTTGGTAACGGAACCCGGCGCGCTCGGTCCAGGCCGGGCCGTTGCGATACAGGCTGCCAACAAGACCTGCGGGGAGCTTGCCCTGCAGCGTTGCGGTGCTCGGTCCGAGGGTCGGGCTGGTCACGCTGCGCCAGCCCAGCAGCCAGGGCGTGCGCTGCAGCTGCGCATGAAACGATGCCGCTTCTGCGGCCTGCGCAGGCAGGCTGCGCAACGCCCAGCCGCCAAGCGCGGCGCTGCCGGTCGCGGCCAAAAGCGATTGCAGGAAGCGGCGGCGGTGCATGGCGTTGCTCCTTTGCGTGTTGGCGTCAGCGCATCTGCACGTTGATGTGCTTCCCGTTTGCAGGCAGGTCGAAGACGATCTCATCGAACACGGGCTTGCGCATGCCGGTGGGGTTGTTGCTGAAACCATAACCTTCCACCGGCATCCCGATCAGGTTGGTGTCCAGCTTGCCGTTGGCGTTTTCGTCGTGATTGACCATCACCGCGTAACGCCCTGGCGGAAGATTCTTGAACTGGATATGCGGCGTGTTGCTGGCGATCGGCAGCGTTTGCGCCTGCACTGGCGGCTGTGCGCTATCCAACTGCGCTGCCGAGGCGATCACCGCGATACGCAGCTTGCCTTGTTGCGAGCGCAAGCCGCTGACGCCCACGTCCAGATCGGCGGCGTGTAGGCTGGCGCTGCCGAGCAGGCCTGCGAGTGCGACAACGACATAGGTACGGGCAAGCATGCAATTTTCCTGGCAATGGTGGGCAAGCCACGCGCTGGGCCCGATAGTACGCCGCGCGCGCATCCGGCTGCGGTGGCGGCCGTCGCAGAACGGCCCGCGCACAGCTGAACCAGCGCGCAGCAGTACGCCTGGTTGCACGTGGTGCGTGCCGAGCCTGTGTGCAAGCAAGCGAAGCACCTGACACGCATGCACTGCGCCGCTGCTGTCTCCGCCATCACCACACCAGCGGCAACAGGTACCGGCTCTGCTTCGCATACGCCGGGTAAGCCACCGGGAAGGTACGCTGCAACGCGGCCTCTTCGATGCGAATGCGGTGCAGGAAGGCCCAGGTCACCGGCACCACGATCGCCATCACCGACAACGTATTGCCCATGCTCAGGTCAGCTCGTAAAAGGTCAGCAGCGCGCCGGTGCACGACGGATGGCGCAGCCAGCGATACGGGCCGCGACGCACCAACGGGTGATCGGGCTGGATGGCCACATCCACCGTAAACCAGCGCGCCAGCACCTGCATGGCCCACACGCGCAACGCCAGGCCGCTGCTGATCGGCGCAGCCGGCCCACTGCAGCGACGCCGCCCAACCCTGCAGCCAGTGCGCCGGGCCGCTGTAGGCCAGCGCCACCGCAACGGCCAACGCCGCAGACAACAACGCGCGCCACAGGCGTTTAGCGCGGCCTGCGCATCGGAAGGCAATGCGCGAAACGTCCAGTCTGCATGATGCGCCAGCGCGCCCTCCAGCCCACCCGGGGCGCGATACGCCGCAAATGTCAGCACGCCGTCGTCGCGGCGTTGCGCATGCAGGGCATGCAGCAGATGTTGCAGCAACGGCAAGGCATCGCGCAGGACGTCGTTCAGGCGGCCGGCGCCGCTGCGGTCTTCTTCGAAGCGCAGCCCGGCCATCGCCGCCGGCACGCGGATGATCTGGCCGATCTCGCCATCGCGTGGCGGCAGCAGATCCACATGTCCATCGCCGCGTTTGAGCTCGACGATATCCGGCAATGCATCGATCAGGCGCGGATAAAAATCGCTGCGGATCAGCATCAGCACGGCCACGTGCGCACTGGCGCACAGCGCCTGCAACGCTGCGGCCAGCGCAGCCCGGTCGGCGGCGCTGATGCCGGGCGTGGCCACCATCGCTTCGGTATGGTCGATGACCAGCAGCAGATGGCGTTGGGTCTGCGTGCTATCGCGCGCTGGGCGCGTTGGCGCATGGCCTCGTCGATGGCGGCATGCAGCAGGGCAGGCTGCTGCAGCCATTCGGTGAGGCGTGCCATCTGCGCCGGCGAAAACACTGCGCGTTCGCCCGGTGCCCATTCGCCCAGTGCGCGTGCGAGCGTGTCCAGTACGTCGCCGCCGCGGCACTGCGCCAGGTTGCAGTACGCCACCGCGATGGCTTCCAGGCCGTCCAGTCCACTGGGCTGGCACAGCAACGGCACCACGCCGGCGCGCAGCAGCGAGGTCTTGCCGCAGCCGCTGGCGCCGCTCACCAGTACCAGCCCGCGCTGGCTGTGCAACTGCGCGCGCAACGCGCCCACGACCTGCGCAATCGCATGGCTGCGGCCGAAGAACACGTCCGCATGCGCCGGGTCGAATGCCTGCAGCCCCAAGTACGGGTTGCCGTGCCCCCACGCCTGCGTGCCGATCACCGCGCCGCGGTAATCGTCCGGAAACACCACCTTGGGTAGCAGCCGGTAGCCACGCTTGCGGATGGTTTCGATAAAGCGCGGTTGACGGCTGTCGTCGCCGAGCTTGCGGCGCAGCTGGGCGATGGTCTTGTGCACCGGGTTATCGCCATAGAAGCTGCCGTGCCACACCTCGATCAACAACTGCTCGGCGCTGACGACCTCGCCGGCGCGCTCGGCCAGCGCGATCGGCACTTCCATCATGTGCGGTTCCAGCGTGATGGTCTGGCCGTCGTCGATCAGCGTCAGCCGCTCCGGCCCGACCAGCAATGGCCCAAGGCGGAACCGCGGAACGGAGCCCAGCTGCGTGACGCGCTCGCTTCGAAGCGACATCGCTCGGATACCGGCCGCACAACTGGAGGGGGCCTCGACAATCGCCAACAGGCGCGACCAGGCACGGCACGGCAGGGCCGAAAAATAGCACAGCTCGCTGCCGCGTAAGGCGATTGTGGTCGCTGTTCGTCACGGTGCCGCAAGGTGTGCTCGGCATGCGCGCCGCCATCGATGTAATGGAACAGGAAGGGCGGCACGCGTGCTTCGGCGGCGGCGCGGGAGTCGGAAGCGGCGGAAATGATCATCGGAAACGGACGGCGGCGGTCGCCCTTGAGTGCAAGACGGGTGGCCAACGGGTGCCGCGATGGTCGTTCAACGGCCACAGCGAATGTTCGGCGCCGCGCCACAGTCTGCTGCGGCGTGCGCCATGCGCCTGATACCCAAGTCTCATCGCGCTGATCGTTGCCGCATCTGCAAGGTCACGATGCTGAACGTTTCTTCGTCAAGCCGACACGCGTTTCGGTCGAGGCATCATGCTTTCGCTGCTCGCCGGGACATGGATTCGAAATCGTATTTTGATATGCGCCCCATGATTTGAATGAGGAGAAAAAAGTGCGTCGAATTGGACGATTGTTTGGATCCAGCAGTTCTTCTTCAAGTTCTCGCGCGGCCGAAAACGACCAGCGCAGAGATAGAGATGCTGACAGGTCACGGCGCGGCTCAGACGTCAATCCGCGCTTTGCGGGATTGTCCAGCCGCCCCACGTCGCCTGCCAGCCGCCCCGCGTCGCCTCCGCGGGCGCTATCCAACCAAGAGCATATGGGAAATCGTGATATTCAGAATCAGATACTCCCAAATCTGATTAATGTCAGAAACCAATGTGCGAATAATCCCGCACTCGAGCGCACGTATCGGAGAGCCGCCAAAGGCGTGCAGCATGCGCAAGATCGACTTGCAGGTAATACCAGGACTAGATCCAGGGATGAGTTGGCTGAGATGCTAGAGAAATGCAGGAGAGAACTCGAACATTTCACTAGCACGCAGTATCAGGCTGTCCGAGCGTCAGCATCAGAATCCTATGCGCCAGGGGAGAGCACCCTGCCTGGATCCCATGCGCACATCCCTCGCGAGGTGATGAACCTGGCGATGGGTATGTTGTTCAATTATGAGACGATGGTAAATCCGGTACGAATGAATGAATGGCAGAGGACGAAGGTGGGAAATCTACTTAAAGATATTGCCAATAACGAACCGGTGAGTCATGCAGCGGTCTATAATGCCTATCAGGTTAGGGATAATCCCCGTGCATTGATCGAAACACTTGTTGCGCACGTGTCGCGCTAATGGCCTGCCACTCATCCACCGAGTCCCTGCAAGCGTGGATGGCACCGCAAGACGCCGCAGCCGACAATGCGCTGCGGCCTGCTGGCTGAGTCAGCAATGGCATGTGCCGGGTCTGGGGCCTCACGCCGGTGGATGGCGGCTAACGGGGCGCCGTGCATGGCGCTGTGCGGCAGGGGGACACCTGCCGCACTGTGGGGAGCGCTGTTGTGGACGGCTCCCATGCGCGTCTGCCACGACTGCGGCACGCCTGTTGTCCGCCAGCACCAGGGTCTCCCCAATGCCGCGCCCAGGCACTAAGATGCCGCCAGCATCTTGCTGACCAGGAGTCCACGTTGATCATCCATCCCAAAGTGCGCGGCTTCATCTGCACCACCACGCATCCGCTTGGTTGCGAGCGCAATGTGCTCGAGCAAATTTCCGCAACGCGTGCGCGCGGCGTCCGCACTGACGGCCCCAAGAAAGTACTGGTGATCGGCGCGTCCAGCGGCTATGGCCTGGCCTCGCGCATCACCGCCGCCTTCGGGTTCGGCGCGGATACGCTGGGCGTGTTCTTCGAAAAGCCCGGCACCGCGACCAAGGCCGGCACCGCCGGCTGGTACAACTCGGCCGCGTTCGACACCCAGGCCAAGGCCGCCGGGCTGTATAGCAAGTCGATCAATGGCGACGCGTTTTCCGATGCCGCGCGTGCGAAGGTGATCGAACTGATCAAGACCGAAATGGGCGGCCAGGTCGACCTGGTGGTGTATTCGCTGGCCTCGCCGGTGCGCAAGCTGCCGGGCAGCGGCGAAGTGAAGCGCTCGGCGCTCAAGCCGATCGGGCAGACCTACACCGCCACCGCCATCGACACCAACAAGGACACCATCATCCAGGCCTCGATCGAGCCGGCCAGCGCGCAGGAGATCGAAGACACCATCACCGTGATGGGCGGGCAGGATTGGGAGCTGTGGATCGACGCGCTGGAAGGCGCCGGTGTGCTCGCCGATGGCGCGCGCAGCGTGGCCTTCAGCTATATCGGCACCGAGATCACCTGGCCGATCTACTGGCATGGCGCACTCGGCAAGGCCAAGGTGGATCTGGACCACACCGCGCAGCGCTTGAACGCGCGCCTGGCCAAGCTTGGTGGCGGTGCCAATGTGGCGGTGCTCAAGTCGGTGGTCACCCAGGCCAGCGCCGCCATTCCGGTGATGCCGCTGTACATCTCCATGGTCTACAAGATCATGAAAGAGAAGGGCCTGCACGAAGGCACCATCGAGCAGCTGGATCGCCTGTTCCGCGAGCGCCTGTACCGCGAAGACGGCCAGCCGGCGCAGGTGGACGACGAAAACCGTCTGCGCCTGGACGATTGGGAACTGCGCGACGACGTGCAGGATGCCTGCAAGGCGCTATGGCCGCAGGTCACCACCGAGAATCTGTTCGCCCTTACCGACTACGCCGGCTACAAGCACGAATTCCTCAAGCTGTTCGGCTTCGAGCGCACCGATGTGGATTACGACGCCGATGCGGCCACGGACGTCAGCTTCGATTGCATCGAGTTGGCGTAAATCGGGAATCGGGAATGGGAAATCGCAAGAGCGGCTGCTCTGCGCTTTGAGTTCCCGACCCGATGCGTTTGAGAACGGCCGGCGGATGATGCCGGCCGTTTTTCATTGGGGGCGGCGGGTGGTGATGTTGCTTGGCTCTGCGGCGCGACGCGCTATCGACGTGCGTTGATAGCGCACGCTGCAGTGGTGGTGCGCCGTGGTTCCCGGTGAATGAGGGGGGCTAACAAAACTGTCGCGAGTAGTCGCCAGGTGGGGATGGACGGCGCATTCATGGCGGTATTGCACATGTAGTCCATGCTTGCACCGAGCACCTGTCTGGCGGCTGCGCAGTAGATGTGTTGGTCGCTCTTGTTCGATGAGCGGGGTAATGCCTTTATTGCCACTGTGGTGAATTGCGCAGCGGCGGGCGGGCGCGCCCTCACCCGTCCTTCGGGCACCCTCTCCAGAGGGGAGAAGGGGGCTGTTTGCGTGTTGTTCGCTGCCCCACTACACGCGCCGCTACTTCAGCGACACTGGCGCCACTCCCGAGCGGCACCTCACCGATCCCGGCACCCAATGGACACACTGATCGCCCATCTCGTCCTGGCCTTTCTCGTCAGCACTGTCTGCGCCGTGCTGATGCGCTTTATCCGCGTGCATGGGCACTGAAGGCCATCGCCAATCTTGCGATCACCACCGCGGTCGTGTGCGCTGCGGTGATGCAGGATGGCTCGGCGCCACCCTGGCAGGACGCGCTGCTGATTGCGGTGTTTTTCAGCATCCCTGCCTCGGTTTGCGTGGTCGCGCTGAGCGCGGCGATCAAGTGGATCACCGGACGCCGCCGGACGCGCAGTCCGGTCTGAAGCGGCTGCTCACCCGCGCAATACCGCAGCACTGCCGTGCAACTACCCCGGCCCGGCCCAGTGCCGCAGCGCAATCAAGACGCCACGGCACCCCCACAACCTGAGACGAGCAGTACCCGCACAACAAAAGCCACAAGCAAGCGCAACAACGCAACAAATCGCTCCAGGTGCGCCCACCACCATATAAAAAATCAGAGCACAGAAAACCGCTTTTACGATTCCCCAATCCCGATTCCCGATTCCCGGCTCCTCACCGCTTCACATCAAACCGCGCATCGCCAACGCACGCCTGCACATCGGCCACCGACAGCGGATTGAAATCGCCCGGAATCGAATGCTTCAAACAGCCGGCAGCCAGGCCGAAGCGCGCCGTGTCGTCCAGCGACCAGCCCTCGATCAGGCCATGCAGCACGCCGGCCGCAAACGCGTCGCCGCCGCCAATGCGGTCGATGATGGGGGTGAGTTCTTCGCTGGGTGCACGTGCCACCGCGCCTTCGCGCGGCACCAGCATCGCGCCGAGGCTGTGATGGTCCACGTTATGCGCCACACGTTGCGTGCAGGCCATCAACTGCAGCTGCGGAAACGCCGCGAAGGCTTGCTGTGCGGCCGCTTCCACGCGTGCTTCCAGCGTGTCCTGTGCAAACTCGCCGCCCAGCACCACGCCGATATCGCGGTAATCGGCAAACACCACATCCGCGCATTCAAACAGCTGATGCAGGATGCCGCGCGCATCGCCCTGCCAGCGCTGCCATAACTTGGGCCGGTAATTGCCGTCGAACGACACCTTGACCCCCGCCGCACGCGCGGCGCGTGCCGCTGCCAACGTGGCCTGCGCCACCTCCGCACCCAGCGCCGGGCTGACCCCGGACAAATGCAGCCACTGCACGCCCTCCAGCAGGCGCGGCCAGTCGTACGCATCGGCCGGTGCAAGTGCAAACGCCGAATCGGCGCGGTCGTAGATCACTTCGCTGGGGCGATGGATGGCACCCGTGGTCAAAAAATACAGGCCCATGCGGCCATCCACCCGCCGGACGTGGCGGGTATCGACGTCATGGCGGCGCAGTTCGCCCAGCACCGCCGCACCCAACGGGTTGTCCGCCACCGTGCTGACCACCGCGACCTCATGACCGAAATGCGCCAGCGACACACCAACGTTGGCCTCCGCACCACCGCAGTGCACGTCCAGCCGAGGCTGCTGCAGCAGCAGCTCATGACCAGGCGCCCCCAGGCGCAGCAACAACTCACCAAAACACAGGATACGGGCACGGCTCATTGGGCAATTACCTCGGCTGGGTGATGCGTGACGGAAGGGCGGCAACCACCACGCAGTGTGATGACCATCGGTGTCATTCTAGCTTTCGTGAAATGCAGGCTGCCACAGCCATGATGCGACCTGAAGTGACGGCCAGCCCCCCTTTCTCCGAAGTTTGGTGGCGTTTTCTGCTGCGCTGCAAGATGTTACGGGGCGATTCAGCTGGTAACGTCGTTTTGACCAGCGGTGTCATTGCTGCTCACAACCCGCCATTTCACATTGTTCATGGACCCTTGGGAGGGGAGGACATGCAATTTCGGACCACCAACCGGAAGACACCGGTTACCTTGCTTGCACTGTCGATCTGTCTGGCGCTCAGCGGCCACGCCGCCGCACAAGACGCCGCCCAACCGCCGGCCGAGCCCGCCGTGAACCTGGACGCTGTCACGGTGACCGGCTACCGCGCCAGCGTTGAGAAGGCCCTGGACATCAAGCGCGGCGAAGCCGGCGTGGTGGATGCCATCGTCGCCGAGGACATCGGCAAGTTCCCCGACCTCAACCTGGCCGAGTCGCTGCAGCGCATCCCCGGCGTGGTGATCACCCGCGATGCCGGCGAAGGCCGCGCCATCACGGTGCGTGGCCTGGGCCCGGAATTCACCCGCGTGCGCATCAATGGCATGGAAGCGCTCACCACCGTGGGCGCCGGCGACCAGAGTGGCGGCACCAACCGCGGCCGTGGCTTCGACTTCAACGTGTTCGCCTCGGACCTGTTCTCGCAGCTGATCGCGCGCAAGACGGCCTCGGCCGATGTGGAAGAGGGCTCGCTGGGCGCCACCGTCGACCTGCGCACTGCGCGCCCGTTCGACTACAACGGCTTCACCTTCGCCGCCAGCACCCAGGCCGCCTACAACGCCATGGCCGAGAAGGCCAACCCGCGTGTGGCCGCGTTGATCGCCAATACCTGGGCCGACAACACCTTTGGCGCCTTGCTGTCGGTGGCCTACACCGAGCGCCAGGTCCTAGAGGAAGGCTCCAACACCGGCCGCTGGGCCAATGGTCCGAGCAACGGTAACTTCAGTGAGGCATCGCCATTCGCCGCTGCGCGCTCGACGGACGTGTACCACCCGCGCTTCCCGCGCTATGTGCAAATGGAACACGACCAGAAACGCCTGGGCATCACCGGTTCGTTGCAGTGGAAGCCCACCGACCGCACCACCGTCTCACTGGACGCGCTGTCCTCCAAGATCGACGCCACGCGCGATGAGCACTATCTCGAGGCGATCTCCTTCAGCCGCGGTCGCGACAGCGGCACACCGCGTCGTGCCGATCGCGACGGCAAGCCCGCCACCATCGTGCGCAACGGCGAAATCCGCAACAACGCGCTGGTTTACGGCGAATTCGACAACGTCGATGTCCGCTCGGAAAACCGTCACGACGAGTGGAACACCGAGTTCAAGCAGATCAGCCTGGATCTGGAGCACCGCTTCAGCGATGCCTTCTCCGTGTCCGGTCGTATCGGTACCTCGCGCTCGGCGCACGAGAACCCGGTGCAGACCACCATCATCATGGACAAGTACGACGTCGACGGGTACAGCTACGACTATCGTGGCAACAACCGTGCGCCGGTATTGAACTACGGCATCGACCCGACCGACCCTGCCGGTTGGGAATTGGCCGAGATTCGTCTGCGTCCGCAGACAGTCGACAACGATTTCGATACGGCGCAGATCGACTTCAACTGGAACATCAGCCCCGGCTTCCGCCTCAAGGGCGGCGTGCTGGCCAAGGACTACACGTTCAGTACGGTCGAACTGCGTCGCGCCAGCGAGGTTGCAGTGCCGACCTTTGCCAATGGCTCCCGCATCGTGCCGAGTGACCTGACCGCGCTGTCCGGACTCAAGGGCATCAATGGCAGCCCGTCCAACTGGGTCGTGCCCCATCTGGATGCGGTGGCCGACCAGCTCGGCGTCTACAGCAACACCGGGACCTTCGCCGTGGCGCCGCGTGTCAACAACACCCGCAGTGTCGAAGAAAAGGACCGCGGCGTCTGGTTGATGGGCGAGTTCTCCACCGACCTCGGCTCCATCCCGCTGTCGGGTAATTTCGGTGTGCGTTACGTGCGAACCGAGCAGGAGTCCACCGGCTATGCGTTGATCAACAACGCACCGGCGCTGACCACGGTTGGCCGCAACTACGACAACACGCTGCCCTCATTCAACCTGGTTGCCGAGCTCGCTCCCGACCTGTTGCTGCGTCTGGGCGCGGCCAAGGTGATGTCGCGTCCCGGCCTGGGCAGTCTGACGCCCGGTGTGACCGTGGCCGTGGCCGGTGGTGCACGCACGGTGTCCGGCGGCAACCCGGATCTGGAACCGATCAAGGCCACCAACGTCGATCTTGGCCTGGAGTGGTACTTCAACGAGGGCGCGATGCTGGGTGTCGGTGTGTTCTACAAGGACATCGAAAGTTTCATCCAGACCGCACGCGAAGTCCGCCCGTATTCCAGCAGTAGCCTGCCGGTCGAGTTGCTGGATGGCACCGGCGCCAGCATCAACGACGACTTCACCTTCAGCATTCCATTGAACACACCCGGTGGCGAGTTGAAGGGCGTGGAAGCCAATTATGTCCAGCCATTTACGTTCCTGCCGGGCAAGTGGGCAAACCTGGGCGTGCAACTGAACTACACCTGGGTCGATTCGCAGATCCAGTATCTGTCCAGCACCGGCGCACCGGTGATGAAGAACGATCTGACCGGGCTGTCGCGCTCGTCGTGGAATGCCACCTTGTTCTACGAGGGCGAGACCTTCGCCGGCCGTATCTCGGCCACCAATCGCGACGATTACCTGACCCAGGCCCCCGGCACGGAAGCGGGATTCAACGTGGATGGCGTGCACGGCATGACCGGCACCACCATGATCGACGCCTCGCTGCGCTACAAGATCAGCAAGCAGCTGGAGCTGAGCCTGGAGGGCCTCAACCTCACCAACGAAGCGTCCGACGAATGGGTGTCGTCACCGCAAACCGGCGAGTTGCCGCTGCAGTACACCGAAAGCGGCCGCCAATACTTGCTGGGCCTGCGCTACAAGTTCTAAGGGGTGTCTGCCCGCAGCGCTCACCGCGTCGCGGGCGTAATACCAACGTTTCAATGCATCCGTACGGCGCGTCGCTGGCCGCACACCGCTACGCGTCATGCAGTGGTGTGCATCGCAACCCGGCTGCGCCGCGCACGACGCGCCGTCCTGGTCGTCAGCGTGCATGCGTTGGCGATCGCTGTGCGATGCACTGGCAGGCCGGCACCGCGTAGTCTATGCAGACCATCGCTCCGCCGGGCAATACAGGTGGCAGACCCCTGCCGGCGTGGGGCTGCCAACGTCACGCAGTATCGAATATTCGCCGCACGCTGACCCCGTGCGGCGATGCTTTTGAGGAGTAAGGCAGTGAGCGTGTTGACGTGTTGGATGGGTGTCCTGCTAATGCTTGCGCTGCCGGTCACTGCGGCGGCAGCCGAGACCCCGGAGTTGCTGTTCCGCGTTTCGGCTGATCGCAGTCTGCAATCCGATGTCGCCCGCGGCGATGGCGTGCCCAACTTCCGCGACAAGATCACCCTGGTGCCCACCGGCAAACGCGGCAATGCCATCGAATGGGCCGACGACGGCGTGCTGTCGTGGAATGCGCCCGGCAACCTCTACACCCAGCGTGGCACGCTCAGTTTCTTCTGGCGCTCGCGCTACCCGGTCGGCGAGGCGCCGTTCGTGATCTTCCGCGTCGGCTATGCCGACCACACCAGCTGGGACATGTCCTGGTTGCGCATCGACTGGAATGGCCACGGCTTCGATGCCTTCGTCACCGATGCCAACCTCGCGCGCACCCGCGTCTCGTTCAAGCTCGACAAGAACCCCGCTGCCAACGCGTGGACCCACATTGCGTTTGCCTGGGACGAAACCCGCGGCGTGCGTCTGTATGTCGACGGCAAGGAGGCCGCACGCGTGGACTGTGGCCAAGCCTGCAGTAACGGCGGCGCGCTCGACTTCGACGCCGCACTCGACCAGTTCGGCCTGGCCGGCCGCGTGATGTCGCCGCACCAGGTGCAGAGCCGCTACAACTTCCTGCGTGGCAGCGACTTCGACGAGATCCGCATCTACGACCGCATGCTCGACGGCGCAGGTGCCAGCGCACTCGCGCGCCTGCAGGAACCCAGCACCGCACCAGCCACCTCGGCGGACGCCCAATACGCCGCCTTCCTGCACCGCTACGGCTGGGACAACGGCCACGCACCGCCCACGTTGAGCGCACCGGTCACCCGCATCCGCAAGGTCGAATTCGCCGACGCGCGCGATCTCAAGCAATGGATGTGGAAGGCCACCGACGGTATCGCCGAAACCACCTGGCCGGGCGTCTACAACCGCTCGCGGCTGCCCGGGCGCGACGACTATTTCGAGCTGCCGGACTGGAACACCTACGTCGAAGGCGGCAAGGCACTCGACCTCACCCTGCCGGACGAGCGCTTCAACCGCATCGAACTACGCGGTGCCGCCTACGGCCAGGCCACCTACGCCGCATCTGATGCACAGCCGCAGCCCTTGTTTGCACGCCAGCAAGGCGTGGTGCGCAGCGTGGACCAGTTCCCCGAGCGCCGCGGCGGCACGCTGCGCTTTGCCAACACCGCGCAGGAAACTCCCATCCAGGAAATCTGGGCCTACGACGTGCAGCCCGGCCAGGTGCCCGAAGGCAGCGCGCAACTCAGCTACACCGTGCGCAGCGACATCCAGCCCGACTACGACAACCTCGCTGAGCTGCGCGCTGTCATCGTTGGCCGCTATCCAGCGAGCGAGCGCCAGACGGTGATCGCGCTGCCCACCAAGGCGCCGACACGCAAGCGTCCCAGCGACAAGGCCGCAGCACGCGCGCAGCAGCCCATCGTGCACATCCTGGTGCCCTCCAGCCTGGGCAACCCGCCGCCGGACCAGGCACTGATGCGCAGCTGGTCCTACGGCTGGGAAAACATGCACGACGGCCTGGATGGCATCGCCATTACGCTGCCGGCGCTCAACCTGCCGGCCACCCACAACGGCAGCATCCCGCTCAATATCCGCATCAAGGACCCCATCTGGCCCGCGCGCGACATGATCGACGTTTCGGTCGCGGTCGTCCCCGGCCGGGCGCGCACCCTGTGGCTGGATCTGCGCGACAGAATCTTGAGCAACGACAGCCTGATGCTCAGCATCGCTGCTGCCGCCCCAGGTTTCGACGCCAACGCGCTCGATGGCACCCAATTGCAGCTGGTGTTCAAGCCGCGCGCCGAGGCCATCAAGGAACACGTGGCCGACCGCTTCAACCAGGTCAAGGACAACTGGGGTTTTTTGGTGGAAGAACACACCACCTCCAAGCGCCAGCTGCTCTACAAGCGGCTGGACGCCGACATCACCGATCTCTTGCGCGTCGACCCGGACAACGCGCTTGGACGCGAATACTGGAACGACATCAGCTACGCCAACCAGGGCGCGTTGCCCGTGGACATGCCAACCGTCCCCAAGGACATTCCCGCCTGGGCGTTCTGGCAGCTGCAAGACCTCAGCGCCACCCGCCGCTACATCCGCTGGTGGATCGAGCAGCGCCAGGTGGCCTACGGCGATTTCGGCGGCGGCATTTCCGACGATTCGGATCTGGTGCAGCAATGGCCCGGCGTCGCCCTGATGGGCGTGGACCCGGACATCCTCAACGCCTCCATGCTGGCGCTGTCCGATGCCAACTACCGCAACGGCATGTTCACCAACGGCCTGTCCACCATCGAAACCGACGAGCTGCATTCCTACGAGGAAGGCATCAACCTCAACAGTGCCTTGCTATATCTCAACTGGGGCGATCCGCGCACCGTCGAGCGCCTGATGCAAACCGTCAAGGCCTTCGACACCATCATCCAGGTCAACCCGCAAGGCCACCTGCTATTCGCCAGCAACTGGTTCGGCGGCCGCAAGGTCTATCGCGAGCCCAACTGGCAATGGCAAAAACCGTATTCCTTCCCCATCGTGCACCCGGCCATCCTGCTGGGCGGCTATAACGCCGACCCCAACAGCCGCCGCATCGTCACAGGATTAGCCGACGGCTATCTCGCCCACGCCTACACCAACGCCAAGGGCAACTGGGCCCTGCCCAACGAGATCAACTGGCAAACCGGCAAAACCCGCGGCGGCGAACTGTTCGAAGGCAGCGGCGGTGCCGACACCTTGCACACCTTCTGGGCCGCCTACCGCTTCACCGGCGATGCGCGCTATCTCAAGCCTATCGATTACCGGGTCGCCAACAGCGGCCCGAATGGATTATCGCTGCTCAACGAAAACTTTCTCGATGTCATGGGCAAGCGCAGCGACTGGAGCGGCAAACTCATCGACGCCGCCAACAAGGGCGACGGCAGCGCTCCGGACTTCCCGCACCATGTGGCCTGGGAGCAAACCGGCAACCTCGAGTATCTCGCTGCCATTTACCGCAGCGAGGCGCGGGAGAAACTACAGAACTTCTACATGAACACCGAAGGCCACTGGTGGAGCGACCGCGTGGAATCCCCCACGGTCAACCTGCAACGCGCCCGCCTAGGCGGCGTGGCCCTCAAGCGCAATCAAACCTACCCCGGCCACACCGTGAGCTGGCGCTTCAATGACCCGGAAGCTGCCACGCAAGTGGCCATCGCCATCCCCGCACCCCGGCAAGACCGTTTCACCGTCATCGCCTACAACACCTCCAACAAGGCGCAGCGCGCCAGCATGACCGGCTGGAACGTCGCCCCGGGCCAATGGCGCATCATCCAAGGCGTGAGCAAAGCCAATGACGGCAAGCTCGACAGCACCGCCAAGACGCAAGAGGTCGCTTTCGAAAAAGGCGTGACCATCGACATCGATTTCCCCGCAGGCCGCACCACCGTCCTGCAGCTTGAACGCATCGCAGCCACCACCCCGGTCGAACTGCGCCCGGACCTGGGCATCGGCCACGGCGATGTGCGCGTGACCGCAGACGGCATTGAGGTGACTGTGCACAGCCTCGGCCACGCCGATGCACCGGCCGGGTTTGTGGTGTTGGAGGATGGGCGTGGGAAGGAGCTGGCGCGGGTGGGGTTTCCGGCACTCGCGGCACCACGCAATCTGCAGCCAATCATCACCCAGGTACGCCTGCCGCTAACCAACGCGGCAAATCTAAAGACCGCACAGGTGCGTGTGGTGACCGAAGGCAACGTGCCAGAGATTACCGACCTCAACAATAATCTCGCGCTACCCACCCCGGCCAAGTCGGCAACCGCACAAAACAGCCAATAACCCAACACACCAAGCCCTTCTCCCGCACGCGGGAGAAGATGCCCGAAGGGCGGATGAGGGCAAAGCCACTAAGAGCGGCTAACAAAACCCTTGAATTTTGTTGAGTCGGCGGCAACATTGCCGGCATGACACGTCGCAAAGAGATCCCTATTGCGCTGTGGAAGCGCATCGAGCCACTGATTCCGCAGGTCAAGCCTTCCCCCAAAGGTGGACGACCTCGTCTCAGTGATCAGCAGGCCCTCAACGGCATCGTCTATGTGCTGCGCACCGGCATTGCGTGGGAAGACCTGCCTTTGGAACTCGGCTATGGCAGCGGCATGACCTGCTGGCGTCGGCTGCGTGATTGGCAAGCCAACGGGGTGTGGCATCGTT
>NZ_FLTX01000007.1 GCF_900092025.1 Xanthomonas bromi
ACGCTGGTGGCGCGCCAGCATCTGCAGAAACTGCATGCCAGCCATCATCCGCGTGGCTAGTCCGCGCGGCGTCTGACCGTAGGAGAGCATGCTCGCGACGCGCAGGTCGCGGTCGCGGCAAAAGGTCAATCGCCCCGCTGGCGGTCGCACCAATACCGCCAGCTGACGTTGTTAGCACATCACCAGACGCGCTCGGCGGCCGCGGCGGCCTTGCCGGCCAAGCTGGCGCCGGTCGGAGTGGCCTCCCCATTGCCATGCGTCGTGCTGGCAGTCAGCGCCGGGCGACACGTGCCAGTGCACTCCTTAGAAACAAAGAGCACGCGGGGCATCTTCAAGTAGTCGTCCTGACCCATCCTTCAATAAGAAAATGTTGACGCTGGGGATGAAGCGCAACTAGCCTAAATATCGGCGAAAGCCGGTCTACAGAGCGCAAGCCTGCGTACGCCGAAAGTCACTCAAAAACCTATCAGGGAAATACGGACACATGATGAAGAGATCACTTGGATGTGCAGCTTTGCTACTCATCGCCCTCTCCTTTAAAGCCAGCGCCGATGACACCGTCACTGTTTGTAACGGATGCGCTGACCAAGCCATGAGGTTCAAGGCGCGTGACTTGGGCAATGGACATCATTATTTTTGGGATTTCACAACCCGCAGGCTGACGCACTACCTCACACAGGGACAAACTATCCCGCCGGCCAGCTTCAAGGCAGACAGCGCCTCCTCAGCCAGGGGGTCAATTCAGCTAATTCCGTTGACATCCGACGAAACGCAAATTTTTAGCTACGGACTGGATCTATACGATTCAACCGGAACTACACGCATAACTCAGGTTTTCCAAACCGACTACACCATTGCTGCGAACGCAGCACAAGCAAAATTCGTGATGGCGGCAGCCACGACTCACCAAGCCACGGCATTTGACATGGTAAACACCCCTGTTTATCAGAAGTCGGTAATTGATTTGGTCTTCAATCAAAATAACTTAGGACCTTTTTACTGGTTACAGGATAGAGCACGTGTAGCATTGGCAACTCTCACCAACTTTGTATCAATAACCTTAATAAAAACTCCCTTCACATTATTCAATACCATCCAGTTTCCCGATGGATCTTCCTTTATGGTCGGCTGGGATTACCAGGCCAGGCAATACAGGTACGTGAAAGGATCTGCCACTGATGCTGCGGGCAACTTGATACCTGAGACCACTAACGACGCGGGCGGGGGGGCTACGGGAAAGATCAACTATGTTTACCCAAACACCGCAAAGGGGATGGCGGCAGGAGGAGAAATGGTTGATCACTTAACTGGCCTAAACGTGGGCTGGACCACACCTCCAGGCGTTCCGGTCAACAATGGATTTATAATTGCATGTGCATCTACCCCCTCCGGTATTCGATGCACAATCGAGACCCTTATACGATGAGCATAATTCCTACTGGCAACACGTCTTTATTTCGATCATTCCTATTTTTGTTGTTTGCCACAGTTCTAGCAGGGATTGGATGGCAGTCAAACGGCCAGATCGATTGGCAGAAATTCGCGGTATATTTCTGTATAGTCACCGTGTATGCCGCATGCGTAATTTTTTACTTAAAGTCTTTGGATAAGCTAAAGCCATTCGTGAATTATAGTTACGCCAAGTTTTTACTTTTTATGAGCTTGCTAGCAGTATGCAGCGGACTCGCTGCGCTGCTGCTGAATTTTTTGAATACAAGACCTTAAATATGTAGCATCAGCCGCGCACATCGCGGCCGCCACCATGATTGATGCGTGACTAGTGGGGCCATAATGGCCCCACTTTTTTATCAATAATTTGATTTACTTCCTCCTCCTTGAAGAATCCTTTCAGACATCGATCACCCGCGGCGACAGGTACACGGAGCTCAAGGACGGCCCTACCATGGCGCCGATCCAGGCACGCAAAAACGCGATCCAGCGCAGCAGCCAGCGCAGGTTGTAGCCGGCGGCGCAGCCGAGCACGTGCAGCGCATCGCCCTGGGCCCCCTTGACCCGGCAGCGACGCAGCCGGCAGTCCTCTTTCAGATGGCCGATCATCGGTTCCACCGCTTGCCGGCGCTTGATCCAATGCCATTGCCTGCGCGTCAGCGTCTTGGCTTTACCATGATGCAGGACCTGCACCCCATCGACTTCGCGCCCGCGATAGCCCAGGTCCACGATCGCCACGGGTGGTATCCACGATCACCCGCGACAGCTCGCATGCGTCCACCGCCCTCGTCGCGTGCGCGGCGTTGATCGTGTGCGCCAGCAGCGCTTTCATCCCGACTTCGCCCAGGCGCTGCCGCCAGCGCGTCAGCGCGCTGGCATCGCATGGCAGGCGCGTCTGGAACACCACCTCACCGGTGAAGAACTACCAGTATGGGTTTTCCAGCCAACGCTCATACACAGTCTCGTCGGACAGGTCGTACGCATGTTTGAGGTACAGCGGCAACCCGGTCATCAAACGCACCGGCAAGGCCGGACGGCCGCCACCGGCGGGCGTGGCCGGCAATGCCGCGACAGCGCCTGCTCCAACGCGGCCCGCGGCATGCGTTGGCTCAATTGCGCCAGCGGATGCCGCAGATCGATATGGTGTTCCAGGCGCGAACGAAACACTTCCTCGGCGGGTCTGTCTTCGGCAGCAGGGCGGCATGTACGCATGGACGGAAATTTCCACAAAACCAGCCCTGAGCGTAGGTGAAATTGGCAGTTCCGGCACGGCTGTGCGGCCGGTGAAGCCTTGCTGTTACTGGGCTAGCGGGGTTTCTCAGGGGCGACCAAGTCGCCTTGCGACGGCGACTGTGCCGAGCCCACCGCCAGACCCGGCAAACCACGCTCTGCATTGCGTCCGCCCAAGAGGTGCAGCAACAGATTGCCTGTGGCGTTCACAAACTGTCGCGGCCGCGGCCAGGCTTCATCTGCGCTGTGCGAGAATCCGGGCACCCCATTCCATCTGGATGCGTGAATGTATCGTCTTGCTATCGCCGCACTGCTGGGCGCACTCAGCCTCACTGCCTGCGCGCAATCCTCGCAGCCTGCGGCAAGCACTTCCGGCGCCAAGCCCGCTGCCGCTCCTGCCGCCGCTGCGTCGGGAAATATCGACCAGCGTGTGGGTAATGCGCTGAAGGCGCTGGACCCGGATTTCAAACCCGATTACATCGGCGCCGCGCCGTTTCCCGGCTTCCGCGAAGTAGTGGTCGGCGGGCAGGTGCTGTACGTCAGCGATGACGGTCGTTACCTGATGCAGGCGCAGCCGTTCGACATCCAGAACAAGCAGTTCGCCGCCAGCCCGGGCCTGCTGGCCTACCGCCGCAAGCAGCTGGACACCGTGCCCAAGGCCGATCGCATCGTGTTTGCGCCGGCAAACCCGAAATACACCGTTACCGTCTTTACCGACGTGGAATGTGGCTACTGCCGCAAATTGCACAGCGAGATCGGCGAGCTCAACAAACAGGGCATCGCGGTGGAATACCTCGCGTTTCCGCGCATGGGCCTGGGCAGCCAGGACCACAAGGAAATGATCGCGGTGTGGTGTGCTGCCGATCGCAAGCAGGCGCTCACGGCCGCCAAGTCCGGTCAGCCGGTGGCCTCCAAGGACTGCAAGAACCCGGTGTCGATGGAATACACGCTGGGTCAGCGTCTGGGCGTCAACGGCACTCCGGCGATCTTCGCGCCCGACGGCACCCAGCTCGGCGGCTACCTGCCGCCGGCGCAGCTGCGCGAAGCGCTGGAAAAGCGTGCCGTGACCACGGCCGGCGGCAGCCGCTGATCCACATCGGCGCGGTCGTGTAATGCCGCGTTGGCGCTGGCCTTCGATGGCTGGACAATCGCTAAAAGGCCGGGACGCGTCTGCGTTCCGGCCTTTTGCGTTTTGGGGTGGCGTGGCTCGCTGGCTGGATCGAGCGGCCGGGTGGTGCCGGGCAGCCGGGTTGCGCAAGTAGTGGTGTAGATCGGCTGCGTCCGGCGCGCAGATGTCGCGCCTGCGCCGGTCGCAGGGCCACGGTGGCGGAGGGGATAAAGACCGGTGGAACAGGGCAGGGCGCTGCCAACCAGCGCGTCAGCCAGAGAGCCAGTCGCCAATGCGTTAACCAGACGGCCGGTCGCCAAGTGGCATAGCTCCGTCCGTGCAGCTTTCACGATCGCCGCGTCCACGATGGCCGCGGCGAACGAAAGTGGGCTGGTGGTGTTCGGCCCGATTCGCTGGCCGATGGCCTTCGGCCGCACGCGCGACCGACGCCAACCCATCGGCTCCGTTACAATCTGTAGCCCCGTTTCTGACACGGTTCCCCGGACATGATGGTCCTCGAGGGCGCTTCCGCCCTTTCGCCGTTCCGCCGCGCTCGGCTCGAAACCCGCCTGCAAACCCTCGTTCCCGCGCTGCGCATCACCGGCGCCTGGCACGTCTACTTCATCCGCGCCGAAGCTGGGCAATCGCCCGATCAGCCCACCTTGCAGCGGATCTTGCAGGCCAATGCCGCGCCTGCCGCGCGCGATGTGGATGCCTCCTCGCGTTATGTGGTGCCGCGTCTGGGCACGCTGTCGCCGTGGTCGAGCAAGGCCACCGAACTGGTGCGCGGCGCCGGGCAGCCGATCCAGCGCGTGGAGCGTGGTACCCGCATCGATCTGGCCGGCTGGCCGGTCGACGCAGCGATGCAGGCCGCCGTAGCCAAGCTGCTGCACGACCCGATGACGCAGTCGCTGCTCGGCTCGGCCGCCGCAGCCGAAGCCTTGTTCAACGTGCCCGATCCCGGCCAGTTGCAGCGCGTGCCGCTGGATGGGCTGGAACAGGCCAACCGCGACCTGGGCCTGGCCCTGGCGCAGGACGAGATCGACTACCTGCGCGAACGCTTCGCCGAACTTGGGCGCGACCCGGCCGATGTCGAGCTGATGATGTTCGCGCAGGCCAACTCCGAGCACTGCCGGCACAAGATCTTCAACGCCAGCTGGATCATCGACGGCAAGCCGCAGGAACGCTCGCTGTTCCGCATGATCAAGCACACCCACCAGCAAACCCCGCAGCACACCTTGTCGGCCTACAGCGACAACGCGGCGGTGGTGGAAGGCGTGCCGGCCGCACGCTATCGCCCGGACCCGGCCAGTGGCGAATACCGCAGCGAAGCGGTGCTGCCGTCGGCGTTCGCGATCAAGGTGGAAACGCATAACCACCCGACCGCGATCGCGCCGTTTCCCGGCGCGGCCACCGGGGCAGGCGGCGAAATCCGCGACGAAGGCGCCACCGGCCGTGGCGGCAAGCCCAAGGCCGGCCTGACCGGGTTTTCGGTCTCGCATCTGCGCATCCCGACCCTGCCGCAGCCGTGGGAAGCGCCGCGCGCGCTGAACCCGCGCATGGCCCCGGCGCTGGACATCATGCTCGACGGCCCGCTCGGCGGTGCCGCATTCAACAACGAATTCGGCCGGCCGAACCTGCTCGGGTATTTCCGCAGCTTCGAGCTGGCCGAAGGCCCGGGCCTGACCCGCGCCTACGACAAGCCGATCATGCTGGCCGGTGGCCTGGGCGCGATCGATCGCAACCAGGTCGAAAAGCTGCGGCTGCAGCCGGGCGATGCGGTCATCGTGCTTGGCGGCCCGGCGATGCTGATCGGCCTGGGCGGCGGCGCGGCCAGCTCGGTGGCGGCCGGCGACAGTGCCGAAGCGCTGGATTTCGCCAGCGTGCAGCGCGAAAACCCGGAGATGGAGCGCCGTTGCCAGGAGGTCATCGACCGCTGCGTGGCGCTGGGCGTCGACAACCCGATCCGCTGGTTCCACGACGTGGGCGCGGGTGGCCTGTCCAATGCGATCCCCGAACTGCTGCACGACTCCCGCGTGGGCGGCATCATCGACCTGGGCCGCGTGCTCAGCGACGACCCCTCGCTGTCGCCGCTGGAACTGTGGTGCAACGAATCGCAGGAGCGCTATGTGCTCGGCGTGCCGCAGGCGCGCCTGCAGGAATTTGCCGCCATCTGCGCCCGCGAACGCTGCCCGTTCGCTGCCGTCGGCGTGGCCACGGCCGAGGAGCGGCTGGTGGTAGGGTATGGCGTCCTGGACGCCGGGAATCGGGAATCGGGAATCGGGAATGGTGACGGCGTGCTGCCGGTTGCCGGTGCCGCTTCTCCCCATTCCCCATTCCCCACTCCCGATTCCCCGCTGCCGATCGATCTGCCGATGGATGTCCTGTTCGGCAAGGCGCCGAAGATGCATCGCGATGCGGTGCATCCGGCCGCGCCCAAGTGGCCGGTGCTGCAGACCGCTGCGCTGGACCTGCAGCAGGCCGGCTTGCGCGTGCTGGCGCATCCCACCGTGGCGTCCAAAAACTTTCTGGTCACCATCGGCGACCGCAGCGTGGGTGGCCTGACCGCACGCGAGCAGATGATCGGGCCCTGGCAACTGCCGCTGGCCGATTGCGCGATCACCCTGGCCGGGTTCGAGACGTTCGAAGGCGAGGCGATGTCGATCGGCGAGCGCGCCCCGCTGGCGCTGTTGAACGCTGCCGCCTCGGCCCGTATGGCGGTGGGCGAGGCGATCACCAACCTGTGCGCCGCCCCGGTGCAGACGCTGGCCAGCATCAAGCTCTCGGCCAACTGGATGGCCGCCGCCGGTCATGCCGGCGAAGACGCACTGCTCTACGACGCGGTGCGTGCAGTCGGCATGGAGCTGTGCCCGGCGCTGGAGCTGAGCATTCCGGTGGGCAAGGATTCGCTGTCGATGCAGGCGCAGTGGGTCGCCGGGAATGGGGAATCGGGACTTGGGAATGGCGAAACGCCGCAGCCCTCCGCTTCCACCATTCCCCATTCCCCATTCCCCATTCCCGGAGAAACGCTGAAGAGCGTTTCTCCGGTCTCGCTGATCATCAGTGCCTTTGCGCCGGTGAGCGATGTCCGCACCCAGCTGACGCCGTTGTTGCGTAACGAGGAAGAAAGCGAGCTGTGGTTGATCGGGCTCGGTGGCGGGAAGCAGCGTCTGGGCGGGTCGGTGCTGGCGCAGGTCTATGCCGACGCTGCGGCGCTGCCGGCGTTCGGCGGTGACGTGCCGGATCTGGACGATGCACAGCGGCTGCGCAGCTTCTTCGAACTGATCCGCGATGCGCGCGAAGGCGGGCTGCTGCTGGCGTATCACGACCGCAGCGATGGCGGTGCGTTTGCGGCGCTGTGCGAGATGGCGTTCGCCTCGCGCCAGGGCCTGGACATCACCCTCGATGCCTGGGGCGATGATGCGTTCCGCAGCCTGTTCAACGAAGAACTGGGCGCGGTGGTGCAGATCGCCAGCGAGGATCGCGCCGTGTTCGCCGATCTGGTCGAGCGGCATGCACTGACCGAATGCGCGCAGCGTATTGCACGTCCCACCGGCACGCCGCGCATCCGCGTGAGCGGGCAGGGACGGGTGCTGGCCGAATGGCGTTGGGAACAGCTGTTCGATGCCTGGTGGTCGGTCACCCACGCCATGCAGAAGCTGCGCGACAACCCGGACAGTGCCGACGAAGAGCGCGCGCTGGCGCGCGATTTCCAGGCGCCGGGCCTGCGTCCGAAGCTGGTCTTCGACCCGTCCGAAGATGTGGCGGCGCCGTTCGTGGCCACTGGTGCCCGACCCAAGGTGGCGATCCTGCGCGAGCAGGGCGTCAACGGGCAGATCGAAATGGCCTACAACTTCGAGCGTGCCGGCTTCCGCGCGTTCGATGTACATATGAGCGACCTGATCGAAGGCCGCGTGGATCTGAGCACGTTCGTCGGCTTCGCGGCCTGCGGCGGTTTCAGCTACGGCGATGTGCTGGGTGCCGGCCGCGGCTGGGCCACCTCGATCCTGGAGCGCGCGGCGTTGCGCGATGCGTTTGCCGCGTTCTTTGCGCGCAGCGATACGTTTGCGCTGGGCGTGTGCAATGGCTGCCAGATGCTCAGCCAGCTCAAGGACATCATTCCCGGCGCCGAGCATTGGCCGCGCTTTTTGCGCAACCGTAGCGAACAGTTCGAAGCGCGCACCGCGTTGCTGGAAGTGGTGGAGTCGCCGTCGATCTTCCTGCGCGGCATGGCCGGTTCGCGCATTCCGGTGGCGGTGGCGCATGGCGAAGGCCGTGCGGAGTTCGAGAGTGCCGTCGACCAGGCCGCTGCACGGGTGGCACTGCGGTACATCGATGGCGATGGCGCGGTGGCGTCGCAGTACCCGCTCAATCCGAATGGTTCGCCGGACGGCATCACTGGGCTGACCAGCAGCGACGGCCGCGTCACCATCCTGATGCCGCATCCGGAGCGCACGCCACGCAGTGCAAACCTGAGCTGGCACCCGGCCGACTGGCGTGGTGACTCGCCGTGGCTGCGGATGTTCCGCAACGCGAGGGTATGGTGCGGTTAATGGCGTGCGGCTGATCTGAAGCCGCTAACGCATCACTTGACGGTCGTGTGCAGCGATGCACACGGCCGTTGTCGTTTTTGCAGGGCGCGATGCGCCGGCAGCCGTTGTGCGGTCGCAGGCTCGCCGAGCGCTGCGGCCACTGGCGGACGCTCAAGCGAATCGACCACGACGGTTTCTTGAGAGCCCTGTGTGTTTCGCAGGTGTCGCGATCTTCAGTGAAAACTGCCGTGGTGACGCGCATCGACGCGTCGCACCACCAGCCAACCGTGTGCTTCGCCGCCCGCACCGACGTCCCTTACATTGGAAAGCCGCGGTTTCGAAAGGTGCGGCAATGATCCGACGCCTGGGGCCTCTGTCTTGCGGCATCGTCATTTCCTTGGCGGTAATCGCCTGAGACATGCGCGACCCATGACGGCCCATCACCCGTGGAGCACGTTGGCCGCAGATCCGACACGCCCGCCTGTCTTTTTGCGCAATCCAGGCTGCCGGTGTCTCGCGAGCGGGCTTTGTTGTCTTTTTCAGTTTCGCCTATTCAGCTTTGAAATGTCCCTGAGGACATGATCTAGGTCGCTGTTTTACAAAGATTTATCAAAAATCTAATAAAAGCAATCGGAAATGTGACCAGATCCGCACTTTCCTTCGCTCGCTGTCAAAAACTTGACGCCTGAAATAACCACTGTTAACACTTCGCTCAGTTCCATGGTTGGGTAGCGTTCACTTTTTGACTGCCCAAGGAGCAGGCGCAAGCCGCCCCTGCCGCAAGGCCCATGGCGCGAACAACGGCGGTGAATTGAGGGCGGGAACGACTTCCGCCGCCGGGTGTTCGCCAAAAACCAGTCCAACAACTCAGGAGTCGTGCGTCGATGAATCGGATTTATCGCAAGGTCTGGAACAAATCGCTTGGTGTGTGGACCGTGGCATCGGAACTGGCCCGCGGTGACAGCCCCGGAGCCGTTGCGTCAGCCTCGTTCATCGATCGCCGCCAGAGCCTCGCCCTGGCCGCCGCCATCGCCCTGGCGCTGGGTGGCGCCGGATTCGCCACGCCGCTTCCTGCCAATGCGCAATCTGTCGAAGTGGGCGCAGGCGCATCGGCACCGGCCAGCCAGGCCACCGCAGTCGGCGCCAATAGCCACGCCAGCGCAACCGGCGCAGTGGCCACCGGCGCCGACAGCAGCGCCAGCGGCATCAACAGCAGTGCGATCGGCCGCCAGACCAATGCGATCGGCGAAAACGCCGTGGCCATCGGCTACAACAGTTTCGTGCGCCAGAGCGGCGAAAACAGCGTGGCGCTCGGTGCCAATGCCGGCGTGACCGGCGCAAATTCGGTGGCGCTGGGCGCAGGCTCGCGCACGCATGAAGACGACGTGGTGTCGGTGGGCAGCGGCAATGGCCGCGGTGGCCCGGCCACGCGCCGGATCACCAACGTCACTGCCGGCGTCAATGCAACCGATGCGGTGAACTTGGACCAGCTCACCACGGTGTCCGACGTTGCATCCACTACCGCGCGCTCGTTCGTCGCTACCGGCGAGGGTGTCGCACTTGCAGAGGGCGTCGACAGCGTCGCTGCCGGCGCAAACGCATCGGCCTATCGCGATTACAGCACCGCGCTGGGTTCGAGCAGCATGGCATCTGCGCAGGGCGCTACCGCCATCGGCAGCGGCGCCAATGCCGCCACCGACAACGCCACCGCAGTCGGCTTCAACAGCACCGCAAGCGCGGAAAACACCACTGCGCTGGGCGGTAACAGCAGTGCCTCTGGCGATTCCAGTACCGCCTTGGGCGGCGCAAGTCAGGCCACCGCCGGTGGTGCGACTGCGCTGGGTTACGAGAGCATCGCCAATGGCGCCGACGCCACTGCGCTGGGTGTGGGGAGCGTGGCGTTCGGCGACACCAGCACTGCCGTAGGCGGTGCGAGCGTGGCCTTCGGCGCCGACAGCGCTGCCTTCGGCGCCAATGCCGCTGCCGGCGGTAGCGCATCCACCGCGATCGGCGCAAACAGCCGTGCCTTCGGCGAGCGCACCATTGCGTTGGGCAGCGCCAGCAACGCGTCGGGCGACGACAGCATCGCGCTCGGCGCGAGCAGTCAGGCCTCTGCCCTGGGCACCACCGCCATCGGCAGCAATGCCAACGCCAGCATCGCCAATGCCACGGCTGTCGGTAACAACAGCAGTGCCGGCGATGACTACGCCACTGCGCTTGGCGGCGACAGCACTGCATCCGGATATGTCAGCACGGCCGTCGGCGGCACCAGTACCGCCAATGGGCGCGGTGCAACGGCGATCGGCTACGAAAGCATCGGCAATGGAACCGCATCGACCGCGCTGGGGTTTGCCAGTGTGGCGTGGGGCAACGGTGGCACCGCCCTCGGTACCGAGAGTCTCGCCTACGGTGACGACAGCACGGCAGTCGGTGCGAATGCATTTGCAGCCGATACCGGCTCGATTGCTGTGGGCACCTACGCAAATGCGTACGGCCCGCGTGCCATTTCGCTCGGCGGCCAATCCAATGCGACGGGCGATGAGACCGTCGCGCTGGGCTGGGAAGCCACCGCAGTGGGCGCGCAGAGTGTCAGCGTGGGCGGCGGTGCGTTGGCATCTGCCGACAACAGCGTTGGCTTGGGCGCAGGTTCGCTCGCCGATCGCGCCAACACGGTGTCGGTTGGTGCAGCCGGCAGCGAGCGCCAGATCGCCAATGTCGCGGCTGGTACCGAAGGCACCGACGCGGTCAATCTGGACCAGCTCAACGCCGTGGCGGGCGCTGCGGAAAATACCGCGCGCCTGTTCGCTGGCACCGGCACCGGCACCGGCACTGCCGATGCGCAGGGCGAAGACGCCACGGCCGTTGGCTCCAATGCCACCGCCGAAGGCGATTACAGCAGCGCGTTCGGTTCCAGCAGCCAGGTCACCGCAATCGGCGCCGTGGCCATCGGCAGCGGCGCCAGCGCCACGGCGCAATACGCCAATGCCGCCGGTTACAACGCAGCGGCCAGCGGTTTCGGCAGCGTGTCCAATGGCGCCTTCAGCCAGGCCAGCGGCGACTACGCCGTGGCCGTGGGTGGCGAAAGCGAAGCGGCCGGTGCGCAGAGCACCGCGCTTGGCGCCGCAACCGGCGCCTACGGCGATGGCTCGCTGGCGGTTGGCGCGCTGAGCGAGGCGCAAGGCAGCGAATCCACCGCGGTGGGCTACTTCGCTAGCGCCAGCGGCGAATCGGCCACCGCCGTCGGTGCGGAAAGCGTCGCCAACGGGACCAGCGCTGCGGCGTTCGGCTTCGGTGCCGAGGCCACGTCCAACTACTCCACCGCGGTGGGTGGGTATTCCACCGCCAGTGGTTTCAACAGCACGGCGCTGGGGAATTTCAGCACCGCCGGCGGCTCGAACACCGTCGCCGTGGGCGGCGATGCCGCCGCTACCGGCGATTACAGCGTCGCGGCCGGCCAGGGCAGTGTGGCCAGCGGTTACCACAGCGTCTCGGTCGGCGGCGCCTTGCTCGGCCTGTTGCCGACCGAAGCGTCCGGCGATTACTCCACTGCGGTGGGCGGTGCGGCCTGGGCGCCGGGCCTCAACAGCACCGCACTCGGCAATTTCGCCGAATCCACCGGCGTAAGCAGTGTGGCCTTGGGCGCAGATTCGGTGGCCGACCGCGACTTCGCGGTGTCGGTGGGCAGTGCCGGCAACGAGCGCCAGATCACCAACGTCGCCGCCGGTACCCAGGGCACCGATGCGGTGAACCTGGATCAGCTCAACGCCGTTGCCGACGCTGGCGCAGCCACGAACAAATACTTCCAATCCAGCGGCAGCGCCGATAGCGATGCTGGTGCCTATGTGGAAGGCGAGAACGCTGTGGCGGCAGGCGAGGGCACCAATGCCACCGGTCCTGGCACCACCGCATTGGGCGCGGGCGCGCAGGCCGTGGTCGACAACGCCACGGCAGTGGGCGTCGGTGCATTGGCTGGCGGCGTCGGCGCGGCCGCGTTGGGCAGCAATGCCCAGGCGCTGGGCGAGAACAGCAGCGTGGTCGGCAGCAACGCATCGGCCAGCGATCTCGGTGCCACGGCAAACGGTGCCGGCGCACAGGCGCTGTCGACCTATGCCACCGCACTTGGTAGCGAAGCGGTCGCGTCCGACAATCAGGCCATCGCCGCGGGTTTCCGCAGTGCTGCATCCAACGTCGGCAGCGCGGCCTTCGGTGGCTACAGCGAATCCAGCGGCCGGCTGTCGTTGGCACTGGGTTACGGCGCGGTGGCGTCCAGCGACTACAGCACCGCCGTCGGTGCCGCATCGCTGGCCTCCGGCGCCAGCGCAGTGGCTGTGGGTGAGTTCAGCGAAGCCACCGGCGACGAAAGCGTTGCCGTCGGCGGCAGCACGTTCTCCGGCTTCATCCCGGCGCGCGCCTCGGGAACCGGCGCGGCCGCCTTCGGTGCGGGTGCGTGGGCAACCGCGGACTACACCACCGCCATCGGCTGGAATTCGTACGCCGACGGCGTCAATGCCACTGCGTTGGGTCAAAGCGCTGCGGCGTTGGCCAACAACACGTTGGCACTGGGCGGCAACAGCCGCGCCGATGCGGCCGGTGCCAGCGTGATCGGCGTGGATGCATCGGCGACCGGTATCAACAGCACCGGTGTCGGGCGTCAGGTCAACGTCATCGGCGAAAATGCGGTCTCGGTGGGCTACAACTCGTTTGTGCGGCAGAGCGCAGTCAACGGCGTGGCACTGGGTGCCAATGCCGGTGCAACCGGCGCCGATTCGGTGGCCTTGGGCTCTGGTTCGCGCACCTACGAAGCCGACACCGTGTCGATCGGTAGCGGCAATGGTCGTGGCGGTCCGGCCACGCGCCGCATCGTCAACGTCAGCAATGGCCAGACGGCGACCGATGCCGTCAATAAGGGCCAGCTGGATGCGGTGTCGGCCGATGTGCAGAACACCAGCAGCAAGTTCAAGAGCACTGGCGATGCGGTGGCCACAGCCACCGGCGAGCGCAGCACGGCTGCCGGCTCCGGTGCCGCCGCCACCGGCGCACGCAGTGTCGCCATTGCTTCCGGCAGCAGTGCGTCGGCCACCGGCGCCAGCGCGCTGGGTGTGGACAGCCGCGCCAGCGGCGTGAACAGCACCGCAATGGGCCGTCAGACCAATTCCATCGGCGAAAACGGCGTGGCGTTGGGCTACAACTCCTTCGTACGCGAAAGCGGCAGCAATGCGGTGGCATTGGGCGCGAATGCGGGTGCCAGCGGTGCCGATTCGGTCGCCCTGGGCTCGGGCTCGCGAACCTACGATGCCAACACGGTGTCGATGGGGAGCGGCAATGGTCGCGGTGGCCCGGCGACGCGTCGCATCGTCAATGTCAGCGATGGCCAGACCGCCAGCGATGCCGTCAACAAGGGGCAGCTGGATGCATTGGCGGCTGATGTGCAAACCACCAGTGGCATGGTCAAGGCCACCGGTACCGGCGTGGCCGTGGCAACCGGTGATCGCGCCACCGCCGCAGGTGCCGGTGCCACGGCCAGTGGCGCACGCAGTGTCGCGATTGCCTCCGGCAGCCGCGCGTCGGCCACCGGCGCCAGCGCGATGGGTGTGGACAGCAGCGCCAGCGGCGTGAACAGCACCGCGATGGGCCGGCAGACCAATTCCATCGGCGAAAACGGCGTGGCGCTGGGCTACAACTCCTTCGTGCGGGAAAGCGGCAGCAATGCGGTGGCATTGGGCGCGAATGCGGGTGCCAGCGGTGCCGATTCGGTCGCCCTGGGCTCGGGCTCGCGCACCTACGATGCCAACACGGTGTCGGTGGGGAGCGGCAATGGTCGCGGTGGCCCGGCGACGCGTCGCATCGTCAACGTGGGCGCCGGCGCGATTGCCGATGCCAGCACCGATGCGATCAATGGCGGCCAGTTGTTCCAGTCGTTGAGCAACGCGGCCAGCTTCCTCGGCGGTGGTGCGGCGATCGGTGCGCAAGGCGTGTTCGTGGCGCCGACCTATGTGATCCAGGGTGCCAGCTACAACAACGTCGGTGCGGCACTGACTGCGTTGGACAGCAAGGTCAGCGAGCTGGATGCACGCAGCGGCGGTACGACCAGCACCGCTGCGCGCATGTCGCTGCGCACCGCTGCAGTGCCAGCAGTCGCGACCACTGCGGCCGGCGATGCGGCAACCACTGTCGTAAGCACGGCGAGCGAGGCAACGGCCACTGTGCAGGGCACGCCCACCACCGCAGCGGTCGGCAGCATCACGCCGGCCGCAACCTCGACGGCACTGGGAACCGCTGCTGTGGCCAACCACATCACCGGCACGGCGATTGGCGGCAGCGCGTATGCGCATGGCCCCAACGACACCGCCATCGGCAGCAATGCACGCGTCAATGCCGATGGCAGCACGGCGGTGGGTGCCAATACGCAGATTGCCGCCGTGGCGACCAATGCCGTGGCCATGGGCGAAGGCGCGCAGGTCACTGCGGCCTCCGGCACCGCGCTCGGCCAGGGCGCACGTGCCACTGCACAAGGCGCCGTCGCACTGGGTCAGGGCTCGGTCGCCGATCGTGCCGATACGGTGTCGGTGGGCAGCGTGGGCGGCGAGCGTCAGGTGGCCAATGTGGCCGCCGGTACGCATGCCACCGATGCGGTCAACAAGGGCCAGTTGGACAGCGGCGTTGCTGCGGCCAACAGCTACACCGACAGCCGTTACAACGCGATGGCCGACAGCTTCGAAAGCTATCAGGGCGATATCGAAGACCGTCTGCGCCGGCAGAACCGTCGTTTGGACCGTCAGGGTGCGATGGGCTCGGCGATGTTGAACATGTCCGCCAGCGTGGCCGGTATCGCTGCGCAGAACCGCATCGGTGCCGGTGTCGGTTTCCAGAACGGCGAGTCGGCCTTGTCGGTGGGCTACCAGCGTGCGATCAGCCCGCGCGCCACCGTCACCGTAGGCGGGGCGCTCAGTGGCGACGACCGGTCGGTCGGTGTGGGTGCCGGTTTCGGCTGGTAACGGGGTCGTGCATCGACCGCGGCGGCGTCAGGTGCGCCGTCGCGATCTGTAAGGCCTGAGGGGGCGGGCAACAAGGACCGTGGCTGGGCCGGCCAACGGATTCGCATGGAGTGATGGCCGTACCAGGGTGCCGACAAGGACGCTGCGAACCGCACCGCGGGACGCAGCGCGTGCGCTGGCTGCCCCAAGCCTGATTCACGAAAAATACGAAGAGGACTTCACCGTGATCGACAAGAATTTCCGTCTCAACCCGCTGACCGGCGCCATCCTGATGATGGCCCTTGGTGCGTCTGGCACCCTCGCTGCCGCCCCCAAACTGCTGGTCAAGGAACCGACCCAGGCAGCCCGGCCGGCGCAGCGTTCGGTAGCCGGTTGATGGTGCGTTACAAGGACAACACCGCTGCTGCGACTGATCGCAGCAGCAAGCTGAGCGCCGTGCAGGCCGCAGTGGGCCGCGTTGGTGCCAGCACCGGCGCGCGCAGCAGCGCTGCCGCTGCCAAGGCGACGTATGTGCGCAAGCTGGGCATCGGCTCGGACCTGATCAAGCTGTCCAGCACGCTGACCGCCGCGCAGGTGGACAAGGTGGTGGTCGAGCTGAAGAACGATCCGTCCGTGGCCGACGTGCAGATCGACCGCATGCTGCGCCCGATCGACATCAGCAAGCGCGTTCCCGCCACCGATGTGAGCCCGCAGTTGGTTTCCAACGACCCCCTCTACGCGCAGTACCAGTGGCATCTGAGCAACCCCAACGGTGGCATCAATGCACCGGGCGCGTGGGATCTGTCGCAGGGCGCCGGCGTGGTAGTGGCGGTGCTGGATACCGGTATCCTGCCGGGCCATCCCGATTTCGCCGGCAACATCCTGCAGGGCTACGACTTCATCAGCGACGCCGAAGTCTCGCGTCGTCCCACCGATGCGCGCGTGCCGGGCGCACTCGATTACGGTGACTGGGAGGAGGCCGACAACGTTTGCTATACCGGGTCGGTGGCGCAGGAAAGCTCCTGGCACGGTACCCATGTCTCGGGCACCGTGGCCGAAGCGACCAATAACGGCGTGGGCATGGCCGGTGTCGCGCCGAAGGCGACCATTCTGCCGGTGCGCGTGCTCGGCCGTTGCGGTGGTTACACCTCCGACATCGCCGATGCAATCGTCTGGGCGTCCGGCGGCACCGTCGAAGGCGTGCCCACCAACACCAACCCGGCCGAAGTGATCAACATGAGCCTGGGCGGCGGCGGCGGCTGCGATTCGGCCACCCAGCTGGCAATCAATGGCGCCGTCTCGCGCGGCACCACTGTTGTGGTGGCGGCAGGCAACAGCAGTGAGGATGCGGCCGACCACACACCGGCCAACTGCAACAGCACGATCACCGTAGGCGCCACCCGTATTACCGGCGGCATTGCCGATTACTCCAACTACGGCAGCACGGTGGACCTGTCCGGTCCCGGCGGCGGCGGCAGCGTGGACGGTAATCCTGGCGGTTACATCTGGCAGGCCGGCTACAACGGTGCCACCACCCCGACCTCCGGTTCTTATACATATATGGGAATGGGCGGCACCTCGATGGCGTCCCCGCACGTGGCTGGCGTCGTGGCGCTGGTACAGAGCGCGGCGATCGGTCTGGGCGATGGCCCGCTGACCCCGGCTGCGGTCGAAGCGCTGCTCAAGCAGACCAGCCGCCGCTTCCCGGTGACCCCGCCGGCCGGCACCCCGATCGGCAGTGGCATCGTCGATGCCAAGGCCGCGCTGGAAGCGGTGTTGGAGGAGCCGTGCGACCCGGCCACCGAGAGCTGCGCACCGAGCGCCATCGCACTCACCAACAAGGCCCCTGTTGCCGGTTTGAGCGGCGCGGCCGGCAGCTCCACGCTGTACAGCTTCGACGCCAAGGCCGGTGCCGTGCTCAGCTTCATGACCTACGGCGGCACCGGCGATGTATCGATGTACGTGAGCTACGAAGCCGAGCCCAGCGCGACCAGATACGACGCCAAGTCGACCCGTCCGGGCAACAGCGAAACCGTGCGTTTCGCTGCGCCCAAGGCTGGCACGTACTACATCAAGTTGGTCGGCGCGGCGAGCTACGCGAAGCTGACGCTCGTTGCACGACAGTAAGTAGCGCAATAGTGTGACCGATGCCCCTGGCCAATCGCCGGGGGCATCGCTTTTCAGGGCGATTCAGATGCGCGCGGTTGATTGCCGCGGCAAACTGCTACAGTCGGCGCCGGACCAGTGGAGACGAGTGTGAACGCGGTTGCCGTCGATCCAATCGAGCATCGAAGTGCGGAGGCGCGCATCGTCGATGCGCTGCTTGAACGCCGTCGTCTGAAAGACACCGATCTGCTGCGCGCGCGCCAATTGCAGGTCGAATCCGGCATGGGGTTGCTTGCCTTGCTTGGTCGCCTGGGTCTGGTGTCCGAACGCGATCATGCAGAAACCTGCGCCGAGGTACTCGGCCTGCCCTTGGTCGATGCACGCCAGCTTGGCGACACTCCGCCGGAAATGCTGCCCGACGTGCAGAATCTGTCGCTGCGCTTTCTCAAACAATTCCATCTGTGCCCGGTGGGCGAGCGCGATGGCCGGCTGGAGCTGTGGATCGCCGACCCCTACGACGATTACGCCATCGATGCGGTGCGTCTTGCCACCGGCTGCACGTTGCAGTTGCAGGTCGGTCTGCGTTCGGAAATCGACGATCTGATCGAACGCTGGTACGGCCAGGGCCGCAGCGCGATGGGCACCATCGTCGAAACCGCCGATGGCGATGCCAACAGCAGCGACGATATCGAAGCGTTGCGCGATCTGGCCTCCGAAGCGCCGGTGATCCGGCTGGTGAATCTGGTGATCCAGCACGCGGTGGAACTGCGCGCCTCCGATATTCATATCGAACCGTTCGAAAGCCGCCTCAAGGTGCGTTATCGCGTGGACGGCGTGCTGGTGGAAGGCGAAAGCCCGCCCGCCAAGCTCACTGCTGCGGTGATCAGCCGCATCAAGATCATGGCCAAGCTCAATATCGCCGAACGCCGCCTGCCGCAGGACGGTCGCATCATGTTGCGCGTGCAGGGCAAGGAACTGGACCTGCGCGTCAGCACCGTGCCCACCGCGCACGGCGAGAGCGTGGTGATGCGTCTGCTCGACCGCGAAACGGTGGTGTTCGACTTCTACAAGCTGGGCTTTACCGAAGACTTCCTGCCGCAGTTCCGCAAGGTGCTGGAGCAGCCGCACGGCATCATGCTGGTCACC
>NZ_FLTX01000002.1 GCF_900092025.1 Xanthomonas bromi
GGGCGTGGCTATGCGTGGCTGGATACCGGGACGCATCAGTCGTTGCACGAAGCAGCCAATTTCATCGAGACCATCCAGATGCGGCAAGGTCTGCAGGTGTGTTGCCCGGAAGAAATCGCGTTTGGTCATGGCTGGATCGATGCCGAGCAACTGGAACGTCTGGCAGCACCGTTGCGAAAGAACGACTACGGCAAGTACCTGCACGAATTGGCGTTACGAGGAGTTGTTCCATGAAAGTGATTGAAACCAAGCTGTCTGGTTGCGTGGTGATCGAGCCGGCAGTGTTTGGCGATGAGCGTGGCTATTTCTTTGAAACATGGAATGCCGAGCGCTTTGGTCAGCACAACCTGCCGACCCGGTTCGTGCAGAGCAACGTTTCGACCTCTGTCAAGGGCGTGTTGCGAGGTCTGCATTACCAATGGCCGCGTCCGCAGGGCAAGCTGGTCAGCGTGCTCGAAGGCGAGGTCTACGACGTGGCCGTTGACGTACGTCATGGCTCGCCCACCTTCGGCCAGTGGGAGGCAGTGGTATTGAGCGCAGAAAACAAAAAGCAATTCTGGATTCCGGAAGGCTTTGCGCATGGCTTTGCGGTGCTGTCAGAGCGTGCGGTTTTCAGCTATCTGTGCACTGACGTCTACGTCAAGGAAGCCGATGCAGGCGTGCGTTGGGACGACGCGGCGATCGGGATCGACTGGCCGATCAGTGGCCCGGTGCTTTCCGCCAAGGATGCGGCTGCGCCGTTCCTGGCCGATGTGCCGGTCGAGCGCTTGCCGGTGTTTTCGCCGTGACCATCTTGGTGTTTGGCGCAAACGGGCAGGTCGGTACCGAATTGTTGCGCGCGCTTGCGGCAGATGGCGCGGTGACCGCGACCACGCGCAGTGGTCAATTGCCCGATGGCAGCGCTTGCGAAATTGCGGATTTCGACGCGCCGGACACGTTGCCCGGGTTGCTGGACCGCATCCATCCGACGGCTGTGGTCAATGCGGCTGCCTACACCGCGGTGGATCGTGCCGAGCAGGATCGCGACAGCGCACTGCGTGCAAATGGGCAATCTCCAGGTGTCATCGCGCAATGGTGTGCCGCGCACGCTGTGCCGTTGGTGCACTACTCCACCGATTACGTCTTCGACGGGCAGGGCACGGCGCCGTACCGCGAGGATGCACAGACCTCTCCACTCGGTGTATACGGCGAAACCAAGCTCGCTGGCGAGCAGGCGATTCGGGCGTCAGGCGCACAGCATCTGATCCTGCGCACTGCCTGGGTCTATGCCTCGCATGGCGCCAACTTCCTGCGCACGATGTTGCGGGTGGGTGCAGAGCGCGACGAGTTGCGGGTGGTAGCCGATCAGGTCGGAACACCGACGCCGGCGGCCTTGATCGCCGACGTCACTGCGCAGCTGCTGCGTCAGCGCACGCCCGATACGTCGGGTACCTGGCATCTCACCGCGGCTGGCCAGACCAGTTGGCATGGATTTGCCGAGGCCATCTTCGAAGAAGCGGTCAGTGCCGGTCTGCTGGAGCGTGCGCCGCGCGTGGTGCCGATCACGACGGCCGACTATCCGACACCGGCGAAGCGTCCGGCGTATTCGAGGTTGTCCATCGACAAACTGCAGAGCGATTTCGGTATCGAATTGCCCGAATGGCGCGTTGGTCTGCAGCGCGTGATTGCCGAGCTATCTGCGGTCAACAAGTAGCGCAACAACGACTCGATGATGACCGCATTGACTGCTGGCGCCTGACGCCAGGAATGCAAACAGCCGGGAATTCCCGGCTGTTTGGTCATGCAGTGCACTCTGTTACGAACGACCGATTACGCCCGGCCGTAGGTATCTTCGAAACGCACGATATCGTCTTCGCCCAGGTAGCTGCCGGACTGTACTTCGATCAGCTCCAGCGGCAACTTGCCCGGATTGCGCAGGCGATGCGTGACGCCCAACGGGATATAGGTACTCTGGTTTTCGGTCAGCAGCAGCACTTCTTCGCCACGCGTCACTTCGGCAGTGCCACTCACGACGATCCAGTGTTCGGCGCGGTGGTGGTGCATCTGCAGGCTCAGCACCGCACCGGGTTTGACGGTGATGCGCTTGACCTGGTGACGCTGGCCCATGTCGATGGAGTCGTATGCGCCCCACGGGCGATAGACCTTGCGGTGCCAGGTGGCCTCGGAGCGGCCAGCCGTCTTGATCTGGCTGACCACTTCCTTGACCTCCTGGATGCGGTCGCGGTGACCGACCAGCACGGCGTCCGGCGTCTCGACGACCACGACATCTTCCAGTCCGACCATGGCGATCAGGCGTGAGCCGTACGCATAGGTGTTCTGGCAATCGAGCTGGATGACATCGCCATGGTGTGCATTGCCTTGCGCATCCTGCTTGGAGACATCCAGCAGCGAGGACCACGAACCGACGTCGTTCCAACCTGCGTCCAACGGCACCACGACCGCGTCGGCAGTCTTTTCCATCACTGCGTAGTCGATCGAATCCGACGGGCTGGCTGCGAAGGCATCTTTGTCCAGACGGGTGAAATCGGCATCGCGCTTGCCGTTTTCCCACGCCTTCTGGCATGCATCGGCAATGGCGGGATGGAACTTGCGCAGTTCTTCCAGGTAACGCGACGCACGGAACAGGAACATGCCGCTGTTCCAGTAGTACTCGCCGCTTGCCAGATAGCCTTGCGCAGTCGCGAGGTCGGGCTTCTCGACGAAGCGCTCAACCGCGCTCGCACCAGTGCCAGCACCAGCGCTGGCCTTGATATAGCCATAGCCGGTTTCGGGTGCGGTCGGCTTGATGCCAAAGGTGACCAGTTTGCCCTGTGCTGCCGCTTCTGCGGCAACTTTTACTCCTGCCTGGAACGCGGCTTCGTTACCGATGACGTGGTCGGATGGCAGGACCAGCAACAGAGGGTCTGCGCCGTTGCGGGTCGCTTCGAGTGCTGCAACGGCAATTGCCGGCGCCGTGTTGCGTCCCTTTGGCTCCAGCAGGATCGCCGACGGCTTCACGCCCAACTGCTGCAACTGCTCGGCAGCCATGAAGCGGTGTTCTTCGTTGGCGACCACGATGGGGGAGTGGCCTGCGACCGGAGCCGCGCGCAGCCAGGTGGACTGCAACATGCTCTTGTCGCCAACCAGTGGCAGGAACTGCTTGGGGTAGGATTCGCGCGACAGCGGCCACAGGCGCGTGCCGGAGCCGCCGGACAAGATAATGGGTAGGACGTCGCTCATGGGCGGGGGAAACTCCAGTGCGTCAAAGTTGGGGGAGAATGGTAGATCAGCCGCGCAGCAAGGCGGAAATTTCCTGCGTACGCGTTTCCAGCAGTGCGGCGTCGCCGCGCGTTTCCACGTTCAGACGCAGCAGTGGCTCGGTATTGGAGCTGCGCAGGTTGAAACGCCATTCGCCAAAATCGGCGCTGATGCCGTCGGTGTCATCCAGCTCCGGCGACAGCGACGCATAGTGCTCCATCACCCGGGCAACTGACGCCTTCGCATCGGCCACCTTGAAGTTGATCTCGCCGCTGCAGGGAAATTTCTGCATGCGCGCTTCGACCAGGTCTGCCAGCGAGCGGCCGGATTGCGACACCAGCTCTGCGATCAGCAGCCACGGAATCATGCCGGAGTCGGCATAGGCGAACTTGCGGAAGTAGTGATGCGCGCTCATTTCGCCGCCATAGACGGCATTTTCGCTGCGCATCTTTTCCTTGATGAAGGCATGCCCGCTTTTGCACAGCACCGGAATGCCGCCGGCCTCTTCGACCTGCTCCACCGTGTTCCAGGTCAGACGCGGGTCGTGCACGACCTTGCCGCCCGGCTGCTTGGCCAAGATGGCCTGGGCGAGCAGGCCGACCAGGTAGTAGCCTTCGATGAAGCGACCGGTGTGATCGAAGAAGAAGCAACGATCGAAGTCGCCATCCCACGCAATGCCGAAATCGGCGCCGTGGTCCCTGACCGCCTTGGCGGTGGCGTCGCGGTTTTCCGGCAGCAGCGGGTTGGGAATGCCGTTGGGGAAGTTGCCATCGGGTTCATGGAACACGCGCACGAACTCGAACGGCAGATGCGGAGCGAGCAGATCGACGATCAGGCCGGCGCCGCCGTTGCCGGCATTGACTACGAGCTTGAGCGGCTTGAGCGTGCTGCGGTCCACGTAGCTGAGCAGGTGATCCAGGTACGCGGTCTTGTCGGTGCGGCTCTGCTCCGAGGCGGTGGGCTCGCCCGGCGCGGCGGTATCGGCGGCGACCGTGTCGCGGATGGCGAACAGGCCGGTGTCCGAGCTGATCGGCCGCGCTTGTTCGCGCACCAGCTTCATCCCGTTGTAGTCCATCGGGTTGTGACTGGCGGTGACCATCACGCCGCCGGCTGCCTTGAGGTAATCGGTCTGGAAATAGACCTCTTCGGTGCCGCACAGGCCGATATCGATCACTTCACGGCCGCTGGCGCGCAGGCCGGCTGAAAGCGCTTCCTGCAACGCCGGGCTGGCCAAGCGTACGTCGTGGCCCAGGACCACCGGCCCCTGATCCAGCTGCGCCGCCAGCGCCACGCCGATGCGGCGGGCCAAGTCCTCGTTGAGTTCATCCGGCACGCGGCCGCGAATGTCGTAGGCCTTGAAGGCGGGTAGCGTCATGGGCAAATCCTGAGATGGGGGACACCCGAGTTTAGCGGCTGCGCCGTGTCTTGGGTGTGGCGGAATTGCGACCGGGGACAGGGAACAGTCAGCGGATAGAATGGGCGCTTCACATCAGCGGGTGAGGGCGGTGATGCGCAGTGAAGGACGTGGTACGGCAGGCGGCAAACGCTACGCCGATACCAAGGCAGCGCTGAATGGGGTACTGGCGGACGGCCAGATCCTGGCGGTGGGGGGCTTTGGGTTGTGTGGCATTCCGGAGGCATTGATTGCAGCCGTGCGTGACAGTGGGGTTGGCGGGTTGACCGTGATCTCGAATAACGCGGGCGTCGATGGTTTCGGGCTTGGTCAATTATTGGCCACCCGGCAGATCCGCAAGATGATTTCGTCCTACGTGGGCGAAAACAAGGAATTCGAACGCCAATACCTGGCGGGCGAACTCGAGCTGGAGTTCAATCCGCAAGGCACCCTGGCCGAGCGTTTGCGCGCGGGCGGGGCGGGAATTCCCGCGTTCTACACCGCCACCGGCTACGGCACGATCGTGGCCGAGGGCAAGGAAACGCGCGAATTCGACGGCAAGCATTACGTGCTGGAAACCGCACTGCACGCCGATGTGGCGCTGATCAAGGCATGGCGCGCCGATACCGCGGGCAATCTGGTGTTCCGCAAGACGGCACGCAATTTCAATCCCGCCTGCGCCATGGCCGGGCGCGTGTGCATCGCCGAGGTCGAGGAAATCGTGGAGCTGGGCGTTATCGACCCGGATCAGGTGCATCTGCCTGGCATTTACGTAGACCGCTTGGTGCTCAACGCCACGCCGGAAAAACGCATCGAACAGCGCACCGTGCGCGAAGGACAGCCCTGATGGCCTGGACCAGAGACCAGATGGCCGCACGTGCGGCACGCGAACTGACCGATGGCGCCTACGTCAATCTGGGCATCGGCTTGCCGACGTTGGTCGCCAACCATATCCCCGAGGGCGTGGATGTCTGGCTGCAATCGGAGAACGGCCTGCTCGGCATTGGCCCGTTTCCTACCGGAGACGACGTGGATGCAGACCTGATCAACGCAGGAAAGCAGACCGTGACCGCGCGCGCCGGTGCCAGCTATTTCGGGAGCCACGATTCGTTCGCGATGATCCGTGGCGGCCACATCGACTTGGCGATTTTGGGCGCAATGCAGGTCACCGAGCGCGGCGACCTGGCCAACTGGATGGTGCCCGGCAAGATGGTCAAGGGCATGGGCGGCGCGATGGATCTGGTCGCCGGCGTCAAGCGCGTGGTGGTGCTGATGGAGCACGTCGCCAAGGACGGCAGCCATAAGATCCTGCGCGAATGCGACCTGCCGCTGACCGGGGTCGGCGTGGTGGACCGCATCATCACCGATCTCGCCGTGTTCGATGTCACAACAGAAGGGTTGGTGCTGGTGGAGGCCGCAGAGGGCGTGGAGTTGGAAGAGTTGCGCCGGAAGACCGGTGTTGAATTCGCTACCTAACCGAAAGACTATCTACGCAGCGACTAGCTCATGAGTAGCTAGCGACACGCACGGCGCCTCAGCGCGCCTTGCGTGCATAGCGGTAAGGCTCGGTTGCACCAGGTTGAGCGATTCCCTGCAGTTGTTCGATGGTTGCGACACGATTCCCGGAGTGGGTGACTGCAACCGCCAGGAAGCGTTCGATGGCATGGGCCAGCGTGCCATCGATCTGTCCCTGTTCGTTTTCGAATTCACTGGGATGCAAATGCGCATCCAATACCGGCCGCAGCGCTTCCAGCTTGACCCAGAACATGCTTCCCGATGCGAACACGCTGTGTTCGTTTATTGCGTCCGTGCCTGTGCGCACAGCGAGGTAATCGAGTGCATCGGCATTGCCGCCGATAAAGTCGCTGACAGGTAACAAGTGTTGCGCAGGCGCCGCAAGGCCGAGTAACGGATCGCCAGCGAATCCGCGCACGATTGCATCGACGTGCTGTGGTGCGAGCAATGCAGAGAGCATTTCACGCCGCCACCTATCTCCGTCCTCGCGATGGGTCGATTTTTTCGTATGCACTTTCAAGACCACTTGCTCGCCTTCGTCGAGCAATCGGTTGGCAACCTGCAAGAAAGGAAGAATATCGCGGCCACGATTTTCGAAGCCTTCCACCTGCGCCTGGAAACCGCGCTGCTGCAGGCGATGGCGAACCTGCGCCACCATGGTGATATCGGTAGTGACGACAAGCCGCAGCGATCGTCCGCACTGAGCAAGTGCGTCCAGGGCTTCGTCCAGCACATCGAGGTACCAGGCGTGCAAGACCACGCAGGCATCGTGTGGATCAGATCGGGTGACAACGTCTGCCGTGTGCAACAGCGCTTGCCGCGTCGCTTCCAGCCATGCGTACCCAAGGCGGGTATCGGGCTCGAGTACCGCACCTTCGGCCCACTCGTTCCACGCGTTGACGAACACCAGGCGGTGCGCAGGCGGCGCATTGTTCAGACGATGCCGCAGGGTACGCATGAGCCAGTCGCGATAGCGGCGTGGGGACGCATGCAGATAGATACGCCCCTTTCCCGAGCGCCGCGGTTCATTGTCCCAGCCGGGATTTACGCCCGGGTACAAGGTGTACTCGCGCAGCGGGCGCTGTTCCAGGTCGCGGGCGAGCTCTCGCCAGTCGAGTACATCGCCATTGAATGCTGGGTTTAGCAGACGCTGTCGCGCAGCCACCGAAGGTGGCGTGCTCATGTTCGGCGGGAATTCGACGGCAGCATCAAACCCGATGTCGCGCGGATCGGGACGTTCGAACCCCTGCACATAAGCAAGGTGGATCTCGCCGATTCCGTGATTGCGACACCAACCACGCCAGCGCTCGGTCGTCTGTGCGGGCTCGGGCAGCAAGTTTGGCCGGTACACCAACAGCACCGGGCGCCCTTCGATGCGCAGGTACTTCGGATTGCGCATGTAAGTTGCAACATGTGCGATAAAAGCCAGGTCGTCGTCCGCATCATGTGCTTGATCGATCAGGATATCGTCGCCGCGGCCATCCCAGCGGCGTGCCCACTTTTCATTGGCCCAGCAAAGACAGAACGGCAGAGTGATCGTGGCATCTTCGTGCCACTGGGTGATCGGCATTTCCAGCAGGGTCTTGCCAGCGAACCAATAGAAATAAAAACAAAAGGCGCCGAGACCATACTCTTGCGCAAGGCGCGCTTGCTCGCGCATGACATGGGGAGTGCGAAGGTCGTAGAAGCCCAGGTCTGCCGGTAATCTGGGCTGTTGATGGCCTTCGAACTGGGGGAGCGCCCGGCTGACGTTGCGCCATTCGGTGAAGCCTTTGCCCCACCACGCATCGTTTTCGGGGATTGGATGGAATTGCGGCAGATAAAACGCGATCAGCTTCGCAGGAAGCGTTTCAGGCAGGGCGGTGGTGCTATAGGGGACGTAGCCAATCGCCGCTTCGTCGCTGCGCACTGCTGGCCGTCGCGAGTTGCCATGGCGTAGACGGCCGCGCGCAGGCTCCGGTACCCAGTCTGCATGGCGATCCAGAAACCAGCCGCGCCAGCGGTCGCGCGTCGCGTCACTCAACGGGATCGCACGGAATCCTGCACGCAGCAGTCCGAAGACATAAGTGCGCAGCCGCGACTGCATTGAGCGACCAGACACACTCACAGATTCTGGTAGTTCGGACCCGAACCACCCTCCGGTGTGACCCAGGTGATGATTTCGTAGGGGTCCTTGATGTCGCAGGTCTTGCAGTGCACGCAGTTGGCGGCATTGACCTGCAGGCGCTTGCCGGAGGGGCTGGCGGTGTCTGCGACCATTTCGTAGACATTGGCCGGGCAGAAGCGGGTGCAGGGGTTGTCGTATTCTTCCACGCAACGGGTGGCGCACACATCGGTATCCAACACCTTCAGGTGGACGGGTTGGTCTTCATCGTGCTCGGTGGCGGCGAAATAGACGCCTTGCAAGCGATCGCGCGGTGCGAGTTCGCGGGTGACGTAGTCACGCTTGGGTTGCTCGTACTCGCCAAGCTTGTGCAACGCCGACCAGTCGGGTTTGTTCTTCAGCGTCCACGGTGAAGCACCCTTCAGCGCGGTTTCCCAGGCGGCGTTGAGCAGGCCGAACCACAGGCCCTTCTTGAAACCGGGCTTGATGTTGCGGACTTGCTTCAGCTCGGTCATGACGTCGGAGGCGCGCAGTTTGGCGTCGAAGCCTTGCGGGACCAGTTGCGACTGCACCAGGTGTTCGGCAGCCAGCATGCCGCTGCGGATCGCCTGATGGGTACCCTTGATCTTGGGCACGTTGAGCAGGCCGGCGGTATCTCCGATCAGCAGGGCGCCGGGCATTTCCACTTTCGGCAGCGATTGCCAGCCGCCGCTGACGAGTGCGCGAGCGCCTGCAGAAAGGATGCTGCCGCCTTCCAGCAACGGCTTGATCATCGGGTGATTCTTCCATTGCTGGAAGGCTTCCCACGGCTGGTAGGCAGGGTCGCTGTAGTCCAGACCGCTCACGTAACCCAGTGCGATCTGGTTGTTGTTCAAGTGATACACAAAGCTGCCGCCATAGGTGCGGTTGTCGGCCGGCCAGCCGATGGTGTGCACGATCTTGCCCGGCGTAACGCGGCCTTCGGGCACCTGCCATAGCTCCTTGATGCCGATCGAATAGCCCTGCGGGTCGCTGTCGGCGGTGAGGTCGAAGCGCTTCAGCAACCGCTTGGTCAGGTGTCCGCGTGCACCTTCTGCAAGCACGGTGACCTTGGCGCGGATGTCGATGCCGGCCGTATAGCCGGGCTTGTGCGAGCCGTCTTTGGCCACGCCCATGTCGCCGATACGCACGCCCACTACCTGGCCGCTATCGTCGTGCAGGGTGTCGGCGGCGGCAAAGCCGGGGTAAATTTCCACGCCCAGCGCTTCGGCCTGCGGAGCGAGCCAGGCGCACATCGCGCCCAGGCTGACGATGAAATTGCCATGGTTGCGCATACCCGGCGGCACCACCGGGAACTTGCGCGCGCTGTCCTTGCCGAGGAACCAGAATTCGTCGTCGGCGGCGGCCACGCAGATCGGCGGCGGGTTGTCGCGCCAGCCCGGCAGCAGCGCATCCAGCGGACCGGGTTCGATCACCGCGCCGGAGAGGATGTGCGCGCCGATGGTGCTGGATTTTTCGATCACGCACACGCTCAACTCGGGGTTGAGCTGCTTGAGCCGGATCGCAAACGACAGCCCGGCCGGACCGGCACCGACGGTGACGACGTCGTATTCCATCACATCACGTTCGACCGTCTCTGACGCTTGCGCGCCGATTCCCGCTTCCGACATTGCTCCACTCCCGTTGGCTCGATGGCTGGTGCGTATTTTCCGGGATTGCATGTGATGGCGGCAAATCGGCGCGATTCATCCGCTGCCGACGGCGCGGTCTGGGCACGCGTGCTAGCGTTTGGCCCATGAAGATCGAGGTGGCATTGCCGGGAGCGCAGATCAGCTGGCAGCGCGGATGGCTGGACGCGGCGCACGCCGATGCGTTGCTGCAGGCCCTGCTGGACCAGGTGCAGTGGGAGGTCCATCGCATCCGCATGTTCGGGCGGGTGGTGGATTCGCCGCGCCTGAGCAGCTGGATCGGTGATGCCGATGCCAGCTATCGCTACTCGGGCACGCAGTTTGCGCCGCAGCCGTGGCTTGAGGTGTTGCGGCCAGTGCGCGCCCGTCTGCAGGATGAAACCGGTTGCCCGTTCAACAGCGTGCTGGTGAACCGCTACCGTAGCGGCGCCGATGCGATGGGCTGGCATAGCGACGACGAGCCGGAGCTGGGCGCGCAACCGGTGATCGCATCGCTCAGCCTGGGCGCTGCGCGGCGCTTTGCGTTCAAGCATCGCGACGATGCGGCGCTGAAGCAGACGCTGGAACTGGGCCACGGCGATCTGCTGGTGATGGGCGGAGAGACCCAGCGCCATTACAAACACGCCTTGCCGCGCACCGTAAAGCCGGTCGGCGAGCGCATCAATTTGACCTTTCGTCAGATTGCGATGCGCGCGTCCCCGCGATAGGAGCGGCTAACAAAACGTCGCGAGCGGTCGCCTGCCGACGCGCGCAGGTCTTTTGTCAGCCTTATCGTGGTGGATGCAGTCAGAAGTCCGGGTCAAACGCTGAGTCTGTCGAGCGCGCGGTGCCCTCACCGCTCGCGGGACACGCCGTGAACCCGTCCATGGAGGCTCGGTGGCGGCATCCATGCCGCCACACGGTCCCGCAAGCGGCGAGGACACCGCACCAGACCGTTTGCCGGTGGTTTTATTGAAGAACAAAACCACCGCGTCGCGCGATTTCGGGGGGTGCTGCTTGCTGTGCCGGAACCCTGGGCACCGATCAACGCGACTGGTCCTTGCCCGCTCACCGTCGCGGGACCCTTGGCGGCATGGATGCCGCCAAGGAGCGTACAAGGACGTACTTGCAGCGTGTCCCGCGAGGGTGGGCGGGCAAGGGCCCTGCAGCAAGCTACAGACCAACCGCCCGACAGCTGCACCACCCGCGTTAGCCAATCATTTCAGGATGCCGAGATTTTGCGCGTTGCGTGCGCTGGCTATCTTCAAGCCTGGTGGGTCGAGCGCGCGGTGCCCTCACCGCTCGCGGGACACGCCGTGAATCCGTCCATGGAGGCTCGGTGGCGGCATCCATGCCGCCAACGGTCCCGCAAGCGGCGAGGACACCGCACCAGACCGTTGGCTGGTGGTTTTGCTAAAGAGCGAAATCACCGCGTCGCGCGGTTAGGAGTGGCTGGTTGCTCTGCCGAAACCCTGGGCACCGATCAACGCGACTGGTCTTTGCCCGCTCACCGTCTCGGGACCCTTGGCGGCATGGATGCCGCCAAGGAGCTTACAAGGACGTACTTGCAGCGTGTCCCGCGAGGGTGGGCGGGTAACGATCCGGCAGCCAGGTCGCAGATCAGCCACCCTGCAATAGATCGGTGTGAAGTAGTTTCGTTAGACGCTTTAAGTTTGTCGCTTGGGCTTACAACGAATGCGGCAAGTTCTGGCTGTCCTGCTGCCCGGTGATCAAGGTCCAGCCCACCAGTTCGGTGGTGACCTGCGTCATCGCCTGCTCGAAGGCTGCGGCGACCGCGGCGGTGTCGGTGCTGGTGGACGGGCGTGCGACCAGGAAGGTGCGCGAGGCGGCCACGCGTTGATCGGACGAATGCAGCAGCTTGGCGTTGAGTTCGATGGTGGCCGAGGGCACCGATTGGCCGGCGTAATCGGCTTCGAAGCGGCGCACGTCGATCGCCAGCTTGTAGTCCGAGCGGATCCCGGCGCCGATGCGCGCCACCGCGGCGATCTTGCCGGAGTCTTCGAACGCGCGCACCACGCTATCTTCCAGCATATCGGTAGCCGGTTGTGCCCAACCGGCGCCGTGATAGACCTGCAGCTCGCCCGGGGTGGGGCGCACGTTGATGCGCGGGCTGTCGATGAGGCGGGCTGCGCTCGGCTTGGCGACCGACAGCTGCCAGGTCACCTGCGGCCAGGTGGGATTGGGCGTGACGCGCACGGTGGGGGCATAGATCGTGGCCGGCTTCTTGTCGCTACCGGTCAGGACCGAGCAGCCGCCCAGCGCCAGTAACGAGAGGCACAGCAGGGGACGCAACAGGCGCATGGCAGTCATTTCGGTTCGAACTCCTTGGGTGCGTCGCGGCCGAGCAGGTAGCGCGCAGGGTTGTTGTCCAGTTTGTCGCTGACCCGGCGCAGGTCGCGGATCAGGCCGCGCAATTCGGTCAGTGTCGGTCCGAGCTGGCCCAGGCCGTCGTTGGCGAAGCTGTTGATGGCCGCGCGGTTCTCGCCAAGGATGTTGTCGGCGTTGCCGGCAGCCGAATCCAGCTTGACCAGCGTTGCATCCAGCTTGTTCAAGATGCCCGGCAGTTGCTGCACCAGATTCTGATCCAGCCGCTTGATGGTGCCGTTGGTGGTGGTCAGGGTGGTGTCGAGATTGCGCGCGGCATCGCGCGCGCTGACGATCAGCGCCTGCATGCCTTCGTCGCGATCGGCGATCCCGCCGCTGATTTTTTCCAGGTTCTGCAGCGTGGCCGAAATGCTGGCCACGTTCTTGTCCGAGAGCATCTCGTCCATGCGCTCGACGATGCGGTTGGCGGTGTCGGTGATGTTCTGCAGCGCCGAGGGCGTGGTCTGGATGATCGGCGCATCGCTCTTGTCGATGGTGGTCAGCGACGGCGCCTCGGGCGTGCCGCCGGAGAGCTGGATGATCGACGGGCCGGTCAGGCTGGTGATGGCGAGCTTGGCGCGGGTATCGCTCTTGATCGGCGTGGTGGAGTTGACCCGCACGTGTGCGACCACCTGGCGCGGATCGTTCGGCGCCAGGGTCAGCTCGGTGATCGAGCCGACCGCGATGCCGTTGTATTGCACCGGGCTGCCGACCGACAGGCCGGTGACGGCCTCGCGGAACACCACCCGGTATTGCTGCCAGGTGCGGTCGGACGAATATTTCGCGGCCCATAGCCCGAACAGCAGCAAGGCCAGGCCTGCCACGATGGTGAAGGCGCCGATCAGGACGTAATTGGCTTTGGTTTCCATGCTCAGGCGGTCTCGGTGGAGTCGGTCTTGGCCGCGCGCGCGGCGCGGGCGCGCGGACCGTGGAAATATTCCTGGATCCAGGGGTGGTCGATCTGCTCGACCTCGGCCAGCGGCGCGTTGGCGATCACCTTGCGATCGGCCAGCACCGCGATGCGGTCGCAGATGGCGTACAGCGTATCCAGGTCGTGGGTGATCAGGAACACGGTCAGGCCCAATGCCTGCTGCAGGGTGCGGATCAAACGGTCGAAGGCGGCCGCGCCGATCGGGTCCAGCCCGGCGGTGGGTTCGTCCAGGAACAGCAGCGGTGGGTCCAGTGCCAGCGCCCGCGCCAGACCGGCGCGCTTGCGCATGCCGCCGGACAATTGCGAGGGCAGTTTGTCCAGTGCATCGGCCGGCAGGCCGGCCAGCTTGATCTTCAGCAGCGCCAGCTCGAAATACCAGCGCTCCGGAAACTCGCCGTGGTGTTCTTTCAACGGCACCTGCACGTTTTCGCCGACGGTCATCGACGAAAACAGCGCACCGTCCTGGAACAGCACACCGGTATTGCGGGTGATGTGCTGGCGGTCGACAAAGCGCCCGGAGCGCGCGTCCGCCCCCAGCACCTGGATGCTGCCGGCGTCGGGTTCGCGCAGGCCCAGGATGCTGCGCATCAGAACCGACTTGCCGGTGCCCGAGCCGCCGACCACGCCCAGGATCTCGCCGCGACGCACGTCCAGGTCGAGCTCTTCGTGGACGACCTGACTACCGAACCGGTTGGTCAGCCCGCGCACGGAGATCGCCAACTGGTCGTCGTCGGCATCAGTCTCGGTGCCGGGATGGGGGATTGGGGATTGGGGATTGGTCAAAGCACCTTGCTCCCAGATAGCAGTGCAAGTGCGTTGCTCACGCTCTGCACGAATCCCAAATCCCGAATATCGAATCCCCGCCTCATCACCACCCCATCTTCATGAACCACAACGCCGCAATCGCATCGAGGATGATGACCAAGGAAATCGTCTGCACCACCGAGGAGGTGGTGCGCTCGCCCACCGACTGGGCGGTGCCGCTCACTTTGAGCCCTTCCAGGCAGCCGATCAGGCCGATCACCAGCGCAAACAGCGGCGCCTTGGACAGGCCGACCAGGAAATGCCGTAACTGGATGGTCTCATGCATGCGCGCCAGGTACATCTGCGGCGGGATGTCCAGGTCGAACGCGCCCACGGTGACGCCACCGGCCAGGCCGGCGATCATCGCGATGAAGGTCAGCAGCGGCAGGGTGAAGATCAGCGCGAGCAGGCGCGGGATGACCAGCAGGTCGATCGGGTCCAAGCCCAGGGTACGGATGGCGTCTACTTCCTCGCGCGATTTCATCGCACCGATCTGCGCGGTGAACGCACTGGCGGTGCGCCCGGCCAGCACGATGGCGGTCAGCAGCACCGCGAACTCGCGCAGGAAGGCGATGCTGACCAGCTCCACCACGTAAATTTCCGCGCCGAAGTCGCGCAGGATGGTCGAACCCAGGAAGGCGATCACCGCGCCCACCAGATACGACAGCAGCACTACCAGCGGCACCGCATCCAGGCCCACCTGCTCCATGTGATGCACGGTGGAGGTCAGGCGGAAGCGGCGCGGCTCGTGGATCAGCCGCATGATCTTGACCAGGTTCTCGCCTAGAAAACTGTTGAGCTCCAGAATGCCCTGGCCGACCCCGTGGGTGGTGCGGCCCAGGCGATCCAGCGCGGCGACGAAGCCGTAGTCGCGCTTGGGCTTGGGGCGCTCGTCGTTGAGTTCCTCGATGGTGCACACCAGCGCCTGGTGCTCGTCGCGGAAATCGATCGCGTCTTCCTTCAGGCCGATGCGGCTGGCGAAGCGCAGCAGTTGCAGCACGCCGGCCGAATCCAGTTGCGCGATGCCGCGCGCGTCGATGCGCCGAATGCCATCGGGCACGGTCTGCAGCAGTTCCGCCTGCGGCAAGGCGGTCGCCAGGACCCAACTGCCCGCGAGCCGGAGCTGTGCCTGATCTTGCGAGTCTTGTTCGATGCGTGGGGGTTGCGGTTTGATCATGGGTGGCCTGTCCGTGGCGCCAGCATACAGCGCCGATGTGAGCGACGGATGGGTGCGCGACAGCAGTGGTATGCCTGCAGCCGGCGATGAGGCGCCCGCAACGCGCGCTGCGGCATACACTGACGGTCTCGCCGGACACGGCGTTTCTCCGATCCGACCCGTCACGCATGTCCGCTGCCACCCTTGTCCTCCCCTCCGCCAGCGCCACCTACGCCCAGCGCGTCGCCTTCGTGTCCGAAATCGCCGGGCGCCTGCATTCCTATGGCACCACTGCGCAACGGCTGGAGGCCGCCTTGGTCGGGTTGTCGCAGAAGCTGGGCCTGGACTGCGAGCCCTGGTCCAACCCCACCGGCATCATCCTGAGCTTCAGCGACCCGACCAAGGCCATCGGTTCCAGCGATATCACCCGGGTGATTCGCCTGGCCCCGGGGGAAAACGATCTGTACAAGCTCAGCGTGGCCGACTACGTGGCCGACAGCGTGGCCAACGGCCGCATGAGCATCGCGCAGGGCCACACCGCATTGCGCCGGCTGGACCGCGAGGTGGACCGGCGCGGCAAGACCATGCAGGTACTGGCCTTCGGGCTGGCTGCAGCCGGCGTGGCCGGGCTGTGGAAGCTGCCATGGCTGGATATCGCCACGGCGGGGGCGATCGGCATGTCGATCGGCCTGCTCACCCAATACACCGACAAGCGCGCTGCCACCAAGGAAGCCGGCGAAGCGCTGGCCGGCCTGCTGGCCGGGGTGGTGGCGGCGCTGGTGGCCTCCCTGCTGGGGCCGTTGAATCTCAATACCGTGATCATCGCCTCGCTGGTGGTGCTGCTGCCGGGCATGTCATTGACCAATGCATTCAACGAGTTGGCTAGCCAGCACTGGGTCTCCGGCACGGCGCGCCTGGCCGGTGCGGTCACCACCGTGCTCAAGCTGACCGTGGGTGCGGTCATCGCGGTGACGCTGACTCAGCTGCTTGGCCTGCATCCTCAGGTAGCCGCGTTGCGGCCACAGGCCGGCTGGGTGGAATGGGCGTCGTTAGTGGTGGCCGCTTATGCGTTTGCGGTGTTGTTCAAAGCCAATCGACGTGATTATTTATGGATCATGACGGCGGCCATGTCCGGATATGTCATTGCGCGTTATGCGGGGCATGCCTGGGGCGGGCCGGCCGGGGTATTCGCCTCGGCCATGACATTGACCGCTGCGGGAAATCTTTTCGGGCGAGTGGTCCACAAACCCGGCGCGCTGATCCGGTTGCCCGGCATCATCATGCTGGTTCCGGGTAGCGTCAGTTTGCGTGGCTTTTTGACCCTGGTGCAGCAACAGGATGTCACCGTGGGACAAGCCGCACTCTTGGCAGTGACCAATATCGTGATGGCATTGATGGCCGGATTGCTGTTCGGCAATCTGCTCGTTCCGGCCCGCAAGAATTTATGAGCAGGAAAACATCGCGCAATAAAAACGCCGGCATTGCCGGCGTTTTTATTGGCTTGAATCAAGCGGCCTTGGACTTCTTGGTGGCGCGCTTGGTGACGGTTTTGCGCGGCGAGGCCTTCTTTGCTGGAGCCTTCTTCGCACCGCCGACCTTGCTGATCAGAAAGTCTTCGACTTTCTTGCCGGCGGCGGTCAGCTCGGCCAGCCAGCGCGGCTGCTTGCCACGGCCGGTCCAGGTTTCCTGGATGTTGGCGGGATTGCGATACTTCGGCGGGACCTTACCCAGCTTGCGACCGGCACGCGGGCCCGGCTTGCCGGCAGCAGCCGGACGGCCCGGGCCAGCACTGGCGGAAGCGCCAAAGAGTTCTTCAATGGAATAACCCTGGGCTTTCGCAGCGCGGGTCAGCTGCGTACGAACCTTGGCAATCGGGGCGCGCTTGGCAACCACCGTCTGCTGCTTCTTTGCATTTTTGATCAGGGCGCTCAACTGCTTGGCCGACAGGCCGCTAAGATCGATCGACATCAACTACTCCGGAAAATGTAGAGAGAAAGAATGCCGGTCCATGGCAGCGATGACCATCATAAAGTGAGAAAACCGGCATGACAAATGCGCCGAAATAATTCGGCGCTTTGCGTTCATCCATTTGAAGCCGATGGCGGCTGTTTGATCAATGCCCCAGGCGGGAGAATAACCCGGCTTTATCCAGGTTTTCTGCCGCATCGGCGGTGCGGGCGCGATATTCAAATGTGCCGGCCGCCAAACCGCGTTCCGAGACCACCACCCGATGCGGAATGCCTAGCAGTTCCATATCGGCGAACATCGCGCCCGGGCGCAGTCCGCGGTCGTCCAAGGCGGCATCCAGGCCGGCGGCAATCAATTCGTCCAGCAACGCCTGGGCGGCAGCGAGCACCTGTGGGTCCTGCTTGGGATTGATCACGCAGACCACCACCTGCCACGGCGCCATCGGCGCGGGCCAGATGATGCCGGCGTCGTCATGGTTCTGTTCGATTGCCGCGGCCACGATGCGCGAAATCCCGATGCCGTAACAGCCCATCTTCATCACGGCCACCCTGCCGCCCTCGTCGATGACGGTGGCCTGCAGCGCCTGCGCGTACTGGCTGCCCAGCTGGAACACATGGCCCACTTCGATGCCGCGGGCCAGGCGCAGTTCGCCGCCATCGGCCGCGCGCTCGCCTTCGACCACGTTGCGCACATCGGCCACGGTCTCCGGTTCGGGCAGGTCGCGGCCCCAGTTGACACCGACCAGATGCGCGCCGGACACATTCGCGCCAACCACGAAATCGGCCAGTGCCGCGACATCGCGGTCGGCCACCACGCGCACCGGGCGCGCGGTGTTCACCGGTCCCAGGAAGCCGGGCTCGCAGCCAAGGTGCTCCCGGATCTCGGTCTCGTTGGCCAGGCGGTAGTCGGCCAGGCCGGCCACCTTGGCCAGCTTGATTTCGTTGACCGCGTGGTCGCCACGCACCAGCACCAGCACAAAGCCTGCCTCGGTCATCACTGCCACCGACTTGACCGTGCGCTGCAGCGCGATGCCGAGCAACTGGGCAACGTCCTGGCAAGTCTTTTGGGTGGGCGTTGCCACCTGTTGCATCGCTTCGTTTGCGTCGGCGCGCGGGGCAGGCGGTGCTGCACTGGCGGTTTCCACGTTGGCGGCGTAATCGGAAGCCGTGGAAAACGCCAGCGAGTCTTCGCCGGAGTCGGCGATGACGTGGAATTCCTGCGAGGCATCGCCGCCGATGGCACCGGAATCGGCCTGCACGGCGCGGAAATCCAGTCCCAGGCGGGTAAAGATGCGGGTATATGCGGCGCGCATGTTGTCGTATTCGCGCGCCATGTCTTCGTCGGTGAGATGGAACGAATACGCGTCCTTCATCAGGAACTCGCGCGCACGCATGACGCCGAAGCGCGGGCGGATTTCATCGCGGAATTTGGTCTGGATCTGATAGAAATTCAGCGGCAGCTGCTTGTAGCTGTTGATTTCCTGGCGCGCGAATTCGGCCGCGGCCTCTTCGGCGGTGGGGCTGTAGCAGAACTCCTGCTCCTTGCGGTCCTTGATCTTGAGCAGTTGCCCACCGAACTTTTCCCAACGGCCGGTGGCGTCCCACAGCTCGCGCGGCTGGATGGTGGGGAACAGGACTTCCACCGCGCCGGCGCGGTTCATCTCTTCGCGCACGACGGCTTCGACCTTGCGCAGCACGCGCAGACCCAGCGGCGACCAGGTGTACAGCCCGGAGGCCAGCTTGCGGATCATGCCCGCGCGCAGCATCAGACGGTGGCTGACCAGTTCGGCGTCGGCCGGGGTTTCCTTGGTGGTGTGCAGGTGGAACTGGGAAAGACGCATCGGGCTTCGCTTGGGCGGAAAGCGGATAGTTTGCCAGTGTCGCGCCCTGCCGGTCATCGGCCAGTGGCTGGGCGGTGCTGCGTAGCGGCAGGGGGGCGTTCGGCGTGCCTGATCAGGCGGTCGTGATGCCGGGGCGTCGGCCTGCGGTGCGGGCCCGGCCACAGGGCTGAGGAGGTGGCCGCGCCGCCTTCGACACACAGGGCGCCAACGGTGCGGTGCGTCGTCTCACTCTCAAACGGCCTGATAGCCGCATACGCTGCTCGGCCCGAACTCAGATCGCCGGGCCGCCGGTCGCCGCCGGCTTGCAATAGGCCTTGGCGGCGGCTTCGGCCAGATTGCGCTGCGCGGCGCGTGCGTCCGGGTCCAGCGGGGTGCCGGGCTTGCCGTCGGTGCCGGCGCCCATGGTCACCTCGCCCTTGCCACTGAGCAGCTCCAGGTTGCGGCGTGCGGTGAGGCAGTCGGTCGATTCCGGGGTGGCGGTCTCCGACGCGGCGATGGCCGCGGTGCCGCTGCGCGCATCGATCCGGCGCGCTTCGTAGCGCTGGCCGGTCGGTGGCGGGGTTTCGGTGTAGTGGGTCACGCCCTTGGCGTCATTCCACTTATATATATCTGTGGCGCCTGCGGTGGCGCTGAGCAGCAGCAACAGGGCGCAAAGCCCGGACGACGGGTGCATGTGGCTTCCCCTGGATGATTCCCGCCGCGATTGCAGCATCCGCGGCCGGCGCTGGCAAGTGATCGGGTGCCTAAGGCATTGAACCCGCAAGCGCGCTACCGCCGGACGGACCTCAGGCCCTACACTTGCCGGATGGATGAAATGAGACCCCCCCCGCGCTCGCGCACGATTTACCTGCTGCCGAACCTGTTCACCACCGCCGGGCTGTTTTCCGGGTTTTACGCCATCATCGCCGCCGCCAATGGGCAGTTCGTCCAGGCCGCCATCGCGGTGTTCGTGGCGGCGGTGATGGATGGACTGGACGGCCGGGTGGCGCGCCTGACCAATACCAGCAGCGAATTCGGCGTGCAGTACGACTCGTTGGCCGATCTGGTCAGCTTCGGCATGGCCCCGGCACTGGTGATGTACCACTGGTCGCTATCGGCGTTGAAGTACGACAGCAACGTGATGGGCCGGGTCGGCTGGTCGGCCGCCTTTCTCTATGCGGCCTGCGCGGCGCTGCGGTTGGCGCGCTTCAATACCCAGGTTGGCGTGGTCGACAAACGCTGGTTCATTGGCCTGGCCAGCCCGGCGGCGGCCGGACTGATGATGTCGTTCGTTTGGGCCTTTGCCGACGACAGCCTTGGGTTCGATGGCGAGCAGCTGCGCTATGTCGCGCTTGCGATCACCGTGGTGTCGGCGCTGTTGATGGTCAGCCGGATCCGCTTCTGGAGTTTCAAGGGCGGTGCGCGCGGCCCGCGCGCCGACCGCGTGCCGTTCCTGGCGCTGGCGATCGCCACAGTGGTGATTGCGCTGCTGGTGATCGATCTGGCGCGTTCGTTCTTGGTCATCGGCGTGCTGTATGCCTTGTCCGGCCCGCTGATGTGGGTGTGGCGACGTTGGCGGCGCGTGCCCGAGCTGCCATGAGCGCGTTCTCGTGAGCCAGGCGCCGTCCGAGCCGATGTGGTCCGATCTGCAGGTCTCGTATCTGCAGGCCCTGGGACACACGGTGTATCTGGACCGCGATGCGGTCGATGCATTGCCCGCACATGTCGAGGTTGCCGAGCGCGTACCGATGGCCGCACCAGCGCACGTGGAGCGTGCGCCGCAGTCTGCAACGGCCCATGCGCCTGTCGCACGGCGCAGTGCACCGGCTGCACCGCCCGACGCGCCGCGCGCGCCCAGCGCTGCGCCAGCGTCGGCGCTGCAACGGCGTAACCGCGTCGGCATGCCGGATCGCCTGCAGATGGCCTTGCTGCGCGCGTCCGGCTGCAATCCGGGCGACCCCGCGACCCAGGCATTGATGGCGTCCTGGCCGCTGGCGGAACTGCGCGGCAATCCGGTTGCCAAGCGCGCGCTGTGGCCGCAGCTGCGCGCGCTGCGGCGGCGTCGGGATCCGGCGTGAGCGCATTGCACGCGCCGCAGTCCACCTCGCTGCGCGCCATGCGCGAGAGCGACCTGGATGGAGTGATGGAGATCGAACTCCGCGCCTATCCGTTTCCGTGGACGCGCAACATCTTTCGCGACTGCCTGCAGGCCGGCTATCCCGGCTGGGTGATGGAGCAGGGCGGTCGGGTCATCGGCTATGGCGTGATCAGCATCGCCGCCGACGAGGCGCACGTGCTCAACGTCTGCATCGCACCGGAGGCCCAATCGCAAGGGCACGGTCGCGCGTTACTGCGCGCGCTGATCAAGGGCGCCTGCGATCGTGGAGCGCGGCGTGCGTTTCTGGAAGTGCGCCCCTCCAATCCATCCGCGATCGCGCTGTACCACTCCGAAGGCTTCAACGAAATCGGCCGGCGCCCGCGCTACTACCCTTCCAACACCGGGCGCGAAGATGCACTGGTGATGGCGATCGAGTTGTTCTTCGAAGGATTCTCCTGAGCGCACGCAGCGGTCGCTGAGAATGCGGCTGGAGAATAGTGGTGCGGTGCGCGGCCAGCTTGCCGGCTGCCGACGATGATGGCTTTTGTGGCTGACATTTAGAGCAGCTAACAAAACTACTGCGCGGCCGCCAGGCGGGCGCGGCCGGTGCTCGGAATCCTCATGTACCACTCGTACACTTCGGTTCCTCCGCGCCGTCCGCACCCACCTGACCACCGCTCGCTACGTTCTGTTAGCCGCTCTTAGTGCCAGCGCCAGTGCTGGCCTGCGTTTGTGCGATCGGCTTATTTAACTCGCGCACTTAATCGCGGTGGCATGCGCCGTCGGCCCCATGGTCGCGCTCACGTGGCATTGCGACGATCAGCCTTGCATGCTCTCCGACGATCCAGCGTGGTCCGCAACAGCTTGCCACGCGGCTGCGGTTGGGACGTGGATGAGTAGTCGGGATGCTTAACTGCGCGTTCCTCACGATGGGTAGGCGACCCAGCAGACGCCATTGTCCATGCGCTGGCACAGAAGGGCATGGGCAATGGCGTCTGTTTGGCGACTTCAGTCGAAAGATTCGATGCTTACGCTGACTGATCGTGTTGCACGCCTGCGCGCGGAGCGTTCGGGGAGTCACGCTTGCCCGGCGAGCCTGTTTTCCACTTTGAGGGCCAGCTTGATGAGGTCTGCAGCGGACAGTGGTTAGGGTCGATCGGATGGCGATGTCGAAGCATGGGTATGGGAACGCGTGGTGTCAAAATGCCACGCCTCTGCAATCGATCCCAATTCAGTTGCCTGGAGTGTGGGAAGAACTGCAATGAAAGCATTTGCATTTTGCGCAAAAACTGACGCGATGCATTCCTGTGCAACGCGGGAAATGTCTCGCCTCTTTCGCCATGACCAAGGCGCAATTCTCAGTTCGTCAGGTCCTTCCATATAGCGGCTTGCGATGGATGCCGCAGCGCGGCAATACATCGCAACGATTCATGCGTCGGAAAATGCATGAATTTAAGCGGTGTCCCGCTTTTCTAATTTTTATTCAACGCGTTGCGACAAGAATCGTGCTGCATTGCAGTGTCCTTGTGATGTCTCCGCGTGTCTTGATTGCAGCATTTTGTCTCTTCTTTTTTGTCCCGCAAGCGTTTGCGTGATTACGCCAGCACATCCGCAAACAGGCTAGATGCAAGCGTTTTCGACGCTCCTAGTATCGGTTTCGCGGAATCGAACATTCCATAGCTGAATAGTAAATTCCGCGTCCGCTAGACCAGGGGTGCACCGCCGCGCGGCGCATCGAATTCATTCCGGGGAGAGATCAAGATGAAGCCGAAATTTTCGACGGCGGCCGCCGCGTCGCTGTTCGTTGGGTCGTTGCTGCTTACCGGGGTTGCCTATGCCGATGCGTCGCTGGGTATTGCAACCACGGGCTGGGCGACCCAGAACGGCGGCACCAGGGGCGGCTCCAACGCTGCTGCCGCCAACATCTACACCGTCAAGAATGCTGCCGAGTTGAAAGCTGCATTGAGCGCAAGCGCCGGTAGTAACGGACGCATTATTAAGATCAGCGGCATCATCGATATCAGCGAAGGATATCCTTACACCAAGACCTCGGACATGAAGACGCGTGCGCGTCTGGACGTGCCCACCAAAACCACGCTGATTGGTATCACCAGCAACGCAGAAATTCGCGAAGGCTATTTTTACGTCAAGGCCAACGACGTCATCATTCGCAATATCACCATCGAAAATCCGTGGGATCCGGAACCGGTCTGGGACCCTAACGACGGCGATGCCGGCAACTGGAATGCGGAGTACGACGGCCTGACTGTGGAAGGCGCCAGTAATGTGTGGGTGGACCACGTCACCTTCACCGACGGCCGCCGTACCGACGATCAGAACGGCACCGCAAATGGCCGCCCAAAACAGCACCACGACGGCGCGATGGACATCAAGAAGGGCGCCAATTTCGTCACCGTCTCGTACTCGGTCTTCAAGTCGCACGAGAAAAACAACCTGATCGGCTCCAGCGACAGCGCGTCCAGCCTCGACAGCGGCAAGCTCAAGGTCACCATCCACAATACCTTGTTCGAAAAAATTTCCGCGCGCGCACCGCGTGTGCGCTTCGGCCAGGCGCATCTGTACAACAACTACCACGTGGGTAGCACCAGCAATAAGGTTTATCCGTTTTCGTATGCGCATGGCGTTGGCAAGGAATCGAAGATCTTCTCCGAGCGCAACGTGTTCGAGATCAGCGCTGTGAGCAGCTGCGACAAGATTGCCGCCAGCTATGGTGGCAGCGTTTATCGCGATCAGGGCTCGCTGCTCAATGGCAAGGCGCTGTCGTGTTCATGGAACACCAACATCGGCTGGACCCCGCCGTACACCTACAACTTGCTGTCGGTCGATAAGGTCGCCGCAGACGTCAAGGCCAACGCAGGTGCCGGCAAGCTGTAACTGTCGGGACTTGCAGCGCTGCAATAGCAGTGCCGCACGGAGTTGCCCAACGCCCGCAGCGATGCGGGCGTTGTACCAGCCAATGTGTGCTCGTGGCGATGGTGGCTGTGCGTCGTGCCGTTGGGCAGTTGCTTGCAGGGACCTTGCTCGCCCGCTATTGATGGACACGCTGCCCGTCAGTACTGATGGACATCGTGGCCAGTCCACTGAAGACATCAGCCGCGTACAGGTGCATCGCCAGCGATGTAGTAATCGGAAGTGCTGCGCGGCAGCGGGGTGCGGCCACGCATGCGGTCGGCGATTTTCTCGGCAATCATGATGGTGGTGGCGTTGAGGTTGCCGGTGATGATGCGCGGCATGATCGAAGCATCGATCACGCGCAGACCTTCCATGCCGTGCACGCGGCCTTGCCCGTCCACCACGGCCATGTCGTCGGCGCCCATCGCACAGGAACACGACGGGTGGTACGCGGTTTCCGCGCGTGAGCGGACGAACGCGTCCAGCTCCGCATCGGTCTTGCAGTCCGCGCTGGGGCTGATTTCGCGGCCGCGATACGCATCGAGAGCGGGCTGCGCGATGATGTCGCGGGTGATGCGGATCGCGTCGCGGAATTCCTGCCAGTCCTGGTCGGTGGATTGGTAGTTGAACAGGATCGACGGATGCTGGCGCGGATCGCGCGATTTGGCGTGGACACGACCGCGGCTGGGCGTGCGCATCGAGCCCACGTGCGCCTGGAAGCCATGCTCCTTCACTGCATCGCTGCCGTTGTAATTGATGGCGACGGGGAGAAAGTGGTACTGGATGTTGGGCCAGTCGAATTCCTCGCGCGTGCGGATGAAACCTCCGGCTTCGAACTGATTGCTGGCACCGGTGCCGGTGCCGGCGAACAACCATTCCGCCCCGATGGCTGGCTGGTTCCACCACTGCAATGCCGGATACAACGACACCGGCTTGGTGCACGCGTATTGAATGTAGACCTCTAGATGATCCTGTAGGTTCTGGCCGACGCCGGGCAGGTCGTGCACCAGTTGCACATCGAGCGCGCGCAACAGATCGGGCGCGCCCACGCCCGAGCGTTGCAGCAGCTGCGGCGAGGCGATCGCACCCGCGCACACCAAGACTTCGCGGCGCGCGTGCGCATCGATGCCCTCGCTGCTGTTGCCCGCCAGATAATGCACGCCGATGGCGCGCTTGCCGGCAAACAGGATGCGGTCGGTGGTGGCATGGGTGACGATATGCAGGCCATCGCGTGGCTTGGCCATGTCCAGGTAGCCGCGCGCGGTGCTGGCGCGGCGCCCGTGCGGTGTCACCGTACGGTCCATCGGTCCAAAGCCTTCCTGCTGGTAGCCATTGAGATCGTCGGTGCGCGGATAACCGGCCTGCACGCCTGCCTCGACCATGGCATGGAACAACACGTTGTTGTCGTTCTTCGGCGTGGCCACGCTCACCGGGCCATCGCCGCCGTGGTAATCGTTGGCGCCGATGTCGCGCGTCTCTGCCTTGCGGAAGTACGGCAGGACGTCGCGGTAGCTCCAGTCCTCCAGACCAGGACGTTTGGCCCACTAATCGAAATCCAGTGCGTTTCCGCGGATGTAGCACATGCCGTTGATCAGCGACGAGCCACCCAGGCCCTTGCCGCGCCCGCACTCCATGCGCCGGTTGTCCATATTCGGTTCCGGCTCGGTTTCGTAGGCCCAGTTGTAGCGACGCCCCTGCAATGGAAAGGCCAGTGCCGCCGGCATCTGCGTGCGGAAATCCAGCCGATAATCCGGCCCGCCGGCTTCGAGCCGTAGCACGGTCACGCCGGGGTCTTCGGTGAGCCGCGCGGCCAGCACGTTCCCTGCCGAGCCGGCGCCGATGATGATGTAGTCGTATTCGCGTTGCATGGTGTTCTCCTGATGCGGTGACGGTGCGACGGCGATCAAGCCGCACGGCAAATGCGGAGGGATGTGCCCGGCGAGTGACAGCGGGGTGCATCTGCTCGCCACTGTCGCCGTGCTCGTCCGGCGCTTGCCTGCGTCGACTGGCCGCCGTCAGAACACCGACGCGTAACGTTCCAGTTCGACCTGGATCGATTTTGTGCGTGTATAGGCTTGCAAGGTCGCCAAGCCGTTTTCGCGGCCCACGCCGGATTGTTTGTAGCCACCCACCGGCATCGGCGCGGGCGATTCGCCCCAGGTGTTGATCCAGCAGATGCCAGCCTCCAGTCGATGGATCAGCCGATGCGCGCGCGCCAGATCCGGCGTGACCACGCCCGCGGCCAGACCGTATGTGGTGGCATTGGCACGCGTGATCGCTTCGTCTTCCTCGTCGTAGGTGAGCAGGCTCAAGACAGGCCCGAAGATTTCTTCGCGCACGATGGCCATCACATCGGTGCAATCGCTGAAGACGGTCGGTGCTACGTAATAGCCCTGCGCGAGTGCACCATCGCGCAGGCGCTCGCCGCCGCACAGCAGACGCGCGCCTTCGGCCTTGCCCTGTTCGATATGGTCCAGCACGCGTTGCATATGCGCAGCGCTGACCAACGGGCCGAAGGTGGTGCGCGCATCGAGTGGGTCGCCGATATGGATCCGTTGCACGCGCGTTAACAAGCGTGCTTCAAATGCGTTGCGCAATGCGCGCGGGATGAACACGCGCGTGCCGTTGGTGCACACCTGCCCGGAGCTGTAGAAGTTGGCCATCATCGCGATGTCCGCGGCCAGGTCCAGATCCGCATCGGCGCACACGATCAACGGCGACTTGCCGCCCAATTCCATGGTGACGTCCTTCAACGACGAACTCGACGCGCTGGCCATCACCTTGCGGCCGGTGGCGGTGCCGCCGGTGAAGCTGATCTTTTCGATCTGCGGATGCTCGGTGAGCGCAGTGCCCACGCTGGCGCCATCGCCGGGCAATACGTTGAACACGCCATCGGGCAGGCCTGCTTCAGTAAAGATTTCGGCCAGTTTCAGGGCAGTGAGCGGAGTGACCTCGCTGGGTTTGAAGATCATCGCGTTACCGGCGGCCAGGGCAGGTGCGGCTTTCCACAATGCAATCTGGATCGGGTAATTCCACGCGCCGATCGCACCCACAACACCGAGAGGTTCGTGGCGCGTGTAGAAGAAACTACCTTCGCGCAACGGTACCTGCGCGCCCTGCAGTGCCTGCGCGACGCCGGCGTAATACTCCAGTACGTCGGCACCGGTGACCATATCGACACTGCGCGTTTCGCTCAGCGGCTTGCCGGTGTTGAGCGTTTCCAGCTCGGCCAGGGCATCGTTGCGTTCGCGCAGCAAGGCCACTGCACGCAGCAGGATGCGCGAACGCTCTACCGTGGTCAGTGCTGCCCATCGTTGCTGGCCAGCCTTTGCGCTGTCTACTGCGGCATCCAGGTCGTCGGCGCCGGCGTTGTGCACGTTGGCCAGTATTTCCCCGGTGGCGGGATTGACTACTTCGAAGGTGTGGCCACCGCGGGCGGGAACATAACGGCCGCCGATGTACAGCAGCTGGTCGGGAAAACGTGGCATGACAAACCTCCTGTGGGACGGTCGCCGCAGCGACGCACCTCAGCGGGTGAGGTGCAGAAACTGCAGGTGACGCTCGTATTGATCGATGATGTCGTTGATGATCTGTTCGCGGCTGTAGCCGACCAGGTCGTAGTCCTGGCTGCCTTCGTACAGGTACACCTCGGCGCGGTAATACCGCTGGTTGCGGAAGCGCTGCGCGGCAAACGATGGGGTGAGATAGCCGCGCATCACGATCTGGTAGCGGAACCCCTGCCGTTCGCCGTGATCGACGCTGATTTCCATGTCGCCGTCGTCGATGCGGCTGCTGACCTTCCAGCCTTCCTCTTGCAATTGCGTGGTGACCGCTTCGATGGCCGTGCGCACGTGGTCGTGCATGAAGCGATACACCTCATCGCGCGCCGGGAAATGCATTGCCTGGCCCAAGCGCTGACGCCAGCCGCCGTGATGGCGCGATTGCCCGATCAGCGGGCTGGGGCTGTAGAGCTGCGCGCGTTTGCGCTGCGTTTCTTCGTTCAACGCGCGCGACAATCCCCAGGCCATCAGCAGCAGCACCGCGGAGAACGGCAGCGAGGCCAGCACCACCGCCGATTTCAGTGCGTCCATGTTGCCGGCCAGCAGTAACCCCGCAGTGACCACCGCAGTGAGCACGCCCCAGAACACGCGTAGCCAGCGCGGACCATCGTCGTGCGGCTCGCCGCCATGCGAAGACAACGTGGACAGCACCACCGTGCCGGAGTCGGCCGAGGTCACGAAGAACACGAAGCTGATCGCCACGGTGATCGTGATCACCGTGCGGCTCCACGGGTAATGTTGCAGCAACGAATACAGCACCGTCTGCGGCGCATCAATGGCCTGCTGCGCCCATGCTGCCTGGCCGTGATGCAGGATTTGGTCCAGCGCGCTGTTGCCGAAGATCGACAGCCACGCCAGCGTGAAGCCGAGCGGGATCAGCAACACGCCCAACACGAATTCGCGGATGGTGCGGCCGCGCGAGATGCGCGCGATGAACAGCCCCACGAAGGGCGCCCAGCCAATCCACCAGGCCCAATAGAATACCGTCCAGTTGCCCAGCCAATCGGCACGGCCGCCATAGGCGTAGACGTCGAAACTCTTGTTGACGACGCTGTCCAGGTAGTCGCCCAGGTTCTGCATCAGCGCATTGAGCAGGTCCTGCGTAGGGCCGGCGAACAGCATGAACACCAACAGCGCGATGGCCAGCAGCATGTTGACGTCCGACATCCAGCGCACGCCTTTTTCAACGCCCGACACCGCCACCACGATCGCCGCGCCCATCATCGCCGCGATCAGCGCGACCTGCACCCAGTGCGTATGCGGCACATCGAACAAGGTGCTCAGCCCCGCGTTGAGGTGCAGCACGCCAAAGCCCATGTCCGCACCGATGCCGAACACCGTCGCCACGATGCCTAGCGCATCCACGGTGTAGCCGATCGGCCCGTTGATGCGTTTACCGATCAATGGATACAACGCCGAGCGCAACGCCAACGGCAGGTTGTGGCGGAAAGCGAAATACGCCAACGCCATGGCGGCCAGCGCAAACATGCCCCAACCATGCAGGCCCCAATGCAGAAACAGCACCTGCATCGCCTGACGCGCGGAGGCCTCGCCATTACCGGTACCGCCCTGCGGCGGTTGCAGATAATGCGTGGGCGGCTCGGAGACGCAGAAGAAGAACAGCGTGATGCTGATGCCGGCGGCGAACAGCATGCCGGCCCAGGAGAGGTAACTGAATTCCGGTTCGTCGTGATCGGCGCCGAGCTTGATGTTGCCGCAGCTGGACAAGGCCGTAGCGAGCACGAACACCAGATACAGCGTCATCGCCAGCAGGTAGTACCAACCGACATTGCGCGATGCCCAGGTCTGCGCCTCCAGCAGCACATGTCCTGATTCAAGCGGAAACACCGACACCAGCAAGGCAAACGTGCACACGACCGTAGCGGCCAGCACGAACACCGGGCGCAGGGTGCGCACCGGCAAGGTGTGTGGCGCTGTCGCACTCATGGTGACGCACTCATACGCTGCGTATCACGTGCTCTGCTCCCAACCAAAAACCGCCTGCGTTATCGCACAGGCGGTGTCGAGGGGGTGTCAGCGGTGGAGTTCGCCAGTGCCAGTCGGTCGGCACTTTCCCGATTATCTAACGCAGCAATTGCCGCGGCACGCGGATATCCATCCCCACTGCCAGATGATCGGAAAACGCGGCTGGAATCGCTTCGGTGTGTTCGATCACCAGACGATCGCTGACCAGAATGTGGTCGATCGCCCGGTCAGGACGCCAGCTCGGAAAGGTGTGTACTTGGCAACTCGGCGGTTGCAGACGGGTGTGGCGATACAGCGATTGCATTTCCGGTCGATCGGCCATGCAATTGAAATCGCCCATCAACATCGCGTTGGGATGGTCGGACAACAGTTCGGCGATGAAAGCCAGCTGCGCCATGCGCGAGTTGGCGCCCAGCGATAGATGCGCCACCGCCACGGCCAGGCCATCGCGGCCCTCACCGAATTTCGCCAGCAGGATGCCGCGCCCGCCGATGCGGCCGGGCAGGGCATGATCCTGTACTTCCACCGGTTCAAGCTTGCTCAGCAGACCGTTCGCGCTGGACGCCACCCCGCCCATGCGGCGGTTGGGTTGATGGCTCCAATAATCGAAACCGGCGCGCTCGGCCAGATAGTGGGTCTGGTTGGTAAAGCCCGAGCGCAGGCTGCCGGGATCGGCCTCCTGCAGGCCGACGATGTCGCGTTCGCCGACCAGCTTGGCGATGCTGTCCAGGCTGGTGCGCTTGCTGCCCAGCGGCAATGCGTGCGACCAGCTCCGCGTCACATAGTCGCTGTAACGGCGGGTGCTGGAGCCGGCCTGGATATTGGCGGTCAGCACCCGCAGGGTGCGCGAGTCCGAAGCGTTCACGTGGGTGCGTTCGCCCGACTCACTTGGTCAGCGTGGCGCGTTCGCGCGCGATCAGGTGATCGGCGATGCGCAGCATGTCCGGGAAGCTCTGGCCCTTGACCAGGTACTTGCCATTGATGACCAGCGACGGGGTGCCGGTGAGCTTGCTGCGGGTGGCGAACTGCTTGGCGCGGTTGGTCTTGGCCGACACGCCGAAGCTGCTCATGGTGTCGATGAAGGTTTTCTGGTCCACGCCATACTTGGCGTAGAACGCAGCGATGTCCTGCACCGAATCCTTGCCGCGCTCGCCCTTGAGGGTCTGGTCGACGTGGATGGCCTTGTACAGCGCTTCGTGGGTCTTTTCCTGCACGCCCAGCGTTTCAGCGGCGTAGAACGCACGGGCATAGTCGTCCCACGGACCACCGAACATGGCCGGCACATAGACGAAATGCACGTCCGATGGCAGGCCGGCCTTCCACGGTCCGATCAGCGGCTGGAACGCGTTGCAGGCCGGGCAGACATAGCCGAACACTTCGGCCACTTCGATCTTGCCGGCGGCCTGCTGATAGGGCTGGCCACCGTCGATGTCCAGGTAATCGGTGCCGGCGACCGGCTCGGGGCCATTCGGTGCGCGCGGGGCTGCGCTGGGCGCGGCAGGCGGCGGAGTGGTGGCGCTTTCGCCGACGGCAGGCGGTGCGGCGGGGGCTGCGGCCGGGGCAGCGGCGGCAGGCGCGGGCGCCGTTTCGGCAGCTGGGGTGGTGGCGGCAGGTGCGGTGTCGGACGAGCCGTCCTGCGCCTTGCAGGCGACCAGGATCGGCAACAGCGCCATCAGCGTCAGGGCGAAGCGGGTCTTCATCGGATTGGATCTCCAGCGTGGGGCGAGAAAAAGGCCGGACGGCCGCGGGGCGCATGATGCCACGCGCGGCCGTCGCTGGCGGTTATGCGGTTCAGCGCTTGGCTGGCGCCGTGTGCTCGCGCGCGATCAGGTAGTCGGCCACGCGCAGCATGTCCGGGTAATTGCGCGCGCCGATCAGGTAGCGGCCGTTGACGATGATGGCCGGGGTGCCGGGAATCTTGCTGCGCAGCGCGAACTCGCGTGCGGCCTTGAGCCTGGCATCCACCGCCTCACTCTTGTAGGTCTCGATGAAGCGCTGCTGCGGGATTCCGTAATTGGCGTAGAACGCGGCCAGTTCTTCCGGCGCCACGTTCTGGGTGGGCACGGTCTGCTTCTCATGGATGGCGTCGAACATGGCGCGGTGGCTGCGCTTGGCCACACCCAGGATGTCGGCAGCGAAGTAGGCGCGCGCAAAGGCGTCCCAGAAGCCGCCGAAGACGGCCGGCACCGGGGTGAAGCGCACATACGACGGCTGCTTGGCCGCCCAGGCTTCCAACACCGGCTCGAAATGCGCGCAGTGCGGACAGGTGTAGCCGAACACTTCGGTCACTTCGACCTTGCCGGCCAGCGGCGCGTACGGCTGGCCGCCGTCGATCAGGGTGTAGTCCTCGCCTTCGACCGGCGCGGCTTTCTTGTCGGCGGCACAGGCCGCCAGCGGCAACAGGAACAACACCAGCAGGGGCAGACGGGAAAGCAATTTCATGCGGGCTCCGTGGGGGGCAAGGGGAGAGCGGGAAACGACGACGCCGGTCGCGGGACCGGCGTCGTGAAGCGGTGTGGCAACGGCAGGTACCAGTTTACGAACGCGCCGGCGCTCCTGCAGGCGGCTGCGCGGCCGCAGCGTCGTCAGCACGATCATGCAGGCCTTGCAGATAGCTGGCCAGCGCCTGGATCTCCTGCTCGGTCAGCGGATGCGCTACCTGCGCCATGATATTGAACAGCGCCGGATTGCGCTCCTGGGTGGTGCCAGCCTGATATTCCTTCAGGCGACGTGCCACGTAGTCGGCGTGCTGCCCGCCCAGGCGTGGATAGGCCGGCCCCGGATTACCGCTGCCGGATGGCCCATGGCAGGCCATGCAGGCCGGCACGCCGCGCGCAATGTCGCCGCCGCGGTAGAGCTTCTCGCCGACCTCGTAGAACTTCATGCCCTGGTAGGGGCCCTCGGTGATCGCTGCGTCGTCGGCGACACCGGCGGAGGCCTTTTGGGTCGCGAAGTAAGCCCCCAGGTCGCGCATGTCCTGTGCGGTGAGGTCCTTGACGAACGGCACCATCACTGCCGACATACCGGTATTGCGCTCGCCGCTGGCGATCAGTGCCACCTGATGCGCCACGTAGCGCTCGGTTTGCCCGGCGATGCGCGGGTACATCGCCACCGCCGGATTGCCGTCCGGTCCATGGCAGGCCGCACAGGCAGCGGCCTTGGTCTGGCCGGCCTTGGCATCGCCCCAGGTGGTCTTGGCCAGGTCCACCTCCAGCGGCGCAATGCGCACCGGCGGCGGATCGGGGATCGGCGTAACCGCCGATTGCGCAAACGCCACCGCCGCAACGACCGGCACGGCGAGGACTAGCACACGAGCATGGCGCATCAGCTAAAGCTCCGTATGGACCCGGCCCGCGCGCATTGGGTACTGGCAGTGGCAGGCGTGCTTCGATTATCGACACGCCTTTGCGCCAGGGTCAACGAACAGTGCAGCAAAACCGGCAGAGCCCGAACGTGCGATCCTAGCGGGATGTCGCTCCTTATCGAACAAGCCCGCTACCACCTGTCCGCCCACAACGCCCGGCAATTGCCCGACGATGGCGGCTACGAGGTGGCCTTCGCCGGCCGCTCCAATGCCGGAAAATCCAGCGCGCTCAATGCGCTGACCCGCCAAAACTCGCTGGCGCGCGTGTCCAAGACGCCCGGCCGCACCCAACAGCTGGTGTTCTTCCAGATCCAGCCCGAGCGCTATCTGGTGGATCTGCCCGGTTATGGCTATGCCAAGGTGCCGCAGGACCTGCAGGCGCACTGGCAGGCCTTCATCGACCGCTATTTCCGCACCCGCGAGGCCTTGCGCGGGCTGGTGGTGGTGATGGACATCCGCCACCCGCTCAAGGACTACGACCTGCAGATGCTCGGTTATGCGGCCGAACGCGGCCTGCCCGCGCACGGTTTGCTGACCAAGGCCGACAAGCTCGGCCGTGGCCAGCAGATGCAGACCCTGCAGAAGGTCAAGAAGGAAGTGACCTCGCGCTTCGGCGACAGCGTGACCGTGCAGACCTACTCGGGCGAATCGCGCCAGGGCGTGGACGAACTGCGCGGCATCGTCGGTGACTGGCTGGGCCTAGACGTGGAAACCACCACGCCGCAATGATGCCCTGCAACACGATTGTCAGGCCTGGGCCGATGTCCATGGTGTCAGAGCAACGGCGGACTTCGGTCCGCCGTTTGCGTTTCAAGCGGCATGCTGGGCGGATGGAACCGAGCACGGATGCGCGCGCTGGAGCCTACACTGATCGGCGGGTCGCATGCGGTGTACTGCTCGTCCTGCTCATCATGTCTGGCGAGCAGGACCGGTGCTCAGTGATTGTCGGGCTTTGCCGGAGGGCGCTGCCTCCTCTGGCCGCGCAGCCTGGCAGGTTGACGCGGATCACGCCGCCGCTGCCAGCGATGGCGGGCGCGCATCGATGGAAATCTCATGCCCTGCCGGTGTCGCCAATCTTTTCGCGCCGGGCGGTTATAGTGCGGGCCTTGCGGTGGCAGGGGAGTATCCCCGCATCGTTTCCCCTCTTTCGTTTGCGAGCGTGCCCTTGTCGAGTCCCAGCCACGTTGCCGAAACGCCGATCACCGAACGCGCGGAGCTGGTCCAGGTGCTGGCCTCCGGCGAGAAGCCGAGTGCGGACTGGCGGATCGGCACCGAGCACGAGAAGTTCGGCTTCCAGCTCGACGACCTGCGCGCGCCCACCTTCGAAGGCGCGCGCGGCATCGAGGCCTTGCTGACCGGGCTGATCCGTTTCGGCTGGGAGCCGGTGCAGGAAAACGGCCACACCATCGCGCTGTTGCGCGACGGCGCCTCGGTCACGCTGGAGCCGGCCGGGCAGCTGGAACTGTCCGGCGCCGCGGTGGAAACCCTGCACCACACCTGCGTGGAAACCGGCACCCATCTGGACGAGGTGGCGCAGGTCGCCGGCGAGTTGCAGTTGGGGTTTCTGGGCATGGGCTTCCAGCCCAAGTGGCGCCGCGACCAGATGCCGTGGATGCCCAAGGGCCGCTACCAGATCATGAAGAACTACATGCCCAAGGTCGGCGCGCTCGGCCTGGACATGATGACGCGCACCTGCACGGTGCAGGTCAACCTGGATTACGCCACCGAAGCGGACATGGTGAAGAAGTTCCGCGTATCCCTGGCGCTGCAGCCGATCGCCACCGCTTTGTTCGCCGACTCGCCGTTCACCGAAGGCAAGCCCAACGGTTACCTGAGCTACCGCTCGCATATCTGGACCGACACCGACGCCGACCGCACCGGCATGCTGGATTTCGTGTTCGAAGACGGCTTCAGCTACGAGCGTTACGTGGATTATCTGCTCGATGTGCCGATGTATTTTTCCTACCGCGACGGCGTCTATCACGACGCCAGCGGGCAGAGCTTCCGCGACTTCATGCAGGGCAGGCTGCCGGCGCTGCCGGGCGCCTTGCCGACGCTGCGCGACTGGTCGGACCACATGACCACCGCGTTTCCGGAAGTGCGTTTGAAGAAGTATCTGGAGATGCGCGGCGCTGATGCCGGTCCCTGGGATCGCCTGTGCGCGTTGTCGGCGTTCTGGGTGGGCCTGCTGTACGACCAGACTGCACTGGATGCAGCCTGGGACCTGGTCAAGGATTTCAGCCCGACCGAGCGGCATGCGCTGCGCGACGGCGTGCCCAGGTACGCATTGGGCCTGCCGTTCCGCAACGGCACTGCGCGCGATCTGGCGGTGGAAGCGGTCAATATTGCGCGCGAAGGCCTACGCCGCCGCGCACGCCTGAATCGCGACGGGCAGGACGAAACCGGCTTTCTGGATGTGATCGCCGAGATCGCCGAAACCGGCGTCACCGCCGCCGAACGCAAGCTGGCGCTGTATCACGGCGCGTGGAAGGGCGATATCGATCGCGTGTTTGGCGAGTTTGCGTACTGAGTGAGGGATGTTGAGCCGAACGCGCGCCGTGATGCGGCGCGTTTTGCTGTCTGCGGATGCGTAAGCGGTGATCGTGATCGGTCACTGATACAGCCTTTGTTGCCCGCGGTTTTCGTACTGGCGCCTTGAGGCGCACGGTCGGTAGCCGTCCGCGCTTGTGCGTTGCCGGCACTGGATCAGCGCGATGGCGCGCTGGCGGGTGCGGTGCGCCGCAAGGCGTGCGGCGATGCCGTTATCGGGTGTGTGCCTTGCCCCTTCGTTTGCGCCGGCTGCGGTCTGCGCTCAGCGCCGCTCCGGCATGCACGGCAGGCGCACCGTCACGCGCAGCCCACCGTGGGCGTGATTGTCCAGGCGCAGATCGCCGCCATGCGCCAGCACGATGCTGTGTGCGACCGACAAACCCAGCCCGATGCCGCCGGTATCGCGATTGCGCGAGGACTCGCCACGCACGAACGGCAGCAACAATTGTTCGCGCTGGGTCGGGTCGATGCCGGGGCCGTCGTCGTCGATCCACAGCACGCCATCCTCGCCCTCGCGTTGCAACTGCAGGCGCGCGCGCCTGCCGTATTTCAAGGCGTTTTCGAGCAGATTCATCACTGCGCGGCGCAACGCCAGCGGGTCGCCGTCCAGGGTGATTTCCGGCCCGGGCAGCAGCTCGGCGTCGGCGCCGATATCCGTGGCGTTGTCGACCACGCTTTCCACCAGCAAGCGTAGATCCAGCGGCGCGCGTTCGCCGCGATGACGATCGTTCTGGATGAAGTCCAGCGCTGCGGAAATCATCGCCTTCATTTCGTCGATGTCTGCCAGCGCCTTGTCGCGCAGCGGTGGCTGCAGGCCATCCAGACGAAACGATAGCCGCGCCAGCGGCGTGCGCAGGTCGTGCGCGATCGCCGCGACCATGTGCGTGCGTTCGTTGATAAGCCGGTTCAGGCGCGCCTGCATCGCGTTGAACGAATCGGCTGCGCGCACGATTTCCGGCGGCCCACTGCGTTGCAGCGCGGCGGCATCGGGATTGCGGCCAAGGCGGTCGGCCGCTTCGGCAAAGCGCTTGATCGGTGCCGACAGCGCCCGCGAAAACCACCATGCCAGCGGCACGTTGGCCAGCAGGCCGGCCAGGAACAGCACCACCACATGGGTCTTGAATTCGGCCGACAGCTGCCGAGGTGGCGATTCGACCATGCGCCAGCGGCCATCGGGCTGCTGCAGCGCGGCGGTGAAGCCGTCCAATAGCGGTACGCCGGGGGTTAGACGCTCGCTTTCCCAGGCGCCGGGCATCTCATCCGGACGTCGCCCATCGCCGGGCAGTGCACCGGGCTGGCCGTCATGCGGCCAGTCGTCCGGAAACGGCGGCAGGCGTTGCGCTTCGGGGTGTTCGTCAACCCCGCCATCGGCTGCGCGGTCCTGGTTGGACCACCGCTGCGGCGGGAGCATGCCCGGCTGCGGTGCTTCGCGATCGTTGGCGTTGCGATAGAACCGCACCTGCCGTTCCGGCACATCCAGCCAGTGGGCAAGCAGCATTTCGGCGAACGGATCGCGCATCTGGCCTGTCGGGGGCGCTGGGGCCTGCGCCGATTCATGAACTTTCAGGGTCTGGGTGCCGGCCGGCATGCGGGTGGAAAGCAGCGCCACCACTTCCGGTGGGTGCACCGGCGGCTCGTAAACGGGGGTACGCATCACCAGCAGGGCGATGCCCACCGCCTGGGCGGTGAGCAGGGCCGCCGCCAGCAACACAAAGGTCCGCGCAAAGATCGACAGCCCGCGACGTGCCGGTTTGCTCACAAGCGCGAGACGCCCGGCAGCAGCATGTAGCCCTCGTTGCGTACGGTGCGAATCAACTCGGTATGGACGCGCTCGTTGATCTTGCGGCGCAGGCGGCTGATCTGGCTGTCGATGGCGCGGTCGTAGACGTCGGTATCGCGGCCGCGGGCATAGTCCAGCAACTGGTCGCGACTGAGCACGCGCTGCGGGTGTTCGACGAAGGTACGCAGCAGGGCGAACTCGCCGTCGGACAGATTGATGAAGATGCCGGTCGGGTCGCGCAGGTCGCGGCGCACCACGTCCAGCCGCCAGCCGGCGAATTCGTAGACATTGCCACGCTGATCGGCCTGCTCGTTGCTGGCCTGGCTGCGCCGCAGCAGGGCGCGCACACGGGCCAGCAATTCGCGCGGATTGCAGGGCTTGGCGAGGTAATCGTCGGCGCCGACTTCCAGGCCGATGATGCGATCTGTATCGTTGCCGAGCGCGCTGAGCATGATGACCGCAGGTGAACCGCGCTCGCTGGCCAGGGCGCGCGCTGCACTCAGCCCATCTTCTCCCGGCATCATCACGTCGAGTACGATGAGGTCCGGGCGGCGCTGCGCCATGGCGCAGCGCATCTCCGCCACGTTTTCGGCCATATCCACCTGGTAGCCATGGGCGCTTAGAAATTCGCCGATCAGCTTGCGCAGGTCCGGGTCGTCGTCAACCACGAGAACGCAGGGTTGTTGCAGGTCCATGGAGGTCATCGTCTGTGGAGCGGAGGTTGGCCCGCGCAAAATGGTGGCTGCCGGATACATGGTGCTCGCAATTGCAAGGCTGGGAGCACGCATCATAATGATCGAATTTGTCACCTATTGGCACACGTATAACGCACCATGACAGAACGGGACATCGCGCAGGAATCCACGGCATCGACGCGATGCCGCTGTACTGACGTGCGCGCGCACGACAAGGCGTTTCCGATGATGCGGGTGGTCAGTCGCGACAATGGCGTGGGCCTGACCCGCGACATGGTGCTGATGGCCGAAACGCTGCGCGCCGGCGGCGTGCCGGCGCAGGAAGTCGGATTCACCAGTCAGCGCCTGCACGACACCGGCCGCGAGGCGCGCCTGTGGGCCAGCCGTCTGCTGTTCGGGAGGGTGCCGCTACAGATTTTTTCCGAGCGCGTGTACAAGCGCTGCTTGCCGCTGGGCCAGATCAACCTGCTGGTGCCCAATCCGGAATGGTTGCTGCCCAAGTGGTTGCCGCTGCTGCCACGCTTCGACGCGGTGCTGTGCAAAACCCACCATGCCGAGCGGATCTTCCGCAGCTTGGGGTGCGCCACCCGCTTCATCGGCTTCACCAGCCCGGATCGGTACGACGCGCGTGTGCTCCGGCAGCGCGCCTTCTTCCACCTGGCCGGGCGCAGTACCGCCAAGGGCACGCGCGTGCTGCTGGAGACCTGGCAGCGGCATCCGGAATGGCCGTTGCTGACTGTGGTACAGAATCCGCGTACCGCCGGCAAGCCGGTGCTGGCACCGAACATCGACCACCGCGTGGGATATCTGGACGATGCCGAACTGCGCCGCATGCAGAACGCCCATCTGTTCCATCTGTGCCCCTCCGAGGCCGAAGGGTTCGGCCATTACCTGATGGAAGCGCTGAGCGTGGGCGCGGTGACGCTGGCCACCGACGGCGAGCCGATGAACGAACTGATCCGGCCCGAACACGGTGTGCTGATTCCGGTGGCCGAGGTGCGTCAGCGCCGTCTGGCATCGTATTACTACGTGGACGCGGCGGGCATCGCGCAAGCGGTGGAAACCGCCCTGGCATTGCCGCAGGCGCAGCTGGATCGCTTGTCGGCCGACGCGCGCGCGTTCTACCAGACCAACGATGCGGCATTTGCCGGGCGTTTTCGCAACGCGGTACTGGCTTCACTGCCCGAGCATGCAGTGGATCCTGTGGCGATCGTGGCGCCGCCTGCTGTCGAGACCTGAGGGCGTCAGCGCTCGCGTCGTCATCACTATCGGACCTGTTGCAGAGTCCATCGCGCAAACCGACTAACGTGCTGCGCGCAGATTGCATGCGCTGCGGACGCCGGCAAGCGTCACTACACGGCGGCACGCGACGCGGGGCGGTAAATGCGCAGTGCAGGCAACTGCCACTCTCCTGCCGACGCTGTTGCGCAATGTGCGTGCTGCACTGCGGCTAACAGGTGGCCTGTGGCCTCCTGTTCCGTCCGCGCGCAATCACGGCATTGCCCCATCTACCAACGCATGGCCGTGATCGCGCTCGACAGGACGACGTGCGGCAATCGGCGAGCCATAGCTTTTTTTGAAGCAATCCATATACTGCCCCCCAGTATTTTGTTGGAGTCCTCATGCCGCATTCGCCGCACGAGAAAAAGCGAGCGCTGGCACGCGTACGCCGTTTGCGCGGGCAATGCGATGCGCTTGAACGGGCGCTACAGGCGGGCGCAGACTGCGCTCCTGTCTTGCAGCAGATCGCCGCAATCCGGGGGGCCGTGAATGGGCTGATGTCGCAAGTGCTTGAAGCGCATATTCGCGAAGATTTCGGGCATGCCGCCGCTTCGGATGCGCAACGCGCCGAGCGGGTACAGGACCTGCTCGGCCTGGTCCGGTCCTACCTCAAATAAAACTCCCACCGGGTCGGTGCTTGCCGTGCCCGTCCTCGAACATCCTCGTCAGGAGCGCTATCCCATGAAATGCCGTGCAGCAGTCGCATTCGGACCCGGCAAGCCGCTGGAAATCGTCGAAATCGACGTCGCACCGCCGAAGGCCGGCGAAGTGCTGGTCCGCATCACGCACACCGGTGTGTGCCACACCGATGCGTTCACGCTGTCCGGCGACGACCCGGAAGGCATCTTCCCGTCTGTGCTCGGGCATGAAGGTGGCGGCATCGTCGAACAGATCGGCGAAGGTGTCACCAGCGTCAAGGTCGGCGACCACGTCATCCCGCTGTACACGGCCGAATGCCGCAAGTGCAAATTCTGCCTGTCCGGCAAGACCAACCTGTGCCAGGCGGTGCGTGCCACCCAGGGCAAGGGCCTGATGCCGGACGGCACCACGCGCTTTTCCTACAACGGCGAGCCGATCTACCACTACATGGGCTGCAGCACCTTCAGCGAATACACCGTGGTGCCGGAGATCTCGCTGGCCGTGGTCAACCCGGAGGCGCCGCTGGAGAAGGTGTGCCTGCTGGGATGCGGCGTCACCACCGGCATCGGTGCGGTGCACAACACCGCCAAGGTCAAGCCGGGCGAAAGCGTGGCGGTGTTCGGCCTGGGCGGCATCGGTCTGGCGGTGATCCAGGGTGCGGTGCAAGCCAAGGCCGGGCGCATCCTGGCCATCGACACCAACCCGGGCAAGTTCGAGCTGGCGCGCAGCATGGGCGCCACCGACTGCATCAATCCCAAGGACTACGACAAGCCGATCCAGGAGGTCATCGTCGAGTTGACCGATGGCGGCGTGGATTTCAGCTTCGAGTGCATCGGCAACGTCAACGTGATGCGGTCGGCGCTGGAGTGTTGCCACAAGGGCTGGGGCGAGAGCGTCATCATCGGCGTGGCCGGTGCCGGCCAGGAAATCAGCACCCGCCCGTTCCAACTGGTGACCGGGCGCGTGTGGCGCGGCTCGGCATTCGGCGGCGTCAAGGGCCGCACCCAATTGCCGGGCATGGTGGAACAATCGATGAAGGGCGAGATCGACCTGGATCCGTTCATCACCCACACCATGCCGCTGGAGGAGATCAATGAAGCCTTCCACCTGATGCACGAAGGCAAGTCGATCCGCACCGTGATCCATTTCTGACCAGACGGCCAGGAGCGGCGCGCGGCCACTTCCGCGCATGCGGTAACCGAAACTCCGGGAGGGGCGTAATGACGAATGTGTCGATTCATCCTTCGGTCGATGGTGGTGTTGCGCGAGGCGGTGCAGAAAACTTTCAAGGGGGAACCCTCGAATGTCACTGCACCAGCGACAAGGTGGTAGTGGAGGTGGGTGCGCAGACCGCACACAACCACGCATGCGGCTGCAGCAAATGCTGGAACCCCGAGGGCGCAACGTTCTCCGTGATCGCGGTGGCGCCGCGGGACAAGGTCAAGGTGACCGCGCACGAAGAAAAGCTGAAGATCGTCGATGAAAGCGCGGCGATCCAGCGCCATGCCTGCACCGGCTGCGGTGTACACCTGTTCGGCCGCATCGAGAACAAGGAGCATGCGTTCTACGGTCTGGACTTCGTGCATACCGAGTTGTCGAAGCAACAGGGCTGGTCGGCACCGGGCTTTGCCGCGTTCGTGTCTTCCATCATCGAAACCGGCGCCCCGCCGGAGCAGATGGATGGGGTACGTGCGCGCCTGACCGACCTGGGCTTGCCGCCGTACGACTGTCTGTCGCCGGCGTTGATGGATGCGCTCTCTGCCCATGTGGCACGCAAGAAGGGTCTGTTGCATTGATGGTCCAACCCTGCAGCCGGCGATCCGGCTGCAGGGTTTCTCTTCGTAAGGAATCTCCATGGAACGTATCGAACACCGCGCCTGCTTCGGCGGCTGGCAGGATGTGTATCGGCATCAGTCGCAGACCTTGAGCTGCAGCATGCAGCTGGGCGTGTACCTGCCGCCGCAAGCCGCTGACGGCCCGTTGCCGGTGCTGTACTGGCTGAGCGGTCTGACCTGCACCGAGCAGAACTTCATCAGCAAGGCAGGGGCGCAGCGCTATGCGGCCGAGCATGGCGTGATCGTGGTGGCGCCCGACACCAGCCCGCGTGGCGATGATGTGGCCGACGCGGAAGGCTACGACATCGGTAAGGGCGCTGGTTTCTATGTCGATGCCACCGAGCAGCCGTGGGCGGCGCATTACCGCATGTACGACTACGTCGTGAACGAATTGCCGGCGTTGATCGAAGCAACCTTCGCCACCACCGGCGCGCGTGCCATCAGTGGCCACTCGATGGGCGGGCATGGCGCCCTGACCATCGCCTTGAAGAACCCGGGCCGCTATCGCAGCGTGTCGGCGTTTTCGCCGATCGTGGCGCCCAGTCAAGTGCCGTGGGGCGCGAAAGCGTTTGGCCGGTATCTGGGCGACGATCGTACGAACTGGAAAGCTTACGACGCCACAGCGTTGATCGCTGAAGCTCAAGAACGTTTGCCGCTGTTGATCGACCAAGGCGATGCCGACGAATTTCTTCAGAATCAGCTGAAAACAGTGTTGTTTGAAGACGCGGCAAAGGCCGCCGGCTACCCGGTGACAGTGCGGCTGCAGCCCGGGTACGACCATAGCTATTACTTCATCTCAAGCTTTATCGGCGAGCACATCGCGCATCATGCTGCGGCGTTGCGTGGGTGAACGCAGGCGCGTGTGTGTGACATGCGATAGGCAATTCGGCGGCTAAGGGTCAGCGCTGATGCATTGAGTGGCTTTATGCGTGGCGTCGTGCCGTACGCTCACCCCAACCCAACCTCGCGGTGGGAGAGGGTGCCCGCAGTGGCGGATGAGGGTGCTGGCGCAGCGCTGATGTAATCAATCAGCGCTGCGCGGCTTCACTCGGCGTCTCAGTCAATCCGTGCCATGGCCTACGTCTGCGGCGCTAGCGGAGCGTCGGCAATGTGCACGCAATGCCCTCTCGCGACCCGCCGCGCGGCGGGCGTATTGATGCTGGTGGCGGGCGTCGCTAGCTAGTCGCCGTATGCGCCGAATTGCCGGTGCCGGACGTAGCGACGATGTTCGCTCCTGGTTTCCTGCGATCGGTCTTGGTGGGTGAAACGACGCTGTGCTTGTGGCTGCTGGTCCAGCGCGTCGATCGCCCACGCTGGGATGGCAGGGTGGCCGAAACATCGCGTTTGCAATTCAACGGACGTCGCGCATTTCCCAGTGCGAACCGGCCAGCGCCTGCATGCGCTGTTTGAAGAGGTCGCCGGGAATGCTCGTGGTTGCGACCAGATCGATGCGCAGATCGTGCTGCGTGCCGGTGACCGTGGCCGCCGAGTCGGTGATGCCGAGACTTGGATCCACCTCGTCCGGGTCGACCTGCAGCTGGCGCCAACGGTCGAACCAGGCCGGATCGCACAGCGCCGCCTGCAATTGCTCGGCGAAGGCCTCGGCACCATTGGCGGTGAAGCTCACCGAGGGCGCGCTACCGCGGGCGATCTTGGGATCGGGCAGGCTGATCGAGTAGCTGACAGGCATATGCAAACCTCAGATGGATGACGCCGGCACGTTAGTGCAGCGCAGGTGAGCATTCCGTCGACGGGCGGGCATGGATGCCGCGTAAGGTCCCGCGACGTTGGATGTGCAAGGACCAGTTGAGATGGTCGGGCGCGTAGCTTTTAAAAAGCCAGCCCCCGATGCCCGACGTGGTGTCCTCGTCTTCCAAAAAAGCAATCATCCAGCTTCTAACTCCATACATAAAAAAAGCGCCGAAAGGCGCCTTTTTTATGAATTAAGACAACTTACTTCAGCGCCTTGAAGCGCAGGCGCTTCGGGCCGGCGTCGTCGCCCATGCGGCGACGCTTGTCTTCTTCGTACTCGCGGTAGTTGCCCTGGAAGAACTCCACATGCGACTCGCCTTCGAACGACAGGATGTGCGTGGCGATACGGTCGAGGAACCAGCGATCATGCGAAATCACGAAGGTGTTGCCCGGGAACTCCAGCAACGCATCTTCCAGCGCACGCAGCGTCTCGATGTCCAGATCGTTGGACGGTTCGTCGAGCAGCAGCACGTTGCCGCCCTGCAGCAGGGTCTTGGCCATGTGCAGACGACCGCGCTCACCACCGGAGAGCGAGCCGACCATCTTCTGCTGGTCCTGGCCCTTGAAGTTGAAGCGGCCGATGTAGGCGCGCGACTGGATTTCCACACCGTTGATGTTGAGGATATCCAGGCCGCCTGCGATTTCCTGGAACACGTTGTGGTTGCCTTCCAGTGCGTCGCGGCTCTGGTCCACGTAGGACAGCTGCACGGTCGGGCCGACCACGATTTCGCCGGAATCGGGCTTTTCCTGGCCGGTGATCATCTTGAACAGGGTCGACTTACCGGCACCGTTGGGGCCGATGATGCCGACGATGGCGCCGGGCGGCACGATCATCGACAGGTTGTCGATCAGCAGGCGGTCGCCGAACTTCTTGGACACGTTCTTGAATTCCATCACCGAGTTGCCCAGGCGCTCGCCCGGCGGGATGAAGATTTCATTGGTCTCGTTGCGGCGCTGGTAATCCACCGACTGCAGCTCTTCCAGGCGGGCCAGACGCGCCTTGCCCTTGGTGCGGCCGCCCTTGGCGTTCTGCCGCGACCATTCCAGTTCCTTCTGGATCGCCTTCTGGCGTGATTTTTCCTGGTTGTCTTCCTGCTTGAGGCGCTCGTCCTTCTGGGTCAGCCAGTCGGTGTAGTTGCCCTTCCACGGAATACCGCGGCCGCGGTCCAGTTCCAGGATCCACTCGGCGGCGTTGTCCAGGAAGTAGCGGTCATGCGTCACCGCCACCACGGTGCCGGTGTAGCGTGCGAGGAACTGTTCCAGCCACTCCACCGACTCGGCGTCCAAGTGGTTGGTGGGTTCGTCGAGCAGCAGCATGTCCGGCTTCTGCAGCAGCAGGCGGCACAGCGCCACGCGGCGCTTTTCGCCACCGGACAGCTTGCCGACGATCGCGTCCCACGGCGGCAGGCGCAGCGCATCGGCGGCTACGTCCAGCTGGTTTTCCAGCGTGTGCGCATCGCCTGCGGCCAGGATCGCCTCCAGGCGCTCCTGTTCCTTGGCCAATGCGTCGAAATCGGCGCCTTCTTCGGCATAGGCCAGGTACACCGCATCCAGCGCGGCCTGTGCCTGCAGCACGTCGCCCACGCCTTCCTCGACTGCCTCGCGCACGGTGTGTTCGGGGTTGAGCTGCGGTTCCTGCGCCAGATAGCCGACCTTGATGCCGGCCTGCGGACGGGCTTCGCCCTCGAAGTCGGTGTCCACGCCGGCCATGATCTTCAGCACGGTGGACTTGCCCGCGCCATTCAGACCCAGCAGGCCGATCTTGGCGCCCGGAAAGAAGCTCAGCGAGATGTCCTTGATGATCTGCCGCTTGGGCGGGACCACCTTGCTGACGCGGTTCATGGTGTAGATATATTGCGACATGGGTGCTCCGTGGACGCAGGCAGCCCGCCGGCCGAGGCCGGAGGCAGCGGAAAGGGGATTGCGCCGATTATACGGGCAAGTGCCCGGGGGCGCGCCGAGTCAGGCGGTAGCTAAACGGCAGCCGACCTATTACCTGAATAGGCATTTTCGTAACCGATTCCAGCAAGAATGCGTTAAGGCGGGCAGCGCCTTAATGAAATTGCGACATCGCAAACAGGAGCTGGTCATGAACCGCAAACGCATCGTTACCGTTGTGCTTTCCTCGATCCTCGCGCTGGGTTCCGTGGCACCGGCTGCTTTCGCCGGGGACTGGGGCCGCGACCACGATCGCCGCGGCCATGACCGCGACCACCGCGGCGACTGGCGCAACGACCGCCGTGACTGGCGCGATGATCGCCGGGCTGACCGTCGCGACTGGCGCGACGACCGCCGCTACTACAGCAGCGGTTACCGCGAGGGCTATCGTGATGCCCGCTATCAGGACCGTCGCTACGACCGCAAACGGGTCTATGTCTACGATCGTCCAGCCTATTACCGCGCTGGCCCACCGCCGCGTCCGTACTGGGCCCGCGGCCAGCGTTACCACGGCCCGGTCTATGTGATCAACGACTACGACCGCTATGACCTGCGTCGCCCGCCGTACGGCTACCGCTGGCAGAGCGACGACCGTGGCAATCTGCTGTTGGTGGCTATCGCCACCGGCGTCATTGCCGACCTGGTGCTCAACAATTGAGCGTGTCCATCAATCCCGGCGGCCAGGCGCAGCCAGCGGATCGGTAACGGCGACAGGGCGCACTTCGGTGCGCCCTGTCGCGTTGTGGCAGCCCCGCTTTACGCTCCTCGACAAACCAATGCAATGCGCGCTGGTGCGACGTGTCGCTCGATCGAAAGGACGTACTGCAGCACATGATGGTGTTGCGTGCGGCGATGGCAACACCTGTGCGAGCCGGCGTAGGAGCCATTGCCGACGCGCTAGCGTGGGGCATCGCCCGAGTTCACCAGCTCCAGCGGCAGCGCAGCGACGCGCACACCGTTGAGCATCAACTCAAGCGCTTCCGTCATCTGGAGGCGTGGAAGCTGCGCTTGCGTTACTGCATTGGATGGCCGGTGCCAAGCCAACGACAAGCTTCTACTGGCCTATTTCCTTGCCGACAGTCGGCCCAGCGGCGCTGCTGCGCCCGAACCCGCAGACTTGGCGGAGGCGCCGCTGTCGGCTTGCCCCTTCCGGCACCAGCTTGCGCACCGCTGACGACCGACGCATCTGTTCTTCCAGGTCATTGCGCCTCTAACCCGAGGGTGGGCAAAGCGTCGGTAGATTGGCCACTCCGTTGCCAGCTCAGCGCAGCAGGGTGGTGATTCGATCTAACGGCCCTCGGTGCCAGAGTGGACTGGGCCAGAGCGATCCATCGACCCAAGGACTCCGCACCGACGGACATGTGTTGTCTGGCGCTACAAATGTGCAGCAGCGCCGCTTAATTCGCCGATCTCGGATCGGCGCCCGACTTGCTGTTCGGCCGTTCCAGGATCGTGCAGATGGGCTAAGGGAAAGACCTTGCCTACGGAAGCGGACACGAAAATGATATCGCTTGCGCTGAAACGTCATCCGGATAGCAAAAGCGTGACATCCGACGACCTCGACGTCTGTCAGTCCCACGGGGAAAAATTTATGCTGTCGCGCCGCATCGCGCCGCCGGCCACTTGGTGTGCCGGAGGCGAGACTTAGGTGCCGTGATCGGTGTCGTCAAGACCCGGCCACCAGCGTTGGACCTCCCTGATTCGCCGACTCTCGCCATCTGACCGTCCTTGCTTTTTGCGCAGTCCGCCATTGAGGTGGCGACGCCCACGTCACTGGACAGGAATTGCAAGCGGTCGTGCCAGGGACGCGGCCCGGACGTTGGTCGGCGACGACGCGCGCCGACGCGGCGATGGCGTGACCAGATGTCTCCCCCCACACTGGCAATCTCCTCATGAATAAAGCGCTTCTTTCCGTTGCAGTGATGGCCGTGTTGTACGCGGCCACCGGTGACGCCTTCGCCCAGGACGCCGCCGGCACCGACGCCGTTCCGCGCGGCAGCATCACCACGACCTCCAACACCACCAACTCCAACGCGACTCAGCGCGCGCTCCAGCTCGACGCGGTCAAGGTGACCGGTAGCTCGGTGTCGCTGGGCAGCGGCAACATGGAGGTGCAGTCCGCGCCCAAGGCCGTGTCCACCATCAGTCGCCAGGCCATCATCAGGGGCGTGCCCGGCGCCAACTTCACCCAGATGCTGTCCAGCATCCCCGGCGCGATCTCGGCCACCAACGACGCGACCGGCCTGAGTGACGGCAACTTCACCGTGCGCGGCTTCCCCGCCGACGAGGTCGGCGTGACGCTCAACGGTGTGCCACTCAACGACTCGGGTGATTACACGATGTACGCCACCGAGTACGGCGACACCGAGAATATGGGCGACATCACCGTCGAACAGGGTTATCCGGGCGTCACCTCACCGGTGATAGGCGCAGCCGGCGGCAACATCGCCTGGGTGACCGTCGATCCAACCGCCGATGCCGGCTTGGACTTGAGCCAGAGCTTGGGCAGCAACAACTACAAGCGCACGTTCCTGCGCTACAACACCGGTGACCGTGGACCGGTCCGTTCGTGGCTCTCCTATTCGAACAACCAGACCGACCATTGGCGCGGCGATGGACAGTCCACGGTGAACAAGATCGACGCCAAGTCGGTGTGGACGCTGGACGGCGGCGACGCGATCACCGGCGCGCTGCAATACACCCGCCATGTCAGGAACGACTACCGCAACCTCACCAAGGAGCAGATCGCCGCCAATGGCTACGACTTCGGCTATGTCCAGTCTTACAAGTCGGCCGACGCCAGTGACTGGGTCGGCACGCGGACCAACCCGTTCCGCAGCTGGATCGCCAGCCTCGACGGTGAGTTCACACTGAGCGACAGCCTGCGTCTATCTGTGGTGCCGTACTTCGTCTACGGCTACGGCGGGGGCGGCTACGGGTACGCCAGTACATATGTGTTCTACACCTTCGATACCTTCCGTCCAGGCATCCATGTCAAGTTCAAGCAGGACGTTGGCATGAGCGACAGCCTGGAGTACGGCATGCTGGTCGAGCGCCCGCGTGAGCAAGGTTCGAATGTCTTCCTCCCGGCCGACCCACAGGGCCAGCCTGCCGATGTCTGGGGCCATGACAGCCGGTATTACTACAAAAACGCCAACGGTAGTCCGCAGGTCGCCTATCGCTTCTATTCGACCACGCCGACCTATCGCGCCTTCGCCACCAACACCTGGACGCCCAACGACCAGTGGACGCTGACCGTTGGTGGCGCCTATACCTGGGTGCAGCGCAAGGGCTGGTATTCGACCTGGCCCGGTGCGGAACTGGGTATCGATCCGACCACGCCGGGAAACAGCTCGCTGTACGCCTCCGGTGCTAATACGTACAAGAAGTTCACGCCGACGGGGGGCATCAAGGTCCAGCTCGACGAGCAGAATCAGTTATTCCTCGGAGTGGGAAAGGCCTACCGCGCGCCGATCAACACCTCCGCGCTGTACGATTTCTGGAACGCCGCCTACGCCAGTGCGATCGGTTCGCAGACATCGATCAGCGATGCCGAACCCGAGCAGTCGCTGACCGCCGACCTGGGCTGGCGCTACTACGGCGATAGTCTGAGCACGGTGCTGGATCTGTATGCGACCAACTTCGAGCACAAGCAGTTCAGTGGCGCCGATCCGATGACCCGCGCTCCGGTCTACTACCAGCTGGGCAGCGTGCAGATGCGCGGCGTCAATACCGAGTTGAGCTATCAGTTCGACGACCTGTGGTCTGTTTATGCCTCCTATGCGTACAACAAGAGCGAGATGAAGAACGATGTCGCTCTTGGCGCCATGACCTATGCCACCGACGGCAAGACCCTGCTCAACGCACCGAGGAATGCGGGATATGCCTCGGTCAACTACACAGGCCAGGCGCTGTGGGCCAGCCTGAGCGTTAATGCGCAGAGCAGGATCTGGGGCACCTTCCTCCATTCAGGTGGCTCGGACGCTGGTGGATTTGCCACCGTCAACCTCAACAGCGGCTACAACTTCCATGACATCGGCAACCTGAAAAAGCCTTACCTGAAGGTCAACCTGTTCAACGTAGGCAATCGCAAGGCGCTGATGTTCTCGGCGACCACGGCGCTGGACACCACGGCCTCGGCAGCGACCTGGCAACTCCTGCAGGACCGCACGCTGATGATCACATTCGGCGGATCGTTCGCGCTCTAAAGTGCCACCGCGCAGGCACTTGCCTGCGCCTGCGTTTGCTTGCAGGCAGCTGTCTTCGGACCTGCTGGCGTTCAACGGCTTTCTGAGCTGGCCCTCGTGTAGGGCATCTCACCTCAAAGGGCGCAACACGCTTTAAACTACGCGCCTGCCATCTGTCCATTCCTCTGGAGACCTGATGTTCTCGCGCGATGTCCGACTGGAAACCTACGACCCCGAACTGGCCAAGGCCATCGCTGCTGAAGCCGTCCGCCAGGAGGATCACGTCGAGCTGATCGCCAGCGAGAACTACTGCAGCCCGCTGGTGATGGAAGCGCAGGGCAGCCAGCTGACCAACAAGTATGCCGAAGGCTACCCGGGCAAGCGCTACTACGGTGGCTGCGAGTACGTGGACATTGCTGAACAGCTGGCAATCGACCGCATCAAGCAGGTCTTCGGCGCCGACTACGCGAACGTGCAGCCGCACAGCGGTTCCCAGGCCAATCAGGCGGTGTATCTGGCGCTACTGCAGCCCGGCGACACCATCCTGGGCATGAGCCTGGCGCACGGCGGTCACCTGACCCACGGTGCCAAGGTCAACGTGTCCGGCAAGTTGTTCAACGCGGTGCAGTACGGCGTCAACGAGCAGGGCCTGATCGATTACGACGAGGTCCAGCGCCTGGCGACCGAGCACAAGCCGAAGATGGTCATCGCTGGCTTCTCCGCGTATTCGCAGAAGATCGATTGGGCCCGCTTTCGCGCCATCGCCGACAGCGTCGGTGCGTATCTGTTCGTGGACATGGCCCACATCGCAGGCCTTGTGGCCGCCGGCGTCTATCCGAGCCCGATGGAGCATGCGCACGTGGTCACCTCGACCACCCATAAGACCCTGCGCGGCCCGCGCGGCGGCATCATCGTTGCCAAGGGCGCCAGCGAAGAGTTGCAGAAGAAGCTGCAGTCGATCGTGTTCCCGGGCATCCAGGGCGGTCCGCTGATGCACGTCATCGCGGCCAAGGCGGTCGCGTTCAAGGAAGCGCTGGAGCCGGCGTTCAAGACCTACCAGCAACAGGTGGTCAAGAACGCCCAGGCAATGGCCAATACCCTGATCGCGCGCGGCTACAAGATCGTCTCCGGTGGCACCGAAAATCACCTGATGCTGGTCGACATGATCGGCCGTGATGTCTCCGGCAAAGATGCCGAAGCCGCGCTGGGCAAGGCGCACATCACCGTCAACAAGAACGCCGTGCCCAACGACCCGCGCTCGCCGTTCGTGACTTCGGGCTTGCGCCTGGGTACCCCGGCCATCACCACGCGCGGTTACAAGGAACAGGACAGCATCGACCTGGCCAACTGGATCGCCGACGTGCTGGACGCCCCGAGCGACGAAGCGGTGCTGTCGAAGGTCCGCGACGCAGTGACCGCGCAGTGCAAGAAATATCCGGTGTATGGCTGAGATGCCGGGATTGGTGATTCGGGATTTGGGATGCGCCAACGGCGCGCCTTTGCTTGTGCTGTTGCCAATCCCGAATCCCCAATCCCAAATCCCGGACGTCTGATGCACTGCCCTTTCTGCCAGCACAACGACACCCGCGTGATCGATTCGCGGGTGTCCGAAGACGGCACGACGATCCGTCGGCGCCGCGAGTGCGAGGCATGCGGCGAGCGTTTCAGCACCCTGGAAACGATCGAACTGAAACTGCCTGCCGTCGTCAAGAGCGATGGCGGGCGCGAGGCGTTCGACGCGCGCAAGCTGCGCACCAGCTTCGACCGCGCGCTGCAGAAACGCCCGGTCTCCGAAGAGCAGATCGAAGCGGCGGTGCGGGCGGTGGTGCACCAGTTGCGCATGTCCGGCGAGCGCGAAGTGGGCTCGCTGCGGGTGGGCGAATACGTGATGGTGGAGCTGCGCAAGCTCGATCATGTGGGCTATGTGCGCTTCGCTTCGGTGTATCGCAGTTTTCAGGACGTGGCCGATTTCCGCGAGGAAATCGAGAAGCTCGAACGCGAACTGCCGGTTGGCAGCGAACAGCTGCCGCTGCTGGAAGCGGCGCTGGAACGTGCCGGCAAACCCGGCAAGCGCTGAGCGCATGCGCATCGCCTGCGTGGCGGACACGCCAGAGCATCTGCCTGCCATCGCGCAGGCACATCTGCAGGCGTTCGGCAGCCTGTTGCCGGACTGGACTATCGATGAAGCGCTGAGCGAGCTGCGCAGCCATGCCCGCGATGGCGTGATTCCCACCACTTGGGTCGCGCTCGATCGGTCGCACTGGCTCGGTTCGGTCAGCCTGCTGGAGAACGACGATGGCCGCATCCGGCAATGGTCGCCCTGGCTGGCATCGCTGTATGTGCAGCCGCAGGCGCGCGGGCAGGGGATCGGCGAAGCACTGGTGGCGCACTGCGTGCGTGCCGCCGCGCAACTGAAGGTGCCGCTGCTGTATCTGTATTGCCAACCGGGGCTGGTGCCGTTCTATCAGCGACTTGGCTGGCACGCACATGCCGAGCTGTTGCTTGGCCCGATGCAGATCGTGGTGATGGCCATCGCGCCCCAAGGAGCAACGCAATGAGTGTGACGGCCGACGACCACCGCTGGATGGCGCAGGCGCTGCGCCTGGCAGAGCGCGGTGCCTACACCACGCGGCCAAATCCGATGGTGGGTTGCGTGATCGTGCGCGATGGCGTGTGCGTGGGCGAAGGCTTCCATCGACAGGCCGGTGGCCCGCATGCCGAGGTGTTCGCGCTGCGCGCTGCCGGTGAGCTGGCACACGGTGCCACGGCGTACGTCACCCTGGAGCCATGCGCGCACTACGGCCGCACACCTCCTTGCGCATTGGCGTTGATCGAGGCCGGCGTGCGCCGGGTAGTGGCCGCGATGGCCGACCCGTTTCCGCAGGTCAACGGCGGTGGTTTCGCACTGCTGCACGAAGCCGGTATCGAAGTTCTTAGCAGTGTGATGGAAGCGCAGGCGCGCGAACTCAATCAGGGATTTCTATCGCGGGTGGAGCGTGACCGTCCGTGGGTGCGGGTCAAGCTGGGCGCCAGCCTGGATGGGCGTACAGCGCTGGCCAGTGGCGAATCGAAATGGATCACCGGTGCCGTTGCGCGTGCAGACGTGCAGCGCTGGCGTGCGCGTGCCGGCGCGATCCTGACCGGCGCCGGTACGGTGCTGGCCGACGATCCGTCGATGACGGTGCGGTTGGGTGATGACACGCCCTTCGTGCCGCCGCTGCGGGTCGTGCTGGACGCGCGCTTGCGCACGTTGGAGTGCAAGAACATTCGCCAGGGCGACGCGCCGACGCTCTATCTGCATGGCAGCGCGGTGTCGGTTCCATCGCTGCAGAATGCCGAGTTCATCGGGATGCCGCTGCACGAAGGGCGCTTCGATCTAGGGTCGGTGCTGGCGCAATTGGCCGAGCGCGGCATCAACGAAGTGCATGCAGAGGCGGGTGCAACGCTGAGCGGCGCGCTGCTGCAAGCCGGCCTGGTGGACGAACTGCTGGTCTATCTGGCGCCGGTGGTGCTGGGCGATACCGCAAGGCCACTGCTTGCCGGTCTTCGCATCGAAAAAATGGCGCAGCGTTATGAATTGAAACTACGCGATGTGCGTCAGCTCGGGCAGGATCTGCGGTTACGTTACGCGCCACTCGTGGCGGGGTGAGAGACAAAGAAAGGCCCCGCATGCGGGGCCTTTCTTATCCATGCGCGAGGCCGATCAGAAGCTGGCGCGCACGCCGACGCGGTACTGATTTGCGTCGTCGATGAATTGCGCTTCGCCAACCAGGCCCCAGGTCTGGGTGAAGTTCACCTGGCCACCCAGAGTGCCAACGAATTCGCCCTTGTCCACGTCGTTGCCATCGATGTAGCCGGCCTTGACCCATGCCTCGGTACGCGGCGAGGGCTTGCCACGCAGGCCCAGGTTAGCCCAGCCCAGGTTGGTGGAGTCGGAGCTGCTGCCCAGCGAACGGCCACGCTGGCGCAGGTCCGCATCGACCTTGGTACGCAGGACGCTGAGGTCGGCGATGAACTCGACGCGCTCGGTCATTTCCTGGCGGTAGCCGATGCCGGCGTTGGCCTGGATCAGGGTGCTGTCGACCGTGAAGCCGGCGCCGAGGTTGTCGTCCTGCATGGCGCGCTGGTAGCCGGCGAAGACGTAGACCGGTTGGGCGATCTGCCAGGAACCGCGCAGATAGCCGCCGTTGATGCCCTCATTGTCATCATTGACATTGAAGTCGGTGCGGTTCCAGCCGCCTTCAACGTAGCTGTAGCTCAGGCCTTCAGCAGAGGCGGCAAACGGTGCGGCAGCCAGCAGGGCGGCCAGAATCAGTGTGTGACGCATTGGATGGTTGTCTCCGAATTGATGTCCGTGTCTCCACCCAATTGCAAGGTGGAAAAAAACGACGTCTCCCGTCGCGGTGCGCAATTTAACAGATCCTTCACAGGGCTGCCTATGGGAAATTTCCCGACACGACACAGCGTCCTGCCAGTCTTAGCTGACGCTCATCCATCGCACCGAGGCGCGCTGTTAAACTGCGTCGGCCGGTTCACCGGCACTCACGAACGTCTTCAGGGCGGGGTGTGATTCCCCACCGGCGGTAGGCATGCGCACGCATGCGAGCCCGCGAGCGCTTCGTCGCGATGGTCGGCCCTCCATGTGCCGGGCATCGCGCGAAGGTCAGCAGATCCGGTCCGATGCCGGAGCCGACGGTATAGTCCGGATGAAAGAAGACGGCCACCGCGCAGCCTTGCGGCTGTGCGCGCGCCTGTTTGCTTTGCCTTGCGGCGTTTTTCGCTCAACTTCTGCGAGAAACGACTATGTCCATGCACTACCTGCCGCGCTGCGCCGCAGCCTTCCGGCGCTCCATCGCCACCGCCTCACTGCTGCAGGCGGGGGGACGCTGATGTTTACCGGAATCATCGAAGGCGTCGGCCAGCTGGCAGCGCGTCAGCCGCAGGGCGGCGATGTGCGTTTCACCTTCGCCACCGGCAATCTGCCGTTCGAGTCGGTCCAATTGGGCGAGAGCATCGCGGTCAATGGCGTGTGCCTGACCGTGATCGCGTTCGACGCGGCCAGTTTTCAGGCCGATGCCTCGACCGAAACGCTGTCGCTGACCACGCTGGGCGCGCTGCCAGAGGGCGCACTGCTCAACCTTGAACGTGCGATGCGCCCCACCGATCGCCTCGGCGGCCATCTGGTCAGCGGGCATGTCGATGGCCTGGGCCGGGTGCACGCGATACATGACGATGCACGTGCCCAGCGCTGGCGGTTTGCCGCGCCGCAGGCGGTGCTGCGTTACGTCGCCAAGAAGGGTTCGATCTGCGTGGACGGCGTCAGCCTCACCGTCAATGCAGTCGACGAAGACGGCTTCGAGGTCGCGTTGATTCCGCATACGGTGGCCAACACCGCGTTTGCGCAGACCGCGGTCGGTGCGGCGGTGAATCTGGAAATCGACCTGGTGGCGCGTTATGTCGAACGCTTGCTCGGCACGCGAGGTGCGGCATGAAGTTCGCACCGGTTCCCGAGCTGATCGAAGAACTGCGCGCCGGTCGCATGGTGGTGATCGTCGATGACGAAGACCGCGAGAACGAAGGCGATCTGATCATGGCCGCCGAGTTGGTGAAGCCGTCGGACATCAACTTCATGGTCACCCATGCGCGCGGGCTGGTGTGCCTGTCGCTGACCCGCGAGCGCTGCGCGCAGTTGGGGCTGGCGCCGATGGTGCGCAACAACACCGCGCAATTCCAGACCAACTTCACCGTCAGCATCGAGGCGGCGGAAGGCGTGACCACCGGCATTTCTGCTTACGACCGCGCACACACCGTGCGCACTGCCGTACGTCCGGATGCCAAGCCGCAGGATCTGAGTCAGCCGGGCCACATCTTCCCGTTGATTTCGCAGCCGGGCGGCGTGCTGACCCGCGCTGGTCACACCGAAGCGGCCAGCGATCTACCGATGCTGGCCGGGCTGGAGCCAGCTGGCGTGCTGGTGGAAGTACTCAACCCGGACGGCAGCATGGCGCGTCGCCCGCAACTGGAAGTGTTCGCGCGCGAGCACGGGCTGAAGATGGGCTCGATCGCCGATCTGATCGCGTATCGGCTGGCCAACGAGCACACCGTCGAGCGTGTGGACGCGCGCGACATCACCACCGAATTCGGCCCGTTCAAGTTGGTGACCTACCGTGACCGCATCGCGCACGACCTGCATTTTGCACTGGTGCGTGGCAGCGCCGATCCGCACACACCCACACTGGTGCGTGTGCAGGTGGAAAACCCGTTGGCCGATCTGCTGCACTGGCAGCGCGATGACTTCGGCGTGGCGGCCACCGATGCCTTGCGCGCGATCGCCGCCGAAGGGCAGGGCGTGATGGTGGTGCTGTCGGCACCGCGCGACAGCGAATCGCTGCTGGCCCGTCTGCGCCAGCAGCCTGAAGCCGCCGCCAACGCCAAGGACGTGAGTCAGTGGCGGCGTAACGGCGCTGGCGCGCAGATCCTGGCCGAACTCGGCCTGGGCAAGCTGCGCGTGCTGGGCACGCCGCGGCGCCAGGTGGGGTTGGCCGGGTTCGGGCTGGAGGTGGTGGAATATCTGGAATGCCACGCCGGTGAGGGCGTGCGTTCGGTGCCGCCGTCTGCCGTGCCCTGAGATGGCTACGAGCCATTACCGCAGTCAGCTGATGCTTTCCGATGGTCGCGTTTATTGCCGGCGCTGACGCCTGGTTGAAAGCGTGCAGCCGCCGGCCACCGCGGTGTGTGCTGGCCAAATGTGGGCTGCCGCCTCCAGCCGTGGGCTGCGCCAGCTGGCCGCGCACTCGGCGAGTTGCCATTCCAGATGGTCTTGCAGCGCATGGCCGGGTCTGCTTCGGTGGACCCGGCCTGTACGCATCGGCCGGGCCTGGCCCCGGCAGCTGTTAAACTTGCCGCCCCCTCGAGTTGCCGACCCGCATGACCCACTACGAAGGCGATCTTCGCCCCACCACCGCGCGCTTTGCGATCATCGCCAGCCGCTGGAATGCCCGTATCACCGACGTGCTGGTTGCCGGTGCGCGCCAGAGCCTGGCCGGCAACGGCATTGGTGAAGACGCCATCGACGTGATCCGCGTGCCCGGCGCCTGGGAAATTCCGATCGCCGCCAACCGCGTGGCGCAGTCCGGCCAGTATGGCGCGATCGTCGCGCTGGGCTGCGTGATCCGTGGCGATACCCGCCATTACGAGCACGTGGCCGATCTGTGCGCCGAGGGCTTGATGAGCGTTCAGCTGCAGACCGGTGTGCCGGTGCTCAACGGCGTGCTGGCGGTCGAACGCGCGGAAGACGCCGAAGCCCGTGCCGGCGGCAGCCACGGCAACAAGGGCGAGGAATGCGCGCTCGCCGCGCTGGAACTGGTGAATTTGATGGAGTTGTTGCCATGAGCAAGCCCGGTGGACACGCGCGTCACGGCCGTCGCGACGGTATCGACCCGGTGCTGCGTTCGCGCGCTCGCCGGCGTGCTTTGCAGGCGGTGTATGCGTGGCAGATCTCCGGTGGCTTCGCCAAGCAGGTGATCGGCCAGTTCGCCCACGAGCAGGCGCATGAAGTGGCCGACCTGGCGTACTTCGAAAGCCTGGTGGAAGGTGTGCTCACCCATCGCGCCGAGCTGGATACCGCGTTGACGCCGTACCTGGATCGCGGCGTGGAAGAGGTCGATGCGATCGAACGCGCCGTGCTCCGGTTGGCTGCCTACGAATTGCTGCACCGGCAGGACGTGCCGTACCGCGTGGTGATCAACGAAGCGATCGAAACCGCCAAGCGCTTCGGTTCCGAGCACGGCCACACCTACGTCAACGGTGTGCTGGATCGCGCTGCGGTGGAGTGGCGCAAGGTGGAGTCAGGCGCCTGAAGCGCCGAGATGCGGCATTCGTGATTCGGGATTGGCGGCGAGCGCCGGTGCAGGGCGCGAGCGCCTTCGCTTGAGTGACTCAGCCTTGAGTTGATGTGTCATGTCTGCGCTGTCGCATCCTTCGATAGGACAGCTGGCCAGCTGTGGTGACGCACCTCACACAGCCTGCTGTTACCAATCCCGAATGCCCAATCCACAATCCCGGCCCTTCAAATGCCCGAATTCGATCTAATCGCCCGCCTGCGCGCGCGCGTCGCCGCGCGTGCCGATGTGCCATTGGGCATCGGCGATGACGCGGCGCTGTTGCAGCCGCCGCCCGGCGAGCAGTTGGCGATCACCGCCGATACGCTTAATGCCGGGGTGCATTTTCCGCACGAAACGCGCGCCGACGATCTGGGCTGGAAGACACTGGCGGTCAATCTCTCCGATCTGGCGGCGATGGGCGCGCAGCCGCGTTGGTGCACCTTGTCGTTGTCGTTGCCGCACGACGATTTGGCGTGGGTGGACGGATTCGCCGACGGCTTCTTCGCGCTGGCCGATGCGCACGCCATTGTACTGGTCGGTGGCGACACCACGCGCGGGCCGCTTTCGTGCGCGGTGACTGCGATCGGCAGCCTGCCGCCGGGCGCAGCGTTGCGGCGCGATGGTGCGCGCGTGGGCGATGACGTGTGGGTGACCGGTGCGCCGGGTGAGGCCGCCGCCGCGTTGGCGCTGTGGCAGGCCGGTCAGCTGGATGTGACCTGCGCGGCTGCCGACCCGTTGCACGAACAATGGCGCAGCCGCCTGCTGCGTCCGCAGCCACGCGTGCAGGCGGGGCTGCGTTTGCGCGGGCTTGCGCACGCGTGCGTGGATATCTCCGACGGGCTGCTGGCCGATCTGGGACACCTGTGCGAACGCAGCGGCGTGGGCGCGCAGCTGGCGCTTGCGGCCTTGCCGGCGATGCCACGCAGTGCCGGGATCAGCGCGTTGCAGCGCCTTGGCTGGCAACTCGGTGGTGGCGACGACTACGAGTTGTGTTTCACCGCCGCGCCGCAGCATCGCGATGCGGTGGTGCAGGCAATGGAATTCGCACAGGTGGCCGCAACGCGCATCGGCCAGATCGTGGCTGCACCGGGCGTGGTAGTGCACGATGCCCAGGGCGAGCCTTGGCATCCGCTGCAGCGTGGGTATCAGCATTTCGTTGGCTGACGCGCGGGGGTGAAGCGTTTGCAGCGGGATGCTGCGCCGGGCAACGGCGCGTTGGAGCGCTGTGCGGGGATGGCGTCAGGAGCTGATCGCCGGGTGCGCAGCAGCTGGGCGGTCGCGCCCTGTTTGAGGTCGGGTTGATGGTGGTGCCTCCCGGAACTACGGATGCTGCCGGCTGCCCTCATCCGCCCTTCGGGCACCTTCTCCCGCAGGCGGGAGAAGGCAGGGTGCCGGTGTAGTCACGTCGGTCCTGCGCGATTGGATTTTCATGGCAGTGAAACTTAGGCGCCTCCCGCCTCCCGAATCCCGCCTCCCGAATCCCGCCTCCCGAATCCCGAATCCCGAATCCCGAATCCCGAATCCCGAATCCCGAAT
>NZ_FLTX01000005.1 GCF_900092025.1 Xanthomonas bromi
CGGTCACTGGCGTGGAAATGTTCCGCAAGCTGCTGGACCAGGGTCAGGCAGGCGACAACGCCGGTCTACTGCTGCGCGGCACCAAGCGTGACGACGTGGAGCGCGGCCAGGTGCTGTGCAAGCCGGGTTCGATCAAGCCGCACACCGAATTCGAGGCCGAGGTGTACGTGCTGTCGAAAGAGGAAGGTGGTCGTCATAGTCCGTTCTTCCCAGGCTACCGTCCGCAGTTCTACTTCCGCACGACGGATATTACGGGTGCGGTGAGCTTGCCTGCGGGCGTGGAAATGGTGATGCCGGGCGACAACGTGAAAATGGTCGTGACCCTGATCAATCCGGTCGCGATGGACGAAGGTCTGCGCTTCGCCATCCGTGAAGGCGGTCGTACCGTCGGCGCCGGCGTGGTCGCCAAGATTATCAAGTAAGACATCTGCGTTCGACGCCTCGGTCGTCGACGTAGCGGAAAGGCCGGCGCAAGCCGGCCTTTTTCGTTTTCCAATGGAAACGGGTATGAGAGCGACCACAACATTCTCTAGCTAGAGCGCTTGCACGTCGAAATCACGCTCGCTATAATGCGCGGCTCGGTGTCCCTGGGTAGGGCGCTGAGTTACAGCGAAAAGAACGGCAGGACGCCGCTCGTGTTCGCCAGACCGGGAAGGTCGCGCTGCATGGGGCACTCAACAACTCACACGTTGTTGACCGTGTTCTTGTCGCGCATTATACTTTTCCGTCTGGGCAGGCCGGTTTACCGGGCTGCCTCAGTTTTTGGGCGGAGGAAATGCCCTCGCTGACAGGATTGCAGCGATTTCATCAACGTCAGGAATATCGGGGCAGGTATCCCAGAGGCCTTGCCCGTCGCTCTTTTAACGAAGGAAGCTTCCGTCATGTCGGAACAAAAGATCCGGATTCGGTTGAAGGCGTTCGATCATCGTTTGATCGACCGTTCGGCCAGCGAGATCGTCGAAACGGCTAAGCGGACCGGCGCGCAAGTGCGTGGCCCGATCCCGTTGCCGACCAAGATCGAACGTTACACCATCCTCGTATCCCCGCATGCCGACAAGGATGCGCGTGACCAATACGAAACCCGCACGCACAAGCGTGTGCTCGATATCGTCGACCCGAACGACAAGACCGTGGACGCGCTGATGAAGCTCGAGCTCGCGGCTGGCGTCGACGTACAGATCAAGTTGACCTGAGGACTACGACCATGACGAAGAAATATTCGTTGGGCTTCGTGGGCCGCAAGGCTGGCATGAGTCGCGTCTTCACTGAAGACGGCCGCTCGGTGCCGGTTACGCTGATCGAAGCAACTCCGAACCGCATCGCGCAGATCAAGACCGTTGAAACCGACGGCTACAGCGCAGTGCAGATTACCGTTGGCGCGCGTCGCGCCGCACTGGTCAACAAGCCGGCCGCCGGTCACTTCGCCAAGGCGAAGGTCGAAGCGGGTCGTGGCTTGTGGGAATTCCGCGTTGAAGATGCGCAGCTCGGCGATTTCGCCGTCGGCGGCGAAATCAAGGCGGACATCTTCGAGGTCGGCCAGAAGGTCGACGTCCAGGGCGTCACCAAGGGTAAGGGTTTCCAGGGCACCATCAAGCGCTACAACTTCCGTATGGGCGATGCAACTCACGGTAACTCGCTGTCGCATCGCGCGCCGGGTTCGTTGGGTCAGCGCCAGACCCCGGGTCGCGTTTTCCCGGGCAAGAAGATGTCGGGCCACATGGGCGCCGTGCAGCAAAGCACGCAGAACCTGGAAGTGGTCAAGGTCGACGTCGAGCGTGGTCTGATTGCTATCCGCGGCGCCGTGCCTGGCGCAGCTGGTGGCGACGTGATCGTCCGTCCGGCGAGCAAGGCATAAGGAGAGATGACGATGGAACTCGTTATCACGGGTAGCAATAACAAGGTCTCGGTCTCCGATGCCGTGTTCGGTCGCGAATTCAGCGAAGATCTGGTTCACCAGGTCGTCGTCGCTTATCGCAACGCCGGTCGCGCCGGTACCAAGGCACAGAAGACGCGTTCGGAAGTTGCGGGCACGACCAAGAAGTCGAAGAAACAGAAGGGCGGCGGTGCGCGTCATGGCGCGCTGACGGCTCCGATCTTCGTCGGCGGCGGCGTGACCTTCGCGGCCAAGCCGCGCAGCTTCGAGCAGAAGGTCAACCGCAAGATGTACCGTGCGGCCATCTGCGCGATCTTCTCCGAGTTGAACCGTCAGGGTCGTCTGATGATCGTCGACGCGTTCGACCTCGAAGCGACCAAGACCAAGGACCTGATCGAAAAGCTCAAGGGACTGGATGTGGGCAAGCGCCCGCTGATCGTCACCGAAGAAGCTTCCGAGTACCTGTATCTGTCCGCCCGCAATCTGCCGTATGTGCAGGTGCGTGATGTGCAGGGTCTGGATCCGGTCGCTCTGGTCGGGGCCGATACGGTCGTGATCACCGCCGATGCGGTCAAGAAGGTCGAGGAGTGGCTGGCATGAGCAGCAACGAAAAAATCTTCAGCGTGCTGCGTGCTCCGCGAGTCTCCGAAAAGACCGCGCGCCTGCAGGAAATTTCCAACCAGTATGTCTTCGAAGTTTCGAACGAAGCCACCAAGGCCGATGTAAAGGCCGCGGTTGAGCAGCTGTTCGACGTCAAGGTCAAGGCAGTCAACGTGGTCAACGTCAAGGGCAAGAGCAAGTCCTTCCGTAACCGTGCTGGCAGCCGTGGCAATTGGCGCAAGGCGTACGTCCGCTTGGTTGATGGTCAGTCCATCGACGTAACGGCCAAGGCCTGAGGTCCATCCCATGCCATTGATGAAGTTCAAACCCACCTCTCCCGGCCGTCGTTCCGCCGTGCGCGTGGTTACTCCCGATCTGCACAAGGGCGCACCGCACGCGGCGCTGCTCGATTCGCAGAGCAAGTCCGGTGGTCGTAACCACCATGGCCGCATCACCGTGCGTCACGTCGGTGGTGGCCACAAGCAGCACTACCGGATCATCGACTTCAAGCGCAACAAGGAAGGCATTCCGGCGCGTGTGGAGCGGATCGAATACGATCCGAACCGTACCGCCCATATCGCTCTGCTGTGCTATGTCGACGGCGAGCGTCGCTACATCATCGCCCCCAAGGGCCTGAAGGCTGGCGACCAGGTCATTGCCGGTGCCAATGCACCGATCAAGACCGGCAACACGCTGCCGCTGCGCAACATCCCGGTCGGTACGACGGTTCACGGTATCGAACTGAAGCCGGGTAAGGGCGCTCAGATCGCACGTGCTGCCGGTGCAGCCGTCCAGCTGGTCGCTCGCGAAGGCATCTATGCCACGCTGCGTCTGCGCTCGGGCGAAATGCGCAAGGTGCCGGTCGAGTGCCGCGCCACCATCGGCGAAGTCGGAAACGACGAGCACAACCTCGAGAAGTTGGGCAAGGCCGGCGCTAAGCGTTGGCGCGGTGTTCGCCCGACCGTCCGCGGTGCGGCCATGAACCCGGTCGATCACCCGCACGGTGGTGGTGAAGCGAAGGCTGGTCAGGGTAATCCGCATCCGGTCACCCCGTGGGGTGTTCCGACCAAGGGTTACAAGACGCGCAAGAACAAGCGCACCCAGCAATTCATCGTCCGCGATCGTAGGGGCTAATCGACCATGGCACGTTCACTCAAGAAGGGCCCGTTCGTCGATCACCACCTTGCAAAGAAGGTGGAGTCCGCTGCGGGTAGCAAGAAGCCGATCAAGACCTGGTCGCGCCGTTCGATGATCCTGCCCGAAATGGTAGGCATCACCATCGCCGTGCATAACGGCAAGAACCACATTCCGGTGCTCGTCAACGAGAATATGGTCGGCCACAAGCTCGGCGAATTTGCCGTCACCCGGACCTTCAAGGGTCACGGTGGCGACAAGAAGTCGAGCAGGTAAGGAGAGATGACGATGGAAGCGAAAGCAATCCTGCGCACCGCGCGCATCTCCCCGCAGAAGGCCCGCCTGGTCGCTGACCAGGTGCGTGGTTTGTCCGCCGAACGTGCGGTCAATCTGCTGAAGTTCTCGGATAAGAAGGCTGCACACCTGATCAAAAAGGTTGTGGAGTCGGCTATTGCCAATGCCGAGAACAATCAGGGCGCGGATGTCGACGAGCTGAAGGTCAAGACCATCATGGTTGATGAAGGTCCGTCCCTGAAGCGTTTCATGGCGCGGGCGAAAGGCCGCGGTACCCGCATCCTCAAGCGCACCAGTCACATCACTGTGATTGTCGGCGCCGCCAAGTAAGCGGAAAGGAAAAGACCATGGGTCATAAAGTTCATCCGACTGGAATCCGTCTTGGTATCTCCAAAGACTGGAACTCCAAGTGGTACGCAAACAAGGGCGATTTTGCTGCCTATCTGGCAGCCGACCTGAAAGTGCGTGAAATGCTGCGCAAGAAGCTGGCGCAGGCAGGTGTCAGCAAGATCTTGATCGAGCGCCCTGCCAAAACCGCCCGCGTCACGATCCACACTGCCCGGCCGGGCGTGGTGATCGGCAAGCGTGGCGAGGACATCGAAAAGCTGCGTAAGGAAGTGAGCGAGCTGATGGGCGTTCCGGCGCACATCAACGTCACCGAAGTGCGCAAGCCGGAGCTGGATGCGCAGCTGGTCGCCGAATCGATCGCGCAGCAGCTTGAGCGTCGCATCATGTTCCGCCGCGCAATGAAGCGCTCGGTCGGTAACGCGATGCGCCTGGGTGCCCTGGGCATCAAGGTCAATGTGGCTGGCCGCCTCAACGGTGCAGAAATCGCCCGTTCGGAGTGGTACCGCGAAGGCCGCGTGCCGCTGCACACGCTACGTGCCGACATTGATTACGGTTTTGCCGAAGCGTCCACGACGTACGGCATCATCGGCATCAAGGTCTGGATCTATAAGGGCGAAGTCTTCGACTTCTCTCAGGTTGGCCAGGAAAAGCAGGACGACAGCCCGCGCAACGATCGTAACGATCGCGGTGACCGTGGCGACCGCCCGTCGCGCCCGGCTCGTGAAGCGAGGTAACGGCAATGTTGCAACCCAAGCGAACCAAATATCGCAAGATGCACAAGGGCCGCAATGACGGCCTGGCATGGAGCGGAAACGCCGTCAGCTTCGGCGAATACGGCCTCAAGGCCACGGCGCACGGTCAGTTGACCGCACGCCAGATTGAAGCAGCACGTCGCACGATCAGCCGCCACGTCAAAAAGGGCGGCAAGATGTGGATCCGTGTGTTCCCCGACAAGCCGATCACCAAGAAGCCGATCGAAGTCCGCATGGGCTCCGGTAAGGGCAACGTGGAGTACTGGGTCGCGCAGATTCAGCCGGGCCGCATGATCTATGAAATCGAGGGTATTCCCGAAGAGACCGCACGCGAGGCGTTCCGCCTTGCAGCTGCCAAGCTCTCGGTGACGACCACTTTCGTGACCCGGACGGTGCGCTGATGGATATCAAACAACTCCGCGAGAAGTCGGCTGACGAACTGAAGGTCCACCTGACCGATCTGCGTAAGGAGCAGTTCTCGCTCCGCATGCAGCAGGTCACCGGCCAGCTGCCGAAGACCCACGAAACCCGCCGGGTGCGCCGCGAGATTGCTCGCGTCAAGCATCTGCTCGGCAGCACCAAGTAAGGACGGCCGCGATGAGCGACAACAACGAAAAGCAAACGCTGCGCACGGTCGAAGGCCGTGTCGTGAGCAACAAGATGGACAAGACGGTCACCGTGTTGGTGGAGCGCCAGGTCAAGCATGCTCTGTACGGCAAGTACATCAAGCGCTCGACCAAGCTGCACGCACACGATGCCGACAATGCCTGCAATGAAGGCGACGTCGTGCGTGTGACCGAGATTGCTCCAATGTCCAAGACCAAGAACTGGCGGGTGGTCGAAATCGTCACCCGTTCGGCCGGCTAAGGGAGATCTGAATCATGATCCAGATGCAGAGCTACCTCGATGTGGCCGACAATTCGGGTGCCAAGGAAGTGATGTGCATCAAGGTGCTGGGCGGCTCCAAGCGCCGTTACGCACACATTGGCGACATCATCAAGGTGACCGTCAAGGACGCCATTCCGCGTGGCAAAGTCAAGAAGGGCGAAGTCTACGACGCCGTCGTGGTGCGTACCCGCAAGGGTGTGCGCCGTCCCGACGGTTCGCTGATCCGCTTCGATGGCAACGCCGCTGTGCTGTTGAACAACAAGCAGGAGCCGATCGGGACCCGCATCTTCGGGCCGGTGACGCGCGAGCTGCGTTCCGAGAAGTTCATGAAGATCGTCTCGCTCGCTCCCGAAGTGCTGTGAGCGGAGGACATACACATGGCTAACCGTATCAAGAAGGGCGACCAGGTCGTCATCAACACCGGCAAGGACAAGGGTAAGCAGGGTGAAGTCGTGCGTGTGGACGGCGATCGCGTGATCGTCTCCAACGCCAACGTCATCAAGCGCCACACCAAACCGAACCCGCAGGCAGGCGTTGCCGGCGGCGTGGTCGAGCGTGAAGCGTCGATCCATATCTCCAACGTCAATATCGTCAACCCGGCAACGGGCAAGGGCGAGCGCGTTGGCTTCAAGGTGCTGGAGGATGGACGCAAATTGCGTGTGTTCCGCTCCAGCGGTGAGGCGCTTGACGCCTGAGGAATGAGATCATGAATACGCGTCTCGAAAAGTTTTACAAGGAAAACGTGGTGCCGGCCCTGATGAAGGAATTCGGCTACACCAATCCGATGGAAGTGCCGAAGCTGGTCAAGGTCACGCTCAACATGGGCGTGGGCGAAGCGGCTACCAACAAGAAGATTCTGGAAAATGCGGTCGCCGACATGTCCAAGATCTCCGGTCAGAAGCCGGTGGTCACCAAGTCGCGCGTCTCGGTCGCATCGTTCAAGATTCGTGACGGTTGGCCGATCGGCTGCAAGACCACCTTGCGTCGCGCCAAGATGTACGAGTTCCTGGATCGCCTGATCAACATCTCGTTGCCGCGCGTGCGCGACTTCCGTGGTGTGTCCGGTCGCTCCTTCGACGGTCGTGGCAACTTCAACATGGGTGTGAAGGAACAGATCATCTTCCCGGAAATCGACTTCGACGCCGTCGACGCGATTCGCGGTATGGATATCGCCATCACCACCACCGCCAAGACGGATGCGGAAGCGAAGGCGCTGCTCGCAGCGTTCAAGTTCCCGTTCCGTAACTGACCGTCGAGGACATCCGAAATGGCAAAGACCTCCATGATTCACCGCGATATCAAGCGTGCAAAGCTGGCAAAGAAATTCGCCGGCAAGCGTGATGCGCTGAAGAAGATCCTCTCCAGTCATGACGCGTCCTACGAAGAGAAGATCGATGCGTCGACCAAGTTGCAGAAGCTGCCGCGCGATTCGTCGCCGAGTCGCCACCGCAACCGTTGCGAATTGTCCGGTCGTCCGCGCGGTGTCTACCGCAAGTTCGGTCTGGGTCGCAACATGCTGCGCAAAGCCACGATGAACGGCGACGTTCCTGGCCTGCGTAAGGCAAGCTGGTAACAGCATTGCCGGCCGTTCGCGGCTGGTTTGAGCAGGATTGTTCTGTTCAACAAGGGAGTCCGACGCAAGTCGGGCTCTTTTGTCGTATACTTCCGCTTCTGTCTTGCCCGTACAGGTTCGGCATGGCGTCAAGGGTCCTGGCCCGTCCCCAGGAAAACACAAGATTTTCGCGAAAGCGGATATCGGTGCACTCAAAGGTACTCATATGAGCATGACTGATCCCATCGCCGACCTGCTGGTTCGCATCAAGAATGCGGCCGCGGTTGGTAAGCAGACGGTGAAATTGCCGTCGTCCAAGATTAAGGTTGCGATCGCCCAAGTCCTGAAGGATGAAGGGTACATCACCGACCTGCGCGTTACGGCCACCGAAAACAACAAGTCGGAGCTCGAAATTGTGCTGAAGTATTTCGAAGGCCGTCCGGTCATCGAGACCTTGAAGCGTTTTTCGCGCTCGGGTCTGCGTCAGTACCGCGGCAAGACCGAGCTGCCCAAGGTCCTCGGTGGCCTGGGTATCGCCATCATCTCCACGTCGAAGGGCATCATGACCGATGCGCAGGCTCGCGAAGCCGGCGTTGGTGGTGAAGTTCTGTGCTTCGTGGCCTAAGGGAAGGAATCGAACATGTCCCGTGTAGCCAAGAAGCCCGTCTCCCTTCCGAAGGGTGTTGAACTCAAGGTCCAGCCTGAGCTGGTCAGCGTCAAGGGCCCGAAGGGCACGTTGACCCTGCCGAAGCCGGTTGGCGTCGAAATCGCCGTCGATGGCGACGTTGCAACGCTGTCGGCCAATGATCCATCGCAGATCGCGATTACCGGCACCGTGCGCGCCATCCTGGCCAATATGGTCAAGGGTGTTTCCGAAGGCTTTGAGCGCAAGCTCGAGCTGGTCGGCGTCGGTTACCGCGCTGCCATGCAGGGCAAGGATCTGAGCCTGGCGCTCGGTTTCTCGCATCCGCTGGTGTTCGTGGCGCCGGAAGGCATCACGCTGTCGACTCCGACCCAGACCGAAATTCTGGTTCAGGGCGCTGACAAGCAGCGCGTCGGCGAAGTCGCCGCCAAGATCCGCGGTTTCCGTCCGCCGGAGCCCTACAAGGGCAAGGGTGTGAAGTACGCCGGTGAAGTCATCATTCGCAAAGAAGCCAAGAAGGCGTAAGGCAGGTCCCTCTGCTAGGAGCCCGGCCATCCATGGCCGGACTTCTAAATGCAAAAGCCTGTTTTCCTTCAGCTTCCGTAGGACACATATCATGAGCATCAACAAGAACATCGCCCGTCTGCGTCGCGCCAAGTCCACCCGCTCGCACATCCGTGAGCTGGGCGTCGCCCGTCTGTCGGTGCTGCGCACCGGTCAGCATCTGTACGCGCAAGTCTTCACTGCCGACGGCTCCAAGGTGATCGCTGCGGCGAACACCCTGCAGGCCGACGTCAAGGACGGCCTGAAGAACGGCAAGAACAGCGATGCGGCCGTCAAGGTCGGCAAGCTGATCGCCGAGCGCGCCAAGGCTGCTGGCATCGAGAAGGTCGCATTCGACCGCTCGGGCTATCGCTACCACGGCCGCATCAAGGCGCTGGCCGATGCAGCTCGCGAAGGCGGCCTGCAGTTCTAAGCATTGCTGCGGATGTGGTCATCGACCACATCTGCAATACCGCCGGCAGTGAGATGCCGGACCGTCCCGTTCTTTTGCAACGGTGCCGGGAACACAGCGTGACTCCACAACCATAAGCGGCTTCGAGCCGTACATACTCAATCAATCAAGGAATCAAGATGGCAGAAGAACGTGCACCGCGGGGTCGTGATCGCGACCGTAACCGCGAAGAGAAAGTCGACGATGGCATGATCGAAAAGCTGGTCGCGGTCAATCGCGTCAGCAAGACGGTCAAGGGCGGTCGCCAGTTCACCTTCACCGCGCTGACCGTGGTCGGCGATGGTCTGGGCAAGGTCGGTTTCGGTTATGGCAAGGCGCGCGAAGTGCCGGTCGCCATCCAGAAGTCGATGGAGCAGGCGCGCAAGAATCTGGCCACTGTCGATCTGAATAACGGTACCTTGTGGCATGCGGTCAAGTCCGGGCACGGCGCAGCGCGCGTGTATATGCAGCCGGCTTCGGAAGGTACGGGCGTCATCGCCGGCGGTGCCATGCGCGCCGTGCTGGAAGCGGTTGGCGTGAAGAACGTGCTGGCCAAGGCCGTTGGTTCGCGTAACCCGATCAACCTGGTCCGTGCAACCCTGAAGGGTCTGTCGGAAGTGCAGTCGCCGGCACGTGTGGCGGCTAAGCGCGGCAAGAAGGTGGAGGAGCTCAACCATGGCTAAGGACACCAACAAGACCGTGAAGGTGCGCCTGGTGCGTGGCCTGCGTGGAACCCAGTCGCGTCACCGCCTGTCGGTACGTGCGTTGGGCCTGAATAAGCTCAACGATGTGCGTGAACTGAAGGACAGCCCGCAGGTGCGTGGCCTGATCAATACGGTTCACTACCTCGTCAAGGTTGAGGAGTAATCCCATGACTCTGCGTCTTAATGACCTCAAGCCGGCCGACGGCGCCCGTACCGAACGCACCCGCGTCGGTCGTGGTATCGGTTCGGGCCTCGGCAAGACCGCTGGTCGCGGTCACAAGGGTTCGTTCGCTCGTAAGGGCGGCGGCAAGATCAAGGCTGGCTTCGAAGGCGGCCAGACCCCGATGCAGCGCCGTCTGCCGAAGATCGGTTTCCGCTCCAAGATGGCGCGTGATACCGCTGAAGTGTTGTCCTACCAGCTGGACAAGCTGGATGCCGGTGATGTCGACTTTGCAGCGTTGCGTGCGGCCAACCTGGTCCCGAGCCGTGCCAAGAAGGCGAAGGTCGTGCTGAAGGGCGAGCTGAGCAAGAAGTTCGTGCTGAAGGGCGTTGCGGCTACCGCAGGCGCCAAGGCAGCAATCGAAGCTGCCGGCGGCAGCGTAGAGGAGTAATCGGCAGATGGCGCAGGCTGGCATTGGTAACCTCGGTGGCGGGCTCGGCAAGTTCACGGAACTTCGCCAGCGGCTACTGTTCGTCCTCGGGGCATTGATCGTCTATCGCATCGGCTGCTATGTGCCGGTGCCGGGCGTCAATCCCGATGCCATGCTTTCGTTGATGCAGGCGCAGGGCGGCGGCATCGTGGACATGTTCAACATGTTCTCGGGCGGCGCCCTGCACCGTTTCAGTATTTTTGCGTTGAACGTGATGCCGTACATCTCGGCGTCGATCGTGATCCAGCTGGCCACGCACATCTTTCCCGCCCTCAAGGCGATGCAGAAGGAAGGCGAGTCGGGCCGACGCAAGATCACCCAGTATTCGCGCATTGGCGCTGTGCTTTTGGCGGTGGTGCAGGGCGGCAGTATCGCGCTCGCGCTGCAGAACCAGACGGCACCGGGCGGCGCTCCGGTGGTGTACGCGCCGGGTATGGGCTTTGTCCTCACCGCAGTCATCGCGCTGACCGCTGGTACCATTTTCCTGATGTGGGTTGGCGAGCAGGTCACAGAGCGCGGTATCGGCAACGGTGTATCGCTGATCATCTTTGCCGGCATCGTGGCCGGTCTGCCGTCGGCGGCGATCCAGACCGTCGAGGCGTTCCGCGAAGGCAATCTGAGCTTCATTTCGCTGTTGCTGATCGTCATCACCATCCTGGCGTTTACGCTGTTTGTGGTGTTCGTCGAGCGTGGGCAGCGGCGTATTACGGTCAACTACGCGCGCCGCCAGGGCGGTCGCAATGCGTACATGAACCAGACTTCGTTCCTGCCGCTCAAGCTCAACATGGCTGGCGTGATTCCGCCGATCTTTGCCTCCAGCATCCTGGCATTCCCGGCGACGCTGTCGATGTGGTCGGGTCAGGCGGCTTCGGGCGGGGTGGGGTCGTGGCTGCAGAAGATCGCCAATGCGCTTGGGCCCGGTGAGCCGGTGCACATGCTGGTCTTCGCTGCGCTGATCATCGGTTTCGCGTTCTTCTACACGGCGCTGGTGTTCAACTCGCAGGAAACCGCCGACAACTTGAAGAAGTCTGGCGCGCTGATTCCGGGCATCCGTCCGGGCAAGGCGACCGCCGACTATGTGGACGGCGTGCTGACGCGTCTGACCGCAGCCGGTTCGCTGTACCTGGTCATCGTCTGTCTGCTGCCGGAAATCATGCGCACGCAGCTCGGCACCTCGTTCCACTTCGGTGGCACTTCGCTGCTGATCGCGGTGGTGGTGGTGATGGACTTCATTGCGCAGATCCAGGCGCATCTGATGTCGCATCAGTATGAGAGCCTGCTGAAGAAGGCCAACCTCAAGGGCGGCTCGCGCGGCGGCTTGGCGCGCGGTTAAGTGGTACACTAGATCTTCATTACGTGAAGACGGCCTGGTTCCCGGGCCACGATCTTCCGATCAGAAGGGCGGCTCGCGCGACGTCTCGCGCGCGGGTGTGACGGGGTGGTCCTGTGCGGGAGTAGCACAGGCGATTCGGAGCAGTTTTCTGGATCAACACCGTCCGGCGCCGGAGCGAGGGCACACTCCCCACGCCGGGTCCATGGAACTATTGGTTCCACGGGCTTCAAAGCAATCCGAGGCCTTGTTATCATTCCAAGTTCACTTTTGATCCATCCTGCCGGATGGCGCCTGGGCGCTGTCGGGCCATCACTCAGTTGGAGAATCGCGTCATGGCGCGTATTGCAGGCGTCAACCTGCCAGCCCAGAAGCACGTCTGGGTCGGGTTGCAAAGCATCTACGGCATCGGCCGTACCCGTTCGAAGAAGCTCTGCGAATCCGCAGGCGTTACCTCGACCACGAAGATTCGTGATCTGTCCGAACCCGAAATCGAGCGCCTGCGCGCCGAAGTCGGCAAGTATGTCGTCGAAGGCGACCTGCGCCGCGAAATCGGTATCGCGATCAAGCGACTGATGGACCTGGGCTGCTATCGCGGTCTGCGTCATCGCCGTGGTCTCCCGCTGCGTGGTCAGCGCACCCGTACCAACGCCCGCACCCGTAAGGGTCCGCGCAAGGCGATCAGGAAGTAAGGGATAGATCATGGCAAAGCCAGCAGAAAAGAAAACGAAGAAGAAGATCAAGCGCGTCATCACTGACGGCGTCGCTCACGTCCACGCTTCGTTCAACAACACCATCGTCACCATCACCGATCGCCAGGGCAATGCGCTGTCGTGGGCTACGTCCGGCGGCGCCGGTTTCCGTGGTTCGCGTAAGTCGACCCCGTTCGCTGCTCAGGTTGCCGCCGAAAAGGCTGGCCGCGCTGCGCTCGATTACGGCGTGAAGTCGCTGGAAGTACGTATCAAGGGCCCGGGTCCGGGCCGTGAGTCGGCCGTGCGTTCGTTGAACAACGTGGGCTACAAGATCACCAACATCATCGACGTGACGCCAATCCCGCACAACGGGTGCCGTCCGCCGAAGAAGCGTCGCGTCTAAAGGGAGCGATAAGAAATGGCTCGTTATATCGGTCCTACCTGTAAGCTCGCGCGCCGCGAAGGCGCCGACCTTTCCCTCAAGAGCCCGGCGCGTGCGCTGGACTCCAAGTGCAAGCTTGAGCAGAAGCCCGGCCAACACGGCGCGGCTCGCAAAGGCAAGCTCTCCGACTACGCTACCCAGCTGCGCGAAAAGCAGAAGGTCAAGCGCACCTACGGTTTGCTGGAACGTCAATTCCGCAACTACTACAAGAAGGCCTCGACCAAGAAGGGCAACACCGGCGAGAACCTGCTGCAGTTGTTGGAAACCCGTCTGGACAACGTCTGCTACCGCATGGGCTTTGCCGTCACCCGTCCGGCCGCGCGCCAGCTGGTGTCGCACCGTGGCGTGCTGGTCAATGGCAAGTCGGTGAATCTGGCTTCGTACCAGATCAAGGCTGGCGATGCGATCACGCTGTCGGAAAAGGCACAGAAGCAGCTCCGCGTGCAGGAAGCCCTGACCGTGGCTGAGCAGCACGACATGACGCCGTCGTGGGTTGAAGTCGATTCGAAGAAGTTCAGCGGCGTGTTCAAGGCCGTGCCGGATCGTGCTGACCTGCCTTCGGATATCAACGAAGCGCTGATCGTCGAGTTGTATTCGAAGTAATTCACATTGGAGAACCTCCGGTACTGCCGGAGGTTCGCAGGAGACCCCGCAACATGACGGTTACCGCCAACCAGGTTCTGCGCCCCCGTGGTCCGCAGATCGAACGTCTTACCGACAACCGTGCCAAGGTCGTGATCGAGCCCTTGGAGCGCGGTTACGGGCACACGCTGGGCAATGCCCTGCGTCGTGTGCTGTTGTCGTCGATCCCCGGTTTTGCGATCACCGAGGTCGAGATCGACGGCGTGCTGCACGAGTACACCACGGTCGAAGGTTTGCAGGAAGACGTGCTGGACGTCCTGCTCAACCTGAAAGACGTGGCCATTCGCATGCACAGTGGCGACAGCGCCATGCTGTCGTTGTCCAAGCAGGGTCCGGGCACGGTCACTGCGGCCGACATCAGGACCGATCACAACGTTGAGATCATCAACGGCGACCACGTGATCTGCCACCTGACCAAAGACACCGCATTGAACATGCGCCTGAAGATCGAGCGTGGGTTCGGCTATCAGCCGGCTGCTGCGCGTCGTCGTCCGGACGAAGAGACCCGTACCATCGGTCGTCTGATGCTGGATGCGTCGTTCTCGCCGGTGCGTCGCGTCGCCTACGCCGTGGAAGCTGCGCGCGTCGAGCAGCGTACCGACCTCGACAAGCTGGTCATCGATATCGAAACCAACGGCACGATCGATGCCGAGGAAGCCGTGCGCACCGCCGCCGACATCCTCAGCGATCAGCTGTCGGTGTTCGGCGATTTCACCCACCGCGATCGCGGTGCGGCCAAGCCGGCTGCGAGCGGCGTGGATCCGGTGCTGCTGCGCCCGATCGACGACCTCGAGCTGACCGTGCGTTCGGCTAATTGCCTCAAGGCCGAGAGCATTTACTACATCGGCGATCTGATCCAGAAGACCGAAGTGGAGCTGCTCAAGACCCCGAATCTGGGCAAGAAGTCGCTCACCGAAATCAAGGAAGTGCTGGCACAGCGCGGCCTTGCACTGGGCATGAAGCTGGAGAACTGGCCGCCGGCCGGTGTCGCCCAGCATGGCATGCTTGGTTAATGCATCACCGCATGGGCGTCTTCGGGCGCCCATGTTTGTTTTTTTACATCGACGGGCCAAAGCCTGCGATGACATCCGGTCGAAGGACGGCCGGTTCGGACCAACCGCAGTCCATTCAACAGCGCCAGGATGGCGACAACGTCACTCAGCAGTCTCAATATTCTTTAGGAAATCACACTCATGCGTCACCAGAAATCCGGTCGTAAGTTCAACCGCACCAGCGCGCACCGCGAAGCCATGTTCCGCAATATGGCCGCTTCGCTGTTCAAGCACGAGCTGATCAAGACCACCTTGCCGAAGGCCAAGGAACTGCGTCGCGTCGCCGAGCCGCTGATCACCATCGGCAAGGTCGATGGCGTTGCCAATCGTCGTCTGGCGTTTGCCCGTCTGCGCGACAAGGAAGCGGTGGGCAAGCTGTTCGTCGAACTGGGCCCGCGTTACGCGACCCGTCCCGGCGGCTACCTGCGTATCCTGAAGGCCGGCTATCGTGCCGGTGACAATGCGCCGATGGCGTATGTGGAGCTGGTCGACCGTCCGGTCGTGGCCGAAGAAGTGACCGAGTAATCGGATCGCCTTTGTAAAGATTCTTGAGAAAGCCCGGTGCATGCGCCGGGCTTTTTTATTGGTCCGGTCGAAGGCGCTGAGCGCTGCCGGCTGTACGCCTGTGTCGACGCATGCGGCGCGTAAGGTAAAGCGATGCGGCTAAGCAGACGCCCACTGAAACGGCCTGTGGCTTGGTCGATCGGCAGTTTGCTGATCGCGCACCGCGGATCGCCGCTCGCGTGCGTGTGGCGATGTGGCGTGATCACTCCGGTAATGCGTGCCGGTCACGTTGCTGGGGCTTCGCAGCAGATCAAGATCAGACGCTTCGCGCAATACGACCCTCCGCTCGGGCATGCGTGGTCACGGCCGTGGCGATGGCTGATAATCGGCAACTCGACCCTAGGCAAGCAGTGACGATGAATCCATTTCGTTGGAGTTTCCGGGCGCAGTTTCTGCTGGGCTTTCTTGCATGCGCAGGATTGCTGGCTTACGCGATCTACGTGCAGCTGCATCTGGGTCTTGAGCCTTGCCCGCTGTGCATCTTCCAGCGGATCGCTTTCGCGGCGCTGGCGATGTTTTTCCTGCTAGGCGGGCTACATGGGCCGCGGGCGGCGGGTGCGCGGAAGGTGTATGGCGTGCTGAGCTTCATCGCCGCGGGGGTGGGCATGGGCATCGCTGCGCGGCACGTATGGGTGCAGATCCGGCCCAAGGACATGATGTCTTCGTGCGGTCCGCCGTTGAGCTTTCTGAGCGAGACGATGGGGCCGTTCGAAGTGTTCCGCACCGTGCTGACCGGCACCAGCGACTGCGGCAATATCGATTGGCGCTTCCTGGGGCTGAGTATGCCGATGTGGAGCATGGTGTGGTTCGTGGGGCTGGCGTTGTGGGCGCTGTACGCGGGCTTCAAAGCGCGGCGTAGTTCGGTCCATCATTAGCGGTGCCGCGCGTTGCCAGGCCTGCTGATCCCTTCGGCGCGCAGGTGTCATCGCGGGTAGGCAATCGGGCGCCGTGCATCGCCTGTGCGGCGATGGTGGGTGGTGTGATGGGAAAGGTCGCGTTGATCTGTCGCCGGTCGTTAACGATCGACCATCGTTGCGCAAGGTGTCTTTACCCACTGCAGGCATTGGACGCAGCTGATTCTATGCAAATAGCACTAAGCGCCCTTATTGCGGCGTCAGGCATTGGTTACCCGCCCAAGGTAACGGCATCGAAGGCGTGACATAGCGCCTGGCACTGCAAAATGGCCACCTGTGATAGATCGCAAACTGGTTCAAGGCATCGAGCAGATCGAAGATCGATACGCACGGGCATGTAATGCGATACGTACCAGCCGTAAAGATAGTCCGCATTGGAATCCCGTCGCATCTGGATCCGCAGTCATCGCAGCCCCGCGAGCGGACGGCCGGTCTGCGTCCGGTCCGTCCGCTGCGTTACACCGCAATCAGAAGTCTTGCTGCAGGCTCACATAGACGCCACGGCGCGGCGCCCACTGCGGCGCGAATACGCCAATGCCGCCGCCATCGCGCAACTGGTAGCTGCGGTTGAGGACATTGACTGCCGCCAGTTGCACATGTAGCGGATGCGTATTGACGTCGAAGTCGTGGCCGACGCTGGCATTGAGCTGGAAGTATGACGGCAGCGAAGCGCCGTTGGGCACGGTGTCGGTATCGGTACGCAAACCGCTGCCGAACAGGTAGTTGAGGCCGACCTTGCTGCCTTCGCTGAAGGCGTAGTTGATACCGCCGGAAGAGGTCAGCTTCTGATCGTGGTCCAGATGAATCCAGTTGTCGTAGGTATACGCCAGCGCATCTGGGTCGAAGTTGTACAGACTGGTCATGACCCGCTTGCCCATGGCCTTGCTGTAGGCGACGTTGAAATAGGCCGTGACCGGTCCGTTGGTGTAGTCGGCGCTGAATTCGGCGCCGCGGATGCGGCCATAGCGGTAATTAAAGGTGGAATAGACATAGGCGGCACCGAACTGGCCTTCGTCCTGCAGCCGATCGGCCTTGCGGTAATAGGTGTCAAGGCCCAGCGTCAGATGATCGGTGACCACTTGCGAGATGCCCAGGTCGTAGTAGTCGCTGCGCTCGCTCAGCGGTGTGGTGGGGCCATCGCCGGCGGACTGCTGATTGGTGGTGCCGTCGTATAGCGCGATGTCGCTGGTGGAGATCAACTCGCTGGCCGGGGGAGTGAAGTAGCGCGCGTAACCGGCATGCACGGTGGTGCTGCCGCTGGCGCGCCAGATGACGCCCAGGCGCGGGCTGAGCTGACCTTCGGTATTGCCGAAGGCCTTGTACTTGTCGCCGCGCACGCCGTAGTTGACCGTCCAGTCGTCGCCGATCTTCCACTCGTCCTGCAAATAGAGCGCGTAGGTGCTGGCATGGAAACGGCTGCCGTCGGGGATGAACAGCGGCACGTTGCTGCTCTGGCTGCCGTCGTCGTTTGCAAGGAAGACATACGAATCGTTGCTGGCGATGGCGTGTTCGAAATTGCCATAGACACCGTAGCGCAGCGTATGCGAGCCGCCCCACGGCGTTGCGAAGTCCGCCTGTACGGTATTGGCGCGGTTGCTGCGCTCTACTTGCGAGGCGATGCCGTTGAAGATCAGGTCGCCGGCGACATCGGGCGAGAAGGCGACGCTGCTGTAACGCTGGCCGGCTGAGAGCTGATAGTTGGTGTCGCCAAGCGTGCCTTGCAGGGCCAAGGTGCCGAAACGGGTGTTTTCGCGCTGGTTCTCGTCCAGGCGCGACGAATCGAAATCGGTGGTGCCCAGGTAGTCGAAGGCCGGCGTCTGTCCGGGATTGTTGGGGATCTGGAAGCGGTTGTTGGCGTAGCCGACCAGCAGGCTGAGACGGGTGTTCTCGTTGACCAGATAGGTCAGATCGGCGAAGCCCTTGCCCTGGCGGGTTTTGTCATGCACAGGATTGAGGCTGTCGACCGGGTTCTCCAGGCCGTTCTTGTTCTGGTCGTAATCGCCGCTGACGAACCAGCTCCAACGCCCGTTGCCGCCCCAAAGCGAGGCATTGGGGTTGATGGTGCCGAACGAGCCGGCGGTGATGCCGACGCTGCCGCCATTGCCGAGCTCTGCACCGTTCTTGGTGGTGATGTCGACCACGGCAGCGGTACGGTCGCCGAACTGCGCAGGCAATGCGCCATCGAGCAGCTTGAGGTTCTTGATGATGCGCGGCTCCAGGCTCTGGCCGAAGCCGGAGATGGATTCGGGAATCATCACCCCGTTGATGCGGTACTGCAGATTGGCATGGTCGCCGCGGACGTGGATGCTGCCATAGGAATCCTGCACGACACCGGGCGCCTGCAGCAGCACCTGGTTGAGCGGGGTCGCGGCGCCAAGCGGCAGGCGATCGATATCTTCGGCGGTGATGGCGAATTGGCTGCTGCCGATATCGGGCGACAGCGCATTGCGCGCGGCCTCTAGCTTGGCGATCACATTGACCGTATTCAGATCGGTGGTGCGCTCGGAGTCGGCATCGGCGGCAAATGCCGCACCGACAGGTGCGGCCAGCAGGGCGATGGTGATGGCAGCAGACAAAAGACGAGGAGTCATGGCGGTTTCGCGAGGCATGTGAGAGGAAGGTGTTGTTATTTTGTAACATTGGACCCCCTGGTGAGCGCTGGCGTAGGCCGAAAGTCATGTTCATCAGGCGAGGTGTTGCTTGGTGTTCAGGTCGAAGGCGCGTGCGCGCTATTGCCAATTCGGGTGTTGCGCTGCGACCGGCATACAGGCGCTTTGCGTAGCGTTCGGGGTCTGCCAACATCGCAGACTGCCTAGGAGTCCTTCTATGAATCTTTCCGCCCCCACTTCCGTTCCCGATCCCGCCACCGCAGCGTGGGCGCCGGACAGCTGGCGCGGCAAACCTGCACTGCAACTGCCGGTGTATCCGGACGAGAACGTGCTGCAGGCCGCCATGCGCGAGTTGGGGCAGCTGCCGCCGCTGGTGACCTCGTGGGAAATCTTTGCGCTCAAGCGCCAGCTGGCGGAAGCGCAGGAAGGCAAGCGCTTCCTGCTGCAGGGCGGCGATTGTGCGGAAAATTTCAGCGACTGCGAATCTGGGACGATTTCCAATCGGTTGAAGGTACTGCTGCAAATGAGCCTGGTGCTGGTGCACGGGTTGCACTTGCCGGTGGTGCGGGTGGGCCGTTTTGCCGGGCAGTACGCCAAACCGCGTTCGGCCGATACCGAGACCCGCGATGGAGTGACCTTGCCGAGCTATCGCGGCGATGTGATCAATGCGCCGGCCTTCACCGAAGCGGCGCGCGTGCCCGATCCGCTGCGCATGATCACCGCGCATTCGCGCTCGGCGATGACGATGAACTTCGTGCGCGCGTTGATCGACGGCGGCTTCGCGGACCTGCATCACCCCGAATACTGGAATCTGGATTGGGTGGGCTATTCGCCGTTGGCGGCGGACTACCAGAAAATGGTCGTTTCGATCGGCGACGCCGTGCGCTTCATGGAAACGCTCTCCGGGGCGGAGGTGTACAACCTCAATCGCATCGACTTCTACACTTCGCACGAAGCCTTGCTGCTGCCGTACGAAGAAGGCCTGACCCGGCAGGTGCCGCGACAGTGGGGCTGGTTCAATCTCAGCACGCACTATCCGTGGATCGGGATGCGCACCGCTGCACTGGACGGCGCACATGTGGAGTACCTGCGCGGCGTGCGCAACCCGATCGCGATCAAGGTGGGGCCGTCGGTGCAGCCGGATCAGTTGCTGCGCCTGATCGATGTGCTCAACCCCGAAGACAAGCCCGGGCGTTTGAGCTTCATCCATCGCATGGGCGCGGCGCAGATCGCCGACAAACTGCCGCCGCTGCTGGATGCCGTAAAGCGCGACGGGCGGCGGGTGCTGTGGGTCTGCGATGCGATGCACGGCAATACCGAAAGCACCGGCAATGGCTATAAAACGCGGCGTTTCGACAACATCCGCAACGAAGTGGAAGTCTCGTTCGACCTGCATGCCGCGGCCGGGACACGCCTGGGTGGCGTGCATCTTGAGCTCACCGGCGAAGATGTCACCGAGTGCACTGGCGGTGCGCGCGAACTGACCGAGCGCGATCTGGAGCGGGCGTATCGCTCCAGCGTGGATCCGCGCCTGAACTACGAACAGTCGCTGGAAATTGCGATGGCCATCGTGCGCAAGCAACAACAGGTGGCCTCGCAGCCGCTGGGCGCATGAGCGGCGTGTGCGCATGACGTGATGCTCATGCCGCGTGCGGCATGCTCTGGCAGCCATCGCTCTTTCCCCCCACAGGAGGAACGGTTTGACTGCCGATTGGAACGTCATCCGCGAATACGCAATTCCACTGGGCGCCGCGCTGCTGGCCGGCGTCGTCACCTGGTCACTGATGCTGTGGTTGTTTCGCCGCATGCAGGGCCGCGATTATCGTCGTGCGCGCATCATTCGCGTGATCACCCTGCCTGCGGCCTTCATCCTGCCGCTGCTGTTTCTGGGTGTCGCCACCGAAGCGACCCCGCTGGCCGGCAAGGCGCTGGCAGCGGTGCAGCATCTGCTGCACTTGGGCATCGTCGGCTGCGTTACCTGGTTGCTGGTACGTGCGGTGGCCGCTGGCGAGGCGGCGATCCTGCGCAGCAACCCGATCGAAGTGTCGGACAATCTCACCGCACGGCGCATCCAGACGCAGACGCGGGTACTGAGCCGCGTGCTGATGGGCACGGTGATCCTGCTAGGCATCTCGGTCCTGCTGCTGACGTTTCCGCAGGTACGCCAGATCGGCAAGACCTTGCTGGCGTCGGCGGGCATCATCGGGCTGGTGGCCGGTATTGCGGCCAAGCCGGTGTTCGGCAACTTGATCGCGGGTTTGCAGATTGCGTTGACCCAGCCGATTCGTCTGGACGATGTGGTGATCGTGGAAGGGGAGTGGGGCCGCATCGAAGAGATCGGCAGCTCGTATGTGGTGGTGCGGATCTGGGATGAGCGGCGCATGGTGGTGCCACTGACCTGGTGGATCGAAAACCCGTTTCAGAACTGGACGCGCAGCAGTGCCGACCTGCTCGGCACTGCCTTCCTGTGGCTGGATTACCGCACGCCGATTGCCGCGGTACGTGCGGAACTGGAGCGCATCTGCCAGAGCGAGCCGCTGTGGGATGGCCGCGTGTGCGTGACCCAGATTACCGACACCAGCGACAACACCATCCAGGTGCGACTGCTGGTGAGCGCACGCAATTCTGGCGATGCCTTCGATCTACGCTGTCTGGTACGCGAACGGATGATCGATTTCCTGACCCGCGAGCATGCGTATGCATTGCCAAGAATCCGCGCCGAAATCGCCGCGCAGGAAAAAGCACCACCGCGGACGGCCGAACCGATTGCGCAGGAGAGCGTGCGCTCGCCGGGCGCCGAAGACGGCGAGCCTCCAACGACGATCTAGTGCGTTGTCTGGCTAGAACCCGGTAGGTCAGGTCTGCGGCAGGAGCTTGTGCAGGGGCCAGCCGCCGCCGCGCACGCGCCTACCGTTTGTGCACGCTTGGCGGCTCCGACGCGTGCCGCATGTGGCGGCGGATGCCAGCCCCATTCGCGGCCGCACGTGGTCCGGTCAATCATTTGATGGGCGCCGGCATCACGGGCTAAGCTCCTGACGTGGCCGCACGTGGCGCGGCCGACGCACTTGGTGCATAACTAGGCGTAAAGCGCACATGGCTGCGTTGTTCGTACGCATACGCCAGCTCGATCAGGCGCGGCTCGCTCCAGGCCGTGCCCATGAACAACAGGCCCAGTGGCAAGCCTTGGGTCTGTCCCATCGGCACGCTCAGGCTTGGATAGCCGGCCACGGCCGCGGCGCCATAGCCCGCGCCAGGAAACGTGTCGCCCTTGCCGAGCGTGGTGACCCAGGCCGCGCCGGTGGTGGGTACGATCAAGGCATCCAGGCGATCGGCCTTTAATGCCGCATCGATGCCTTCCGGCCCGGCCAGCCGTTTGGCGCTCGCCCGTGCAGCCAGATAACCCGCGTCGTCGAGACCAGGCGCTGCCTGCGCCTGTTCGAACAGTTCCTGCCCGAAATACGGCATCTCGCGCTGCGCATGTTTGCGGTTGAACGCAATCAACTGCTCCAGGTTCGCTAAGGGCGCGCGGTGGCTTTGCAGAGACGCAGTCAGGCCGGCCTTGAATTCGACCAACAGGACCAATTGCTCGGCCGCATCCCATTTGCCCTCGGTGGCCAGACTGGTTTCGATCATCGTGGCGCCGGCAGTACGTAGCGTCTTCGCCGCGCGGTCGAGCGCCGCGGCGATCGCCGGGTCCTCGCGTAGCGGGTTGCGCAACAGGCCCAGGCGTGCACCGCGCAGACCGTCGGGTTTCAGGTGCGCGAGATAGTCGACGCTGGTCGCCGGCGCCTGGCTCGTGGCCGGATCCTGCGGGTCGGGCGCGGCGATGGCCTGCAGCAGCACGGCCGCGTCGGCGACGCTGCGTGTCATCGGCCCGGCGGTGTCTTGACTGGCGGAAATCGGGATGATGCCGTCGCGACTGACCAGGCCGACGGTCGGCTTGAGTCCGACCAGGCCGTTGACCGAAGCAGGGCAGGTGATGCTGCCATCGGTTTCGGTCCCGATGCCGACGGTGGCCAGGCTGGCCGCGATGGCCGCACCGGTGCCGGCGCTGGAGCCGCAGGGATTGCGATCCAGTGCATACGGATTGCGGGTCAGCCCGCCGCGTCCGCTCCAGCCGGAACTGGACTGGGTGGAGCGGAAATTGGCCAATTCGCTGAGGTTGGTCTTGCCCAGAATCACCGCACCGGCGGCGCGCAGCCGGTTGTACCAGGAAGGCATCGCGGCCGGGACGGAACGCGGCCAGTGCCTGCGAGCCGGCACTGTTGACCATCGGCAGCGCGTCGATGTTGTCCTTGAGCAGCACCGGGACGCCGTGCAGCGGTCCGCGCACACGGCCGTCGCTGCGTTCGGCATCCAGGGCGCGCGCGTCGGCTTCGGCCTGTGGATTGAGTTCGATCACCGCGTTGAGCGTTGGGCCGGCACGATCGATGCTGGCAATGCGCTGCAGATACGCGCGTGTGAGCTGCAGGCTGCTGCTCTGGCCGCTGGCCATGCGGGCTTGCAGGCCGGCCACGTCGGCCTCGGTCAGATCGATGGGGTGAGCGGTGGAATGTTTGCGGGTGCCGGTAGCAGAACGCGACGGGTCATCGGCAGCCGCACAGCGCAGCAAGCAGCGCGAAGGACAAGAGGGTGGATCGCATGGATGGCCTTCCCCGGGGAGAAGTCGCAGGCTAACGGCGCGACGTCGGGGTGACAACGGAAGACCGGCCCGCAGACCGGCAAGGTGGCTTAGCGATGGCGGCGTCGCACAAGATCGCGTGCCAGCACGCCGACCACGATCAGATTGATCGCCAGCACGCCCCAGGCGGTCCAGCCGGGGTGATGCACGATGGCGTAGATATCGAATGGCAGATAGATGGCCGCCGACAGGCAGCCCAGCAACGAGGCCCAAGCCTTGGCGCGCCACAGGCCCCATGACTCGACGACATGCAGCAGTCCGTAGGCCAGCATCGCCGCTGCGGCCAGATGCACGGCATTGGGATCGATCATTTTCAGCAGCGACGGCAGTGCGCCGTGCTCGGGGTCCAGACTGAAACGGCGGATCAGCGTGCTGACCGCATGTTGCAGCGGCAGCGGGCCCAGAAGTTCCAGGCCCGTCGCCGCCAACAGCGCAAGCGCGCCCTTGATCGCCTCTAGCAAGGCGATGACATGCAGTCCCGGATGCGCGCGCGGATCCGGGCTGTAGGGCTTATCGCTCACGCGTGTCGGCCTGACAACTCAGCCGGAACGGCCAGCGCGCTTACGGTCGCTTTCGGTCAGGAACTTCTTGCGCAGGCGGATTTCCTTCGGGGTGACTTCCACCAGCTCGTCGTCCTCGATGAAGTCCAGGGCCTGTTCCAGCGTGTACTTGATCGCCGGGGTTAGCTTGATCGCATCGTCCTTGCCCGAAGCGCGCATATTGGTCAGCGGCTTGGTCTTGATCGCGTTGACGGTCAGATCGTTGTCCTTGGAGTGGATACCGATCAGCTGGCCTTCGTACACGTTGTCGCCTTCGGCGGCGAACAGACGGCCACGCTCTTCCAACGGCCCCAGCGCATAGGCCGGCGTTGCGCCCGGCGCATTGGCAATCATCACGCCGTTCTGGCGCTTGGCGATGGCGCCCTGTTCCTTCGGGCCGTAATGGTCGAACACGTGGAACAGCAGGCCCGAACCCTGGGTCAGGGTGCGGAATTCGTTCTGGAAGCCAATCAGGCCACGCGCCGGGATCATGTAATCCAGACGCACGCGGCCCTTGCCGTCCGGCTCCATGTTCTTCAGCTGGCCCTTGCGGGTGCCCAGCTTTTCCATCACGCCGCCCTGGTGTTGTTCTTCGATGTCCACCACCAACTGTTCGATCGGCTCCATCAACTTGCCGTCGATTTCCTTGATGATGACTTCCGGACGCGACACGGCCAGCTCGTAGCCTTCGCGGCGCATGTTTTCTATCAGCACCGACAGGTGCAGCTCGCCACGGCCGGAAACCAGGAACTTGTCGGCGTCGGAACCTTCCTCGACCTTCAGCGCAACGTTGTGCACCTTCTCGCGGTCCAGACGGTCACGCAGCTGGCGGCTGGTCAGGAACTTGCCGCCGGACAGGTCCTTGTTGCCGGCGAACGGCGAGTTGTTGACCTGGAAGGTCATCGAGATGGTGGGCTCGTCCACGGTCAGCGCCGGCAGCGCTTCCGGCGCGTCGAGCGCACACACGGTGTCGGAAATGGTCAGCTCGGATACGCCGGAGATGGCGACGATGTCGCCTGCCTCGGCGGTGTCCTGCTCGATGCGCTCCAGGCCCAGGAAGCCCAGCACCTGCAGCACCTTGCCCTGACGCTTCTTGCCTTCACGGTCGATCACGCTGACCGGCATGTTCTTCTTCAGCACGCCGCGCTGGATGCGGCCGATGCCGATCACGCCGACGAAGTTGTTGTAGTCCAGCTGGCTGATGCGCATCTGGAACGGGCCGTCCGGATCGACGTCCGGGGCCGAGACGTGCTGCATGATCGCTTCGTACAGCGGGGTCATGTCGCCGTCGCGCACGTCCGAATCCAGGCTGGCGTAGCCGTTCAACGCGGAGGTGTAGACGATCGGGAAGTCCAACTGCTCGTCGGTGGCGCCGAGCTTGTCGAACAGATCGAACACCTGGTCGATCACCCAGTCCGGGCGTGCGCCGGGACGGTCGATCTTGTTGACCACCACGATCGGCTTGAAGCCCATCGCAAAGGCCTTCTGGGTCACGAAGCGGGTCTGCGGCATCGGGCCGTCCATCGCGTCGACCAGGATCAGCACCGAGTCCACCATCGACAGCACGCGCTCGACTTCGCCGCCGAAGTCGGCGTGTCCCGGGGTGTCGACGATGTTGATGCGGTTGCCGTTCCAGGTAATGGCCGTGTTCTTGGCCAGGATCGTGATGCCACGTTCCTTTTCCTGATCGTTGCTGTCCATCACGCGCTCAGCCAACACGGTGCGTTCGGACAGGGTGCCGGACTGCTTCAGCAGGCAGTCGACGAGGGTGGTCTTGCCATGATCGACGTGCGCGACGATGGCGATATTGCGGAGTTTTTCGATAGACATGCGGAAAGGGCCCCTGTCTGGCGCCAGTCTTGAGATGAGGTAAGCCCGGTATTATAGCGGTTTCGTTGCGCTACCGTTGCGGATTGCCTGAAATCGATGCAGATCGCCCATTCAGGCTGCGTGACGAGGCCCGCCGCCGGGACCGGCGCGGGTCCTTGGACCATGGTCGTAACCACACGGCCGGCCGCGCGCCCGGGTGTATCCTAATGGGCTGTTGATCACCCCAGAACCTGCAAGGATTTCCATGTCCCTGATCGCCACCTTCGACACCTCCCGCGGCCCGATCGTTGTCGAGCTGTACCCGGAAAAGGCTCCGCTGACGGTTGCCAACTTCGTCAACCTGGCCAAGCGCGGCTTCTACGACGGCCTGAGCTTCCACCGCGTCATCGCCGACTTCATGATCCAGGGCGGTTGCCCGGAAGGTTCCGGCCGCGGCGGCCCGGGCTATCGCTTCGAAGACGAGGCCAATAATGGCCTCGGCCACGAGCGCGGTGTGCTGTCCATGGCCAATGCCGGCCCGAACACCAATGGCAGCCAGTTCTTCATCACCCACACCGCCACCCCGTGGCTGGACGGCAAGCACACCGTGTTCGGCAAGGTCACCCAGGGCCTGGACGTGGTGGACAGCGTCGCCCAGGGCGACACCATCAACACGCTCACCATCGAAGGCGACACCGACGCCGTGTTGGCCGCCAAGGCCGACCGCGTTGCGGAGTGGAACAAGATCCTCGCCGCCTGATTGCCGCCACCGTCGAACGGCCGCCTTGTGCGGCCGTTTGCTTGTCAACGCGCGCGGCCAGGCCTTGCGGCCCCGCCAGCGCGCCACCCCCACCAACGCTTTTTAGCAGAGGAAACACCCCATGAAAGCACCTGTTCGTGTTGCTGTGACCGGCGCTGCCGGCCAGATCGGCTACGCCCTGCTGTTCCGCATCGCCTCGGGCGAAATGCTGGGCAAGGATCAGCCGGTGATCCTGCAATTGCTGGAACTGTCCAACGAGAAGGCCCAGGCCGCGCTCAAGGGCGTGATGATGGAGCTGGAAGACTGCGCGTTCCCGCTGCTGGCCGGTATGGTCGGCACCGACGACGCCGAAGTGGCGTTCAAGGACATCGACGTGGCCCTGCTGGTCGGCGCGCGTCCGCGCGGCCCGGGCATGGAGCGCAAGGACCTGCTGCTGGAAAACGCCAAGATCTTCACCGCGCAGGGCGCGGCGTTGAACAAGGTGGCCAAGCGCGACGTCAAGGTGCTGGTGGTCGGTAACCCGGCCAACACCAATGCCTATATCGCCATGAAGTCGGCGCCGGATCTGAATCCGAAGAACTTCACCGCCATGCTGCGCCTGGACCACAACCGCGCCCTGAGCCAGCTGTCGCTCAAGCTCGGCAAGCCGGTCGGCGGCATCGAGAAGCTGGTGGTGTGGGGCAACCACAGCCCGACCATGTATCCGGACTACCGTTTCGCCACCTCCGATGGCGCGTCCATCGGCGATGCGATCAACGATCAGGAATGGAACGCCAACACTTTCATCCCGACCGTGGGCAAGCGCGGCGCGGCGATCATCGAAGCGCGCGGGCTGTCCTCGGCCGCATCGGCCGCCAATGCCGCCATCGATCACGTGCGTGACTGGGTGCTGGGCAGCGATGGCAAGTGGGTCACCATGGGCGTGCCGTCGGATGGCTCCTACGGCATTCCTGAAGGCATGATCTTCGGCTTCCCGGTCACCACCGAGAACGGCCAGTACACCCTGGTCAAGGATCTGCCGATCGACGACTTCAGCCAGAAGTACATCGACAAGACCCTGGCCGAGCTGGAAGAAGAGCGTAGCGGCGTGTCGCATCTGCTGGGCTGAGTCATTCGGTCACGGCGGTCATGAAAACGCCGGGCATTGCCCGGCGTTTTTTATTGCGTCGTGTGGCCGATGCCTGGGCTGTCAGGCTAGGCCTTCTGCCTGTAGCGCGGCCTGCACATCGGCATCGGCCAGCATGCGTTGCACGAACGCCTGCAGCGCGTTCAAGCCATCGAGATTGACGGAGACCTTCTGCGCCCACAGCAAGGTGACGAACAGATACGCATCGGCCCCGGTGTGGCTATCGCTGGCGAGCCAGGTGCGGTCTTGCAAGTGGGCATCGACGCGCTCGTAGAGCGTGCGCAATTTGTTGCGTGCATCGTCCTGGCTGCGCGCGATCAGCGCGGGGTCTTGCAGATACGCGGTGCTGCCGAAGATTGGCTCGAACGTGGGATGCACGTCGGCATTGACGAAGGCGATCCAACGATTGATTTCGGCACGGCTGCGCGCGGTGCCATCGCCGGATAAGCCGGTCAGTGGCGCGATATCGGCGATGTAATTCAGGATGGCGGCATTCTGGGTCAGTGCCCACTCGTCGACCACCAGCAATGGTACGGCGCCTGCTGGATTCAGACGCAGATACTCGGGAGATTTCATCGTCGCCGCATCGACCACACTCAAGTCGAACGGCAGCCCCGACCAACGCAACACGATGTGATCTGCCAGCGAACACGCGCCGGGCTTGGTATATAGCTTCATGGACGATCCGCATGGAATGGGACCGTGAGCTTAGCGGGCGGACGATGCGGTGTGGAGCGTGGTGGCGGGGCGCGCGCCTGCTGCAGGAGATCGTTGGACGTGGCGGTCGCTACTGCCGCGGTTGTGTAAGGAACCTTGCCAGCGCCACACAAGGGCGGCACATGGCGGCAGCAAGGTTGCCTTGGTCAAGTGTTTGATCTTGCAGCCCATCCAGAGACGGATCGTGCATGCAATCCACGATGCGGCTCTGTGCGTGTTGATCGATCGCTACGCTGGCGCCGCGCTCCTGCAGCGTCGACGTGTCAGAGCGCATCACACGCGTAATCGGTGCAGGTCGGCAGCAGCGCATGTCAGCGGTGTCTATCTGCAAAAGCACCGCGACTCTGCGCGCTCAGGACGCGTTGCGCGGCCGCAGCGATTGCACGCGATAGAACGTGTGGTCACCGATGGTGGCCACCTGATAGGCGTTGCGCCAGCTCGGGTTTGCAATTGCGCTTGCGGCAAAGTGGCTGGCACCCGGCACGATCTCTTTGCGCTTGCCAACCGGAAGTGCCCAGTTGCGCTGCGCAGCCAGTGCCACGTCCAACGCCTTGTTCCAGGCATCGTCGTTCTTCAGCTGTGTGCCCGGCGCCACGATCGTCGGCGCAAACTGCTTGCGCGCGGTGACCACCTGACACATGGAATCGCCCCACAAGCCGCTATCCAGACGACGCAGCGCAACTTCTGCAACAGCCTGTTGGCCGCGCAAGGTCTGGTCGCGCGCTTCCAGATAAACCGTCGTACTCAAACACAACGAATCTGCGGCTGGCTGCGGCAACACATGCGACAGCCAGAGTATCCAAACAAGTTTCATAGAACTCCTTGCTCCGTGTGGGCCGGTCCGCAGAACATCCAATGTGGATGCACCAGTACAGAAGGCTTGGCGTCATGGGGAGGCAACCTGCCACCGGTCACCAACGACTCCGGCGAAAGAACATCTGCCGAAGGTGCCCACCAAATGCGGCGGGTCAAAAAGTTGGCGCAAGGTAGGCGTCGATCACACAATCGTGGCTGAATGAAAGGGGTTGACGATTGCGATCACCTGCAATGCCTAGGCAATTTCTGCACAACCCATCAAACCTCTAAAATTACAGTTTCTTGCATGTCAATCAGTGGAAAAATGCTGAGTCGCGTGCGATTTTTGCAAGGTTCTGGCGGTTTTGGCTGCCGCCAGGCAGCATTATCCCCGGGCAGGCAGCAATTGCCGGCGCACCATCCACAGCTTCGACAGCGCAAACAAGGTCAGCACCTGTGCGGTGTTCTTCGCCAGGCCGCGATAGCGCACCTTGGTGTAGCCAAACTGGCGCTTGATCACGCGAAACCGATGCTCCACTTTTGCGCGGATGTAGTCCTGCAGCAGCACCTGGCGCCCATCGGGGACAACGCGCTCCCTAGAAGTTGCATGGTACGCGCGTTCAGTCTTCTTCCGACGACGTAGACGTCTCGTTCGGCGCGCGGGCTCTTGCTGCCAGCAGCAGCCGGTTGACCAGCTTGGGCGCATCGTCGCCAACGCCACTGGCCGCGTTCCAGAGTTCCGCAGGCAAGCGCGAACGCTCTGCAGTGATGAGATTCATCAGATCCTTGGCCAGGGCCGTCTGCTCGCCCAGGCTCAGGTGAGAGCCAGGACCATCGTCCTCGGGCATGGTCACCATCTCGACCGCCTCATCCAGGCAAGCTTCGGTTGTCCCCAATTCCCTTGCTCGCTCGGCTTTTTGCACACGGATTTTCACCGGGGTTTGCGCCTGTTGTATGTACCGGGAGGCGACAGACTCGATTGCCCTAAAGCCACCGAATGCCACCGCCGCGCCCACCGCTATAGTGCCACTGCTCCGAGCAATGTTATGAAAATGCTGCGAACCCATCGACACCATGCCATTGCCACGAGCAAACTCCTGGTAATCCGGGTCATCCATGAAATTGCCTCGTATGTGGTTGGAGAAACTGTTCGCTGTGGTAACGCCAAACACCACGCCGGAGCCCCTAGCGAGTTTATTTGCCGTGCTACGTACAACATTGGCTACACGCACGCCAGCACCCGGTTCCTGAGGCTGGGCAGCGCCGAGCCGCGCCGCGCGTACCGGTCGCCGTGGCAGGCTTTGGAGTTGCGTGTTGGCATGCGGGTCCTGCGTGTGTGCAGAGGAGCTGGCCTCGGGTTCGGTGGCCACATTGTCCTGCGTGTGCCTCGCCACTCGGCGCGTTACAGACGTTAGTGTCCCAGGACGCATACATCACCTCACACGTTGAATGGAGCGCCATTCTTTCGTAGCTCCATCACGGCAGCGCGCAACGGGCCGAATCGCTGTGGCGTGGGGCGAAACGGACACCGCCGCGCCCGAGGCATCGGGCGGTTTAGAGCGACTAACAAAACGCCGGAAGTCGCCGTGGGCAGCTGACGCAACAGGCCATGGACAGCAGAGCCAGGTGGATATCGATCCGGCGTTCGCAGCGTGTCCGCAGTTTTCCCATCCGGCAAACCAGGCATGCGCGCGTTCAACTACCCAGCGGTATCGGCCCAGGCGATCGTTGCGTTCCACGCCCTTGCGGGCGATGCGTGGGGTCACCCCTCGTCGCTTCAGATGGTTCCAGCACCGATCCATGTCGTAGGCCTTGTCGGCATGCAGCTTGTCCGGCCAGCGTCGTGGCCGTCCAGGTTTGCCGGCAATGGAGGGCAATGCATCGACCAGTTCCTCGAACACGACCGAATCGTGCCGGTTGGCCCCGGTCACGCAGAACGCCAGGGGAACGCCGTTCCGATCCGTGATCACGTGCCGCTTGCTGCCACGTTTGCCGCGGTCGGTCGGGTTCGGCCCCGTATAGGCGCCCCCCGGGGGTAGGCCACGCTGGCCGCGTCCAGGCAGGCCCGGCTGAAATCGAGCCGGTCGGCGCGGCGAAGTTCGGCCAGCAACACCTGATGCAGACGGTGCCACACACCCGCGGCCTGCCAGTCACGCAATCGGCGCCAGCAGGTCATGCCGCTGCCGTAGCCAAGTTCCTGGGGCAGATCCTCCCACGCGATGCCAGTGCGCAGCACGTATACGATGCCGTTGAGTGCGCTTTGGTCGTCTACGCGCGGCCTACCGCCCTTGGGCGAAGGCGGCACTACAGGGATCAAGGGTCGGATGCGCTTCCACAGCGCTGTGCTGATTTCTTTGCGGTGAGCCATCACCGCAAAGTGGTGGCTCAACAGACGTGTTCCAGGAGCTTTTGTTAGCCGCTCTTAAAACACCGTCGGTTTCGCAAGTGCCTATCCAAGCAAACGATGCGCGTGTGAGATCTGCAGCGTAATCAATAACACTACGGGAACCCTGAGTTGGCAACGCATTAGTCAGCTACGACACCTCGCTGATGACCAGGTCGCCCGCCACCGAGTTTCAAGCTACCACCGCGTTTAGCTCGACAGGTGCGATCAACGCAAAAATTGGCAGCAATTCGCTGGTGTGCCAGAGCAGGCGTTTGCCGAATGCACAGCGCTCAGGCAAGCAATGCGGCAGGCGGTAACGCACTGGGTAATGCGTGCGGTGACGATGACATGCGAGCGGTTATAGCCGAGCCGCACGATAGGAGAAAAACACGATCGGCGCGGAAGACGCCGCATCCGTGGCATGTCGGGGTTGTAATGCCGCAGACAGGTTGGCAATGCCGTTGAACCCTGAAACGCAGCGGCGTCGTCGTCACGCCGCTTTGGTGAACCCTTTTACAGCGTCGCGGCCAACCGACTCGCCTGGTTGATCGCGCGCTTGGCATCCAGTTCGGCCGCCACGTCCGCGCCGCCGATCAAATGCGGCTGCTGGCCATTGGCTTGCAGCGCGGCCAGCAATTCGCGGCGGGGCTCCTGCCCGGCGCACACAACCACCGTGCCGACGTCGAGCAACTGTTCGCTGCCGTCCACGCGAATGTGCAGGCCGGCATCGTCCACCCCGAGATATTCCACGCCGCCGAGCATCTTGACGCCCTTGGCCTTGAGCGTCGCGCGGTGGATCCAGCCGGTGGTCTTGCCCAGCCGCGCGCCGGGTTTGCCGGGGCTGCGCTGCAACAGCCAGACCTGACGGGCAGGCCGCTCGGGCTGCGGCCTGGTCAACGCCCCACGTGCTTCGAAGCTCGGATCCACGCCCCATTCGGCCATCCAGCGCTGCGGATCCAGCGAAGGCGATTCACCGGTGTGCACCAGAAACTCGCCGACATCAAAGCCAATACCGCCCGCACCGATGATCGCCACCTTGTCGGCGGCCACGTGGCGGCCCAGCACGACATCGAGATAGCTGACCACCATCGGATGATCGGCACCGGGGAAATCCACCTTGCGTGGTTCGATGCCGGTCGCCAGCACGATCTCGTCGAAGTCTTTCAGATCGGCGGCCTGCACGCGGGTGTTCAAGCGCAGCTGCACGCCAGTGGCTTCGATGCGGTGGCCGAAGTAGCGCAAGGTCTCGTTGAATTCTTCCTTGCCCGGGATGCGTTTGGCGACATTGAACTGCCCGCCGATCGCATCGCTTGCATCGAACAAAGTCACCTGGTGCCCACGTTCCGCTGCCACCGTCGCGCAGGCCAGGCCGGCCGGGCCTGCGCCAACCACGGCAATGCGTTTGGGCGCGGTAGTCGGTGTGTAGTTGAGTTCGGTTTCGTGCGCGGCGCGCGGATTGACCAGGCAGGTGGCCAGCTTGTTGTCGAACACGTGATCCAGGCAGGCCTGATTGCAGGCGATACACGTGTTGATGGTGTGCGACTGCCCGGCGCGCGCCTTGTTGGTCCATTGCGGGTCGGCCAGCAGCGGCCGTGCCAGTGACACCATGTCTGCGGCACCGTCGGCCAGGATGCGTTCGGCCACTTCCGGCATGTTGATACGGTTGGTCGCCACCACCGGAACGCGCAGATGCGGCTTGAGCTTGGCAGTGACGCCGGCAAACGCGGCGCGCGGCACCGAGGTCGCGATGGTGGGAATGCGGGCTTCGTGCCAGCCGATGCCGGAATTGATGATGGTCGTGCCGGCCGCTTCGATCGCTTGCGCCTGCGCCAGGATGTCCTGCCACTGGTTGCCGTCTTCGACCAGATCCACCAGCGACAGCCGGTAGATGATGATGAAGTCCGGCCCGCAGGCTTCACGGATGCGCCGCACGATTTCCACCGCAAACCGCATGCGCTTGGTGGCATCGCCGCCCCAGGCATCGCTGCGTTGATTGGTGCGTGCGGCGGTGAATTCGTTGATCAAATAGCCTTCCGAGCCCATCACCTCGACACCGTCGTAGCCCGCCTCGCGCGCCAGCCGCGCCGCGCGCGCATACGCGGCGATCTGCCGGTCCACGGCACGGGCCGACAAGGCGCGTGGAGTGAACGGATTGATCGGTGCCTTGAGCCTGGACGGCGCCACCGACAGCGGGTGGTAGGCATAGCGCCCGGCATGCAGCAACTGCAGGCAGATCTTGGCCCCGTGTTCGTGCACGGCGCGGGTGACCTGGCGATGCGGGCGGACTTCCCAGGGCCACGACAACTTGCCACCGAACGGCTTGAGCCAGCCCACCACATTCGGCGAAAACCCGCCGGTCACGATCAGGCCCACCCCGCCGGCAGCGCGCTCGGCGAAATATGCCGCCAGCTTTGGGAAGTCGCGTGCACGGTCTTCCAGGCCTGTGTGCATCGATCCCATCAGGACGCGGTTGCGCACTTGCGTGAAGCCCAGATCGAGCGGGGCGAACAGATGGGGAAAAGGTGCGACGGACGGGCCGGTGGCGGGCGACATGATATGGATACGCTGGCGTACGGAGTGCGCACGATGCCGGCAAACGGATCTGGCGGCAAGTCCTCCCGCATCCAGCGCTGCCGCCGGGTCCGGCAGATGCCCGGTCGGCAACTCGCTCCGCTACCGCTCGCACCGGCCGCGTCCCGATGCGCAGGCGCTTTGCGCACGCAGACGCTGTGCGCCAACGCGCCCAACCCAGCTGGCGTATTACCAGCCCGCCAGCACCAGCTTGCCGATCGTGCTGCCGCTCTCCAGTCGACGATGCGCCTCGCGCAGGTGCTGCGCATTGATTGGCGACAGCGTTTCGGTATGTGTCGTCCGTAGCTCGCCGGCATCGATCAGGCTGGCCGCCCGGTTGAGAATGCGGTGCTGCTCGACCATATCGTCGGTCGCGTAGCGCGCGCGTGTGAACATCAGTTCCCAATGGATGCCGATGCACTTGGATTTGTACGGGTCGCCGATCGACAGCGGCCCGCGCGGCTCCACGATCAGGCCCACATGCCCCTGCGGCGCCAGCACCTCGCCCAGTGGCTGCCAGTAGCGGTCGGTGTCGGCCAGATTGAGCGCTGCATCCACTGTGTCCATGCCAAGTGCCTGCAGTTGCGGCTGCAGCGGTTGGTGATGATCGATCACATGGTGCGCGCCCATTTGGCGTACCCACTCGATGCTCTCCGGGCGCGAGGCGGTGGCAATCACCGTAAAGCCGGCATGCCGCGCCAGCTGGATCGCGATGGAACCCACGCCGCCCGCGCCGCCGATGATCAGCAAATGCTTGCCGCGATTGCGTGCGCCGTCGAATGAGAAGGGCATGCGCTGGAACAACAGCTCCCACGCCGTCAGGGTGGTCAGTGGCAGCGCGGCCGCCTGCGCGAAGCTGAGCGAGGTCGGTTTGCATCCGGCGATGCGCGCGTCCACCAGCTGGTACTGCGCATTGCTGCCTGGCCGCCCGATATCGCCGGCGTAATAGACCTCGTCGCCGACTGCAAAGGCAGTGACCTCCGGGCCGACCGCCTCGATCACCCCAGCTGCGTCGTAGCCCAGGATCTTCGGCGACTGCAGCGGTTGCGGCTTGGGCGCGCGCACCTTTGTGTCGACTGGATTCACCGAGATCGCCTCCACCCGCACCAATACGTCATGACCAGAGGGCGCTGCCGGCGTCGGAAGCTCCATGTCAAGTAACGACTCGGGGTCGTCGATCGGAAGATGGCGGGTGAGGGCGACGGCTTTCATCGGAGCGCTCCTGAGCGGGAAGTTCAGGGTGCGTTGTGGCGCGAATTGTGTGCAACTCTCAATCCCACAATTCAGCTCGGACGGGGCTTTGCGTTCACCAATGTGTTTTCAGTAAGGCGCGGAACGCTAAAAATCTGTTAGCTTGAAACCGTATTCAAATGGCTTAAGTGGGCTGCGGTTCATGCATGCGAGATCCCCGAACTGGGTGCCAGGTCCTTTCCTTCATGAAACTGTATACGTAGTATTGCCTGAGATTGCCGGACCTATTGATCACTTTCACATGTTATATGACCGTTAACGCGATCTTCACTGACGCCGGCTTAATCTGCGCCCCGATGGCTCTGGATGTGACGAGCATCTTTACCAAGAACAACGCCTCTATCGGTTTATCTCCCAAAGAAGGAGCTGTATAAATGAACAAGAAAATTCTCACTGCCGCGTTGCTCGGCGGTCTGGCAGTTGCCCAGGCTGCATCCGCGCAGGAGTTCGATGACCGTTGGTACCTGACCGGTAGCGCTGGCTTCAACTTCCAGGACAGCGATCGTCAGACCAATGATGCTCCGTTCGTGACCCTGGGTTTGGGCAAGTTCGTCAGCCCGAACTGGTCGATCGACGGTGAACTGAACTATCAGAACCCGAACTTCGATGCCAACCAGGATCTGAACTGGAGCCAGTACGGTATTTCGTTCGACCTGCGTCGCCACTTCATCCAGGAAGGCCGCGGCTGGAACCCCTACCTGCTGTTCGGTCTGGGCTATCAGCGTTCGGAAGAAGAGTTCGACGCATCTCCGAACCCGGTGTCGCCGGGCCAGCAGAAGGACGGCAACTTTGCCGCCAAGGTCGGTGTCGGTCTGCAGACAACCTTCGAGAAGCGCGTCGCCGTGCGTGCCGAAGTGGCCTACCGTGCTGACTTCAACGACAACTCGGTCATTGCACCTGACCGCACCTTGTTCAGCCGCAATGGTGATAACCAGAACTTCTTCGGCGACGTGCTGGCGTCGGTCGGCGTCGTGATCCCGTTGGGACCGGCTCCGTCGACCGCTCCGCCGCCGGCTCCGGCTCCGGTTGCTCCGAGCTGCGCAGACCTGGATGACGACGGTGACGGCGTCAACAACTGCGACGACAAGTGCCCGGCTTCGCAGCCTGGTCAGACCATCGGTCCGGACGGTTGCCCGGTTCCTGTCTCGATCGACCTGAAGGGCGTGAACTTCGACTTCAACAAGTCGACCCTGCGTCCGGATGCCGTCTCGATCCTGAGCGAAGCGACCGAGATCCTGAAGCGTTACCCCGACCTGAAGGTCGAGGTTGCAGGTCACACCGACTCGAAGGGTACCGACGCGTACAACCAGAAGCTGTCCGAGCGTCGTGCGACCACCGTGTACGACTACCTGACCAAGAATGGCGTCGATGCGTCGCGTCTGGTCGGCCCGATCGGCTACGGCGAGAGCCGTCCGATTGCTCCGAACACCAACCCGGATGGTTCCGACAATCCGGAAGGTCGTGCGAAGAACCGTCGTACCGAGCTGAACGTCCAGAACTAATTGGACCGCTAGCTTTGCTACACACAAAACCCGGCCTTGTGCCGGGTTTTGTCTATATAGCCCCCGGAAAATAGCCCCCGGAAAAGCGCGCTCAAGCGGTGCTGATCCTGTCTGCGTTGTCATCCAGGCACGGTTCCTGTTGAAACAGCGTTCATCGCTGCCTACACTCGCCGCGTCAACACCACACTCATACTTGGAAGAACCCGATGCTGCGTACCGCTACGGCAGGACTGCTCTGTCTCGCTCTGATTCCCGCTGCCTACGCCGCTCCGAACTGCGCTAGCAAGATGTCCCAGCCGCTGCCGTTGCCCGCTACCGTTGTCGCACCGGCGGCTGCCGAGTTCTATACCCGCAGCGTGCAGCTGGGCATGCCCACCGGCGTGCTGGCCCAGCCCTATAGCAGCGACCAGTCGGTGGACCGCGTGCTGCTGCGCCTGCGCGTGGAGGGCTGCCAGGATCTTGCCAAGGTCATTCCGCCCGGCGGCACCGTCAACCCGAACGACCCGGCTGCCTACAAGGCCACGACGGCGTTCGACAACACTCCGTGGCGCTTCGACATGAGCCAGAACGGCAAGCGCATGACGGCAGAAGAATTCGATGCCTGGATGAAGGCGCGCGGTGTGCGCGTGGTCAAGGCACGTCCAGCCGCTGGCGCGGCACCAGCAGCGGCCGCACCCGTCCCACCTGCGACCGACGCCAAGTCGGTCGAAAACAAGTAAGCCGCGCGGTCGGGACGGCATGCCCCGGCGGCCTGCGCCGGGAACGTCCCGGCAACCTCAGCGTGGTCCGGGTGCGGCAGGTGGGCTGCGCGCGTCCGCGGTCGCCGATGCCGCGCCACGCCATGGGCTGGCGCGCGTGTTGTCCAAGCTGGGCGTGTGTTCGCGCACAGAAGCGGCGCGCTGGATTGCCGATGGTCGCGTTAGCGTGTCGGCACGCTTGGTGCACGACCCCGAGTTCCCGATACGCGCCGATCAGCAGTCGTCCATCACTGTCGACGGGCAGCCGCTGGCGGGGCCGGCGCGTTTCTACGTGATGCTCAACAAGCCGCGCGGCGTGGTCACCAGCGTGCGCGATGAGCAGGGCAGGGACACGGTCTATCGCTGTTTCGATGGCGCCGGGTTGCCGTGGATCGCACCGGTCGGGCGCTTGGACAAGGCCAGCGAAGGCCTGCTGCTTTTCAGCAACGACCCACAGTGGGCGGCGACGGTCACCGATCCGGCGACCGGGCCGGACAAGACCTATCACGTGCAGATCGATTGCCGCCCCAGTGCCGAGCAGCTGGCGCAGTTGCAGGCGGGGGTGATCGATCCCGATCCTGCGGGCGAAGGTGTGCCGTTGCGTGCCAGGCGGATCAGCGTGCTGCGCGAAGGCGAGCGCAACGCCTGGCTGGAAATCGTATTGGACGAAGGCCGCAACCGGCAGATCCGGCGGCTGTTGGCCGCAGCGGACATCGGGGTGCTGCGGCTGATGCGTGTGGCGATCGGTCCGCTGGCAATGGGTGAACTCGGCAAAGGCGCATGGCGGATGCTGAGCGCCGAGGAAGTCAGAGCGTTGCTGCCGGCGCCCGCCAGCGCGCCAGGCGCGTGCTGAGCAGGGCGCTCACCACTTCGTAAGCGCGTGCATCGCCGGCACCGTTGGCATCGTGACGGCGGCCCTTGGCGTGATTGCAGCCGGCGCAGGCCAGCGCCAGATTGCGCGCATCGTTGGCGTCCTTGCCCACCAACGCGCACAGCGACGCCGCTGCGCGACGACCGAACCAGGCCTGCGGCACCACGTGTTCGAGCGTGGTGTGGCCAAGTGGTTCGCCATCGGCGCGCACCTGCAGACGCCGACGGCAGTGCAGGCAGCGCGTCTCCCAACGACCGTCGAGCAATTGCGCCTGCGCATCGGTCTGCGCCGCCAGCAGCAGCCGTTGGCGCAGCACGGTGCGCATGCTCAGGCGTCGATGACCTTGAGTTCGCGCCCGATCTTGATGAACGCCTCGATCGCTTGATCCAGGTGCCCACGCGTATGCGCGGCGCTGATCTGGGTGCGGATGCGCGCCTGGCCCTTGGGCACCACCGGGAAGAAGAATCCGATCGCGTAGATGCCTTCTTCCAGCAAGCGCTCGGCGAACTTCTGCGCCAGTGGGGCGTCGTACAGCATCACCGGGCTGATCGGATGCACGCCCGGTTTGATATCGAAGCCGGCGGCGGTCATGCGCTCGCGGAAGTAGCGCGTGTTTTCGACCAGCTGCATGCGCAGCTCGCCGGCCGCGTCCAGCATCTCGAAGGCCTTGATGCCGGCGGCCACCACGTGCGGCGGCAACGCGTTGGAGAACAGGTAGGGGCGCGAACGCTGGCGCAGCAGCGCGATCACTTCGCGCTTTGCGGTGGTGAAGCCGCCCAGCGCTCCACCCATCGCCTTGCCCAGCGTGCCGGTGAAGATGTCGATGCGGTCGAGCACGCCCTTGACCTCGGCCGAACCGCGGCCGGTCGCACCGAGGAAGCCGGTGGCATGGCATTCGTCGATATGCACCAGCGCGTTGTACTTGCGGGCCAGGGCAGTGATCTCGTCCAGCGGGGCGATGAAGCCGTCCATCGAGAACACGCCGTCGCTGGTGATCAGCTTGGTCTTGCAGCCGGCCGCGTCGGCGGCCTGCAGCTGCGCTTCCAGGTCGGCCATGTCGCAGTTGGCGTAGCGGAAGCGCTTGGCCTTGCACAGGCGCACGCCGTCGATGATGGAAGCGTGGTTGAGCGCGTCGGAAATGATCGCGTCGTGCTCGCCCAGCAATGGTTCGAACAGGCCACCGTTGGCATCGAAGCAGGCCGCGTACAAAATGGTGTCTTCGGTGCCGAAGAACGCGGCGATGGTGCGTTCGAGCTGCTTGTGCAAATCCTGGGTGCCGCAGATGAAACGCACCGACGCCATGCCGAAACCATGCGTGTCCAGCGCATCCTTGGCGGCCTGGATGATGTCCGGATGGTCGGCCAGGCCCAGGTAGTTGTTGGCGCAGAAATTCAGTACGCGGCAGCCATCGGCCAGGGTGATCTCGGCCGACTGCGGGCCGGTGATGATGCGCTCGGTCTTGAACAGGCCCTGCGCCCGGATGGCATCCAGTTCGGCGGCGTAATGGGCGGTCAGCGCGGCGGGGGCGGTGGTCATGGCGGTCGCAGTGGCAGAGAGAAGCGCAATTTTAACGATCACGGCGGCATACCACTATGTCATGCAAAATCGGCATAAGCAGCGGCGCTGATGTCATTTCACCGCCTGCGTGACGCTGCGCAGCATGGCATGCTTGCGGTTCAGCCACGCTCAACCGGCCAGGAGATCGTCGTGACATACCCCCGTTTCCGTTTTGCTTCCCTTCTTTGCATGCTGCTGGTCCTGGCCGGCCCGGCAGGCGCACGCGAGATCGGGCTGCTCAACGTGAGCTACGACCCTACCCGCGAGTTCTACCGCGACTACAACAGCGCCTTTGCGGCACATTGGAAACAGCAGCATCCGCAGGACACGGTGACCGTGGAGACCTCGCACGGCGGCTCGGGCAAGCAGGCGCGCGCGGTGATCGACGGCATCGAAGCCGACGTAGTGACCCTGGCGCTGGCCTACGACGTGGATGCCATCGCGCAGAAGGCCAAGCTGATCGATACCGCTTGGGAAAAACGCCTGCCCGACAACAGTGCGCCGTACACCTCGACCATTGTGTTTCTGGTGCGCAAGGGCAACCCGAAGAACATCCACGACTGGCCGGACCTGCTGCGCTCGGGCGCGGCGGTGGTGACGCCGAACCCGAAGACCTCCGGTGGCGCGCGCTGGAACTATCTGGCCGCCTGGGCCTACGCCGACCACATCTTCAAGGGCGACCGCGAGCGCATCCTGCGCTACATGCAGGCGTTGTTCCGCAATGTGCCGGTGCTGGATACCGGCGCGCGCGGCGCGACCACCACGTTCGTGCAGCGTGGCATCGGCGATGTGCTGCTGGCCTGGGAAAACGAGGCGCTGCTGGCGCGCGAAGAACTGGGCAAGGACAAATTCGAGATCGTGGTGCCGAAGTTGTCGATCCTGGCCGAGCCATCGGTGGCGTTGGTCGACAAGAACGTCGACAAGCATGGCACGCGCGATGTGGCCGAAGCCTACCTGCGCTATCTGTACGCACCGGAAGGGCAGAAGCTGGCAGCCAAGCATTTCTATCGCCCACGGCATCCGGAATTTGCCGACCTCGCCGACATGGCGCGCTTTCCGGACATCAAGCTGGTGACCATCCAGGAGGCGTTCGGCTCGTGGGAGAAGGCGCAGCAGGAGCACTTCGCCGACGGTGGCGTGTTCGACCAGATCCAGGCCAACAAGTAGACGATGTCGATGTCGGTTGCCCCCCACCCAGCCCCGGCATCGCGCCGACGCGTGATGCCGGGGCTGGGCCTGAGTCTGGGGATTACCTTGACCTGGCTTGGTCTGATTGTGCTGATCCCGCTGCTGGGCATCTTCATCAAGACCAGCGGCCTGGGCTGGGACGGTCTGTGGCGGGTATGGAGCGAGCCGCGCGTGCTGTCGGCGTTGCGGCTGAGCTTCGGTACTGCACTTGCTGCGGGCGCCTTCAATGCGGTGATGGGTACCTGGGTGGCGTGGGTATTCGTGCGCTACCAGTTTCCGGGCAAGCGCTTCTTCGATGCGGTGATCGATCTGCCATTCGCGTTGCCGACGGCAGTGGCCGGCATTGCGCTGACCGCGCTGTACGGCGGCAACGGTTGGGTCGGCCGCTGGCTGGAGGCGATCGGCATCAAGGTGGCTTACACGCAGTTGGGGATCGTGCTGGCGTTGGTGTTCGTCGGCCTGCCGTTCGTGGTGCGGGTGGTGCAGCCGGTGCTGGCCGAGAGCGATCGTGAAATGGAGGCTGCCGCTGCCACATTGGGCGCCTCGCGCTGGCAGACGGTGTGGCGGGTGGTGCTGCCGGGGGTGTGGCCGGCGGTTCTGACCGGATTCGCGCTGGCCTTTGCGCGCGGTGTGGGCGAGTACGGCTCGGTGATCTTCATTGCCGGCAACCTGCCCAATTCCACCGAGATCGCGCCACTACTGATCACCATCCGGCTGGAAGAGTTCGATTACGCCGGCGCCACCGCCATTGCCGCGGCGATGTTGTTGCTGTCGTTCGTGATTTTGCTGGTGGTCAATACGCTGCAGGCACGCCTGTTGCGCTATCAACGGAGGCCGGCATGACTGATGCTGTTTCCTCGTTGCCCTCCATGTTGCAGACACGTGCAATGACCGAGCAGGCGCGTCGCATCACCGATTCGGCCACCAATGAGCCGCGTTGGGCGCAATGGCTGATGATTCTGGGTGCGTTGCTCTTTCTGCTGGCGTTTCTGCTGCTGCCGCTGGTACTGGTGTTCGCCGAGGCATTGCGTGGCGGTTGGGAGACCTTCCTGCGTGCAGTGGTCGACCCGGACGCGCTGTCGGCGATCAAGCTCACCTTGCTGGTGACGGCGATCGTGCTGCCGTTGAATCTGGTGTTCGGGGTGGCCGCCGCATGGGCCATCAGCAAGCATCAGTTCTGGGGCAAACGCTTGCTGGTCAGCCTGATCGACCTGCCGTTTTCGGTGTCGCCGGTGGTGGCGGGATTGATCTTCGTGCTGATCTTCGGGCGCAGCGGCTGGGCCTGGCCATTGATCGACGAAGGCTGGCATCTGCAACTGCCGGCGCTGGGCGAGTTCGTGATTCAGCTGCCGCGGATCGTGTTCGCGCTGCCGGGCATCGTGCTGGCGACCACGTTCGTGACATTTCCCTTCATCGCGCGCGAGTTGATGCCGCTGATGGAGCAGCAGGGCAGCGACGAAGAACTGGCGGCACTGAGTCTGGGTGCGAACGGCTGGCAGATGTTCTGGCGGGTGACCTTGCCCAATATCCGCTGGGGCCTGTTGTATGGCGTGTTGTTGTGCGCGGCGCGTGCGATGGGCGAGTTCGGTGCGGTGTCGGTGGTGTCCGGGCATATCCGCGGGCGCACCAATACGCTGCCGCTGCATGTGGAAATTCTCTACAACGAATACGCCTACAGCGCCGCATTTGCGTGCGCGTCGCTGCTGGCATTGACCGCGCTGCTGACGCTGGCGCTGAAGACATATCTGGAATGGCGGCACGGCGATGCGCTGGCCGCCAACCACCGCCATTGAGGTGACCATGGGCATCCGCATCCACCGCCTGCGCAAGCAGTTCGAGACCTTCACCGCCCTGGACGACATCACCCTGGATGTGCGCCAGGGCGAGTTGCTGGCCCTGCTTGGGCCTTCGGGCTCGGGCAAGACCACGTTGCTGCGGATCATGGCCGGGCTGGAGCATGCCGATGGCGGGCAGGTGCTGTTCGGTGACGAAGATGCCACCCGCATGAGCGTGCAATCGCGTCGGGTCGGCTTCGTGTTCCAGCATTACGCCCTGTTCAAGCATATGGACGTGTTCGAGAACATCGCCTTCGGGCTGCGGGTGCGCCGCGGCAACGAGCGCTGGGCCGAAGCGCGCATCCGTGCGCGGGTGGAAGAACTGCTGGCGCTGGTGCAGCTGCAAGGCCTGGAGCAGCGCTACCCGACCCAGTTGTCCGGCGGGCAGCGGCAGCGTGTGGCGCTGGCGCGTGCGTTGGCGATCGAGCCGCGCGTGTTGCTGCTGGACGAACCATTCGGCGCGCTGGATGCGCAGGTGCGCCGCGACCTGCGTCGCTGGCTGCGCGCGTTGCACGAGCAGACCGGTTTGACCACGGTGTTCGTGACCCACGACCAGGAAGAAGCGCTGGAACTGGCCGACCGTGTCGCCATCCTCAACCGTGGCCGCATCGAGCAGCTCGACACCCCGGCGATGATCTACGACAAGCCAGCCTCGCCGTTCGTGTATTCGTTCGTGGGTGCGGTGAACCGCATTCCCGGTGTGCTGGCGCAAGGGCAGATCCAGGTGGCTGGACACGCATTGCCCTTGGCGAATAGCGCGTTGGCAGCAGGGCCGGTCGAGGTGTATGTGCGGCCGGAAGATCTGGTGCCCGACGACGCCGGCTGGCCGGCGACGGTGGCGTGGTCGCAGCGCAGCGGCGCGCGCTTGCGTCTGCGCGCAACACTGGAACCGGCAGGCAACGAAGTGGAAGTGGAACTGCCGGCCTCGGCGGGAAGTTTTCAGCCAGGGCAACAGCTACGGCTGGCAGCTCGGCAGTACGGGGTATTTCCCGCGTAAGGAGCGTTGACGGAGATGGGCCTACCGGGAAGAAACGTGCAGACGTGTTTTCGCTTTCGCTGTGACGAATCCCAAATTCCGAATTTCAGATCTCGCACCTCAAGATTCGGCGCAATCGGTCGATGCAATGAGTGTCTGATTCGCGCATCGGCGTGTGAGTGTGTGCGCTGGATCAAGCGAACGCGAGTTTTATGTTGCACTGCAATGACGGCTGGACTAAATAAGTCATTGCAGTCTCGCTCCGCGCCATTCCATCGCTCATCGCTCCAGGAGATGCCCATGAAGTCGTCCTCGCTCGCTTGTTATCTGTCGTTGCTGCTGTTAGGCGTTGCGCCGCTTGCGCAGGCACAGGACGCAGATGCGCCCGCATCGCCGTTGAGCGGCACTTTCGCCGTGACCAGCGATTACCTGTTCCGTGGTATCTCGCAGACCAACGAAGAACCTGCGTTTCAGGCGGGATTGACCTACAAGCTTCCGCACGGCTTCTATGTCGGGACCTGGGGCTCCAACATCGACGTCGGCGAGGGCGACCCGGATTGGGAAGTGGACGGCTTCGTCGGCTACAACGCCGAGCTCGGTACCCGGTGGGACTTCGATGTGATGGTGAATCGCTATCAGTATCCGGGTGCGGGCGCCACAAGTTACGCCGAGCTGATCACCAAGACCACGTTCTTGAAGACCTATAGCTTGACCGTCGCCTACACCAACGATTTGTATGGCACCGATACGGACGGCTATTACTACGCGCTGGATGCCAACTGGCCGTTGCCGCACGATTTCACCATCGGCGCGCATGCAGGGCACACCGTCTATACCTCGGCGCTCAGCCAGGTGGACCACGACTACAACGACTTCGGCGTGAACGTGGGCAAGACCTTCGGTCCGCTCGGTCTGAGTGTGGGCTATTACGACACCAGCAAGGCGGCAGAATTCGGCTTCGGTCGCCAGAATTCGCAGAATCATCTGGTGGCTACAGCGACGGTGACCTGGCCGTAAGGGCGATTGACCGAAGCGACTCCGACGATGAGCGGAGTCGTGGTGATGCGGGAGCATGGCGCCTTGGGGCTTCTGCCTCTATTCCCCAACGACGTCAGCACTTCGAGAGTTTGATTCGTTTGTATTCCAGTGATTGCAGTGTGCGGATCGATCACTTGCAGAGCGGCTGATTCGTGTGTCGACTGCGGGATCCTCGTCTGCCCATCCTCGCAAGCAAGGCATTCGATCTGCTGAGCGTTCTCTGGATGCTCGCCAACCCCGCGTTTCTTAACGTGCTCCGTTCGCACTCGAGAATTGCTCGCTGCGTTCGTCGGCACTTCTGGAGACGGAAATACAAAAGGCGCCCCGCGGCGCCTTTTGCGTCTCTGCAGTGTCAGCCGATCAATTCCAGCTCAACACGACCTTGCCGGCCTTGCCTTCTTCCATCAGGTCGAAGCCCTTCTGGAAATCGTCGATCGGCAGCTGATGGGTCAGCACCTTGTGCAGCGGAAAACCAGACAGCACCAGCTGCGTCATCTTGTACCAGGTCTCATACATCTTGCGGCCGTAGATACCCTGCACGGTGAGGCCCTTGAAGATGATCTTGTCCCAGTCGCAACCGGCGCCGCGCGGCATGATGCCGAGCATGGCGATCTTGCCGCCGTGGTACATGCAATCGAGCATGTCGTTGAACGCGCGTGGGTTGCCGCTCATTTCCAGACCGACGTCGAAGCCCTCCATGTGCAGGTCGGCCATGACGTCCTTGAGCGAGGTCTTGGAAACGTTGACCACGCGCGTGGCGCCCATGTCGGCGGCCAGCTTGAGGCGGAAATCGTTGACGTCGGTGACCACCACATTGCGCGCACCGATGTGTTTGCAGATGCCGGCGGCAATGATCCCGATCGGGCCGGCACCGGTGATCAACACGTCTTCGCCGATGACGTCGAATTCCAGCGCGCAGTGCGCGGCGTTGCCGTAGGGATCGAAGAACGCGGCCAGCTCGGAGGGAATCTGGTCGGGAATCGGCCATAGGTTGCTGGCCGGCATCACCATGTATTCGGCGAACGCGCCGTTGACGTTGACGCCGATGCCCACGGTGTTGGGACACAGATGCGGGCGGCCGCCGCGGCAGTTGCGGCAGTGTCCGCACACGATGTGGCCTTCGGCCGACACGCGCTGGCCGACCTGGTAACCGGTCACCGCCGAACCGAGCTCGGCCACGCGGCCGACGAACTCATGGCCGATGGTCAGGCCAGGGGTGATGGTGCGCTGGCTCCACTCGTCCCACAGGTAGATGTGCAGATCGGTGCCGCAAATAGCGGTCTTTTCCAGCTTGATCAGCACGTCGTTGGGGCCGGGCGCCGGCACGGGCACCCGTTCCAGCCAGATGCCTTTGTTCGCTTCGCGCTTGACCAGCGCCTTCATCGTCTGCGCCATCTGGCGGGGCCTGCTGAGTGAAAGTAAGTCGGCGATTATAGGCATCGCGGCCTGTATTCCATGCGGCGGTGCAGGAAGGGACGTGGTGGCCGACGGCGATGAGCAGGGCAGGGCCGATGCAGTCCTCGCCTTGTGGGATGAAGGTGGCACTTCGGCGCAGGACGATGGCGCCGCAGGGATCTGGCGTCGCCTGTGATGGCAGGCGCGTCGCTACGCACTGCCAAGGCGAATCATCGGTCTTGCCCAACCTCAAACCTGCCTAAGCTCCGCTCCCCTGTCCGGCCCGGTCCGCGCTTGAGGCCAGATACTTCACGGCAAGCGCGCCTATGGCGCACCTGGCGTACCGTCTGCCCCCAAGCGAGGTGAGGCGGTTGCGGAGTCGTCATCGGCTGCTTAGAACTTCACATCCAGGCTCATGAAGTACTGCCGCGGTGCGCCGACCACCATGGTCTGGTTGTAGCCATCCGGATCGGAGGCGACATAGCCGTTGGTGCCGGTGCTGGCGAAGTAGCGTTTGTCGGTGAGGTTGGTGACGTTGAGCGCCAGTGCCACGTCCGCTACCCCGCCGACACGGCCGAAGTCGTAACGCGCGCCGGCATTGAACAGCCAGTACGACGGCACCTGCGAGTCGTTGAGGAAGGTGATGTAGCGCTTGTCCACGTACTTGCCATCCAGATCCAGGCGCAAGTTGCCGATCTGGTAGCTAGCGCTGGAAGAGAACATCAACGCCGGGATGCCGACCACGTCCTTGCCCGATGTGGCCACGACGCCGTTGTTGAGGTAATTGTCCTGGTAACGCGAGCGGTTCCACGAGAGCGAGTTCAACCAGCTCAGGCCTTCGGCCGGGCGCCACAGCAATGCCAGATCCGCGCCGGCGCTATGCACCGCGCCAACGTTGCTCAGGATCGCCGCGCAGGTCTGCACCGCGGTGCACGGCGAGGTGGTCAGCAGTCGGTTGGAGAACTTGGTGAAGTAGGCATCGGCCGAGAGCTGGAACTGCGCATCCTGCACGCGATAGCCCACCTGCACGGTCTGCGATTCTTCCGGCTCCAGCGTGGAGCGGCTGCGGTCGAACGCTGCCTGCGAGGTGCCGAACGGAGTGAAGCCGAAGGCCGCGATGTTCTTGCTGTAGGACGCGTAGAGGTCCTGACGGTCGTCGAGCTTGTAGTTGATGCCCAGCTGCGGCAGGAAATTCTCTTCGGCGCGAATGCGGCCTTGTGCCAGTGCGGTGGTCGGTACCAGCGATTGCGCGCGCGTGGTGGTGCTGAGCGCCTTGGCGCCGTAATTCAGGGTCAGTCGGTCGTCGAGCAGGCGCACGGTGTCCTGCAAGTACAACATGCGGGTCTGCGTGCTGTAGCGCTGCAGGAAGTCGCGGCGGAACGGGGTCTGCGCTTCGTACACGTTGTACAGCGAGGTATATCCCTCGTTGCCGAGCGCGAAGTAGTTGCGGCCCTGCGAGGTGCGCGCGTTTTCTGCCCATGCGCCCACTTCCAGATCGTGATTGCCCCACGACCACTTCAGGGCGCTGGTGCCGCCGAAGCGATCCATGCCGTAGTCGGTGGTGCGCATCGACAGTGGAATCTGTGCAGAAGTACGCACGTACGGCGTCACCCATTGGCCTTCGCCGCGATTGCCGTGGTAGTACCCGGTTGCATCGAGCGTTGCGCCGCCGAACACGAATGTGCCCGACAAGCCCGCCAGGTTGTCGCGACGCAGGCCGCCGCCGGCGTAATAGCTGGCATCGAGCCAGCTGTAGTCGTCGGGCAGACCCGCCAGCGATTGCGGGTAGCCGTTGGCCACGCCACTGGTGGCGCCGGTGTTCTGATACGCGCGTGCCATCTGCACGGCGGTGGCCCAATCCGGCTGCAGGTAGTCGAAGTCCCAGCCGATCGCGCGCTGGCTGGTCAACGACAGATCCATGTAGTCGTATTCCTTGCGCCGCGAGGTATCCACGAACAGGCTCAGGCGGTTGCCGTCGCCCCATTGGTAGACCGTCTTGAGATTGGCCTGCTCGGATGTCTGATCGCCGTAGCCCTTCCACTTGTCGGTGCTGGCATTGGCGTAAGACAGATACGCCGACAACCCATCGCGATCGCCGGTGTCTGCACGCACGAAGGTGCGACGCGTTGCATCGCTGCCCACTGTCTGCACCAGCCGCGCGCCGGGCGTGGTCTGCGGATCGGCCGAGTAGAACTGCATCGTGCCGCCGAGATTGGTGTTGGACGCGGTGCCGAGCGCGCCGGCGCCTTGCGCGATCTCCACCGAACCGAGGTTTTCCGAAATGATGGCACGCGTGATGTGCAAGCCGTTGGTCACGCCGTAGCTCATGTTGCCGAGCGGAATGCCGTCGAGCGTGTACCCCAGGCGGCTTTGATCGAAGCCATGCAGGGTCACCTGCGTGGACCACTCGTAGGTACCGAATGGATCTGCCGCCTGGAACTGCACGCCCGGCAGTTTCTCCACTGCCTTGAATGCGCTGCTGCCGGGTGTCAGCTGCTCGATGTCCTGCCGGCTGATGCGCTGCACCTGGCGCGTACTGCCTTGTGATACCACGTTGACCGCATCCAGCTGGGTAGCATTGGTAGCGGCATCGGCCATGGGGGCCGGGGCATCGGCTACCGGCGCATCTGCAACGGCCACCGGATCGGCAACCGGTGTGGCAGCAGAGGCCATGACTGGAAGCAGCGTGGCCAGCGCAAGCGCCAGCGGAGTGACATGAAAACGGCGAGCGGAAGTCATGGGGGAATCCTGTTCGAGCACGGCTGAGGGCAACGCACGGTGCAAGACCGGCGTTTCGCGACGCAGGGTGTCAACGACTCATGAAACATTGATGACGGTGGTTGTCGCAAAACTGTCGTGCTTGCCCGCTATACGTGTCGTAGCCGGCCGCACTGCGCGGCGATGTACACGCATTTCTCGCAGGTCCCTACCCATGACGTCTTCCCCCTCGCGCCGCGATTTTCTCAAGCGCGTTGCCGCGCTCACCGCTGCCGGTGCCTTGCCGTCTTCGATCGGTCGCGCGCTCGCGCTGCCAGCCAACTCGCGTACCGGGACCCTGCGCGACATCGAACACGTGGTGATCCTGATGCAGGAAAACCGCTCGTTCGATCATTACTTCGGCGCGCTGCGCGGCGTGCGCGGCTTCGGCGACCCGCGTGCGTTGCAACTGCGCGATGGTCATCCGGTGTGGAGTCAGCCTGCCGCCGACGGACGACGTCTGCTGCCGTTCGCGTTCGATTCGCAAAACACCTGCGCGCCTTTGATCAAGAGCCTGGACCACTCCTGGAAGGCCGGTCACGGGCAGGACCCGGCTCGCTGGGCCGAATACGATGCGTGGGTGCCGTACAAGGGCGAATTGACGATGGGATATTTCCAGCGTCGCGACATCCCGTACTACCACGCGCTTGCCGACGCGTTCACCATCTGCGATGGCTACTTCTGCTCGATGCACGGGCCGACCAATCCCAATCGCATGTACCTGTTCACCGGCACCAGCGGCCTGAGCGTGGGCGACACGCGCGCACAGGTGGCCGACAACGCCGATGACGGCAACTGGACCGCCGACATGGCGCGCGACAAACCTGGTTATGCAGCGATGGGCTGGACCACCTACGCGCAGCGACTGCAGGCTGCCGGCATCGATTGGCGCGTGTACCAGGAATACGACAACTTCGGCTGCAATTCACTGGCGTATTTTGCGCACTACCGTGGGCTGGATCCGGCTGACGAACGTTATCGCCGCGCACGCGCGTATGTGGCGGGATCCACCGCAGAAAACGCGCCCCACACCCAGGCCGATCACCTGATTGCCGCGATTGAAGCCGACGTGCAGGGCAATCGCTTGCCGCAGGTGTCGTGGATCGTTCCGCCGACTGCATATTGCGAACATCCCGAAGCGCCGCCGGCTTACGGCGAATCGCTGGTAGCGCGGTTGATCGATGCGCTGACCTCCAATCCGGAGGTCTGGGCGAAGACGGCGCTGATCATCAACTACGACGAGAACGATGGGTTCTTCGATCATGTGCCGGCGCCGTTGCCTGCGCTGGATGCGCGCATGGGCCGCAGCAATGTCGATGTGCGCGGCGAGGCCTACAACGGCGTGCCGGTGGGTCTGGGCATCCGCGTGCCGATGCTGGTGATCTCGCCGTGGACGCGCGGTGGCTGGGTCAATTCGCAGGTGTTCGATCACACCTCGGTGTTGCGCCTGCTGGAACGGCGCTTCGGCGTCGCCGAGCCGAACATCAGCCCTTGGCGTCGCGCGGTCAGTGGCGATCTCAGCAGCGTGTTCGATTTCCGCAAGCCGGACGATTCTGCGTTGAGCGCGTTGCCCTCCATCGACGACTACCGCGCCCGCACGGCCGCGGTGCGCAACAAGCCGCTACCGACGCCGCCCGCCAGCGCCATCATGCCGCGGCAGGAGCCCGGCCAACGTCCGGCGCGCGCGTTGCCGTATGCCTTGCAGGTACACGCGCGCGTGCAAGGCGATGGCATGGTGCAGTTGCAGTTCGTCAACGCCGGCGCCGCTGCTGCTGCGTTCAATGTCTACACCAGCGCCGCACGCGGCGGCCCGTGGTACTACACCGTGCAAGCAGGTACCCGGCTGGACGACGTGCCGGTGGATGCCGCTTCCGGAGGCCGCTATGACTTGCGCGTGCATGGACCCAATGGCTTCCTGCGCGAATTTGCCGGCGATCCGGCGGCCAAGGCGGAACCATCGACCGCGCCCTGGGTAGAAGCGCGACAGGACGGCGGCACGCTTGTCCTGGAGATTGGCAATGCCGGGCGACACTCTTGCACACTGCAACTGCGTGCGCTGGACTACGCAGACCCAACCCCGCGCGCGCTGCATTTGTCCGCAGGTCAGCGCGAGACACTGCACCTGCCGCTGGCCGCCAGTGACCACTGGTACGACATGGTGGTCGAGCAGCCGGGCACGGCGTTCCGGCGTCGTCTGGCCGGGCACCTGGAAACCGGCAACCCCAGCCGCAGCGACCCCGCGTTCGGCCGATGTGGAGCGAAAGACATCGGGTTTCCTTTCGTGGTCTGATGCAGCCCAGGGGGCGCCCGCATGAGATGCATGCTTGGTCTAACTTAGCGCATTGATCAGCGTCGAATCGACAATCGTGCCCGATCGCAAGCGCTGGTTCGGCTCCAAAGTCGTTCGGAATGGTGGATAATTTTTCCTCAGCCGCCCACTGAGTTTATTGGATCGGGTCCATCATCTGGATGCTGGTTCAATCAATGGAGATCTTCATGATCAACACGTCTGTCAAGGCGATTAATAGCCATCATATCTCCTCCTCTTCCTCCGAGGAGCCGCAACGTCAGTCGCCGCAACCGGATGCAAGCGCTGATCCAACATGTATCCCTCCTGCACTAGGCGGTCTGCCATCGATTCGGCAGGGTTTGTAAGCAACACGGCGAGACGCAAACAAGACCTCGTCTTTCGAGCATTCACGGCGTACGGAAGCTTTCAACGCACAACGCCAGGCTATTGCCATGCAGCCTGGTCCGTCTAAGAATCCTCACCTTACTGCACTCGATAAGCTTCAGGAACGCAACTTCGAGCCAGCACCTGGGGGCGTAAAAATTCCGCTCACGCCTAATTCGCTTCCCGGTGGTGGAGGCAAGCGAGTTCAAGTAGTTGGTACTTCATCGCGGGACGTCCAGGTTGTTACTGCGGGAATTGCACCTGCGCTGCAGGAAGCGATAGATGATAAGAAGATTTTCATTCAAAATCTAAGGCAAGAGTTACAAGAAGCCCGGGAAGAGAGCAATCCGACGACGATCGCCCATAATGCGCAGGCCTTGGACCAAGCGCTTGCTGATCTGCGTTCTATGATGGGGCAAGCCGCGGTACATTTAGAAGAGAGCCGTCGGATAAATAGATGATTTAGAGTTGACCGCGAGAATAGGTACGCACGGGATGCAGTGCCAGTGTGTTGCAATTGGAGCTTGGTCGGCCGCGTAGCTGCCAAGGAGACCAGCGCCGACGCGTTCTATTCGCCCAAGGCCTTGCTGGATGTGGCGAGGGCCAAGCGCCTGGGCTCGGTGCCGGTCAATTTCCTGTCGGATCTGGACATCACCGGCGGCAACGCCGGCTCGCCGGTGATGGACGCGCAGGGCAAGCTGGTCGGCCTGGCATTCGACGGAAATTGGGAGTCGGTGAGCAGCAACTGGATCTTCGACCCGGCGATGACGCGCATGATCGCCGTGGACAGCCGCTATCTGCGGTGGATCATGACCGGAGTCGCTCCGACGCCACAGCTGTTGAAGGAACTCGGCGTGCGCTGACGCGGGCAGCCGGCGGGGCGGCGGTAGGGGTTATCATGCGGTCCCGTTTCGCTGCGGCGAGCCGGCCCCTCCCCCAAGGAACTCCCAGCGCATGCGCATCCTGCTTGCTCGTCACGGCGAGACGCCGTGGAACGCCGAAGGCCGTTACCAGGGCCAGATCGATATTCCGCTGTCACCGGTCGGCGAAGGCCAGGCACGCGCGTTGGGCCAACGGCTGCACACGCTGCAGATCGACCGCGCAGTGGCGTCGCCGCTGTCGCGCGCGCAGGCCACTGCCAAGGCCGCCCTGGGCGCATCGCGCGTGGCGTTGCTGCAGACCGATGCCGACCTGCAGGAAATCGCGCACGGCGAATGGGAGGGCCTGCTGGCCAGCGAGATCAACGACAAGGATCCCGCACGCCTGCGCGCCTGGCGCGAAGAACCCGACACCGTGCTGATGCCGGGCGGCGAATCGTTGCGTCAGGTGCTGGACCGCAGCTGGCGCGGCCTGGTGCGCGCCGCCGATGGACTGGGTGCCGACGCCACCTTGCTGGTGGTCGCGCACGATGCGGTCAATCGCGTGATCCTGTGCAAGATCCTGGGCCTGCCGTTGTCCAAGCTGTGGACCTTCCGCCAGGCCCCGACCACGCTGAACCTGCTCGAAGGCGACGACGTCGAGCATCTCGAAGTGGTGCGCCTCAACGACTGCGCGCACCACACACCGTTCTTTGGCGAAGCCAAGCATCGGGCGCTGTAGCGTCTGGCAACGTCAGCGCAGGTCTACCAGGACGGAGACGCGTCATCATGGACATGTCGCGGTTCAAAGAAAGACTGTGGCCGCCATGCCTCTTTCTGACATTCTTGTTTTTTCTGCAGGTCCACTATTTCAGGTTTCTTCCGCCGACGAACGCATTGATCGATCTGACCTTTGTGGTCGCATGTGTTGCAGCTGCGATGTTTTTTTCCTTGTTGCTGTGGGCCAATGCAACTGGCCAGCTTCAACGTCAGATCGAAGCACAGGGTGCCGGCAGCGTCATGTTCCGGTGGTCGTTGCTGGGCATCGTCATTGCGATGCTGGGATGGTCATTGATTGTCAGACTCGGTCCCTGGGTATGGACCGAAGTCTTTGGCGATATGTACTCAGAAGATGTCCTGATCCGCTCGGCGTCTGGGAGTTTGCTCTGCCCGCATGCGGTAACCGTGGACCCCATGCCGCGTCGAGCCCCGCAACGGCTTTGTCTGCTGGCTGGTGAAGTTCCTGATTTGGGTGACGGATATGTACAGGCAGTGATCGAGGGAAACGCTCAGCTGCTGGCTCTACAGTGCGCAACCTTCATCTCAATGCCACCCATCAGTGATTGGGTAGTGATGCGCGTCCTGACGGATGGCGTGATGTGGTTGCTCACCTGATGGCGTGCGATGTCATGGAGAAATTGGTCAGGTAAGGGATGGATCTGCAACTTCCAGAAGCGGCTCCGCAAACATCCGAGCGGTTCGAGTGGCCGGCAGTCACGTGAAGTGCCTGCGCGGTTTTTCATCGGGCCTCAGCCATCGCTTTGCTGATCAATTGTGCGCCGCATTGGCGATAATGCTCCCCAGGACACATGACATCAGGTAACCCCGTGCCCACTCCCACCATACTCTCCGACTGGCTGGCCTACATCGAGCAGCAGCATCCCAGTAGCATCGCGATGGGGTTGGAGCGCGTGCGCGAAGTGGCTGCGCGCTTGCAGATCGCAGCGCCGGCAAAGCACGTCATCGTCGTGGGCGGGACCAATGGCAAGGGCTCGACCGTGGCCTTTATCGAGGCGATCGGGCGTGCAGCCGGCTGGAAGGTCGGTGCCTACACGTCGCCGCATGTGCTGCGTTACAACGAGCGCGTACGCATCGATGGCGAGGAGGCCAGCGACGCGCAGCTGGTCGAGGCGTTTGCTGCGGTCGAGACGGCGCGTGGCGATACCGCGTTGACCTATTTCGAGTTCGGCACGCTGGCGGCGCTGTGGCTGTTTCAACAGTCCGCGCTGGAGTTGGCGGTGCTGGAAATCGGTCTGGGCGGGCGCCTGGATGCGGTGAACATCGTCGATTCGGATGTGGCGGTGATCACCACCGTCGATATCGACCACACCGATTGGCTGGGCGAAGAGCGCGAGGCGATCGGCGCCGAGAAGGCCGGCATCATCCGCGCATGGAAGCCGGTGGTGTTGGGCGAGATCGATCCGCCGTCCAGCGTGCTGCGTCGGGCCTATCAACTGGGTGCCAATGCGATCCGCGCGGGCAGCGATTATTTCTTCGAGCCGATCGGTGCGTCGCATGCGGAGACCCCGCAATCCGACGCGCCGCGGTGGCGCTGGCGCGATGTGGCCGTGACGCTGGAATTGCCGATGCCGGCATTGCACGCGCCGGTGCAGCTGGCCAATGCCGCTGCCGCAATCGCCGCATTGCAGGCGTTGCCGGTGGAAGTGCCCGCTGCAGCCTGGGCGCAGGGCATCGGCAACGCGCAAGTGGCCGGGCGGTTGCAGCGCCTTGAGGTCGAGGGCGTGCAGGTGTTGCTGGATGTCGGCCACAACCCGCAGGCCGCGCGCGCGCTGGCCGCCGCGCTCGGTGCGCGGGCGCACGCCGGCAGCACGTACGCGATCTACGCTGCACTGGCCGACAAGGACGTTTTGGGCGTGGTGGAGGCGGTCGCTACGCAGATCGACCACTGGGCGCTGGCCGGGCTGGAGGGCGCACGCGGGCAATCGGCGCAGGCCTTGCAAGCCCGTCTGCACGGCAGTGCCGCCGCGCAGGCGCCGTGCCATCGTGATGTTGCCACTGCAGTGCACGCGGTCCTGGCCACAGCCAGTCCCGGCGACCGCGTGCTGGTCTTCGGCTCGTTTTACACCGTGGCCGACGCACTTGAAGCACTTCATTCAGCCCGCTGAGGTCGTCGAGGTGGCGCCGGCCTTATAATCGCCGCGGCACCCCGCCACGCCGCCTCTCGTCTCTTCCGTGGATACTGCTCTGAAACAGCGACTGATTGGCGCCATCGTTCTGGTGGCGCTCGCCGTGATCTTCCTGCCGATGCTGGTCAAGGGCCCCGCGCCGTCGAGCGGTGTGGCCGATGTGCCGCTCGAGGCGCCCGCAGCACCCACAAATGGCGAGTTCCAGACCCGCGAATTGCCGCTGGTCACCCCGGGCAACGCGCCGGCCGGTGGCGCGCTGGGCATGGCCGGTGCGCCGGCGCCGGTGCAGAACAACCCCGATGCCGCCGATCTGGCCGCTCCGTCCAGCACGCCTTCCGCACCGGAAGTGGCCGCTGGCAACTACGCGGTCAATTTCGGTGCGTACGCCACCAGTGCCGATGCCGATGCAGTGATTGCGCGGCTCAAGCAGGCGCAGTTGCCCGGCTTCAGCGAAAAAACCCAGATCAACGGCCACCCGGCCTGGCGCGTGCGCGTTGGGCCGTATGCCGACCAGGCCCAGGCCGAATCGGCGCGCCTGAAGGCAGTGAAGGTGCGCGGCGACGTCAATGCCCAGGTGGTGACGCTGGATGCCAACGCTGCTGCGCCAGCAGTTAGCACGCCGGCTCCAGCGCCCGCGCCTGCCGCGAAACCTGCCAGCAGCGTGGCCGCCGTCAGCACCACCGCACCGGCCAAGACCGAAAGCCTGCCGCCGGAGCCCGCCAAGCCGGCGGCCACCGCGCCCAAGCCTGCCGACGTGCCCAAGCCCGTGCCCGCCAAGCCCGAGGTCGCCAAGCCCGCAACTGCCAAGCCCGCAACTGCCAAGCCCGAGGTTGCTGCCAAGCCTGAACCTGCCAAGCCGGCTGCTACCGCGCCGGCAGCGCCTGCAGCCAGTTCGGTCGGTTTTGCCGTGCAGCTGGGTGCGTTTGGTCGCCCCGAGGATGCCGATGCCCTGCGCGACCGCGTGCGCGCCGCCGGTTTCAGCGCCTTCGTCGAACAGGTGCGCACCGACAAGGGCGCGCTCAACCGTGTGCGGGTTGGCCCGGTCGCCAATCGCAGCGATGCCGAACAGTTGCGTGCCCAGGTTGCAGCCAAGGTCGGTATCTCCGGCATGGTGCGGCCACATCCTTAAGGTCTGGCCCGGCCGCAAGCAAACACGGCCGCTGCTTGCGGCAGCCGCTCGTACACTGCACTGCGCGCGCACTGTCATGTGTCCGCCAGCTGCCCGCAGTGCGCAGCTTGCAGCCACCGGATTTCCAAACGCCTCGCACCCATGGAGGGGAGGGCAATGAACAACGAGCCAGATTGCACCAATGATGCGCACGTCGCGCGGAGAGGTTGCCGATGATCGACATGGTGTTGGGCGCCATCATTCTGGTGTCGGCCCTGCTGGGCTTGCTGCGTGGCTTTGTCGCCATCGTGGTCGGCACCTTGTCCTGGCTGCTGGCCGGCTGGGCTACCTTCATGTTCGGCGGCGCGGCGGCGCGCTGGCTCGCCGATGGCAAGCATCCGTCTGCCACCGAATCGTTCGGCGGTTACGCCATGGTGTTCGTCGGTGTGCTGATCACCGTGGCGGTGATCGGCATGGTGATCCGTGCGGGCGTGGATGCGATCAAGCTCGGCGGCACCGACCGCATGCTCGGGTTCGGCCTGGGCGTGGTGCGTGGCGGGTTGCTGGCCAGCGTGCTGGTGCTGCTGATGGGCTTCACCCCGCTGCCGCGCGAGCCGGCATGGCGACAGTCGGTGCTGCTGCCGATCCTGCAGCCCGGTGCCGGCTGGATGCGCGCGCAACTGCCGGCCTGGCGGATGCCGTCGATGGAGATGCCATCCATGGAACTTGGCAACTTGCCCAGGGAGTTGGGGAAGTTGCCTTCGGCAGGCGATAATACCGATCTGGGCAAAATGCTGTCCGGGTCTGGCTTGAGCGACAGCGTGTCGCGGGCGCTCGGTAAACCCAGCAAACCCGGCAATCCCGCCAGCGACGGACGCGATCCGACGCAGGCGATGCCGGCCAATATCGATCCGGCGCAGGTTCGCGGCGGAGAAAGCGACCCGGCTCGGGTCGAATCCCACGGCCAGGCACGGCCACCTTCACAGTAACGGCGCAAGCCGAAGCGGAGAACGCGCACCATGTGTGGCATCGTCGGTATTGTCGGCAACCAAAACGTCGCCGGGCAACTGTATGACGGCCTGACCGTCCTGCAGCATCGTGGGCAGGACGCTGCAGGCATCGCCACCGCAGATGGCACGCGCTTGCGTGTGCAGAAGGCCAACGGCCTGGTGCGCGACGTGTTCGACGAAAAGAAGATGGCGGTGCTGGAAGGCCGTGTCGGCATCGCGCATTGCCGCTATCCGACCGCCGGCTCGGAGGGCATGGACGAGGCGCAGCCGTTCTACGTCAACTCGCCCTATGGCATCGCACTTGCCCACAACGGCAACCTGATCAACACCGAGGCCTTGCGCCAGCAGGTGTTCGAAGCCGACCGCCGCAACATCAATACCGATTCGGACAGCGAAGTGCTGCTGAACGTGTTCGCCTACGAGCTGGACGCGCAGCGCATGCTCACCCCCGAAGCGGCGATCCGCGCAGTGGCTGGCGTGCACCGCCGCTGCAAGGGCGGCTATGCAGTGGTCAGCGTAGTGCTGGGCCTGGGCCTGGTGGCCTTCCGCGACCCGCACGGTATCCGCCCGCTGGTGCTGGGCAAGCGCGAGCATGCCGAAGGTACCGAATACATCGTGTCGTCCGAATCGGCGGCGCTGGACATCCTGGGCTATCAGCGCGTGCGCGACGTGCGCCCGGGCGAAGCGCTGGTGATCACCGCGCGCGGCGAGCTGTTCTCGGAAGTCTGCGCGTCACCGACCAACAATGCGCCGTGCATTTTCGAGTACGTGTATTTCGCGCGTCCCGATTCGATGATCGACAACATCTCGGTGCACAAGGCGCGCATGCGCATGGGCCTGAAGTTGGGCGAGAAGATCCTGCGCCTGCGCCCGGACCACGACATCGACACCATCATTCCGATTCCGGACACCTCGCGCGATGTGGCGCTGGAGATGTCCCATGTGCTCGGGGTGAAGTACCGCGAGGGTTTCGTCAAGAATCGCTACGTAGGCCGCACCTTCATCATGCCGGGGCAGGGCGAACGGCAGAAATCGGTGCGACGCAAGCTCAACCCGATCCATCTGGAATTCCGCAACCGCGTGGTGCTACTGGTCGACGATTCCATCGTACGCGGCACCACCAGCCGGCAGATCGTGCAGATGGCGCGCGACGCGGGCGCGCGCAAGGTGTACCTGGCCTCGGCCGCGCCGCCGGTGCGCTATCCCAACATCTACGGGATCGACATGCCGGCCGCCGAAGAGCTCATTGCGCATGGCCGCAGCGAGCTGGAGATCCAGGAGTTTCTCGGCTGCGATTGGTTGATCTACCAGGACCTGGAAGACCTGGAAGTAGCGGTGCGCGAAGGGAATCCAGACATCAAGCAGTTCGATTCCTCGTGCTTCAACGGCGAGTACATCACCGGCATCGAACCGGGGTATTTCGAACGCATCCAGCAGCTGCGCTCGGACGATGCCAAGAAGCGTCGCCGCGCCTGAAGTCCGACCGCACTGCGGCCGCCCGGCCGTGCTCGCGGCCGTGCTCGCGGCCGGGGTGGCGGTGCAGCTGGCGGGCTGCGCCGCCAATGACGCTGCGCCAGTTCGCTCGGTAGACGACCCGCACCTGCGCAATGGACAACCCCCCGTGGCGCTGCGCACCACGCTGGACATGCAATTGGACTGGCAGCAGCAGGCCGCGCTCCTAGCACCAAGCCAGCAACCACTGCGGCCGGTGCCGTGATCACGGATCTGTTCGACGCCGCATGCGCGTGCCTGGACGCGGCCGATCCGCTGCAAAAAGTTGCGTTGACGCAGCAGTACGCAGCGGCGTTTCGCGATGGCCGATTGACCATCGATCCGGCCGCGCCGGCGCCGGCGCCGATCCGCATGCCGGGCCGTCCTGCCACGCCGATCCTGGTGCATCCGCGCGAGCTGCCACGGCGCGGGCTGGGCACGCCGGACGGGCGTGCCGCCTTCATCCACGCCATTGCGCATATCGAACTCAACGCCATCGATCTTGCCTGGGATGCGGTGTATCGCTTTCGTGGGCTGCCCGATGCGTTCTACGCCGATTGGGTAGCGGTGGCCGACGACGAATCGCGCCATTTCATGCTGCTGCGTGCGCGCTTGCAGGCGCACGATCACGACTACGGCAACTTCGCCGCGCATAACGGCCTATGGGAGATGTGCGAGAAAACCGCGCACGACGGCCTGGCGCGCATGGCGCTGGTGCCGCGCGTGCTCGAAGCGCGCGGCCTGGATGTGACCCCGGCGATGATCGTCAAACTCCGTTCGCTAGGCGACGCCGCCACTGCCGAGGTGCTCGAAACCATCCTGCGCGAAGAAGTGGCGCACGTGGCTGCCGGCTCGCGGTGGTACCGCTGGTTTTGCGAACAGACCGGCGTCGAGCCGCGTGCACGCTTCAAGGCCTTGCTGGGCGAATATGCCGGCGGTTATTTGCATGGGCCGTTCAATCTGCAGGCGCGCCTGCTCGCCGGTTTCGACGAAGACGAGCTGGCCGATCTGGTGGAGCAGGCCGGCTGAGTGTGGTCTCGATGTCTGCGGCGCAAATGGCTGCCGTGGCGTGTGGTCTGAATCTGTCTGACGCATTCGTGGGCTGACTCCGTGTCGCCCACACGCGCCGTGTGCGACTGGATAGATTTACGTTGCCCTGATCAGCACGGATAGCCGTTGCGCGTGCGTCGCCCCACGCGCTGCTACGTATCGAAGACGACGCCATGAAATCTGCCGGTACCGATACGACATGGCGCCGCGGTGTCTTGTGACGCAGGTGAACATTGACGCAGTAAATCGCGTTGCGCAGGCAATCACGTGCACGCAGATCGATCTGTATTGCGACGCGCTATCGCCCTGTCAGGCACGCATGTGGCCTGGGCTTGTCCGACACGCTCTCTAGAGAGCGCGCGTTCTTTCCTCAGGACTGTGCGCTGGTTCCTATTCGATCGCAGCTGAAGTTGCATCCAGGTACCGGCAGGCATCACAGAAATGTAATTTTCCGTTGTAATAACTTGCAATCCGAACCTTCCTGCGCGCCCTAATGGCGTCCCGGGGACAGGGGCCCGGTGTTTTGCACCCGTTGCTTCCATGTCTTAGGAGAGAGAGACGATGAAGTCGAAGTCGATGTGCACCACGGTTGGGTTGATTGCCATGTGCCTGGCCGGGTCGGCCGCCGCTGCCGGCAAGCCCCTGTACCAAACCGGCCCGGCGCTCAGCCGCAGCGCCGCTGCCACCGTCACCGCCGAGCCCTCGCTGCAACGCTTGTTGAGCGCACCATCCACGGCCAATGCACAGGTGGTCCAGCTCGATGCCGCAGCGGTGACCGCCGGTGAAAAACTGCTGGAATTGCAGCTGGATGGCCAGACCGTTACCGCCATTCAGGCCAAGGTGGATGCCCTGGAGGGCGGCGATAGCGTGTGGTACGGCAACCTCGGCCCGCGTGCCGGTACCCGCGCGCGGACGCTCTCGGGCGTAGACCCGCTGAACTCGGCCATCCTGGTGCGCAGCGGCGACACCGTCACCGGCACCATTCGTTACGCCGGCAAGCTGTATCGCCTGCGTCCGCTCGCCGATGGCCACCACGTGCTGGTGCAAGTGGATGAGCAACGCATGCCGCAGGAGCATCCGGCCGAATACAGCCTGCTGCCCAAGTTAGACATGCCCAGCGACGGACGCGTCACTGCCGCCACCGTCTCATCGGGTAGCCCGGCGACCATTCGCGTGCTGGTGGTGGCCACCAACAAGGCCGTGACCGCGTACGGCGGAAACATGCAATCGCTGGTGCAGCTGGCGGTGGCCGAGGCCAACCAGGGCTATATCAATAGCAATGTCGGCATCACCTTGCAGCTGGCGCGCTACGAGACCACCAGCTACACCGAGACCGGCAACTTCACTACCGATCTGCAGCGCTTCCGCGTGACCAACGACGGCTACATGGACAGCATCCACACCAGCCGCAACACCTACACCGCCGATGTGGGCGTGATCGTGCTGGACAACAGCAGCTACTGCGGTCTGGCTTCGGGTATCGGCTCAAACGCGGCAAGCGCGTTCGCCTCGGTTTACTGGGATTGCGCTACCGGCTACTACAGCTTCGCGCATGAAATCGGGCATCTGCAGAGCGCACGCCACGACGCCACCAACGACCCGAGCACCTCGCCGTACGCCTATGGGCACGGCTACCGCTACGGCAACAGTTGGCGCACCATCATGGCCTACGACTGCTCCGGCGGCTGCCCGCGTCTGAACTATTGGTCCAATCCCAACATCAGCTACAACGGCGTGCCCATGGGCAATGCCAGCACCGCCGACAACCAGCGCGTGCTGGTCAATACCAAGGCCACGATTGCCGCCTTCCGCTGAGTGTTGTTGAGTGATCCAAGCCCGGCCCGGCACCGCAAGTGCCGGGCTTTTTGGGCGACACCTGCGCACGTGGATCGCGCACACTAGGCGCACCGCCGGTGACTGTGCCGGCCCTGTCCTGTCGAGCGGAGCCCTCATGTCCACGTCCCTGCGCTATGCGCTTGTTTTCCTGGCGGCGCTGACGGTTGCCGGATGCAAACAGCAACCGGCCGATCCCGTTGCCACGCAGCCCAAGCCCACCGTTACCGCGCCCGCACCAGCCGCCGGCGACGCGCAAGCCCGCGCACTGAATGTGCTCGAAGCCCGCTTGCAGAGCGACCATGTGTATCCGGACAACTGCATCAGCATCATGGCCGAACAGGCCGATCCGCCTTCGCCGGACGCGTTCGAATTTGCGGTGCACGAACGCCACGGCGACGGCTGCCCTGGCGACCCGCGGACCAGCCCGGTACGCGACCGTTTCCGCGTGCAGACCGATGGCACGTTGCTGTGGTACGACGTGGTGAATGCGGATTTCGTCGGCTACGCCGAGCGTGCGCGCAGCGTGCAGTGATGCGTGACGGTCACTGATCGACGTGCGTGCAGCTCTGTTTCAGTAAGAGCCGCTCAGATGGCCCCGCGCAGCCGCGAGGCGATCGCATAGGACACGCCCGGGATGGTCCTGCGCGCCTTGAATGCAGCATCGCGTCGCGTCACTGCGCCTTGCCATGGCAGGCAGAGCACGCGGATCGGCCGGGTTACAGCGCCAACTGCTCCAGCGACACACCGTCGGCGTCTACATGCAGCACCGAGCCTTGTGCGTACCAGTCGCCCAGCACGATGCGCGTGCAGGTGGTGCCGCCGGCCTGCAGGGTGTGGATGGCAGGGCGATGGGTGTGGCCGTGGATGAGGCGGTCCACCCCGTACCACACGAAGGTGGCTTCCACTTCGGCCGGCGACACGTCGGTGACGGTGTCGAGCTGCGCCTGGTCGCCCTGCTTGAGTTCGGCGTAACGGGCCTGACTTGCCGCACGCGCCTGCTGCGCGAACGCTACGCGCGCGGCCAGCGGCTGCGCCAGGAACTGCGCCTGGAACACCGGGTCGCGCGTCTGCGCGCGGAAGGCCTGGTAAGCAGTATCGTCGGTGCACAGCAGGTCGCCGTGCAGCAGCAGTGTGGTGTGTCCGTACAGATCGATGACGGTGGGATCGGGCAGGATGCGGAAGCCCGCGCGCTGCGCGTAGGTCTCGCCCACCAGGAAGTCGCGGTTCCCCGGCATGAAGAACACCGGTACGCCCGCATCGGCCACCGCGCGCAACGCCACTGCGACCGCGTCGGCGGCGGTGGCGGTGGACGGGGTGTCGTCGCCGATCCAGGCTTCGAACAGATCGCCCAGGATGTAGAGCGCATCGCTATCGGGCACCTGCGTCTGCAGGAACTCCAGGAACAACTGGGTGATCGCCGGCCGGGCCGGATCCAGATGCAGGTCGGAAATGAACAGGGTGGTCATGACGCCATTGTACGGCGGGAGCGCGGTGCGGTCAGGGGCAGGGGACGCGGGAATTCGGGATTTGAGATTCGGATTGGGATGTGAGATGGGGCGTTGTTGATGCGGGGCTAAGAAGCTCAGGATTGTCGATCAGCGATCGGTCGCAGTGATCGGCAATCAGCGACCAGCGACGGGTGGGCATGCGTCAGTCATTGGCCCAGTAAGGAACCGGTGATCAGCTTGAGTGGGCAGTTGCCCGCGTCGCAACGCTCGAGAATCGAGACTCAAGGCCTGAGTCCACTGATCGTTGATCGTGCAGGCTTGCCGCTTGTGAGCATTGCTCGCCACGACGCCGGTGCGCCAAGCGGCCTTCAGCGCCAATGAAGCGCGCAGCACTTGGAGCTTGCGTCTCTCACCGCCGGCCGCCAATGCACTGCATGCCTACCAGTGGCGCGCACGCAATGGTGCGCACGCACCGCAAGCGCGGGCCGGGGGCGGGGCAGGAGTGGTGTACCGCGCGAAGCTACCTGCCGACGTCGCACTTGCTGCGCGTTGGCTTTCTATCGATCTTCGTGGAAGAACAATCGACGGCGGGTGCGTGAGGCTTCGCACGCACCCGCATTCGCCCCTGGAGGGCGTCTCTTCCTGAAGCACAGCCGTCATGTCTGTTACGACGCCACGCTGCCGCAGACCGCAGCGCTTACCCCAGCACCAACGGCAGAGCCCACAGCGACAGGCCGGCCAGCAGCACGCCGATCACCGTGGCGGCCAGCACGTCGCTGGGATAGTGCAGCCCCAGCACCACGCGCGAGAGTGCCACGCCGGCCGAGAATGGCACCAGCAAAGGGGCAAGCCAGGGATAGTAGGCCAGCGCCACGATACTGAAGGACACTGCGTGCAGGGTGTGGCCGGAGGGGAAGCTGAACTCGTCCAGCGGTGCCACCCAGGCGCGAATGCGCACGTCCGCCGCATACGGGCGTGGGCGACGCGTCCAGCGTTTGAGGGCCTTGTAAAGCGTCAATGCAAGCACGCCGGTGGCGGCCATGTGCGCGGACGCACGTACACCGTCCATGCCGTCGAGCACCACCAGCAACCCCATCAGGGCGTACCAGAACACGCCGTCGCCAAGGCGACTGATGGTGGCAAACACACGCCGAACCGAGTTGCGTCGGCACCAATGATTGGCGCGTCGGCACCAGCGCGCTTCGTGGCCGCGCAACACCTCAAGCCGCGTTGACGACATAACGCCCCCGTGCAGTGCTGATTTCAAACAACAACGCTTCGAAAGCGGAAACTACATTGTCTGGATGCAATTTTTTCATGGCCTGTGCCGCCGCCGTGCCCATGCGCTGGCGCAGTGCATCGTCTTCGGTGAACGCGACGGCGGCCTGGACGAATGCCTCGTCGGTGTCCACCGCCGCGCCGTTATGGCCATTGCGTAGATATTCGCGTGCCGCGCCGTAATCGAACGCAACCGTGGCTACACCGCTGGCCATCGCTTCCAGCGTCACATTGCCGAAGGTTTCGCTGCGGCTCGGGAACAGGAACAGATCGCCGCTGGCGAAGTGACGCGCCAATGCATCGCCGCGTTGGACGCCGCAGAAAATGAAGTCCGGATTTTCATGGGCGATCTTCTCGCGAGCCGGGCCATCGCCCACCCAGACGAAGCGCGCCTTCGGGCGGACCTGCTGCAGCGCGCGAAAGGCGCGTACGGCCAGCGGCAGATTTTTTTCGCTGGCGATGCGCCCAACGTAGATGGCGGCAAAGCCGTCGTCTTCGATGCCCCAATCGGCGCGCAATGCGAGATCACGACGGCTCGGATCGAATTGCTGGCTGTCCACTGCGCGCGCCAGCAGTTGCACGCGTTCGAAACCTTCATCGCGCAGGAACTGTTGCAGTTCGCGCGTGGGCACCAGGGTCGCATCGGCCTGGTTGTGGAAGCGCCGCATCCAGCGCAGCGCGGTACCTTGCAGCCAGGCAGCGCCGTAGTCGGGCAGGTATTCGTCGAATCGAGTGTGAAAGCCGGTGGCAACCGGAATGCCCAGCTGGCGGGCGGCACGCATCGCCGACCAGCCCAGGGGACCTTCCGTGGCCACGTAGATCGCATCCGGTTGCGTGCTGCGCCAATGACGCACGAGGCGTTGCGTTGCCGGCAGGCCGAATTTCAACCCCGGATAGCGCGGCAGCGATACACCACGCACCAGCAGCGCATCGGTCGTTGCGGTATCGGCGCTTTGGCGTGGTCTCACCACATCCACCTGGTGTCCGCGCGCGCGCAGACCCGTTTCCAGACCGTGCACGGTCAACGCAACACCGTTGACCTCGGGGGGATAGGTTTCGGTAACGATCGCGTAGCGCATGCCCGTTCTCCCGTTTCCGCTAGCTTCAGGGAGTGCGATGGCATTGACGTTGCGCCGATAAGACGTCGTGGTGACAAGCGCGACGGGATTGGGAATTTGTTGGTCGGGATTCGAAATTCGGGATTTGCACACGCGCCGCAGCTTGCGTGTGACGCAACGCTGACAGTGGGGCGCACGCATCAGTACATCGCAGTCGACAGATTCCTGATCCCTACTGCCGTCCCCTACCTGAGGCCCTGCCGCCCCCGGGAACAACAAATCCCGAATCCCCACTCCCAAATCCCACCTGAGGCCTCCGGCCTCAGGCCACAAACGGTTTGAACGCAATTCCCAGCCCGGCCATGCTGTCGACTTCTCCGATCAGGTCGGCGCGCAGCAGCGGGCGTGAGTCGATCCAGCTTTGCGACAGGATCAACGACAGCCGGGTGTCGTCGGCGGTGAGTTCCAGGGTCGGAATCGGGTCCGCTTCGTGCGCGCGGTGCAGCAACACTGCCAGCCGCAGCAGCGCAGCCTTGCGCCGGGTTGGCAGCAGCAGGCGGTCGGGCAGCGCATCGAACGCGGTCTTGGGCACATTGCGCCGATGCGTACGCACCAGTGCGGCCAGCACCTGTTGCTCCTGCCGCGAGAACCCGGCGATATCCGAGTGCTCCAGGATATAGCTGCCGTGCACGTGGTACTGGCTGTGCGCAATGATCAGTCCCAGCTCGTGCAGGCGCGCGGCACGTCGCAGCACCTGCGCATCGTCGCCATCCAGTTGCCATGACTCGCAGACTTGATCGAACAGGCGGCAGGCAGTGGCTTCCACGCGCTGCGCCTGCACATCATCGATCCCATAGCGCTGCATCAGCGAGGTCACCGAACTGTCGCGCGGATCGTTCTCGCCGCCGCGGCCGAGCATGTCGTACAAGATGCCTTCGCGCATCGCCGCCTTGCTGACCATCAGTTTCTCCAGTCCCAGCGCCTGGAATGCCGCTTCCAGCACCAGAATGCCGCCGGCGATGATCGGCCGCCGCTCGGCCGCCAGGCCCGGCAACTGGATGTCTTCGAGGCGCTTGGCCTTGAGCAGTTCATCGCGCAGCGCCGCCAGTGCAAGCGCCGTGATCGCGCCCTTGGTCAACTTCATCGCCGCGCAAATCTCGCCGATGGCCTTGTGCGTGCCGGACGAGCCGATCGCTTCATGCCAGCCCAGCGCCCGGTACTGGCCGGCGAACTGCTGGAACTCGGCGCCGATCTCGGTCAGCGCGTCCTTCCATTTCTTCTTCGACAACTTGCCGCCGGGGAAAAACCGCCGCGTGCTGGCAATGCAGCCAGCTTGCAGACTTTCGCGTTCCAACGTTTGAAACCCGCGGCCGATGATGAACTCGGTCGAGCCGCCGCCGATGTCGATCACCAGCCGGCGTTGGTCTGGCTTGGGCGGTTGCGCATGCGCAACGCCGAGATAGATCAGGCGCGCTTCCTCGCGCCCGCTGACCACTTCGATCGCATGGCCCAACGCAGTTTCGGCCGGCATCAGGAACGCTTGCGGCGAACGCAGTTGACGCACCGTGTTGGTGGCCAAGGCGCGCACGCGCAGCGAGGGCACGTCGCGAATGCGTTGGCCGAAACGCGCCAGGCATTCGAGCCCGCGCTGACGCGCTTCGTTGGAGAGACCACCTTTGCCATCCAGGCCATCGGCCATGCGCACGGTCTCGCGCAGGCGATCGACAACGCGCAGCTGACCCATCAGGTAGCGCGCAATGACCATGTGGAAACTGTTGGACCCTAGGTCGATGGCGGCAAGAAAATCGCCATCGCGCAGGGGCGGAATCGTGGGGGAGGGCATTGGCATGGCCGCATGGTAGCCGATGGGCCGTTGGCCCCGTGAGAGGCCATCCGTGCGCCCATGCGCGGGCAGGCACGATCCGTGGTTGGAATCGCTGGGTGCAAGCCGTCAATCGACGTGATGGGCGTGCCGCACGCCTTCGCGAACGGCATCCCACCTTGCGGACTACCCGCAGTGCTCAGATCCGATCGAGTAAGGTCATCTGCGCCGAATGTAGTGGCTCGCCCGGCGCAGGCGTGCGCCTGTGGTATACGCCTTCGGGATCCAGCTCCCAGGCGCTGACATTGTCGTCCAGATAGTTCTGCAGCACCTCGCGGTAGACGCGCTTGGCCAGGTCCGGATCCAGGATGGGGAAGCAGGTCTCCACCCGCCGCAGCAGATTGCGTTCCAGCCAGTCGGCGCTGGCGCAATACAACTCGGCGGCGCCGTCGTTGCCGAACCAGTACACGCGGCTATGTTCCAGAAAGCGCCCCACGAGCGAACGCACGCGGATGTTGTCCGACACGCCCGGCACGCCGGGGCGCAGGGTGCAGGCCCCGCGCACGATCAGATCGATCTGCACCCCGGCCTGCGAAGCCAGGTACAACGCACGCACTACTTGCGGTTCGTTGAGGGCATTCATCTTGGCGATGATGCGCCCCGGGCGACCCTTGCGGGCCAGCCGCGTTTCGCGATCGATCCGCTTCAACACGCCGGCATGCAGCGTAAACGGCGACTGCAGCAACTGGTCCAGCTTCATGCGCGGCGCAAGCCCGGACAACTGCTGGAACAGCATATGCACGTCGTTGCCGATTTCGGCATCGGCGGTGATCAGGCTGATGTCGGTATATAGACGCGCGGTGCCACTGTGGTAATTGCCGGTGCCCAGGTGCACGTAGCGTTTGAGCTTGCGGCCCTCGCGCCGCACGATCAGCAGCATCTTGGCGTGGGTCTTGAAGCCGACCACGCCGTAGACCACCTGTACGCCGGCTTCCTGCAGTTTGTCGGCCAGGCCCAGGTTGGCTTCTTCGTCGAAGCGCGCACGCAACTCCACCACCACGGTGACGTCCTTGCCGTTGCGCGCGGCCAGAATCAGCGCATCGACAATCAGCGAATCCTTGCCGGTGCGATACAGCGTCTGCTTGATCGCCAGCACGTTCGGGTCGACCGCCGCCTGGCGGATCACGTCCAGCACCGCAGTGAACGCATCGAAGGGGTGATGCAGTAATACATCGCCTTTTTTGACGATCTCGAAGATGCCCTCGCTGTCGCGCAACGTGCGCGGATTGAACGAGGGGTACTTGAGTTCGGGGCGCTGCACCAGATCGTAGACCTGCGTAACGCGGCTCAGGTTGACCGGCCCCACGATGCGATACACCGCGTTCTCGTTCAGGCCAAAGTTCTGCAGCAAGGTGCGCAGAATCGGCGCCGGGCAATCGTGCGCGATCTCCAGCCGCACTGCCGGCCGGTAGCCGCGCGTGACCAGTTCGTCGCGCAAGGCCAGTGCCAGGTTTTCGACTTCTTCCTCGTCCACCACCAGTTCGGAATTACGGGTGACGCGGAACTGATACGAGCCCATGACCTGCATGCCCGGGAACAGTTCGTCGACGAATTCGGACAACACCGACGACAGGAACACGAAGCTCTGCGCGCCCTCCGGCGACAGGCTCGCCGGCAGTTGGATGATGCGCGGCAGCGAACGCGGTGCGCGCACGATGGCCAGATGCCCGGCGCGACCGAACGCGTCCTGGCCTTCCAGCACTACCACGATATTCAAGGTCTTGTTGAGGATCTTCGGGAACGGATGCGCCGGGTCCAGCCCCAGCGGCGACAGCACCGGCATGATCTCGTTGCGGAAATACGCACGCAGCCAGCGTTTCTGGCGCGAGGTCCAGGCCGAGCGGCTGAGCACGGCAACGCCAGCATCTTCCATCGCCGGGCGCAGCACTTCATTCCATGCGTGGTATTGCTGCTCGACCAGCTTGGCGGCGCGATCGTGCACGGCATTGAGGATGGCGGTCGGGCTCAAGCCATCCGGTGCCGGCGGCAGACCGAACTCCTGCGCGTGCCGCACGGTGGCTGCACGGATTTCGAAGAATTCGTCCAGGTTGGTGCACGAAATGCACAGAAAACGCAGCCGTTCCAGCAACGGTACCTGCTCATCGAGCGCCTGCGCCAGCACCCGGAAATTGAAGTCCAGCTGCGACAGCTCGCGGTTGATGTACAGCGCCGGATCACGCAGAGGATCGGTGGCGATGTCGTCGCCGGGTGTGATGTCGTGCAGTTCTTTGGCGTGGCCCATGGAATCGATCATCAAGACGGGTTGTGTGCGTGGTTGCCGCGCAGCTGCAGCGCAGGCGATGCGGCGCGCACTGACTACATATCACGCCGAGCGTGACAGTGGCACCGATGGCGCGCGCTGTACGACGCGCGCAGCCACGAAATGACACGAGAATTCGCTGCCGCGTCCCACTTCGCTTTCGATGTCCAGGCGCGCCTGGTGCAGCCCCAGGATGTGTTTGACGATCGATAGCCCAAGCCCGGTACCGCCGCTCTCGCGCGAGCGGCTGCTCGAGACGCGATAGAAGCGCTCGGTGATGCGCGGCAGATGCGAGGCGGGAATGCCGTAGCCGGTGTCGCGCACTGCCAGCGCCGCACCATCGCCTTCGCGCACGAAACGGATCGTCACCTTGCCGCCGCCAGGCGTGTAGCGCACCGCGTTGGTCACAAGATTGGAAAATGCGCTGTGCAGTTCCTTGTTGGAGCCGAGCAGATCCACGTCGGCCTCGTCGAACACTTCCACGGTATGGCGGCCCTGGCTGTGCGCCTCGGCCTCGCGGCGCAGGGTCGACAGCATGGGCGCCATCGCCACGTGTTCTTCGCCCAGTTCTTCCTGCGATTCCAGCCGCGACAGCGTCAACAGATCTTCGACCAGTTGTGCCATGCGCTGCGATTGCTTGCGCATTTCCGCCAGCATCGGACCCGAATCGGGGAAGTCTTCCGGGTCGAGCATGTCCAGATAGCCGTGCACCACCGTCAGCGGGGTGCGTAGCTCATGCGAGACGTTGGCCACGAAGTCGCGGCGCACCTGCTCCAGCCGCAGCAGCTTGCTGACATCGCGTGCCACCAGCAGCCAGTAGTCGTCGGAATAGGGAATCAGGCGCAGATTCAGGCGCAGATCCGGGTCCGCCGGCGAGGCGGCATCGAGCATCGGCTCGGCATTGCGCCCGGACGCCAGCCAATGCGCCAGCGGCAACGGCTGCAGCCGCTCCACGACGGAGACGCCCATGTCGACTGGATGATGCAGGCCGAGCAAACCGCCAGCGGCCTTGTTGAACCACTGCACGCGCTGGCTGTTGCGATCCACCACCACCACCGCATCCGGCAGCGCCTGCGCCGCGGCGCGGTAGGTCCGCAACATCTCGATCAAGCGCCGCTTGCGCCCGCGCATTTCGGCCTGGCTGCGATACAGCAGCCGGTCCAGTTCGTTCCAGGCGCCGATGCCGGCGGCAGGCTCGGCACGCTGACGCGCGGTGAGCCGTCTCAGCACCTGGCGCAGCCGCCAGTAATGCCACGCCAGCACGCCCAGGGCGGTGAGCGTCAGCGCCATCCACACATGCTCGATCAGCACGCCTGCAACGACGGCAGCGCCCAACAACAGCGCGAGGGTGCCGAGCGTCTTGAGCCAGGCGGAACGGATGTGTTGAGGCATGGAAGGCATTACCACGAAACGTCAGGTAGGCAGCCACCGGCCAGACTGCGGCCGGGCGGCTTTGCGGCACGTCAGGTCGCCGACGAAAAACGATAGCCCGAGCCACGCACGGTCTGCACCATGTTTTCCAGGCCGAACGGTTCCAGCGTCTTGCGCAGCCGGCGGATATGCACGTCGATGGTGCGCTCTTCCACATACACGCTGCCGCCCCAGACATGGTCCAGCAGCTGGGTGCGCGTATACACGCGCTCGGGGTGTGTCATGAAGAAATGCAGCAGGCGGTATTCGGTCGGGCCGATCGGCACCGGCGCATCGCCGGCAAACACGCGGTGTGCGGCGCCATCGATGCGCAAGCGTCCCACCGCCACGCTGCCGTCTTCATCGTCTTCGCGGGTACGCCGCATCACCGCGCGGATGCGGGCCAGCAATTCGCGGGCGGAGAACGGCTTGACCACGTAATCGTCGACGCCGGCTTCCAGTCCGCCGACGCGGTCGTTCTCTTCACCGCGCGCGGTCAGCATGATGATCGGAATCTCGCGGGTCAGCTGCTCCTTGCGCCAGCGCCGTGCCAGATCCAGGCCGCTGGTGCCCGGCAGCATCCAGTCCAACAGGATCAGATCTGGCACGCGGTCGGCGATGGCAGTCTGCGCCTCGCGTGCGTCGCCGGCATGGATGGGCTCGAACTCGCCTTTGCGTAGCGCGAACGCCACCATGTCGCGGATCGCGGGTTCGTCATCGACGATCAGAATGCGTTTCTGCACGCGGGGCTTACCGTCTGGTTTTGGTGATCGCCAGTAGACTACGGTTTTGTGACTCTAATGTGACAGGGCTGGCGCCACCTGTGTGACGGAGACAGCTCGGTAAAGCGAGCTGTGCAGCTCCGGTCGGCAGACAGCCCCTCGACACGCTGCTTCATGGTTGCACCACCTGCAACACGCACCGGCTCTCAGCGCTTGGATAAATCTGGGTCGCGGATGCCCTGGCGACGCAGCTCCAGGACGGTCGGGGTAATCGCGGCGATGCGGGCGTCCACGCGCGCCCGTGTCACATAGTCGAGATCTTTCTTCTTCAGCGCTTCCAGCTGAATCAGCGCCTGTTCGGCGCGGCCGTTCAAGAACGCTGCTTCGGCATACGCTTCGCTGGCGCGCAGGCGGTCGCCGGACAGCTCGCAGGCACGTGCGTAGCTTTGTTGCAGCAATGGGTCGTCGCTGCTCCGGTGCAGCAGCGGTTCCAGCACCTGGCGCGCGCGCTGGCCGGACTCCTTGCTGGCCTGCTCGTTGAGCGCGCTCGCGTAGGTCAGTGCCACCGCGCGGTTGTTCGGCAATTGCTTGAGCAGGACATCGAAGCGCGCATTGGCCGCCTCGCGCTGGCCCACACGCGCCTGCGCCTCGCTCAGACCCAGCGCCAGCCATAGGTTGTCCGGGTGTGCGTCTAACAGACTGGTCAGCTCGGCGACGGGTTCGCTCGGTCGACCGCCGCTGTTGCGCAGCCGCGCCAGTGCCAGCCCGTAGCGTTGCGCGTCGCTCAAGCCTTGTTTGGCACTGCGGCGCAGGTTTTCGTATTCGCGAATGGCCGCATCCGGCGTGGCTGCGCTGAGCACGCGCAGGCGTTCCTTGGCCCAATCGAAGCCCCGCTGGTCGGCACCGTGGCTGAGTGCGTCCACCGGCAGCCGCAGCGCGTAGGGCAGCAGCGCGTTGCCGTTGCGGCTCAGCGGCTCCGACAACGACGGGTCGGCGGGGTCCACGCGCTCCTGGCGCGTTCCGCCCGGCACCGAGGTGGTCAACACCACAGTGTTCTTCTTCATCTGCTCGGCGCGCACCTTGGCTTCGCTGATGCGGGTGACGGTGACCGGGTGGGTCTGTAGGAAATCCGGCGCGCTGTAGCCGCCTTCGTTGGCGCGCATCGCCACCGACATACGCTCGAAGAAGCCGGCCATGGCATCGACGTCGTAACCGCTGCGCACCAACGTGCGGATGCCCAGTCGGTCGGCCTCCGATTCGTTGGAGCGGGTGTAGTCGATCTGCCGCTGCTGCATCAGCCCCATCGCACTGGTGATGGTGGCCATGGTGGCATCGCCCTTGGAGTTGCCCCCGGCCTGCTGCGCCGCCACCACCGCAGCCAGCATGCCGAGCAGGATCGGGATCTGGTCGCGTTGCGCGCGCTCCACCCCGCGCAGCACGTGCTGCTGGGTAACGTGGGCGATTTCGTGCGACAGCACCGCCGCCACTTCGTCCTCGCGCTCGGCGGTCAACACCAGCCCGGCGTTGACCGCGATATAGCCGCCCAGTGTGGCGAACGCATTGATCTGGCGGTCGCGCAGCATGAAAAACGTAAACGGCTGCTGCGGTTGGTCGCTGTTGGCGCCCAGCCGGGTGCCCATGGTCTGCAGCCAATCGGTGATCAGCGGGTCGTCCAGCACGTAGTCGTAGTTGCGCAACTCGGCCAGCATCATCCGGCCGTACTCGGCCTGGCGCGCCGGGGTCAGCAACTCGCCGGCCGACGAGCCGATGTCGGGCAGGCGGTTTTCCTGCGCAGGTGTCACACCCATGGCAACAGCCAGCGTGAAGGCAGTAGCGAGTGGTAGCAGGCGCAAGGGAGACTCCAGGTGATGCGCGGAGCATGCGGGCAGCGCGGCGCGGTGGCGTGAATCATCGGTTAACCCACAGTGTTGCGGTGACGACATGGAAATTCCAGTCGCCCGGTACCATGTGTCAGACATCACACCCACCACGGAGTTTCCCGTGAGCCAAGACGATACCGATCAGCACGCGGCCTCCGATCCGCAGATCACCCTGTATTCCTCCGCCATCTGCCCGTATTGTGTGGCGGCCAAGAACTTCCTCAGGAGCAAGGGCAAGACCTGGACCGAGGTGCGGATCGATCTGGACCCGGTCGAGCGCGACAAGATGATCGCTCTGGCCAAGCGCACCAGCGTGCCGCAGATCTTCGTCGGCGACGTCCATGTGGGCGGCTACGACGACATGATGGCCATGCACCGGGCCGGCAAGCTCGAGTCGTTGTTGGCCGGCAGCGCGGGCGGTCAGGCATGAGTGGTTCCGACGACGGTAGCGCCGATCGCCTGCGCGAGTTCACCGAATTCCGTCAGCGCATGAACCAGCGCATCCTGGCCGAGCCGAACCAGGTGGTGCGACGCTTCTTCGCGCTGGACACGCAGACCTACCAGGCCGGCGCCCTGGACGTGAAAACCAAGGAACTGCTTGGCCTGGTCGCTTCCATGGTGCTGCGCTGCGACGACTGCATCAGCTACCACGTGGCCCAGTGCAAAGAAGCCGGCGTGAGCCGGGAAGAGTTCTTCGAAACCTTCTCGGTCGGCCTGGTGGTCGGCGGCTCCATCGTCATCCCGCATCTGCGCCGCGCGGTGGATTTCCTCGACCAACTCGAAGGTGGCGCGCAGGCGCCTGCCCAGCACGCCCACGACTGAGTGTGGTGCTGACGCACGGGAGTGGGGATTGGGGATTCGTACAAGCGAGCAAGACACGCGCCGCCCAATGAGGCGGCGCGTTTCGTTTGGGCGCCGGGGGCTCTTGGAGGGTTACCAAGACATAGCGGGCAGTCGTCAGGCGGTGTGGGCGGCACGCAGGAACCGCAGTGCACGGAGGACGGACACATGCCGATTCCGAGCACCGGCTGCGGTAGCCTGGCCGCGCAGTCGTTTGATGGTGGCCCTTAGACCAAGGTCGGTTTGGGCGCCTTCACCGGCATCGGGCATAATTCCCGGTGAAACCTCATTGCGCCGATCTGCCGGGTTGACGGCTGGCGCTCCCCCCTCAAGTTCGGAAACCCAACGTTATGACGCAGACAATCACGGTCATCCGCGGCGACGGTATTGGCCCGGAGATCATGGATGCCACGCTGTTCGTGCTCGACGCGCTGCAAGCTGGCCTGACCTACGAGTACGCCGACGCCGGCCTGGTCGCGCTGGAAAAGCACGGCGATCTGCTGCCCGAGTCCACCCTGGCCTCGATCACCAAGAACAAGGTGGCGCTGAAAAGCCCGCTGACCACACCGGTCGGCGAGGGCTTCAGTTCGATCAACGTCGCCATGCGTCGCAAGTTCGACCTGTACGCCAACGTGCGTCCGGCCAAGTCGTTCCCGAACACCAAGTCGCGTTTCGCCGACGGCGTGGACCTGATCACGGTGCGCGAGAACACCGAAGGCGCCTACCTGAGCGAAGGCCAGACCGTGTCCGAGGATGGCGAGACCGCGTTCTCCGGCACCCGGATCACCCGCAAGGGCTCCGAGCGCATCGTGCGCTACGCCTTCGACCTGGCACGCGCCACCGGCCGCAAGAAGGTCACTGCGGTGCACAAGGCCAACATCATCAAGTCGACCTCGGGCCTGTTCCTGAAAGTTGCGCGCGATGTCGCCGCGCAATACCCGGAAATCGAATTCCAGGAAATGATCGTCGACAACACCTGCATGCAGCTGGTGATGCGTCCGGAGCAGTTCGACATCATCGTGACCACCAACCTGTTCGGCGACATCATCTCCGACCTGTGCGCTGGTCTGGTCGGCGGCCTGGGATTGGCTCCGGGTGCCAACATCGGTCTGGACGCGGCGATCTTCGAAGCCGTGCACGGCTCGGCGCCGGACATCGCAGGGCAGGGCAAGGCCAACCCGTGCGCACTGCTGCTGGGCGCCGCGCAGATGCTGGACCACATCGGCCAGCCGCAGAACGCCGAGCGCCTGCGCGAAGCCATCGTGGCTACCCTGGAAGCCAAGGACTCGCTGACTCCCGACCTGGGCGGCACCGGCAACACCATGGGCTTCGCCAAGGCCATCGCCAGCCGTCTTTGAGCACACTGGTTGATCGCACAAAAAGAAAAGGGCGCCTAGGCGCCCTTTTCTTTTGCTCAAAATCCGGATGGCCGGGGGACTGCTCTTGCGATTCCCCAATCCCGATTCCCCGCTTAATTGCGCGACTGCAGCTTCGACAGCAAACGCAGGAACTCGATGTACAGCCACACCAACGTCACCATCAGGCCGAACGCGCCGTACCACTCCATGTGCTTGGGAGCGCCCTGTTCGACGCCGCTTTCGATGAAGTCGAAGTCCAGCACCAGGTTCAAGGCCGCCACCACCACCACGAACAGGCTGAAACCGATGCCGATCAGGCCCGAATCGTGGATGAAGGGGATGCGCACGTCAAAGAAGCCCAGCACGATGGTGGCCAGATACACCAGCGCGATACCGCCGGTGGCCGCGACCACGCCAAGCTTGAAGTTCTCGGTGGCCTTGATCATGCCGCTGCGATAGGCGAACAGCAGCGCGAACATCGTACCGAAGGTCAGCAGCACCGCCTGGAACACGATGCCGTTGAAACGTGCCTCATAGACCGCCGAGATCGACCCGAGGAAGAAGCCTTCCACCAACGCATACAGCGGCGCAGTGACCGGTGCCCAGGTGGGCTTGAAGCTGGTGGCCAGTGCGAACACCAAGCCACCGATCGCACCGGCGATCATGTACAGGCGCGCGGCAGGTAGTGGCATACCGTCGGCACCGATCGATTGCGACCAAGCGAAAGCGGCCGTGACCACCGCCATCAGCAACAGCGCACCGGTCTTGTTGACCGTGCCGTTGAGGGTCATCGCCTGACCGTCGCGGGTGACCACCGAGCCGGAGCCAGAGTCGAGGAATGTGGATTCCCGAAGAGCCGGGTTACCGCTACGCATGCGTGTTCTCCATGAAAGTTGTGCTCACCGTACTGGCGAGCGTTGTTGCGAGGATAGCTGATCGCCCGATTTACACAGAATGATTGACAGCGCGTCCAATCGTTCCCAAAATAGCCGACCTTTCCAGCCTTCGGGATTGAAAGGTCCCGCCGGGGTATAGCGCAGTCTGGTAGCGCGCCTGCTTTGGGAGCAGGATGTCGGGGGTTCGAATCCCTCTACCCCGACCATTCCGAGCTCCTAGCGGCGTGGGAATGCGAAGTTCGGTCCGGGCGCCCGTAGCTCAACCGGATAGAGCACCGGCCTTCTAAGCCGGCGGTTACAGGTTCGAGTCCTGTCGGGCGCGCCATCGGCGGTACGGTAGGAAGCAGGTTTTCAGTGGTGGCTGTAGCTCAGCTGGTTAGAGTACTGGATTGTGATTCCAGATGTCGGGGGTTCGAGTCCCCTCAGCCACCCCACTGATCACACGCGATTGTTGGAATGTTCGACCCGATGTATCACCGGGTGTTGCAACCAAGCAAAAATGCGCATACAATGTGCGACCAGTTTCAGGGCCGTTAGCTCAGTTGGTAGAGCAGTTGACTCTTAATCAATAGGTCCAAGGTTCGAATCCTTGACGGCCCACCAAATAAAAGCACTTAGGCAACTGTCTAGGTGCTTTTCTTTTTTCCGGCATTCAAAACAGAAGGGCGCGCGTTGTGCTTGCTGTAGACGAGTCAGGCCAGCGATAGATCTGTGTTGCGATGTCGCTGCAGTGTGGCGATATCGCCTGCATCGCAGATGCGTGGACATGGTCTCGCGCAGATGGCTTTCTCAAGCATTTCTCAGGCAAGTATCTACGCCGGAATGCTTGTTCTACGCGCGCTTCTCGCAGGCATTGGCACGGTTCCAATTCTGACCAGATCACCAGTCACGCCAAGAGCACCACGTTGCGCCATTTCGGCGCCACGTCACGACGGATAGTCAGGCCATCGTGCTGCATGCCTTGCGCAATCTGCGAGCAGTGCAGAAATCAGCCATGTCACGCACACTTACGCAAGGCCACCAACGCAACCGTCTAGCTTTGCTGCAGGCGCGGAAATGCCAGCACGAAGCGTGCGCCCTGGCCCGGGCCCGAGGTGACTCCCACAAAGCCTCCCGCCTGGCGCACCGCGCTATAGACCTGCGCCAATCCCAGGCCGGCGCCCTTATCCGCGTGCTTGGTGGTGAAGTAAGCCTCGAACAAGCGCGCCTGTACCGTGCTGTCCATGCCGTGCCCGGTATCGGCGACGGCGATGGTCATGTAATGCCCTGCCGGTTTTGTCAGCTGCGCGTCTTCTTCGTTGACGAAGGTTTCGCCGGTTTCCACGCTGATAGTGTCGCCGCTGGCGCAGGCATCGCGCGCATTGATCACCAGATTCAGGATGGCGCGCTCCACGGTGTGACGGTCGACCATGGCGCAACATCCGCCCTCTGCGGTGCGAAGCTGCAAGCGCAGCTCTGCGCCGACAACCTGTTCCAGCAGCGGACCGAGCTGTTCTGCCAGTTCGGCCAGGTCCACCGCTTCGGGGCTGTAGGGGTATTGGCGCGAGAAACCAACCAGGCGCTGCGCCATCACCGAGCCGTGCTGAAGTGCGGCATCGGCCACACTTAGCAGCTTGGCGTCGTGCCTGTCGATCTGCGCACGCTGCACGACCAGGTCGATCGCCGATGTGGCTGCCTGCAGCACGTTGTTCAAATCATGGACCACCCCGGCCAGCAGTTGTCCCACCGCTTCGCCTTTCTGCGCCTGCTCGGAGATCTTTTCGGCGGCGTCCTGTGCGGCGCGCGCAATGTCCAGATCGCCTTCGATGCGCTCACGCAGGTCGCGCAAGCTGTGCAGCTCGGTCGACAGAGAATGTTCGCGTGCGCGCGCCAGCATCAGGGCGCTGGTGGAAAAGGCGCGCTCTGCCACCAGGGTGCTGTCCAGGGTATGAAAGGCTGACTCCAGCGCGCGGCGGTCGGGGACGTTCCTGCTGACCGCCAAGACCGCCTCGACGTTGCCTTGCTCGTCGAACAACGGGCTGGTGACGACCTGCCAGGTCTGGCGCACGCCGGCCAGGTTCACGCAGATGGCTTCAAATTCATGGATTGCGCCTTTCGCCGACTCGGCCATGGCCACATCCACCGCGTTGGCGGCTTCGCTCGGCCAGAGCTCGCGCCAGGGTCGGGCGATCACTTGATCTGCAGATGTGGCGCCAAGTCCGGCCAGCCCATTGACGTTGACCGACGTAATCCGCCCCTCAAGATCGATTTCTTTGATGCAATCGCGCGACAGTGCCACGATCTGGCGATATCGGTCTCTCATCGCGACTGCTGCCCCTCAACTGAAATTAACGGAATTTTCGCAAATCCTTCTGCTGAGATGTCCATCCAGAAAGTAAGAGCTTGGTCTGGATTCAGCCGGAGGGTTCATTCTTCACGCTCTCGCACGGCGTGGAGTCTCCAATCCGCTGGTGAAGCAGCGCCGTCGTAGGAAGCTCCGCCACCCTGGTGATACGCAACAGCCAATTGCAACGCTTTTTCTTTGCGGGCATCCCTGCAACAATACCTGGGCATCTGCGGCATCTGCGGCATCTGCGGCATCTGCGGCATCTGCGGCATTGCGAAAGTGGCGGAATTGGTAGACGCACCAGATTTAGGTTCTGACGCCGCAAGGCGTGGGGGTTCGAGTCCCCCCTTTCGCACCAATGCAGTGCGGCCGTGAGTGCTCCGGCCGCTGCAGCTTCTGCAAGCCGGCTTCACGCTGCGGACGTTATTGCGCGCGTCCCGCTGGTAGCCGCCACCGTTATCGGCGAAACTACAAGGCTCGGCGGCATTCTCGCCATCCGTCAACCCGCATCTTCCATCTCGTGCCGACGCTGTGCGCTGTCGGTGGCAGGAGTCAACATGCAAGCATCGATCGAATCCACCGGCAATCTGGAACGCCGCCTGACCTTCACCCTGCCACAGGAGCGTCTGGAGACCCATGTCGGTGGCCGCCTGCGCGAACTGGCGCGGACCACGCGCATCAAGGGCTTCCGTCCCGGCAAGGTGCCGACCAAGGTCATCGAGCAGCGCTTCGGTCAGCAGGTGCGTGCCGAGGCGATGGAAGGCCTGCTGCGTGAGACCTTCGATTCGGCGGTGCGCGAGCATTCGCTGCGTCTGGCCGGCAACCCGCGTATCGACCAAGGCGAGACCGATTTCGACTTCGTCGCGACCTTCGAAGTCGTGCCGGACTTCGGCGACATTGACGTGACCAAGCTCTCGGTGGTGCGTGCCACTGCCGAAGTGACCGATGCCGATATCGACCAGATGATCGAAAATCTGCGTCTGCAGCGCCGCACCTGGAACCCGGTCGAGCGCGGCGCGCAGGTCGGCGATCTGGTGGCGCTGGAGACCTGGTCGCAGGCCGGCGACGAGCGTCTGCCCGCCGAAGGCGTCGAGACCGGCAGCAGCGTGCTGGGCTCGGGCGTGATGTTCGACCAGATCGAAAAGGGTCTGGAAGGCCTGACCAAGGGCGAAGAGAAGGCTCTGACCGTCGATTTCCCGGCCGAGTGGCGCGTGCCGCAACTGGCGGGCAAGACTGTGCAGGTGCACGTGAAGGCAGTTGAAGTGTCCGAGCCGGTATTGCCGGTCGTGGACAAGGAGTTCATCAAGAGCTTCGGCGTGAAGAGTGGCGATGCCGAGCAGTTCCGCGCCGACATCCGCACCAACCTGGAGCGCGAGCTCAAGGGTGCGCTGATGAATCGTCTGCGCCGCGAAGTGGGCGAGCAGCTGATCGCCGCCTACGCGCATGTCGAAATGCCGCCGCGCCTGGTTGAGAACGAAGCCCGTTCGATGCTGGCCCAGCAGGTCGAGCAGGTCCGCCGCAGCGGCCGCGATCCGGGCCAGGTGCCGGCCGATGCGCATCAGGGGTTCATGGACGCCGCCGCCAAGCGCGTGCTGGTCGGTCTGCTGGTCGGTGAAGTGGCCCGTCGCAACGAGCTGCGCCTGGAATCCAAGCGCGTCAGCGAAACGCTGCGTCTGATCGCTTCGACCTACGAAGAGCCGGAACAGGTCATTGAGATGTACCGCAACGATCCCCAACTGATGAATGGATTGCAGAGCCGTGTGATGGAAGAGCAGGTGATCGACTGGATCGCCGAGCGCGCCCAGCACACCGAGCAGTCGCTATCGTTCCAGGACGCCATCCGCGTCTGACCCTACAGTAAGAGAAGAGCCGCGCCTGCAGTCCGGGGCGCGGATGTCGAACACGGGCATCGGCACAGGCCGTTGCCACAACAGGAAGACTGATGAGCATTGTGACCAAAGCCCTGAACCTGGTGCCCATGGTGGTCGAGCAGACCAGTCGTGGCGAGCGTGCGTACGACATCTACTCGCGTCTGCTGAAGGAGCGTCTGATCTTCCTGGTCGGTCCCATCGACGACCATATGGCCAACGTCATCGTGGCCCAGCTGCTGTTCCTGGAAGCGGATAACCCGGAAAAGGACATCAGCATCTACATCAACTCGCCCGGCGGCGTGGTCACGGCCGGCATGGCGATATACGACACCATGCAGTACATCAAGCCGGACGTGAGCACCATCTGCGTCGGCCAGGCTGCCTCGATGGGCGCGCTGCTGTTGGCCTCCGGTGCCGCCGGCAAGCGTTATGCGCTGCCGAATTCGCGCGTGATGATCCATCAGCCGCTGGGCGGCTTCCAGGGCCAGGCGACCGATATCGACATCCATGCGCGCGAAATCCTGACCTTGCGCTCGCGCCTGAACGAGATCCTGGCCAAGCACACCGGCCAATCCCTTGAGACCATTGCGCGCGACACCGAGCGCGACAACTTCAAGAGCGCGGTCGATGCGCAAGCCTATGGGCTGGTGGATCAGGTGCTGGAGCGTCGTCCGGAAGAGTCGATCCAGCCGTCTTGATCGCCAGGTCGCTGAAATTGCAGGAAAATCCGGCAGGGTCGGGTGGGGCGAACCTCCTCCCGACCCTGTGCTATTCTCGAAATCGAACCCCCGTGCATCGGGTGGGGTAACTGGGTAACAGAAGCATGAGCGAAGACCGCCAAGGTCGTTCCGGCGACAGCAACAAGATTCTCTACTGCTCCTTCTGCGGTAAGAGTCAGCATGAAGTCCGCAAGCTGATTGCCGGTCCCAGCGTATTCATCTGCGATGAGTGCGTTGAGCTGTGCAACGACATCATTCGCGAAGAACTCGAAGAAAAGGCGCAGTCGGCCCGTTCCAGCCTGCCCAAGCCGCGCGAGATCCTCGAAGTGCTCGATCAATACGTGATCGGGCAGCTGCGCGCCAAGCGCACGCTCGCCGTGGCGGTCTACAACCACTACAAGCGCATCGAGAGCCGCAGCAAGAACGACGACGTCGAACTCGCCAAATCCAACATCCTGCTGGTCGGTCCGACCGGTTCGGGCAAGACGCTGCTGGCCGAAACGCTGGCGCGCCTGCTCAATGTGCCGTTCACGATCGCCGATGCCACCACGCTGACCGAAGCCGGCTATGTCGGCGAGGACGTGGAAAACATCATCCAGAAGCTGCTGCAGAAGTGCGACTACGACGTCGAGAAAGCGCAGCAGGGCATTGTCTACATCGACGAAATCGACAAGATCTCGCGCAAGAGCGAGAACCCATCGATCACCCGCGACGTGTCCGGCGAGGGCGTGCAGCAGGCGCTGTTGAAGCTGATCGAAGGCACGGTGGCATCGGTTCCGCCGCAGGGCGGCCGCAAGCATCCGCAGCAGGAATTCCTGCAGGTCGACACCAAGAACATCCTGTTCATCTGCGGCGGCGCGTTCGCCGGTCTGGACAAGGTGATCCAGCAGCGTTCCAACGATGCCGGCGGCATTGGTTTTGGTGCCAAGGTCAAGAGTAGCGAGCGTAAGCAGGAAGTCGGCAAGATCCTGGCTGAAGTCGAGCCGGAAGATCTGATCAAGTTCGGCCTGATCCCGGAGTTCGTCGGCCGCCTGCCCGTGGTCGCCACGCTCGAGGAACTCGACGAGCCGGCGCTGATCAAGATCCTGACCGAGCCGAAGAACGCCATCACCAAGCAGTTCAAGAAGCTGTTCGATATGGAAGGCGTGGAGCTGGAGTTCCGCGCGGACGCCTTGTCGGCGATCGCCAAGAAGGCGCTCAAGCGCAAGACCGGTGCACGTGGCCTGCGCACCATCGTCGAATCGGTGCTGCTGGACACCATGTACGAGCTGCCGTCGCAGGAAAATGTCAGCAAGGTGGTGGTGGACGAGTCGGTCATCGAGCACAAATCCGAGCCGTATCTGATCTATCAGGCGCAACCGGCACCGGCCAAGGCCGCGTCCGGGGACTGAGCCCTGCCAGCCGGCCGGCCAGGCAGTGTCCTCGCTGGCGGATAAAGGGTTTCCGACCGCTACTTGCAACGTCCAGCCGATGGCCCCATAACGGAGCCATCGGCTTTTTTTACGCCTTAAATTCCCACTTCCTGCGGAGCGCCCCATGGCCCAGTCCCAACCAGAAGTTCTCGATCTGCCAGTGTTGCCGCTGCGCGACGTGGTGGTGTTTCCGCACATGGTGATCCCGCTGTTCGTCGGCCGCGACAAGTCGATGCGCGCGCTGGAAAAGGCCATGGAGGCGGACAAGCGCATCCTGCTGGTGGCGCAGAAATCGGCTGAGACCGACGACCCTGCGTCGGCTGATCTGTATACCGTCGGCACCCTGGCGCAGGTGCTGCAACTGCTCAAATTGCCCGATGGCACCATCAAGGTGTTGGTCGAGGGCCTGTCGCGGGTCACCGTCGACAAGGTGGTCGAGCAGGACGGCGCTTTGCAGGGGCAGGGCGCCGAAGTGGACGCCAGCGATGCGCGCGAGCCACGCGAAGTGGAAGCGATCGCCCGTTCGTTGATGTCGCTGTTCGAACAGTACGTCAAGACCAATCGCAAGCTGCCGCCGGAGTTGCTGCAAACCCTGGCCGGCATCGACGAGCCGGGTCGCCTGGCCGACACCATCGCCGCCCACATCGGCGTGCGCCTGGCCGACAAGCAGCGCCTGTTGGAAATCACCGACATCGGCGAGCGGCTGGAATTGCTGGTCGGTCTGGTGGACGGCGAAATCGACGTGCAGCAGCTGGAAAAGCGCATCCGCGGCCGCGTCAAGTCGCAGATGGAAAAGAGCCAGCGCGAGTACTACCTCAACGAGCAGATGAAGGCCATCCAGAAGGAGCTGGGCGATCTGGATGACGCGCCGGGCGAGCTGGAAGAGTTGGCGCGCAAGATCGCCGAGTCCGGCATGCCCAAGCCGGTCGAGACCAAGGCCAAGGCCGAGCTCAACAAGCTCAAGCAGATGTCGCCGATGTCTGCCGAGGCGGCGGTGGTGCGCAACTATCTGGATTGGCTGCTAGGCGTGCCGTGGAAAAAGCGCACCAAGGTCCGCAAGGATCTGAAGGTGGCCGAAGACACCCTGGACGCCGATCACTACGGGTTGGACAAGGTCAAGGAGCGCATCCTTGAATACTTGGCGGTGCAGTCGCGGGTGAAGCAGATGAAGGGCCCGATCCTGTGCCTGGTCGGCCCGCCGGGCGTGGGCAAGACTTCGCTCGGGCAGTCGATCGCCAAGGCGACCAACCGCAAGTTCGTGCGCATGAGCCTGGGCGGCATCCGCGACGAGGCCGAAATTCGGGGCCACCGCCGTACCTATGTCGGTTCGATGCCGGGTCGCCTGGTGCAGAACCTCAACAAGGTCGGCAGCAAGAATCCGCTGTTCCTGCTGGACGAGATCGACAAGATGTCGATGGACTTCCGCGGTGACCCGTCGTCGGCGTTGCTGGAGGTGCTCGACCCCGAGCAGAACAGTTCCTTCAACGATCACTATCTGGAAGTGGATCTGGATCTGTCGGAGGTGATGTTCGTCGCCACCTCCAACTCGCTCAATATCCCCGGCCCGCTGCTGGACCGCATGGAAGTGATCCGTATCCCCGGTTACACCGAGGACGAGAAGCTCAACATCGCGATGCGCTACTTGGTGCCCAAGCAGATCAAGGCCAACGGTTTGAAGCCGGAAGAGATCGAAATCGGCAGCGACGCGATCCAGGACATCGTGCGGTATTACACGCGCGAATCGGGGGTGCGTAACCTCGAACGCGAAGTCGCCAAGATCTGCCGCAAGGTGGTCAAGGAAATCGCGCTCGCAGGTCCGCAGCCGGCGACCAAGAAGCTGGTGGCCAAGAAGGGTAAGCCGAAGGCGCTGGTGACCGTCAACGCGAAGAATCTGGACAAGTATCTGGGCGTGCGTCGCTTCGATTTCGGCCGCGCCGAGGAAGAAAACGAAATCGGTCTGGTCACCGGTCTGGCCTGGACCGAAGTCGGCGGCGAGTTGCTGCAGGTCGAATCCACGCTGGTGCCGGGTAAGGGCAATCTGATCCTCACCGGTCAGCTCGGCAATGTCATGAAGGAATCGGCATCGGCCGCGTTGTCGGTGGTGCGTTCGCGCGCCGAGCGTCTCGGCATCGATGTGGATTTCCTGCAGAAGCAGGACGTGCATGTGCACGTGCCCGATGGCGCCACGCCGAAGGACGGCCCCAGCGCAGGTATCGCGATGGTGACCTCGCTGGTATCGGTGTTGACCCGCGTGCCGATCCGTGCCGATGTGGCGATGACCGGCGAGATCACCCTGCGTGGGCGGGTCTCTGCGATCGGCGGATTGAAGGAGAAGTTGCTGGCTGCCCTGCGCGGCGGCATTCGCACCGTGTTGATCCCCGACGAGAACCGCAAGGACCTTGCCGACATTCCGGCCAACGTCACCCGCGACCTGAAGATCGTGCCGGTGAAGTGGATCGACGAGGTGCTCGACCTGGCACTGGAGCGTCCGCTGGCGCCGAAGAAGGCCAGCAAGGAAAAAGCGCGCAAGACAGCGTCGCGCGTCGCCGTGCGCGGCAAGTCGCGTAGCACACCGGGCACCCGCGTCAAGCACTAACGGGGGCTGTCTGGATCCTGGTAAAACAAGCCAAAACCCGCGTCGTTATTGGGTTTTGGCTTGCGTGCAGTTGGGGGCGCTGGTATAACTGCACGACTCGTGGGCGCGGCAAAATGTGATGCGTCACGCGATACCACTTGTGTCGGGTTCTTCGCTAACGGCAAGAGCGCCGATTGTCGATTCCGCGGCATCTGCCGCAAAGGGAGTTTCAAGAATGAATAAAACCGAATTGATCGATGGCGTTGCCGCTGCTGCTGACATCTCCAAGGCTGAAGCTGGCCGTGCTGTCGACGCGGTTGTGAGCGAAATCACCAAGGCGCTGAAGAAGGGCGACGCCGTCACCCTCGTTGGCTTCGGCACCTTCCAGGTCCGCGAGCGCGCTGAGCGTACCGGCCGCAATCCGAAGACCGGCGACAGCATCAAGATCGCCGCTTCGAAGAATCCTGCATTCAAGGCTGGTAAAGCCCTGAAGGATGCAGTAAACTAACCGACTCGCTAGGGTGCTTAGCTCAGCGGTAGAGCGTCTCCCTTACACGGAGAGGGTCGGGGGTTCGAAACCCTCAGCACCCACCATTAAGCACCAGGCAAACGTTTCAAGCGCGGAGCGGTAGTTCAGCTGGTTAGAATGCTGGCCTGTCACGCCGGAGGTCGCGGGTTCGAGTCCCGTCCGCTCCGCCAGTTACACCGAAGCCCCTGAGCAATTGGGGGCTTTGTTTTCTCCACGACATTCGCGTTGCGAATGGAGCAGAGGAAGATGTCCAAGTTTAAAGCGGAGCGGTAGTTCAGCTGGTTAGAATGCTGGCCTGTCACGCCGGAGGTCGCGGGTTCGAGTCCCGTCCGCTCCGCCAGTTATATCAAAGCCCTCGGCCTTGTGCCGGGGGCTTTTTTTTGGCTTTGATTCATTGCTGCGGGTCCTTCCATCGGCAGTTTGATGGAGTGTCACGCATCCTGTCGCTGCGCGTTCGGGGGCTTTCGATACCAAGCACACGCTGGCGGCGTTCACCCTTGACGCCTGTTGCTGTGCAACGACACCGTGGTAGCGGGCATTGGGCTGGGTGCTTGGCGTCAAGCGCGTTACACTGCGCGGCTCGCCCACAGGCCGTGATTTGCCAATGCTGCAGAAACTTCGCGACAAGACGTCAGGCTGGATCGCTACCGCCATCCTGGGGTTGCTGATGATTCCGTTCCTGTTCGTCATCGACAACAGCTACCTCGGCGGCATTGGCGCCAACAACGTGGCCAAGGTGCAGGCGCCGCCGAATTGGTGGAAATCGGCACCGTCGTGGTGGCCGGTCTCGCTGCTGTGGCAGCACCATGAAATCAGCACGCAGGATTTCCGCGCGCGTTTCGAGCAGGCGCGTATGCAGGAGCGTCAGCGTCAGGGCGACAAATTCGATCCGCGGACATTCGAATCCCGCGAAAACAAGCTGCAGGTGCTCGACCAGCTGGTCGACGAACAGGTGGTGCGACTGGGCGCGGAAGATGCCGGAATCGTCATTGGCGATACCACCGTGCGCGATTACATCGGCAGCATCCAGGCGTTTCAGGTCGATGGCAAGTTCAGTCCCGACCAGTACCGCGCCGCGCTTGCGCAAGGCACACCGCCGCGGACGCCGGCCCAGTTCGACGCATTGGTGCGCGATAGCCTGCAACAGTCGGTGATTCCGCAGGCCATTGCCGAATCGGGCTTCGCCACCAAGTCAGAGTTCGAGCGTCTGCTCAAGCTGATGGGCGAAACGCGCGACGTGCAGCTGGCCATGCTGCCGCCACCGGCCGCAGATACTGCGCCGGTGAGCGACGCGCAGATCAAGCAGTGGTACGACGGGCATACGCAGGATTTCCGTCAGCCGGAAACCGTCGCCATCGAATATGTGGAGCTCAATGCCGCCAAGATGCCGCCGGCAACCGCTGCGGACGAGGCCACATTGCGCAAGCGCTATGAAGACGAGAAGGCACGCTTCGTCGAGCCGGAACAGCGTCTTGCGTCGCATATCCTGATCAGTACCGGTAGCGATGCGGCGGCGCAGAAGGCTGCCGAGGCGAAGGCCGCAAAGCTCGCCGCAGAGGCCAAGCAGCCGGGCGCCGACTTTGCTGCATTGGCGAAGGCAAATTCCCAGGATCCCGGCTCCAAGGATGCCGGTGGCGATCTGGGTTGGGTCGAGAAGGGCACGATGGTCAAGCCGTTCGAGGACGCACTGTTCTCGATGAAGGCTGGCGATGTGGTGGGCCCGATCAAGAGCGAGTTCGGCTACCACGTGATCCGGCTGCGTGAGGTCAAGGGGGGGCAGGGCAAGGCGTTCGAGCAAGTGCGCGACCAGCTGGCCGCCGAGCAGCTCAGGGCCGATGCCGACAAGGCATTTGCCGATGTCAGCGGCAAGCTGGTAGACCAGGTGTACAAGAACCCGACCGCACTGGAGCCGGCGGCCAAGCAGGTCGGCCTGCCGGTGCAGACGTTGGGGCCGTTCTCGCGCAGCGATGCCAGCGGCGTTGCCGCCAATCCGGCCGTGCTGCGTGCGGCGTTTTCCGAAACGCTGGTGCAGGACGGGACGGTGAGCGATCCAATCACCATCGCACCGAACCATAGCGTGGTGTTGCGTGTGACCAGTCACACTGCCGAACAGGCCTTGCCCTTGGACAAGGTGCGCGACAAGGTGACGGCGGCGATCCGTGCGGACCGTGCCGGGAAGGCCGCCGCCGCTGCTGCAGATGCCCTGTTGGCACGCGTGCAGAAGGGCGAAACGCTTCAGGCGCTGGCTGCAAGCGAGAAGCTTCAGGTGCAGCCGATCCCGGGACTGCCGCGGACGGCACCAATCCCGACGCCGGCTGCGAACCGTACGATTTTCAGCGCACCGCGACCGACCGAAGGGAAGCCGTCGGTTGGCAAGGTGGAACTGGACGGCGGGCGCTTTGCTGTCTTCGTCATCAGCAAGGCCACTCCGGGCGATTTGAAGCAGATGCCGGCCGAGCAGCAGACGATGTTGCGCGAACAGCTGAGCCAGATCGACGGAAACAACGCCGCGCAGGCGTACGTCAAGGAAATGCGCAAGCGTTACAAGATCCAGATCGAAGAAGCCCAGCTGTAAGGCTGGATAAGCGATTGGTGACAGAAAAAGCCCGGGTAACCGGGCTTTTTCTGTGGGTGCTTGTTGTGGAGAAGATAGGTCGTGGGCGTCAATCCGACATCCGGCACGTATCGTGTTGCCGTCGCTGTGTGCCTGCTTTTGCCGGCTGACGGCAGTTGCGCTTTTGGCTTGCCCATCGCTGGACTGTCAGCGCGGTCGCCTAACCATTGTCAGCTACTAGCTGCTGACGCCCGACGCTGCGACGACGCGCGGGGAAGGGATGCTGAAGGTGCACGCGCGGTGTCCTGCTGGTGACCTGCCAACACTGGATCAGCGGGAGGGTGATGCATGATTGACTCGGCAGGAAGCGTCGTTAACGTCATGGCTCACGCTGGGTCAGAATGTGCAGGCTTTTTTTTGCCGAAGCTCGGCTTGCAGGTGCAACGGCCAGGTCCGTTATGGGGAGTGACGCGTGGTAAGCGCTAAATAGGTGTGACGGCACCTAACTGCGCCCTTCGTGCTCCAATACATTTCGGTCACCCACCTCTCAGGATCCAAGCGACTTGAGCAATAAGGCGCGTTTGGTGAGCGTAGCTCCACTATTCGACGGGAGCGCACCGCTAAATGCCTGTTCGCAGTGCATTACGGCGGCACGCGGGGCTCGGCACACACCTCAGTGCGTCAAGGCGTGTCGTCGAACGACAGCACCATGCCAGGCTTCAGGATAGCGCTCTTGTCCAGACCGTTGCTGGCGAGCAGCGTCGTGACGGTCACGCCATAGCGGCGGGCAATTGCCCAGGCCGATTCGCCATCGCGCACGGTGTGGGTGCGTGTTGGCGAGGTCGAGGCTTTGCTGGCTGACCTGGCGACGACGGTCGGTGCGCCATCGTTGCTGTCGGCGCCACTTCCCGTATCGGCGGCTGCGACCACGGCGCCATTGGAACCGGGTTGCGCCGGCGCAATCGGCGCAAGCACGTGCACGCCGCGCGGTGCGGTGCGTGCGCCGGCAAGAGCGGGATTCAGGCGGGCGAGTAGCTGCGGCTCGATCGCACGCTGCCCGGCCCAGGCGTTGAGGCTGGTGCCCGCCGGCAGCGCATGTTCGGTGAGGACCGGTACCGGGCGATCCAGCGAGGTGAGCAAGTTACCCTGCTGCTGCGCATGATTGAGCACGCAGGCCAGGGCGTGCAGTTTTTCAACGTAGTCGTAGGTGACCTTGGACATGCCCGGTAATTCTGACGGGCGCGCGTTCTGTGCGTTCATCCCGGCACTGCGCATTGCCTGCAGCACGCGGTACTCGCCGGCGTTGTAGGCCATGAGCGCCAGTCGCCAGTCGCCGCCGAACATGCCGTAAAGCGTTTTGAGATAGCGCACCGCCGCCGTCGTGGAGTCCACTGCGGACAAGCGCCCGTCGTACTGCGCGCCGACCGGCACCCGGTGATTGCGCGCGGTGGTGGCGACAAATTGCCACAGGCCAGCGGGGCCGCTGCCGTTGCGTGCGCCGGGACGGTAACCACTTTCCACGAACGGAATCAGCGCGAATTCGGTCGGCATGTCGGCTTTGCGCAACTCATCGACCACGTAACCGAACAGCGGCAAGACGTCCTGGGCATCGTCTGCCAGGCGCGAAGGGGCTCGTGAAAAATGCTGTTCCCAACGGGTGTCGCTATGTGCGCTGTCGCAGCCCGGGTCGGCGCGCCCCTCCAGGAACGACGAAAAAATCTCACGACCGTTGCGGATGACGGGTGCGCTGGTCTGCGCGGCGGCGGCGCCCACGGTTGTAGAGCTTGCTGCGTCGTTAGGCGATGCGACTGCCGGTGCAATGGCCGAACAGGCGGCCAGTACTGCTAAAACCAGGCGCCTCATGCGCGAAATTCGTCTTTCCAGCGCCGAAGTTCGGCGAAAACATCGACTTCGGAGGAAAGTGCACCGGTTGCGTGCGATGCCGCTGCGGCGCGAATCTCGGGGTGGTCGGTGCGTAAGAACGGATTGGTGGCCAGTTCACTCTTGAGCGAAATCGGCAGGGTAGGACGGGCTGCGTGACGCATGGCCTGGGCTTCCTGTTGACGGCGCTGCAAGGCAGCGTTGGTGGGATCGACGTGCAGCGCAAACGCCGCGTTGGCCAGGGTGTATTCGTGGCCGCAACACACCAGCATTTCGCCAGGCAGGGACGCCAGGCGCTGCAACGAGTCGAACATCTGAGGTGCGGTACCTTCGAACATCCGCCCACAGCCTAGGCTGAACAGGGTATCACCGCTGAACAGATGACCTCCGCTGACGAAGGCAATGTGGCTCCGGGTGTGGCCGGGAACCTCCAGCACGTCGAATGCGGCTCCGAGCAGGCGCAAGCGCTCGCCCTGTCCCACCTGACGGGCTGCTGCTGAGATACGCTCATCGGCGGGCCCGAATAGGTCCAGCTGCGGCCAACGCGCCTGCAGCGCCGCCACGCCACCGATGTGGTCGGCATGGTGGTGGGTCAGCAAGATTGCGCTGGGGACCCATTCGTCGCGTTCTGCAGCGTCGATCACCGGCTCGGCCTGCCCGGGATCGACCACGATGGCGCGGCCATCGGCGGCGACCAATGCCCAGATGTAATTGTCGTCGAATGCGGGCAGGGCGATCAGTCGCATAGAATTGGGACCATGCCTTCCACGCCATTCTCCCGTCAAGCTGGCGTCTCATCCTGGTTTGAAACCGGTGCGGGACGCAGCCTGCTTCAGCTGGAGCGTCGTTTGGCGTTGGAGGCGCTGCAGACACGTCCGTCGCAACCCTGGTTATGGCTGACGCCGACGACCGAGTTGCCGCCGCGCGAGGCGCTGCAAGGTCGCGGTCTGCGGTTGCATCGCAGTGCCGGGCGCTTCGCCGGCGACGCGCGCTGCGCGATGCCGTTGCCGCTGCCGACCGAAAGCCTGCAGGCGATCATCGTGCAGCATGCGGTGGTTGGCGGGGCGGCGGATTTTTTGGCTGAGTGCGAGCGGCTGTTGATGCCGGGTGGCCGGCTGTGGCTGTTCACCCTCAATCCATTGAGCCCCTATCGCTTCCGTTGGGCACGCTGCGGCCCGGTGGCGCTGCGCCCGGATCGCTGGCGGGTGCTGGCGCAGCGCGCCGGCCTGCAGGGCGTGGAGACTGAGTGTTACCTCGGGCCGATCTGGCGTACCGGGCGTGGATCGTCCGACCACAGTCGCGCGCCCTGGCGTGCGGTGTATCTGCTGGAAGTGGAAAAGCGCGCTTCCGCGCCGATCGCGCCGACCCCGATTGCGCTGCCGTCGCGCTGGCCGCAGCCGGTGGCCACGATCTGACCTGTTTACGTTCAACCCTGGAACCTGATGAAATCTATTGAAGTGCATACCGATGGCTCCTGCCTCGGCAACCCTGGGCCGGGTGGTTGGGCGGCCTTGTTGCGTTACAACGGGCGCGAGAAGGAGCTGGCCGGCGGTGAAGCGGTATCTACCAACAACCGCATGGAGCTGATGGCGGCCATCATGGCGCTGGAAACGCTGACCGAGCCGTGCCAGATCGTGTTGCATACCGACTCGCAGTACGTGCGCCAGGGCATCACAGAGTGGATGCCGGGCTGGGTGCGGCGCAACTGGAAAACCGCCGGCGGCGATCCGGTCAAGAACAGGGAATTATGGGAGCGGCTGCACGCGGCCACGCAACGCCACAGCATCGATTGGCGTTGGGTGAAAGGCCACAATGGCGACCCGGACAACGAGCGCGTCGACGTGCTCGCCCGCAATCAGGCCACCGCCCAGCGCGATGGCCGTGCAACATCGTAAGAGGACACATGCGTCAAATCATTCTCGATACCGAAACCACCGGCCTGGAATGGCGCAAGGGCAACCGCGTCGTGGAAATCGGTGCGGTGGAGCTGCTGGAGCGGCGCCCGAGCGGCAATAATTTCCATCGCTATCTGAAGCCCGATTGCGACTTCGAGCCCGGTGCGCAGGAAGTGACCGGGCTGACCCTGGAATTTCTGGCCGATAAACCGTTGTTCGGTGATGTGGTGGACGAATTTCTCGCCTATATCGACGGCGCGGAATTGATCATCCACAACGCCGCGTTCGATCTGGGGTTTCTGGACAACGAGCTGGCGCTGCTGGGCGACAACTACGGGCGCATCGTCGAGCGCGCCACGGTGGTGGATACCTTGATGATGGCGCGCGAGCGCTATCCGGGACAGCGCAATTCGTTGGATGCCTTGTGCAAGCGCTTGGGCGTGGATAACTCGCATCGCCAGCTGCACGGCGCCTTGCTCGATGCGCAGATCCTGGCCGATGTCTATATCGCGCTGACCTCGGGGCAGGAGGAAATCGGTTTCGCCAGCGCTGACGCCGGCCAGCAGACCGACACTGCTAGCGGCATGATTGCGTTCGACCCGGCGCTGCTGTTGCCGCGTCCGCGCGTCGCGGTGACCGCCTCCGAAGCGCAGGCGCACGAGGCGCGCCTGGCGCAACTACGCAAAAAGGCCGGCCGGGCGTTGTGGGATCCGCCGGTCGAGGAAGTCGCTGTTGCCGGATAAGGTGTGACGCAAGATGCATCGCCGTTGTTGAAGAGCAGCGACGGCGCCAAGGTGTCTGAGTCGCCTTTTTTCGGCGATGACCATGCGCGCAGAACACGTCAGCCTGTTGCGATCTGCGAAGGGTCGCGCAAGGCGTCACCTCGCTTGTCGTTCGATCGATTGGCATGGTGTTGCAAACGCGTGTGACGTTTAACGGCAGAAACCAAGCGGTCCTGCCGGGCTAAACACTAGCCAAGGGGGGCGTGCATCCGCTGCGCACCTGTCGGCTCACGTCGTTCGCCGATCACAACGTCAGTAACTGCGCACCAGGATCGCGGTGATGTTGTCGGAACCGCCGCCATCCAGCGCTGCGGCGACCAGGCATTCCACGCATTCCTGTGCACTGCAATCGGCCTGCGACAAGGTGGCTGCGATGGCGGCATCGTCCACTTCTTCGGTCAAGCCGTCGCTGCAGAGCAATAGCTGCATGCCGGATTTGAGTTCGCCCTGCATGGTGGCGACATTCAGATGCGCCGGGTCGGTCACGCCCAACGCCTGGGTCACCACGTTGCGATGCGGATGTGCGCGTGCCTGCTCGCTGGTGAGCGTTCCCTGAGCGATGAGTTCCTGCACATAGCTGTGGTCCTGGCTCAGCTGGGCCAGCCGGCCATCGCGCCACAGGTAGGCGCGGCTGTCGCCGACCCAGGCCACTTCGAAACGCTGGCCCAGCACGCGCGCGGCGACCACCGTGGTGCCCATCGGCAAGGTGTCGTTGCAGCGGCGCGAGGTCTTGATGATCTCTTCGTCGGCGATGCGCACCGCCTGGGCCAGCGGGGTGCCGGCGCGGATTTCACGCACGATGGTTTCGCGCGCCAGTGCGCTGGCCACTTCTCCGCAGGCATGCCCGCCCATGCCGTCGGCCACCAGCCACAATCCCAGCTCGCTGTCGCCGTAATACGTGTCCTCGTTGAGGTCACGGCGCAGACCGACGTGGGTAAGGTGTCCGAATTCGAGCATGGGGCCGGGTCGCCAAGGAAAAGATGCGCGGCCATCATCGCGGCCTGGCCGGCTAGCGGCAACACACCCCGCACGGGCGTCGTAGTGCCGGTTCACGCCTGGGCGAGGGGCGCCTCCGCTGGCGCCGGCCCGGGCCGCTTGTGGCGGGGACCGTGTGCCCGTATGATGCACGGCCCCGGGACACCGGGGACCATCTGGAGAGGTGGCAGAGCGGTTGAATGTACCTGACTCGAAATCAGGCAGGCGTTTATAGCGCCTCGGGGGTTCGAATCCCCCCCTCTCCGCCAGATTGAGGCGATAAGTTGTGCCAGTGACGCGCGCGTTTTGCCGGCGTCATTGGGGGGTGAGAAGCCCCGGGTTCGACAGACAGCATCGCTGTCTGCACGGCGAAGCCGCCCGCAGGGCGAAGGCACGCAGTGCCGAGTGAATCCACTCTGTCGCCAGATTCGCATCAGCCCCCGCAAGGGGGCTTTTGTTTATGTGTGGCAGTCGCCCCTGCGGCGATGACTACAATCCGCTCGATTCCCGTTGGAGGCCTGTCATGTCCGAGATCCTGGTGCCCGTGTCCTTTGGTGAACTGCTCGACAAGATCGCGATCCTGCAGATCAAGTCCGAGCGCATGCGCGACCCCGCCAAGCTGGCCAATGTGCGCAATGAGCTATCTGCGCTGGAAACCAGCTGGATGGCGCATCCGGCCGCCGGGCACGACATCGTGCGCCTGCGTGCCGAACTCAAGGCCGTCAATGAGCGGCTGTGGGTGATCGAGGACGACATCCGCCTCAAGGAACAAGCGCAGACCTTCGACGACACCTTCGTGCAGCTGGCGCGCAGCGTGTATATCGAAAACGATGAGCGCGCGCGTCTCAAGAAAGAGATCAACCTGGCGCTGGGGTCTTCGTACGTGGAAGAAAAGTCCTATCAGGACTATCGCGCTACCGGCGCCTGAGCGCGCCGATTGGCCGATCGCGCTGGCCGCGTGGGAGGCGCGGTCGCTGAGTGAGGGTGGCTTGCGTTAGGCCGCTGGCGCGGTGCCTGCGGTTGTGATGTTTGAGTTGATCGGCGGCATCTGCCTGTCTCTGTGCGAGGAGCCGCCGGGCTAGCGCATTTTTCGGGTGATCTCCCGTGTGCCGATGGTCGCAGTTCTCAATCCCTAGCGCGCGTGATCGGCGCGATAACGCTCAAAGGCGGCGATCGCATCGTCCACGGTGATCAGCGACATCACCTCGTCGAATTCGATCTTCGTTCCCCAGCTCAGCTGGTCGGCCGGTTTGTGCAGGAACTTACGCGCGGCGGCGTCGTAGCGGTCCACGCAATAGCGCACGTCCGAATACGGGCCGCTACGCCGCGGGTTGCTGGCCGCATGCAGGCCCAGCACCTTGGTGCCCATCGCGTTGGCGATGTGCATCGGGCCCGAATCCGGCGTGACCGCCAGGTTCGCGCGGGCGAGCAGGGCAGGCAGCTGCTTGAGCGTGTCCTTACCGACCAGGTCCAGCACTGGCGTGCGTGCTGCCGCGACGATGGCATCGGCGGTGCTGCGCTCCAGGTCGCTGCGGCCGCCGCACAGCACCACACGCCAGCCTTGGGTCGCTGCATGATCGGCAAGCGCGGCATGCCGGTCTGTGTACCAGTTGCGCCGTACGTGGCTGGAGCAGGGCGAGATCATCAGCACCGGGCGACCATCGTCGTCCCATTGCGCGCGCGCCCAGGCGTGTGCCGTATCGGGGACCGGCAGGTCCCAGCGCACCTGGGTCTGGCGTAGGCCCAGTGGCTCGGCAAAGCTGCCGATGGCGTCGAGCACATGGATGCCGGGACGGTCGGCGATGCGCTCGTTGACGAACAGGCCATGCAGGTCCTTGGAGCGGCTGCGGTCGTAGCCGATGCGTCGTCGCGCCGGCACGAATGCGGAGAGCACATTCGCGCGAAAGGCCACCTGCATCTGCAGCAAGGCCTCGAAGCGCCCCAATGGGGCCAGCGATCGGCGCAGCGCCCGCATACCGGCCAGGCCGCTGCGTTTGTCGTAGGCATGGAAGTGCACGCCGGGCAGGCCGTCGAGCAATTTCAGCCCGGCCTTGTCGATGATCCAATGCAGTTCGCTTGCCGGAAACCCGGCCTGCAACGTGCGCACCAGCGGCACCACATGCGTGACATCGCCCAGGGCGGACAAGCGCAGCAAACACAGCGATGCGGGCGTTACAGCCATGGTGTTGTTAGACTCGATAGATGGTTTCTTTCGATGCCACCGAAGCGCTGGCGCCGTACCGCGAAGGAGGCGGCTATGGCGCCATTCTGTTCGACCGCGAGCGGCTGCGGCAAGCCGACGCCAGTCTGTTTTCGCCGCAATCGTGGGGCGACAGGGCACGGCCGGTGGACGCCGGCGGGCGTGGCGGTGCGTGGTTCGTGGATGCGCCGTTCGGCCACAGCGTGTTGCGGCAGTACCTGCGTGGCGGCATGGCCGCCCGTGTGAGCCGCGATCGCTATCTGTGGAAAGGGGCAGGGCGGACGCGCAGTTTTGCCGAGTTCCGGCTGATGCGCGAACTGATCAAACGCAAGTTGCCGGTGCCACGCCCGTTGGCCGCCTGCTATTTACGCGAAGGCATGTGCTATCGCGCTGCGCTGTTGATGGAACGACTGGAAAACGTGCGCTCCTTGGCCGATCACGCCCAGGTCGCCGGCCGCGGTGCGCCGTGGGAGGCGACCGGGCAATTGATCGCGCGCTTCCATCGCGCCGGCCTGGATCACGCCGATCTCAACGCGCACAACATCCTGTTCGATGCCGGCGGGCATGGCTGGCTGATCGATTTCGACCGCGGCGTGCTGCGCATTCCGGCCACGCGCTGGCGCGAGCGCAATCTCAAGCGCCTGCATCGCTCGCTGCTGAAGCTGCGCGGCAACCGCAGTCGCGAGGACGTCGACAAGGATTACGAGCGGCTGCATCGCGCCTACGAACTGGCCTGGGGCCGGGGCTACTGATGGAGTGGGCCTTGCGGGTGCAGGGAGTCGGCAATGCGTCGGCGGTGGCGCTCGGCTCGCCGATGGCCACGCTCGAGCGCGCCGGTGCGCCGTGGCTGACCATCGACTGCGGCAGCGAGGGGCTCACCGCCTATCAGGCCCATTACGGTCACTTGCCGCAGGCGATCTTCATCACCCATGTGCATCTGGATCATGTCGGTGGGCTGGAGCGGGTGTTCGTCGACAGCTATTTCTCCGAGCGCCGCGGGCGCACGCGCCTGTATGTGCCGGCGCCGGTTGTGCCGCTGCTGCAGCGGCGCATCGCCGATTACCCGAATGTGCTTGCCGAGGGCGGGGCGAACTTCTGGGATGCGTTTCAGCTGGTGCCGGTCGGCGATGCGTTCTGGCACGAGGGCGTACGGCTGGAAGTGTTCCCGGTACGCCACCACTGGCCCGAGACGGCCTACGGCTTGCGTTTGAAGGGCGCGCTGGTCTGGACCGGCGATACCCGCCCGATTCCGGAGATGCTGAAGCGTTATGCGGACGATAGCGAGCTCATCGCACATGACTGCGGCGTTCACGGCAACCCGTCGCATACTGGCGTGGACGATTTGGAGCGGGAATACCCGCAGGACCTGTTGAGCCGCATGCTGCTGTACCACTACGCCAGCGACGCCGACGGCGATGTGCTGCGTGCACGTGGCCACCGCGTTGCGGTGCCCGGTCAATATCTCGCGCTGGCGCACCCGACCGCCGCGATGGTGCCCTGATGGGCGCCTTGCTGCTGCCGGATCTTGCGATTGCACCGATGCAGGATCGCTATGGACGCCCGTTGCGCGATCTGCGTCTGTCGGTCATCGAAGCCTGTAATTTCCGCTGCGGTTACTGCATGCCAGCCGATCGCGTACCGGACGATTACGGCTTCGACGCGCAGCAGCGATTGGGCTTCGATCAGCTGGAAACCCTGGTGCGTGCGTTCGTCTCGCTCGGCGTCAACAAGGTGCGCCTGACCGGCGGCGAGCCGTTGCTGCGCCGCGACCTGCCGAGCCTGATTGCGCGGCTGACCGCGATCGAGGGTATCGAAGATCTGGCACTGACCACCAACGGCACCTTGCTTGCCCGCCAGGCCGTTGCGCTGCGGCAGGCCGGGCTGCGCCGCATCACCGTCAGCATGGATGCGCTGGAGCCGGCGTTGTTCAGGCGCATGAGCGGCGAGCGCGGCGACATTGCGCAGGTGCTGGCCGGCATTGCCGCCGCCGAACAGGCTGGTTTCCAACGGCTGAAAATCAATTGCGTCGTGCAGCGTGGCGTCAACGAAGATCAGGTGCTGCCGCTGGTGGAGCACTTCCGCGGCACCGGACACGTGCTGCGCTTCATCGAGTTCATGGATGTGGGCAGCTGCAATGGCTGGACGCCGGATGCGGTGGTGACGTCCGCGCAGCTGCACGCGCGCATCCACGCCCGCTGGCCACTTGTGGCGCTGGACGCCAATTACACCGGCGAAGTGGCGCGGCGCTACGCGTTTGCGGATGGCACCGGCGAAGTGGGCTTCGTCAGTTCGGTCAGCGTGCCGTTCTGCGGCGATTGCCAACGTGCGCGCGTCTCTGCCGACGGACATCTGTATACCTGCCTGTTCGCCAGCCAGGGTCACGATCTCAAGCCGGCATTGGCCGACGGCGCGCCTGCGTTGGCAACGCATCTGCGTCAGCGCTGGAGCGCACGTGGCGACCGCTACAGCGAAGTACGTGCCTCGGTGCCACGGCGCGGCAAGCCGGTCGAGATGTTCTTGATCGGCGGATGAGCGAGGACGCGCTGCTGGCGCAGCTGCGCACGCTGGAACTGCGTCTGCTCGATCCTCAGCTGCGTGCCGATGTGCAGGTGTTGGACGCGCTGCTCGATCCGCCGTTTGTCGAGTTCGGTACGTCGGGCCGTCGCTACATGCGCAGCGAAGTGATCGTGGCCTTGAGCGCGTCCGGTGTTGCTGCCGATGACCAGGCCGATGGCTTCGAATGCATGCGGCTGGCGCGGGATCTGGTGCAGTGCGTGATCGGTCGATGGATCGCCGTCAAGGTGTTGAGCGGCAGGCCTTGCGCAGCTCGCTGTGGCACAGGAACGCTGACGGAGGGTAGTTACAGTTCCACCGAGGCACCCCGTTCACCGAGAATGCCGCATCCTGATCGCCTGTCTTTGTGTCGTTTCCCATGCCTGCAAAATCCCGTTCCGCACGCTTGACCCACCTCGACGATGCCGGGCTTCCCACCATGGTGGATGTCTCGGGCAAGGCGGTCACCGCCCGTAGCGCCACCGCGGAAAGCCGCGTGCACTTTCCGGCTGCCGTGGCCGGGCAGCTGCGCGCCAATGGCTTGCGGAGCGCCAAGGGCGGCATTGTGGAGACGGCGGTGATCGCTGGCACCATGGCGGTCAAGCGCACGCACGAATTGATTCCGTTTTGTCATCCGCTACCGATCGATGCATGTCGTTTCGAGATCGACTGGGCAGGCGAGCAGGTGCTGGACATCCGTTGCACGGTGCGCTGCGTGCATCGCACCGGCGTGGAAATGGAAGCGCTCACGGGTGCTAGCGTGGCTGCGTTGACGGTCTATGACATGTGCAAGGCGTTGTCGCACAGCATGCGCATCGGCCCGACCAAGTTGGTGTCCAAGCGCGGCGGCAAGCGCGATATCGGAGCGGCGCAATGACGGTCACGGTCACGGTGCTGTACTTCGCCAGCTTGCGCGAGGCCGCGGGCATTGCCGACGAGCGCGTGCAGACCGGCGCGCAGGATTTGCGCAGCCTGTATGCAGAGCTCGATGCGCGGCACGGCCTGCGCTGGACGCCCGCGCAGTTGCGCGTGGCCGTGGATGGTGCATTCGCGCGCTGGGAGGATGCGCTGCGCGATGGCAGCGAAGTGGTGTTTATTCCGCCGGTGTCGGGAGGTTGAGCATGAGCGAGCAGGTTGCAGCGGTCTTTGCGCTTTCCGACGTGCCGCTACCGGTCGATCAGTTACGCGCCGGTGCGGAACATCCGCAGGCCGGTGCGTTCGCCAGTTTCGAAGGCTGGGTGCGTAATCACAACGAAGGTCGCGGCGTGGCTGGATTGCGCTACGAAGCCTACGCCGCGCTCGCGCACGCTGAAGGGCAGCGCGTTCTCGACGAAGCAATGCAACGATTCGCCATCGTGCACGCGCATTGTGTGCACCGCGTGGGCGAACTGCGCATCGGCGACATGGCGGTGTGGGTCGGCGTCAGTGCGGCGCATCGTGGCGCGGCCTTCGATGCATGCCGCTACATCATCGATGAGGTCAAGGCGCGCGTGCCGATCTGGAAGTACGAACATTACCTGGAAGGCGATGCGGGCTGGCTGCATCCGGAGCCGCAAGCGCAGTAATGCGCGCTTGCGAATCAGGCGCTGCGGCGGACTTCTGAGAATGAGGGTGGTGTCCCCGCCGGCTGACCTCGGCGCCCGCATCAATCGATACCGTTGCTGCCTTCCAGCCCTGGCGGGATTTTCGATCTAGCGTCGCGAGGGACCGACGGGGCCACCATAAGACGTGGACCATTGGCATGGCCCTGCGATTTGCGGCATTGGTGTCATTGCGCAAATCATGAAACTGGCGGAGAGAGGGGGAGGTACTGATCCCGCTCGAACGTCCTGGCTCTCCTACAGCCACGCAAACCAGGAAGGTGTCCTGCTTTGTGGTCCGCCATTGTAGCGGGTCTGGCACGCTCACCGCTAGCCTCAAAGTGGACAGATGCTTTCTCTCTTTTGCACGAGTCCCTATTCAAAATCTAGGTAACGTCGAGGGGCTAGGAGCCAAGGCACGGGACAGACCGTGCTGGAGAGTTCCTGCATCTATCGGGAGGGGCGGGCTTGCCGGACTTCTCGCTAGACCCTAACTGACGCTCTCGCTCCTCGCTTACAAGCTGAAGCAGTTTTGCTAGAGCATCTATCTTAAGCAGCATTTCAGAGGGAAACTGACTGATTGTAGCCAACCCTCTGCCTCCGCTGGAAATCTAAAGCTTGACATTTGTCTGCGTCCGTTTCCATCTGCTAGATAAGGTCAGGGCGAGGGCTGCATGAGGCCGGCTCCACCTCAGCAGTGGGCGGATGTGAACTATGAGATGATGACCCCGAGTGGGACAACGGAAGTCATGTATTAGCTATGTCAAAGTCCAGCAAAAAGGCAACGGGCACGCAGCCGCCAACTATCATGATCAGCTCGACTGTATATGGGTTTGAGGAGCTGCTGGATCGCATTTATGCGCTCCTGACCGAATTTGGCTACAACGTATGGTGCTCACACATAGGCACTCTTCCTGTTTATTCCAGTTTAAATGCTTTTGAGAGCTGTTTAAAGGCGGTGGAGGATTGTGATCTTTTCTTCGCTCTAATTACGCCAAAATATGGATCTGGAGTTGTAAAAGGTGAAATCTCTATTACTCACCAAGAGATCATTAAGGCGATTGAGCTAAATAAGCCTCGTTGGTTGCTGGCTCATGATCATGTGATATTTGCGCGCACAATTTTAGCCGGTCTTGGTCACAAAAACCCAAAAGAGCGCTCCGAGCTAAATTTTAAGGGATCCCAAGTTCTGGACGACCTACGAGTGATAGACATGTATGAAGCCGCTATTCGTAATGAGATTGAATTTGTGGATCGCAAGGGGAACTGGGTTCAAAAGTTTGTAAGTGATTCCGACGCGCTTCGATACGCAACCGCACAATTCTACAGATTTCAAGAAGTTGAGAGATTTCTCAAAGAGCAGCTTGGCGATTCAAGGCGTGTAATGGAGATTGTTAGTGGGGGGGTTACATGATCACCGCGACAGTCCAATCTCAAATCATGAAAGGGAAACAGAGTGGCGTAGATTTTATTGAAGACCCGATGGAGATTGATGAAATCTCTGCCACGGTATGCGGTTTTTTAAATGCGCGCGGTGGGGTTATTTTTGTTGGTGCAAACCAGGCTGGTGAAATTGTTGGAGTTGGAGAAGATCCTGAAAGCGTGCGTCGTCGATTGGAGTCGCAGCTAAAAGAAATGATTGCTCCAACAGCACTTTTTACACTTAGCGTTGATGTTCATCATGATCTTTCGATAATTTCGATCGAGGTTCCTCAAGGTCGAGATGTTCCTTACGTAGTCGAGGGGCGTGTGTTTCTTCGATACGGTAAAGCCACGGTCGTGGCCGATCCCGCAAGGCTTCGAAAGTTGGTTCAGGTGCGGTCTATTGAAGCTGAGCGCTGGGAACGCCGTCCTTCTATGGGCTTAGGTGAAGAGGACCTCGATAATTCTGAGATTGGATCCACAGTAGAGGATTCTGAAGAGACGAGCCGTTTTGCCTATGAGAAACCGAATGATATTTATTCAGTTTTGCAGCAGCTAGGCTTAACGATACGGGGTAGTCTAACTAACGCATGCGATGTTCTTTATTCTCGACGTCCGCCCGTCCGGCATCCTCAGTGCAGAGTGCGGGTTATACAATTTGAGTCTGATAAAATTGGCGTAAGGTATAGTAGCGACCAATGGCTTGAAGGGCCTTTGGTGAAAATATATATGGAAATGATGGATCTGGTTGGTGCGCAAGTCCGCGTTCAAGCTTTTTTTGCACGAGGCGAGCATGTCCGTAAGGATATTGCCAATTATTCCATTGAAGCTCTGCGTGAAGGGATAGTCAATGCACTAGCTCACCGAGACTACTCTTCGTTTTCTGGTGGGTTATCGGTGTCTATTTATCCCAGTCGAATTGAGGTTTGGAATTCGGGCCGCTTACCGCGAGGGATCAAGGTTGGTGACCTTGGAAAGCTTCATCCATCTATTCCTATAAATCCTGATATTGCTCACGTTCTATACTTGAGACGTCTGATGGAGCGCGTCGGGCGAGGAACGCAGAAGATCATAGCTGCTTGTGAAGAATTAGGCGCCAAGCCTCCCAAATGGCAGGATAGTCCTTCGGGCGTGACTCTCACTCTTTATTCGGCACTAGATGCCGAGGCTGCGGAGCTAAGTCCCCGGCAGGCCTTGGTCATGGAGAAATTGCGTCCAGGCGACACACTTCGCCTCGCGGACTACATCGCGGACTACGAGGTCTCCGAGCGACAAGCTCGACGCGATCTCAAGAGCTTGGAAGAAGCTGGCTTCCTCAAGCGATCAGGTCGTGCCCGTGCGACAATTTACCAGCGAACCGGTAGAACGATCTGAGTATCCGGCCAAATCCGGCCAAATCCGGCCACGTATTTGGCCGATTCGGTGTCAGTATGGCGCCCGTGTCATCCAAGTAAGTTTTTGATTTTGAAAGGTTACCCATCTTGACCTGTTGTGTTCTCTGTCGAGTATCCGGCCAAATCCGGCCAAATCCGGCCAGGTTTCGCAGCTGCATATAAGTGTTTAGGAGCGACAGCTTGCTTCCTCTTTCGATTGGGCCGGCTGGACTGACATCCTTAATTCCATCGTTGAGACGTCTTGTTAGCTAGTCAGCTGCAGCCACAACACCAGCATGACCATGGGGAGCCCGCTGAGCACCGAGCTGACCCAGAAAGCCCCCATGACAGTCAGCGGCGTCATGACCCACCACTGACCCCAAGAGAAGCCTTGGTCGCGCTGCCGAGCCGCGTAGGCCTCCTGCGGATACAACCGTTCCGCCTTTCGCAGTCCCCGCCAAGCCATCAACGGCCCGACGATGAAGCCGAACGGGCCCAGGAAGAGCAAGCTGAGCGAGAACCACCGGAAGAAGCGCGTGTGCGGCGTCAGGACTTTCTTGGGAGCGGCGCACAATGCGCCGTCCCCACCAAGCCCACCCACGGTGTCAGCGGACGTTCCTGCCATCGAATCGGGTCGGGTCTTCATTTGGCATAGGCCCTCCACGTGCCGTCGGCCTTCGCATAGCGAAGATTTTTACTGACCGGGATGGGCACCTGCCGGCCCTCGATGTTGAGCACGGCCTGGCCGCGCGTGTCGCAGCGGTAGCCGTCTACGCTTTCCGCTTCCACGCAGCCGGTGAGTTCGAAGTTTTGGACGTTGGTGACTTGGCCCGCACCGCTTTCTTTCAGCAGTCGGACAAAGGCTTCCTTGGCGTTGTCAGACGAAGGCTTGCCGCCGCAGGCGGTCAGGCCCAGGGCCATGGTCATCGCGACCAGGCCGATCGTTGCGTGTTTCATGTCTGTCCTTTGAGAGCGAGAGGGAGTGGGGAGGAGGAGGCGGAGTTACTTGTCGCGGTTCCCGTCGGGCTTGAAGCCAGCGATCCAGAGCCTGGTGTCCTTGAAGGGCGTCAGGAGGCCGGAGGGTCCCGGATGCAGGTCCGCGGTCTGGAGCAATCCCGAGACCCAGGCGACGCGCAGGGCGACATCGACGGCGCGGTCAGCCACGCCGGGCCGGCTCACATTGACCACGAACGGTTGGCTCGGCGGGTTGGGGCCCGTGGATCGCTGGGCGCCCGTATTGGGCTTGCTGGGTGCCACCCGGATGCCGCTAAGCGTATCCCGGCCTTTCCACAGCGCCGCAGTGTTGAGCTCGGCCGTCTCGCCCAGGTCGTCGGTCTCCACTACAGCGGCATCGAAGCAGGTGCGGAAGGTCTCGGTGGTCGAAGCTGCGGGGCTGGTCCAGATGCGCGCTTCCACAGTCCAGCAGGGCAGGGAGGCGCCCCATTCCTGAAACGTGAGCGCCACCCGGGGCCACTCAAGCTTCCCGAGCTGGGCCTGCTGGTGGTTGTCGCCCTTGAAGAGCCCGGGCAGCTTCCCGGCGCCGCCGAGAGGCACGTAGATCGAGCCAGTCCCTTGATTGCCAGGCTTGCCCCTGGCGTTCGGCTGGATGCCGACCATCTGCTTGCCCGAATCGGCGAGGCTCTTTCCAAGCTGGCGGAAGAAGCCGGGCTTTTGGGGCTGAGTGTCCTGGGCCTGGGCAACGCCGGCCACGGTCAATGCGAGCAGGGCGGCGCCTGCAATCCTTGCGGTCTTCATGAAATCCCCGTGTGTTGTTGGAGGGTGCTACATTTCATGAAGAGTCTGCCATGCAGTGGAGGAGCAAGTCATGCTGTCCGGCCAACTTTTCAACATCCGTTCACGTGCCGAAGGCTTCTCCCCGAGCTCTCTTTGCTGCCCGCCTGAAACAGGCTCGGGAACTGCAAGGCATCCCAAGCCAGCGAGCGTTGGGGGTGCTGATGGGGCTCGATAAGAAGTTGGCCAGTAGCCGGGTCAATCGATACGAGAACGAGACCAGTGGCATCGACTTGGATGGGCTGGGGAAGCTGGCCGACACGTTGGGTGTGCCAATGGCCTACTTGGTCGCCCAAGACAGCGATATGGCTGACGCAATACTGGCTTTGGGAGAAATGACGCCAGAAGACCGGAGAAAGGCCACAGCATGGCTAAAGAAGTTCAAGCGTTAGCTATTGTCAGAGCGGCCGTGCTTCGTCTGACCAGGGATCGTTTATGTTTATTTATGTCGATGAGTCAGGCAGTTTTGTTCCCTCGAGCAGTTCTGGGAGCTGGTCTGTAGTCGCTGCCTACGTGGTGCCTGAGATAAGCCGAAAGCAGGTCGAGGGTGCACTTAAGGCACTCAAACGGCGTCTTGGCTGCGGCTATCGTGACGAAGTCAAGCTGAAGGATGTGCCGGAATCGGAATTTAAAGTTTTCTTGGCTCAGCTTCGCGAGTTCGAATCGGTCCTCTTCGTTTCAGGAATTGATCTAGGGCACGAGGACACCGAGAGTATCGTTCGCCATCAGGCAGACCAAGTCCAGCGTGTCCGCGTAAATAGGCCCAAGATGCTCTATGAAGAGGGAAGGGCCTTGATAGATGATTTGTCCGGACGGCTTGAGCGGCTTTCCCCTCAGCTGTATGCGCAGTTAGTTGTACAGGTTGATCTAATTGATCAGGTCTTTCGAGCATCCACGCTTTACTATGCTCAAAGATTGCCGGCCACTTTGGGAAGTTTTAGGTGGCGAATAGATGAGAAGAACTCGGCGCGGCCCCTTTTTGAGCAGACGCTGTCTCACATGGCCTCGCCGCTCATTCAAGCTAAATCTTTGGAGGCTCCTGGCATCTTCGTTGAAGAGTTTGACTATTCTTACTTCGAAAAGAATTTCCGCTACGCCACCGCGGACGTGCCAAGCTACGTTCAAGAAGCTGCTGGGCGACCTATTGAGTCAGCGGTAAATCTGGGGGCCGTGTTCCGCGATTCGAAGTTCGTCCGATCACATGACTTTCCTGGTGTCCAAGTAGCTGACCTCTTGGCGTCAGCGTGGCGACGTGCATTGAGGGGAGGGTTTGATGCAAATGATGAGATGGCTTCGCTTCTTGGAAGCCTAACGGTTCAGCGCCAAAAGTCTGATCCGTCTATTCACCTCATCTCGTTGTCGCACGACCAAATCGAAACCGGGACAGCCTACCTTGCAGCATCAATCGCTCGACGTAGCGCAAGATCAATGCTCCTGCCTCGCTCAGCGCTTAGAAGACACACAAGACGCTATTTATGACATATCTAAGCTAGAAACGAATTTGAAGCCGGACATGTCAACGGTCACGCTCCTTTTCGGCAATATGCCGATGATATGAACATATCACCTCATCATATTCGTCCAGTCCAAGGGGCACTGAGCAAACCAAGCACTCTCTAGCCTGATGTTCGTAGCCACAAGCAAGGCACATCTGCTCTTCATAAACGTAAGCCTCTTCATCGCATTCGGGGCATGTTTCCAGCGGATCAGGCCCGCCATGCTTCACGGCCAGAAAGCTTGCTCCGGCAAAGTGATTGGGAAGTATCCGTCCAAGCCACTCCTGATTTGAGCTGCTATGACCGCAAGCTCTACAAGCCCACTGAGCTTCGAACGGATTCGTGTTTTGACGATCAAGCTGTCTGACAAGCTGCGAGCTACACTGGGGGCACCCCTCTTTCTTAACTGCTTCTAAGAGTGCCTCCGGTCCATCCATATTCTCATAGGATGATCGGCACTCTGCTCGAAGATGATCTTCAATTTCCTTCTCTTCGACCAGTGAAGCCCACGCGTCCTCATCTATTTCTTCCTGTGGATCGACACCTAAATGCGTCGGCATGAATTGAGAGAGGAACAGCAATCCATCAGCGAAAGCACCTCGAATCTGACCAACATCATCAATGTGGTGATGCTCTACCTTGTTGCGAATGGCGGTGATTTGCCGCAAGAGCTGGGCATCCACATCAATCTTGCAGGATTTAAACCGCTCAAGGATATCGTTGACGTCCACTGTCGTATTTCCTGCTTTCCCAAAGACAACATGTCCGTCATCGTTAAGTAGTGGCTTCAGTTGCTTCCAAATCAATATCTCATCGTCGGGTGATAATCGACGAAGCTTTTCTTTGCAAAGCAGCAGGATGCCTGCGGTTAGGTTGCGCACTGCGGAAGAGAGGCGCGCAGGTGAGCCATCGTTAAAGTCCTCAACGCCAACTTGGATAGCGTTGAGGGCATTGCGGTAGATTGGATCTTCAGCCATGTCGCCATCCTTCAAAGATTCTTCCATCTCATCAAGGATAGAACTTGCTGGCGTCGGACAACAATACGTGGAATTGCCCCCGCTGGTAGCGCGGCAGCTCGACGTTGGGCTGATACAGCTCCAAGGCGCTGATTTGCTTGCTTCGCGTCACCTGCGGTTTCTTGTGCAGGTAGTGCTGGCGCAAGACCTGGACCCGGTCGCGGGGATCGGTGCTGTGGCCCGTGACCAGGGCAATCTCCTTCTCTGGAACATCGTTGACATCAAGCTCGGTAGCCAGGGTGTGGCGGAAGGCGTGGAAGCCGATTCCTTTCGCGAAGCCCAGGCTCTTCAGGTAGCGCCCGAAGTCCACCACGAACTGCTGGCTGTAACGCGCATTGGTCTCCCCGGTGGTGCGGTTCACCCCAGCAGAGAGCAGCGGGAACAGCCGGGGGTGGCCCGTCTCCTTCATGTCCTCCACGAACTCGAGGAAGCCTGCCTCCAATAGCGGCTTAGCGATGGGGATGATGCGCATGCAGCCCGCGCCCTTCATGCTTTGCCTGCTGCGCCGTCGTCGCTTTGGGTCTGCGGCCAAGTCTTGGTCCAACGTCTTCTGGAAAGCAATGCACCAAACCCCGCGTTCCTCGATGATGTCGGCCAGCTTCAGCTGGCAGACTTCATTGACCCTGGCTCCGGTATATAGGCCGATCATCGGTGCCCACCAATACTGCGGTTTTTTTGCCCAGGGGATGAATGTCGCGGGGTCAAAAATGGCTTGCAGGTCTGCGTCCTCGAAGAGGCGGATGGCCTTGTCGGGATCGATGGTGTGATCTTCTTTGGGTTTCCGGAAGGCTTTCATCGGTGACACGTCGATGGCTTGTCCGTTGACCAAGTGGTTGAAGAAGGCGACCAAAAACCGGCGGTGTCGCTCCTCGGTGGCAGGCGCCAGCGGCGGCACATCCTGCTCCTTCCCCATGGCGATGGCTTCGTCGAAGGTGAGATCCTTGAGCAGCGGATCCGACACCAGGTTCCTCGGAGCCCAACGCAGCAGCGTCCAGAGCGCTTGGATGTGGTGGTAGTCCACACGAGCTGCGGAGATATTGCCGCAGGTCAGCAGGAGCAGCTTCAACGTGCGCTCGGTGGACTGGACGGTCTTCGGGTCAAGCTGGCGGCGACGCATGTCCTCCAGATGATCCTCGATCTCCTTGGCCAGAGGGCGCGACGGGGTGCCCATAGGGAGCTGGGCCGGATAGCGTGTGCTGTTCTTAAGGCCGCTCTTTCGTCCCGTTTCGTCGAGCGCGGCGAGAATACATTCTTGGAGATTGATGGCCGCTTCCCGTCCCCGGATGATGGCGCGGTCGATGTGGAACCGCCCAACGTGGATGCCTTCCAAATGCAGGAGGCCGAAGGGCGATGCGATGTAATCGTTGAGTGCTGCGGAGGGTAGAGCGGTCATGGGTCACTTCCATCGGAGATGGAAGTAGGGATATGACAGGACGAAAATCCGTCAATGGGGTCGATGCAAAAACTTGCAGTGTTGGCTGAGTCCTTAGGCGTTGAGGAATCGCCGCTGGGATGCTTCCCAGACTCGCCAATCTGTTATCTGGTGAGAAGCCTTATGGGCCAAAGGTTCGCAGCGAATTGAGGCCGATTTATCGCAGTCAATTGTGTACTGTTTGCAGGATTTTAGCTAACAAGACGCTTTAATCCCTCTTTCTGCTACCTGAATTAAAGTTAAACGAGGTGGGTTTATTGTTGGCATGTTTTCAATCCTGCCTTAGCTAGTAGCTCTTCGCAGGCTAGCTGCTCGGTGACAGTCAACGTCATACTCTCCGCAACAGCTTCGGGGGGAGTGCAATGATTAGCGAGATATCGATCCTTAACCACAAGAGCTTTCACCCAACTCAGCCGACACGCATCTCTTTAGAGACTGAGGGCCGAAAGCCTGTGTTCTTCTATGGCCAGAACGGGGCCGGAAAGACGGCAATCGGTGAAGTGATACGCGGACTGGCTGTCGGTGACCCGAAATTCGCCGGCTGCCAGGTCACCACGGTAGGGGAAGGTCGGTTTAGGTTTCATATCTACAACCACGAGTTCGTCCAGTCTGTGATTGGCGAAGCGGATGGCATGCCAGGGATTTTTACTATTGGCGAGACGGATGGAGCAACCCAAAAGGAAATAGAGCGGCAAGAGCAGATAAGCAGGGATGCGGACGAAGCGATTGAAGCTGCTCGCGTCGGTATCGAGGCCATTGATGGTCGCCTTGATAAGGCGCTGATTGCTGCACAAGACGAAACGTGGAAGGCCTATAAGGCCTATGATGCTGGCGAGTTTGCGGGCTACTTGAAAGGGTATGGGCGCGGAAAACCCAAGTTCTTTGAAGATCTGCGGAAGCTGCAGGTCTCGCCCGACGAGGAGTTGGACGACATAGGTGAGCTGATCAAGCGGCTGACTGACGTTTCCGGTGACGAGCAATCAAAGCCGAACCACTCACTCTCCACAAGTGGTTTCTCGTTGATAGAGGCCGATGATGTTTGGCAGGAGGCGGTGGAGGTCTCCAATGACAGCAGCCTCTCTGCGCTCATTGAAACGCTGAAGAATGGAGACTGGGTTGATAAGGGTCGGTCCTTTGTTCAGGGCGATCAATGTCCTTTCTGCCAACGAGGCCTGCCTCATGGGTTCATGGATGAGCTTGTGAGACTGTTTGAAGGCACGAGACAGGAAAAAATTGACTCCATTACCTCCCACGTGACCCGCTACGCTACTGACGTATCCAGCCTAGAGCGCCAAATGGAGTCCGCCTTGGCGGAGCCGTTGGCTGATGAGACTGATCTGAAGGTAGCCTCCGAAGCTGTGTTAGCCAAGCTCAAAGCGAATCTAGCCACAATGCGGTTGAAGCAAGAGCACCCTGGAGAATCTTTCGAGGTAGCCAGGGTTGACATGGGTCTGATGACAGCAGCGCTGGATGCTCTAAATACGCGTATAGGGGACTTCAATCGACGGATCGCGAACAAGGGAGAGGAGCGCAAGGCAGTTGGTGAAGCCTTCTGGAAAATCCTGTATCGCGATCGAGCGCATGCATACACCTCCTACGATGCAGTGGTGGCGCCGCTCAATGAGCAACGGGGCGAGTGGGTCATCAAGCAGAAGGCCGCCTCCAGCTCAAAAAGCGATGCCGCTGCTGCGTTGGTAGAGCTCAAAAAGAACCAGGAGGGAGTTGACGCGTCCGTTGCCGCCATCAATACAAGACTCAAAGGACTCGGCATTGATACCTTCACCATTGACCGGAAGGCTGGAGAGGGCAGCCTCTACTGTCTGAAGCGTCCTGGCCTTGGTGAAAGCACGACTCAGTCTCTCAGCGAGGGTGAGAAGACGCTCATTTCCTTCTTCTATTTTATGGAGCTTCTAAAGGGTTCGGCGGAGCAGGGGCAGTCCATCGACTTGGCGCGGACCATCGTGGTCATCGACGACCCAATATCGAGCCTTTCGCACAACTATGTCTACGACATCGCGTCAGTCATCGCGCAGGAGTTGATCAAGCCGCCTGGTGGGCAGAAGGTCCGTCAAGTTCTTGCTTTAACTCACAACCTCTTTTTCCTGCACGAGCTCGTTCTTCAGCTTGGATACCGTGAATGGGCCACTGTGCCCAAAAAGTGCCAGCTGCTGCGCGTCGTAAAGAACGAGCGCAGCCAAGTCATGCCAATGAGCGGCCAAGAGTTCGCAAACGACTATGACGCACTTTGGCAAACCATCCGTGACGTTCGAGACGGACTGGTCCCTGTCCAAGTCATGCCTAATACAATGCGCTGCGTCGTGGAGACGTTCTTTGCCTTCACGGGCCGTAGGAAAAAGATGAGCGCAGTGCTGGATGAAATGTCCAAGGCGGATGCGACCTTCAAGCCTCTGGAGCGATATCTGCATCGAGGTAGCCACCGAGATGATGTCAACATTGCGCATGTGGACTGGGGGCAGTTCGATCTGAACTACTACTTCGCTAAGCTGGAGATGCTGTTCGACAGGGCAGGGCACCAAGACCATTTCAAGATGAAGATGGGTTTGGTAGAAGTTGAAGAGACTGACGGCGACGATTGATGTGGATTCCCATCACCAGAAGAGGCCGATATGGTGTGATTCGCATACTGATGGACGGCGCTGATTCGTTGGGGAAACCTCGATTACCCCAGGTTCGACCTTCTGTCCAAGCCGGATTGCATCTGTCCTCAAAGTTGGCGCTCAGTCATTCAGTCAAAACCAAGCTGCTTCCTGAGGTTGATAATGGCCATGTCCGCTTCCCCATTTGGCATGGTCGCTGCTGTGAAAGGGACATTGATGTAGTAGCCTCGACCTTCACCTTGAGGGATCAGTTCAACGCCGGCAGCTAAGTAGGCTTCCTTAAGAAGTGCGCTGAGCGGGGCAAAGATGGCGACACCTTTGCCCAACTCTCGTTCATCCCATATAGTTCGGAGCGCTGCAAATAGCTTTGGAATGAATGTCGTGAGATGTGTCTTCGCATAGAGCGGACAGAGCTCTTCGAGTGGAGTGGAATCTTCGATTGCGTCGAGGTGCCCCATCATATATCCAGCCATCTTAAACGGCATGGAGATCGGCTCGCCCGCTTCTACAAGCAACTTTCCAATGTCTCCGTGCGTCCGATACTCTTTGATTTTTTGCTTGGCGCGTTGTAATGAATGGCCGGCAGATTTATCAAACTCCTGGGAATAACGCTGCTTAAGAGCCTCTCGGTCGCCTATCATCCCTGTCATCCTGCATGCGGCATATTCTTCCCAAGCAACGATTGCGGTCTGAAGTAGCATGTTTTCTGCCCAGTCTCCTTCTGAACTTTTCAGCATCAGGCCAGGCATGGCTTCGTCTCGCCACTTGAGTTCAGCAACATGCCCGAACTCATGGGAGATGATATGCAAGGCGTCGAGGTGATGCTCGTGGCTTGAATCAACGAGCGGGGCAATGATGTTTCCGTTGTAGACTACATGCGACATCACGATGCCGTCCCGCAAGACATTCATTGCCTTCGCAACTGCTATTACGTCGCCGTTGTTCGTGTATTGGGTGGCTACTGTGGATTCGTAGCCGAGGTCGACGGACTCAAGCGCGGCGCCAAAGTCATATCCGACGGTCACTCCGTCGAGACGCTCCAGATCGAGGAAGCGTCCGCAATCAATGATTGCTTCTTTCATGTCTTTTATAAAGACTTGGATGAACTCCTGATCGTTCGGGAAATTCAGCAGCGACAGCTTTACGTTTTCCGGCACCGTGGATGGAGGAATCTCGTCGTGCATTGGGTCTGTCCTTCGGTCGTCGGAGTTTCTGGAGGATAATACACTTGGCCCAGATGAAGCGGATGGGTCGCCTGGGTTTATCGGGTTGCATTGGAATCCAGCCAAGTGAGCGTAGAGAGAGTTGAAGTGACTTACTGAATAGCTTCGAACGCATGAGGTGCTTCTGTCTAGTTCGTTCTCCGTTGTTGCCGTTCCTCAGCCTTCAGGTATAGCTCTCCTCGCTCAACGGCTCGCTGGAGAAGCTAAAGGTCGCTGCGAGCATCGATGTGGTTCAAAAGGGCTCCCAAGAGCTCGGTGTCTTCAAAGTCCTCGGCCCCAGCCAGAGCGACCAGGCTAGAGATATGTTGTCGCCGCTTGACTTGCTCTCGCTTGGAGGCTTATCTCGCTTTGCTCACTCGCTTTTGACCTGCAAGAAGCTCCCTCGCTTGCAGCTGGGCCAGTCGCTTGGTCGCACGGGTGATTCGGTCGTGGTAATGGTCCGTTACAGTCATGTCGATCCCCTTTGGTCTAGCAACCAGTGAATCAGGCAATTCGGACTCGTCAATAGATCGGCACGCGATTTCTCCGAACCTCATTCGTAGACGATAGTTTCTTGAATTCCAATCATTGAAAGAAAGAGCAAGAGCGCACCTAGGTGTCACTGCGTGACACGTGCGCAAGGGTCTTCGCCCCTTGAACCCCAAGCGCCGAGGGCGCTTGCGAAAATCCAAAGCCGAGGCATAAACCAAGCAACCCCATTGCTTCGGAGTCGCCGCCTCATGGCCATCTACCACGCCAACGTCAAGACGTTTAGTCGCGCCAAAGGACATTCGTCCATCGCTGCGGCCGCCTATCGTGCCGGCCTGCTGCTGGAGGACGCGCTAACCGGCTTGCGCCACGACTACCGCCGCCGGGACGGCGTCGTCGAAACGCGCTGCATCGCCCCCGAGGACGCGCCCGATTGGGCCCTGGTCCCCGCTGAGCTCTGGCCGGCTGCGGAGGCTGCTGAGCGCCGCAAAGATTCGACGGTCGCGCGTGAGTTCGAGTTTGCCTTGCCGCACGAACTCGATGACCTTCAGCGCTCCGATCTGGCCGTGGAAGTCACCCGTGCTCTGGTGGGTCGCTACGGGTTCGCGGCGCAGGCGAGCATCCACAGCCCAGGCAGCAAGGACGGCTTGAACTGGCATGTCCACGTCCTGGCAACGACTCGGCGCATGGGTCCGGACGGTCTCACGGACAAAACCAGGGAACTGGACGGCGGGCCCTCGGGACGTGTCGAAGTGCAATGGGTGCGCGAACTCATTGCATCCACCATCAATGCCCACCTTGAGAAGGCCGCGCTTGAGCTTCGCGTGGACCATCGCAGCCTAGCCGCTCAGGCCGACGACGCTTTGGCGCGCGGCGACCTGGCCGCGGCTGCCGTGCTCTCCCGGGAGCCCACCAAGCACGTCGGCAAAAACGGCACGGCGTTGGCCCGGCGGGGCCAGCCGTCGGAGCGTTCGGACGAGAACCGTCGAATCGAGGAAACCAACGAGGAGACCTTCCAAAAGCTCATCGCCGTGTTTGAGCAGGAAGGGCGCGCCATGCCGGTGCCCGACGGCCACAGCCAGGCCCAGGCCGAGCGCGAGGCTCGCCGACCTTCTGATGGGCTGTCCTTGTCGCTCGGGCCTGGGGCAGGGCACATTGAGGTGTCCCGCAGCATGGCGACCATTGCCCGCGGGCTGGGACTGATGGAGGCGGAGGAGGCCAAGCCGTCGCGCGAGCCACGTTCGGTCTCCGAGCTCGCGGAGGAAGCCAGCGACGAATGGGGAGTGGCTGTTCAAGCGGATCCCCGCTTGGCTCAAACGCTCCAAGCAACCCAGCGCCTGTTGCAGTGGATCAGGGAACACGTGGCTGCCTTCGCCGAAGAGGCCCGGCTGCGCCCGGACCTCAACGAGTTGCTCCGTCGACTGCGGCGCTTCAAGGCAGCGATCATGAAGTTCGCCCGGCGGCTCTTGGCGGTGCGCCGAGCGGAGAAGCTGCACCACATGGCCGAGAACGCGTGGCACGACTTCCTGGCGAACAATCCCGAGCCGGGGACCTCATGGACGCAAGGAGACTGGAAGCAGCGGCGCGGGCGTCGGTTGAGCACCCTCGAAGCCCGAGCCGCAGAGCTGGCCGATGCAAGGGCCCGGGTGACCCCGGAGGAACAAGCCCTCTGCGAGAAAGAGGCGTCGGCCAGCGCGGCGCACCTGGAGGCCTGGAGCTGGGACATGCTCCAGCGCTACCCCCTCCAACTCGACGTGGCGAACCAGCCCGATGGACCGCGTCCAGGTCCTGCCATCTCGGTCCCTCCTGCCCCTGCACCTGTCTATGTTCCCAAGCCGCCGCGCTTCCACTGAAACCAAAAAGCCCCGCGATGCGGGGCTCAATGTTTGCGGGCGCTTGGCCGGCTCAGTGGAGGGTCGGGCGCTTTTTTTTGCGCACTGGATCCAGCTGGGCGTCTTTGGGCTTCCGGCCCGCTCGCCATTCCTCCACCGACGGAAACTCTCGAACGATGACGGCTTCGCGGGTGCGCACAGCCGGAGAGGGCATTGGAGGGGCCTTGTCCAACGATTGAGCGGCGTTGCCTCCACCTGGCGGCTTCTTCTGGCTGTAGACGATCAGCTCGCCAGCAGAGGCCCAGGCATTGCAGACGTTGCGTTGTCGCACGAGCGGCTCGTCAGACAGCGTTTGGCTCATCAGCCCGGCGAGCAGCTGGCCGGCAATTTCGAGTTGTTGGGAATGGGTGGTCATGAAAACTCCTGCGTGTGGGGAAGTCCTCATCCAACCAAGAATCGCCATTTGCGCAAGAGCTCGCTTCGAGCCTTGCTTCACAAAATTGAATACGGGCAAAAATGCGATAGCTGCTATGTCATTTGACGACTAGAGGTGTTGCGAATTCGACCTGGCTTCTCGTCTTTAGCGCAGGGGGGCAGGCACGCAACTTAGGCAGAGCAAGGGAAGCAGTTCAGCCGGGTCGGTGAGCTCCGGTTTGTTCGCGATACCAACCAGCCGCCGGCCTCCTCCCGTTGCGTGGTCAGCAGGGTCATGGCTTCGACCAAGAATCTTGGATGCCGTTTGGGCAGTGGAATGGGGCTTTTGTTTTGCTCGGCGCGTCTCCAAGCTCGGGCTTCCTCGTAAGCCGAATTCGGCTCCGTAAGTTACCCCTCAAAAGAACCCAGAGGTGCCTTTCAAGGGCGCCCCTTCTTCATCCCTGGTGGCACGCTATCGAACACATGGATTGGTTCCCTTGTTGGTGGCCGGACAATCTGGGTCTGCTGCGTAGCCGGTCGCTGCTGAGGTGCTGGCTTCGGCGGCGGCGGTTGGCTGGGAGGCTTATTGCTCATAGATCATCAAGTCCAAAATCGTGATCCTTCTGCGGAAATTTCTCATTGATGACCATCGGGTCTCGGACTGGTGGGCGTTTGATGTCCTTGGCTGTCGTAGATGGCAACGATGCAGGGCTATTGGCGGGCTTCTCAGGTTTGCTGGGGGTAATCACTTTCTTAGCGTCCTTTAGCGATTTTGGTGCGACGTCATCCGCCGGCTTTGTTGGGGAAAGGCTGAAAAATACTCCAGCGAGCATGAGGGAGCCAACGCTGGCGATAAGGAATCTGTGCCCAAGCGCGATCCACTCGGCCTTCTTCTTATTTTGGATTGAGTTATTCGACGCGGATTTCGCGTAGGTCTGGTCAAGATGGTAGTAGAACTCGCGCCGCGCCTCCTGTTCGGCTCTTGATTTTGTGATGCCAAGCCCCCGCCACTTCTCCCTATACTCATGCTCGAAATGCTCACGGTCGCCCAGCCATTCAAGCATGTCCGGGGCATGGGAGTATTTGTAACGGACTAGGGACTTGGCAAGGCAGAACAGATTGCAGAGCAGCAGCACTGCCGTTACAGCCAGGGCAATAGAAAGGCCGAGCTTGGACGCTGGATGTTCGATGTCTACCGACCTTGCCATCGTAAGGGCACCGCCAGCCACAACAGTTAGGATGCCTACGGGAAGCGAAAGGCTATTATTCAGGGCGTCTCGACGCTGCAGCTCCCAGAGGTGGTGATCTTTGAACGTCGTGTCCCGGTCCATTGGTTTAGTCCTGCGAACCCGAAGCCAGCTCGAGCTCGGATAGTCTCTAAGTTGGCCTGAGTTTATACGACCATGCGGCCGATCTATGCGCCCATGAGAAGGGTGCGCCCCATGATCTTCGGGTTGACGATATTGCAGTCCAGAAGAATGGCCACACGTGCCTCGTGCGGAGCAATGCTCATCAACCAGCCTTTCGTTGCTTTGAGGAGCTGGACTGCGGGGCCATCAGAGCGCGAAGGGCCGATATATTTAGCCCATAAGCAAGCACGGCTAGCCCCGGCGACACACCCCGGAGTCCGTCCAGCTTCTCCTTGGGGGTAAAGGCTCGGCTGTAGGTCACGTGGTGCTCGTCGTCCAACTCGTGGCCGACCAGCTGGGCGCGGAGCTCGGACACCACGCCCGCGCCCTGCAGCTCCTGGATCAACGTCTTGCGCAGCGAGTGGAAGCCGCGCTTGGCCTTGGGCCAGTTCTTGCCCACCTCGGCCAGGTGCCTGCTGAAGGCTTTGGAGATCCAGTTCCCCTGGCCGTTCTTGGCATCGGCTTTGGCCGCCGGGAACAAGCGCTCCTGTCCTTTGGCCCGCGCCTGCTCGACCCAGTCCAGGAAGCCCAGGGCAAGCAGGTCGGGATGGACGGGCACCGTCCTCAAGCTCACGTCTGTCTTCACCTTTTGATACTCGCCTTCATCCGAAATCTGGATACAGGGAATACCGCCGTCCTCGATCACGTCGGCGGTTAGCAGTTGGCCGACCTCCGAGGCGCGGGCGCCGGTATAAAGCCCAAGGAGGGAGGCCCACCGGGCTGCCAGGGGCAGGGCTTCAAAAGCAGCCGACGCGAACAGGGCCTGGACCTGGTGGGCGTCGTAGGCCTTGAACCCGAACTTGCGCCTGGCCCGCTTCTCGCGGGTGGAGTAGCTCACGTGACCGGAAGCCGGGTTGTCGCCCCGAGGGTAGTGGCCTGAGGCCTGGGCCCACTCAAAGAACCCACCCTTGCCCCCGATATAGCTCTGCTTATTGGTCAGAGTCGGGGTGGAGGCACCTTTGTCGCGCATGTCTTGATACCACCGGGCCAGGTCCGAACGGGTGACCGTGTGCAGCTTGGTCTTCTCACCAAGGAAGCTGGTCAGCAGTTCGACAGCGGTCCGCTTGATGGTCCAGGTCTTGGGCAGGGTGCTGCCCTTGAGGCTGTTCAGCCAGGCGTCTCGGGCCTTCCCGAGCGTGATTGATTCGAGGGAGGGTTTGGTTACCCGCCTCGGCGTGGGGAGGGGAGGCACGTGTTGTTGAATCAGCTCCCCCAGCGCGCTGGGCTGCGGGGCGGTGAGCGCCATCAGCTGCTGGAAGAGCGTGACGTCCTCTGGGGTGTCGATCTGCCATTGCTCGGTGATCGACCCGTCCGCCGAGCGCGTCCGATTCAAGGTCAGCTCCTGCGGGCGTTGGGTGCCGGTCAGGCGCGCCAGAAGCGCGTCCAGGTCGTCGTCTTGGCTTTGCATGCGTCGGTCCCTCAACACAGTGAAGACCTGAGCATAGCGGGCGGCCAGCGTCAGCGCGCGCAGTCTTGCCTCGCGCATGTCGTAGGTGTGCAGGGTGCGTTTGAAGGTCTGGCGACCCACGATGGGCTGCAAATCGACCGGCACACGCTGTCGGTATGACCAGAGTCCGGAGGGGGCTCGAACGAGATGATGAGGAATGCGCATGGGCGTCGTGTGTTCCGACTTGCGCAGCTGCAGCCAGTTTGTACGCTAACAAAAAACCCCTGATTTCTCAGGGGTTTGCGTATTCTGGCGGAGAGAGGGGGATTCGAACCCCCGAAGCGCGGTTTAGACGCTTACACACTTTCCAGGCGTGCTCCTTCAACCACTCGGACACCTCTCCGTGCCTGGACGACCGTGGCCGAACAGGGCCGCAAATTCTAGCGGTCGCCGGCCCGTACCACAAGCTGAATCTTCCAGCCGCGGTCGTGGAGACCGAGCGTGGCACAATATCGGCTCAAACAAAGCCGGTTGCCCGATGTCTTATCTCGTTCTCGCCCGCAAGTGGCGCCCGAAGCGTTTTGCCGAACTCGTAGGCCAGGAACACGTGGTCCGCGCGCTCAGTAACGCGCTCGACAGTGGGCGCGTGCATCATGCGTTCCTGTTCACCGGCACCCGCGGCGTGGGCAAGACCACCATTGCGCGCATTTTCGCCAAATCGCTCAATTGCGAGACCGGCACCAGTGCCGACCCGTGCGGCACCTGTCCGGCCTGCCTGGACATCGATGCCGGCCGCTATATCGACCTGCTGGAAATCGATGCCGCGTCCAATACCGGTGTGGACGATGTGCGCGAGGTGATCGAGAACGCGCAATACATGCCCTCGCGCGGCAAGTTCAAGGTCTACCTGATCGACGAAGTGCACATGCTCTCCAAGGCGGCGTTCAATGCGCTGCTCAAAACCCTGGAAGAGCCGCCGGAACACGTGAAGTTCCTGCTGGCCACCACCGATCCGCAGAAATTGCCGGTGACGGTGCTCTCGCGCTGCCTGCAGTTCAACCTCAAGCGCCTGGACGAGGATCAGATCCAGGGCCAGATGACCCGCATTCTGACCGCCGAAGACATCGAATCGGACCCGTCAGCGATCGTGCAGCTGTCCAAGGCGGCCGATGGCTCCCTGCGCGATGGCCTGTCGCTGCTGGATCAGGCGATCGCCTATGCCGGCGGTGCGCTGCGCGAGGATGTAGTGCGCACCATGCTGGGCACGGTGGATCGCACCCAGGTCGGGGCGATGCTGCAATCGCTGGCCGATGGCGATGGCGCGCGCCTGCTGCAGGTGGTGGCCGCGCTGGCCGAATTCTCGCCGGACTGGAGCGGCGTGCTGGAAGCCCTGGCCGAGGCCTTGCACCGCGTGCAGGTGCAACAGCTGGTGCCGTCGGTGGCATTCGTCGGCGATGGCATCGACCCGATCCCGTTTGCGGCGCAGCTGCGCCCGGAAGTGGTGCAGCTGTGGTACCAGATGGCGCTCAACGGGCGCCGCGATCTGTATCTGGCGCCCAGCCCGCGCGCTGGTTTCGAGATGGCCGTGCTGCGCATGCTGGCGTTCCGCCCTGCAGCGGCGGTGCCGGCTGGCGGCTCGGATGATGGGCGCGGTGCCGCTGCAGGCGGTGGCGCGCGTTCGGTCGCTGCCGCCGGTCAAGCTGCGGCCCCGGCAGGGGCGGCACCGGTGACGGCTGCGGCCGTTGTGGCGTCTACGCCTGCTGAGGTGACGGAGACGATTCCTGGTGGGGGTGCGGGTGCGGAGGCTTCTGCGCAGGCCTCGGCGACTCCGGCTCCTGCCGCGCCTTCGGCGCCGGCTCCAGTTGTGATGCTTCCACCCCAGGCGTCTTCTTTGGCTAGTCGTGCGTCTGCAGCCAATGCGCGCAGCGACGACACGCCGCCGTGGGCGGTGGACGATGCACCGGTGCGGGCGCAGGCCGTGCCAGCGCCCGATACGATGGCCGCGCTGGCGCCTGAATCCGCCATGGCCCCACCGTCGGTGACCGTCGAGCTCGTGTCGCCTGAAGCGGTTGCGTCTGACGCTGCGATGGAAGCTCCGTCTTCGGTCGCAACGTCTTCGCCCGCCGCGGTGGTCGAAGACGCATCGTTTGTGGAGCCATCGATGGACACGCCACCGGCTACGGCGGCGTCGATATCAGGCCCGGCAACCGATGTGTCGGCTCCGCTCGATGACGGCCGCATCGCCGATGCCGAGCAATGGCTGGAACTGGTGACGCGCAGTGGCTTGAATGGCCCATCGCGCCAGCTGGCGGCCAACGCCGCGTTTATCGGCCATCGCGATGGCGTGTTGCGGCTGGCGCTGGCGCCGGGCTTCGAATATCTCAACTCCGAGCGCTCCATCGCCAACCTTGCGCAGGCGCTGGCACCGGTGTTGGGAAACACGCCGCGCATCGTCGTCGAAACCGGCAGCGCCGATGTCGAAACGTTGCACGAGCGCGCCAACCGTCAGAAAGGCGAGCGCCAGAGCGCAGCCGAAACAGCTTTCATGAACGACCCGACGGTGCAGCTGCTGATCCAGCAGCAGGGCGCGCGGATCGTCCCTGATTCCATCCGCCCTTACGACGAGTAACGACCCATGCGTGGAAACATCGCTCAATTGATGCAGCAGGCGCAGAAGATGCAGGAAAACCTGCAGCGCGCCCAGGAAGAACTGGCCAGGCTGGAAGTCACCGGCACTGCTGGCGGTGGCATGGTCAGCGTGACGCTGACCGGCGCCAAGGAGTGCCGCAAGGTGCGGATCGACCCGAGCATCCTCTCCGATCAGGAGATGGCCGAGGATCTGATCGCCGCCGCCTTCAACGACGCTTCCAACAAGATCGACGCCGAATCCAAGGACCGCATGGGTTCGGCCACCGCCGGCATGCAGTTGCCGCCCGGCATGAAGTTGCCGTTCTGAGAGGCGGGGAATCGGGAGTGGGGAATCGGGAATCGTAAGAGCGGGATTGTCCTTAAGCTTTTGCGATTCCCCAATCCCGATTCCCGATTCCCGACCCGATGTCCTCTCTGCTAGAACAACTGATCGAGGCTTTCCGGGTATTGCCCGGTGTGGGCCAGAAATCGGCGCAGCGCATGGCGTATCACGTGCTCGAGCGTGAGCGTGAGGGTGGGCGGCGTTTGGCCGCAGCACTGGGCAATGCGGTGGAAAAGGTCGGGCATTGCGTGCAGTGCCGCGACTTTACCGAGTCGGAGATCTGCAGCATCTGCGCCAGCAGCAGCCGTGATCGGCAGCAACTGTGCGTGGTGGAATCGCCGGCCGACCGCCTGGCGATCGAACACGCCACCGGCTACCGCGGGCTGTACTTCATCCTGCAGGGGCGCTTGTCGCCGCTGGACGGCATTGGCCCGCGCGAACTGGGGCTGGATCGGCTCGGCGAGCGTCTGGCCGCCGGCGAAGTCACCGAAATGATCATCGCCACCAACGCCACCGTGGAAGGCGAAGCGACCGCCCATTACCTGGCGCAGCTTGCCCGCCAGCACGCGGTATGCCCGAGCCGGCTGGCCCAGGGCATGCCGCTGGGCGGCGAGCTGGAATACGTGGACCGCGGCACGCTATCGCATGCCTTTGGCACCCGCAGTGAGGTGCTTTGAGGGCTGGGAATCGGGAGTCGGGAATGGGGAATCGGAGAAGCAAAGTCAGAAGCAAGGGCTGTAAGCTCTTGCGATTCCCCAATCCCGATTCCCGCCATGACCGACACCATCTTCAGCAAGATCATCCGTCGCGAAATCCCGGCCACCATCGTTTATGAAGACGATGAGGTGCTGGGCTTCGAAGACATCGCGCCGCAGGCGCCGGTGCATGTGCTCTTCATTCCCAAGCTGCACGCCATTCCGACCCTGGACGATGTGCCACCGGAGCAGGCACTGCTGGTCGGCAAGCTGGCAATGGCGGCGGCGGCATACGCGCGCGCGCAGGGGCTGGCGCAGGACGGCTATCGCATCGTGATGAATTGCCGCGCGCATGGCGGCCAGACGGTCTTCCATCTGCATCTGCATCTGCTGGCGGGTGCACCGCTGGGCCGTTTCGGTACGCCGTGATGTGTCGTTTGATCGCGCGTTGCGTGCAGGCCGCGTAGCGCAGCGCGCATTGCGCACATACAAAAACGCCGCTCCCTGCGAGCGGCGTTTTTGCGTTTCATTGACTCAGTTGCCCGTCACCACCAGCCGCGGCCCCAGCCCCAGCCACCGCCCCAGCGCGGACCCCACGGGTCGCCCCACGGGCCGTACGGGTAAGCCGGCACCACCTCCACGTCGCGCACGACCGGCCACAGATAAACAACGTCTGCATTCACCTTGGGCAGCTTGTAGTCGTACTCACCGATCTTGGTGGTTTCGTAGCCTTCGATCTTGCCGATGAAGGTCACTTCGCGGCCGGGCTCGAACACGGCCGGATCGTAGAAGCCCGAGCGGCAGGCCAGGAAACGGCCATCGCTGGCATCCACGGCATTGCGGTCCGGGCGACCGCTGGCATTGAGCGGGCGCGAGATCAATTCAAAACAGGTCTGGCCCTGGCCAGGTGTGGTCTTGATGATCTTGCCGCCCCAGCGCACGGACGTGCCGACCTGGGCGCTGGCAGTGGAATCGCTCGGACTGACCGTAGGGAACTGGCCCTGCAGCGGCTTGGGCGCGGTGGCGCAGGCTGCGAGCCCGAGCACAGCGATAAGAGGAACAAGAAAACGGGTACTCATGAGGAAGCTCCGGTTCGCGGGCGATGCTGCAGCAAGTCTTTCAAGAGAATGGCGCTGTCCGAATCAGCGCCAGCGTATCGTGCGGCAGCGAAACGTTGGCTGAGTGCCAACAATGCCGTATTCGGGTGTGAGCAGGCGACACGTTGCGCCCAGACAATGGATGGTTCGTGCGGCTCGCGGGCCAGGCCTAGCTTGCCGTAGCGGCGGCTCAGTCGGTGCCAGGCACGCAGTAGCGGGTCGCGCTCACGTTCGCCGCGCGCCAGCAGCCAACCCATCCAGGCCAGGGCACTGACGGCAAACATACCGAAGATGGCGGCCAGTTGGATGGGGTCCAGGCGCTCGATGCCGAAAGGTTGCAACAGCCGTTGCTGGCGGTCGGCATCGAAGGACAGCACCAGCTCGTTCCAGCCCCGGCGCAGCCAGTCGCTGACCTGGCCAATGCTGGCCCAGGCGCCGAGGTCGGCGAAGTTGTTGCCGCCGCCGGTTTGCAGGCGATCTTCGAGCGTGTCGTAAATGCGTTCCGGCGCCACCGCGGCGGTAGGGTCCACGCGGACCCAGCCGCGTCCGGCCAGCCAGACTTCGGTCCAGGCATGTGCATCCATGCGCCGTACCACCCAGTAATTGCCCAGCGGGTTGTAGGTGCCGCCGGCGTAGCCTGTGACCACGCGCGCCGGGATGCCGGCCGCGCGCATCAGCACCACGAACGACGAACTGAAGTGTTCGCAGAAACCGGCCTTTTGCTGGAACAGGAATTCGTCGACGCTGTTGCGGCCGAGCAGCGGCGTGTCCAGGGTGTAGGCGAACTCGCGGGTGATCCACTGCAGCGCCCGTTGCATCACCGCATTGTCGTTATTCCCAGCCTCGCGACGCCATTGCCGTGCCAGCGCGAGCGTGCGCGGATTGAAGCCGGGCGGCAGGGCAAGCGCGCGCTTGCGTAACTGCTCGGGCAGGTCGGTATCGAAGCGCGTGGGCGGTGCCGATTGCAGCTCCCAGCGGGTCAGCGCGCTCAGTGGGCGTTGCGCGAACAGTTCGTAGTCCGGCGATAACTCGGCGTTTGGAACGCCCTGGGTGGGTAGGTCCAGCGACACCAGTTGGCGCCGATCGGTGGGCTCGTAATCCAGGCGATAACGGTACGTTTGCGGGCCTGCGGTGACCGAAGTGGGTTGGGCGCGACCGGTCCAGCGCGCGCGCTGCCAGCTGCGCCCGTCGAAGTCCCACATCACCGGTCCACGCCAGTAGCGTTGTTGCGGCGGTGGCGCCTTGCCGGTGAACTGCACGCGCAAGGCCGGGCTGTCGTCGGCCATCAGGTCGATCCACTCGCCCGGCGACATGTTGTCCGACAGTCCGGGCCGCGACAGCGCGCGTTCGGGCACGCCCCACAGCGGTGCACTCAGGCGCGGCAGCAACCAGAAGGTGGCTAGCGCCAGCGGCACGCCGATGGCGACCAGCTTGCCGATGCCACGCAACTGCAGACGCAGCACAGGCGTGCTGGTGCGGTGCTCTTCGTCGGCCAGCCGCTGCATGCTCAGCAAGGCGCTGACCACCGCCAGCAGCGCCATGCCCATCGTCGCCGGCCCTTGGTCGAGCAGAAAGGCTGCAAACGGAGCAAACAAGGCAAAGCCGAGCAGGCTGCGGGCATCGCGCAAGGTGCGCAGTTCGGAGGCCTTGATGGCGAGCATCGATGCCAGCACCGCGCAGCCGGTGTCGCGGCCGAAGCGCATCCCGATCTGCCAGTACACCGCCGCCAGCATCGCGATCACCAGCAACAGCCGCACCGGCGCCATCAAGGTGCCGCGCCAGCTCAGCACACCGACCAGCACCGCGGCCACGGCGACCGTGACGGCAAGCAGGCCAGGCAGTTGCAACAGCAGCGGCGTCAGTGCGAGCCAGCTGGTGGCCAGCACCCAGCTGCGGCTGGCCTGGCTGATCGGGAGCGAGGGCTCAGTCATGCGGAAGCAGGGCCAGGGCACGCTGACACAGGTGATGGTGCGAAGGCCCTTGCGCGGGACCCAACGGTGGCTGGCCCGGCAGCAGCAGGCGATAGCGGCGCCCGTCGCGCTCGGCCAGGTTGACCCAGCGGGCCAGCCGCGCGATGCGGCGCTCGTATGGCAGCGCGTTGAGCATGCGCCAGTCCAGTGTGACTTCGACCCCCAGCGGCTGTTCGTATTCGCGCACCAGCAACGTGTCGCGACGCGCCGAGTGCTTCCAGGAAATGGTGCGTGGCGCATCGCCGGCGCGATACGGGCGCAACTGGTGCAGCTCTTCGCCTTGTGCGTGCAGGCGCGTCTGGTTGGGCGAACCGGCGCCTTCGGGTAGCGCCGGGCCTTGTTCCTCGGGCTTGGGGTAGGCCAGCAACGGCGTTTCCGGCCAGACCCACGACCACGCCCGCACCAGCCCCAGCGGTTGAGTGCTCGACAGCCGGATGCGTTCGATGTCCTGCCAGCCGCGCTGCGTGGTGGGCACCAGCAGGTCGACATCGGCCATGTCGTGCTCGATCAGCGAACAGAAGCCGCTGCTATCCAGATGATCCAGCCGCAAGCCACGCCGCACGCGGGTATCGCGCCGCGCCAACGACACCCGCATGCGCAGTGGCTCGCCGGTCACCACGGGTTCGGCCGAGACCGCCTCGATCCGCAGCGCCGATAGCTGCAGGTGCGCCATGATGCTGCTGGCGATGCCGGCCGTGGCCAGCAACAACGCAAGCAGCAGCGCCGGGTTGTTGTTGTAGTTCAACGCGCCCAGCAGCATCGCCAGCAGCAATGCGGTGACGAACAGCCCGAAGCGGGTCGGCAGCACATAGATACGCCGCCGATCCAGCATGATCGGCAAGGGCTCGGGGCCCCGCGGCCGCGCCAGCAGGCTGAGTCGGCGGCCGATGCCGCGCACGTGCGCACGCACCTGGGTCAGTCCACCGGCACGCTGTGCAGCAGCGCCTTGGCCAACGCCGGCCCGGACGAGGATTCGGCTTCCGGCACCAGCCGATGTCCGGCCACCGCCACAAACAGCGCCTGCACGTCTTCGGGCAGCACGTGTTCGCGGCCGAGCAGCAACGCGTAGGCCTTGGCCGCGCGCAGCAAGGCGATACCGGCACGCGGCGACAGGCCCACGCGCACTCCGGCATGCTGGCGGCTACGCAGCAGCAAGGCCTGCACGTAGCCGATCAGCGCATCGCTGGTATGGATCTGGTTGACCACGGCACGCAGCGCAACCACATCGGCGTCGCTGAGTTGGGGTGCGGCCTGGGCGATCAGCTCGCGCCGATCCACCCCGGAGAGCAGCGCACGCTCGGCATCGGCGCTGGGATAACCCAGGCTCAGCCGTAGCAGGAAGCGGTCCAGCTGCGAGTCGGGCAGTGGAAACGTGCCCGACAGGTCCACCGGGTTCTGCGTGGCGATCACGAAGAACGGCTCGGGCAATGCATGCGTCACGCCATCCAGGGTCACCTGCTGCTCGGCCATCGCTTCCAGCAGCGAGCTCTGCGTGCGCGGCGGGGCGCGATTGATTTCATCGGCCAGCAGCACGTTGGTGAACACCGGGCCGGGATGGAACTGGAACTGGCGCGAGGCGGCGTCGTACACCGACACGCCCAGCACATCGGCCGGCAACAGGTCCGAGGTGAACTGCACGCGCTGGAAGCCCAGCCCCAGGCTGGAGGCCATGGCGTGGGCCAGGGTGGTCTTGCCCAGGCCGGGTAAGTCCTCGATCAATAGATGTCCACCGGACAGCAGTGCCACGAATGCCAGCCGCACTTCCTGTGCTTTGCCCAGCAGCAGCGAATTGACCTGGTCTTGCGCGCGCCGCAGCGATTGGCGCAGCGCATCGGTTAGCATTTCCGTGGAGCGCAGCGGTGTCGACATCACAATTCCATAGGTGAAAAGAAGAGTGCACAGGGCAATGCAGGGGGACCAACGCGCACATCGCACCTTCGTGATCCTGTGGACACTGGCCACGGCCGTCAAGCTATTGATCGCTGCACGCTTGCCGCTGTTCGTGGACGAGGCGTTTTACTGGCAGGAAGGCCAGCATCTGGCTGCGGCCTACTCGGATCTGCCCGGCATGACCGCCTGGCTGGCGCGCTTGGGCGTGGAGCTGGGCGGGCATCACCTGCTGGCCCTGCGGCTACCGTTTCTGGCCATTTCCGCGCTGATTCCCTGGTTGATCGCGCATATCGCCACGCGCTGGTTCGGCTCCACGCTGGGCTGGCAGGCTGGTAGCCTGACCTTGCTGATGCCGCTGTCGGCGACGCTGGGCATCCTGGCCGTGCCGGATGTGCCGATGGCATTGGCAGCGGTGCTGTGCATGGATGCCGGCGCGCGCGTGCTGCGCGAGGTCGATGCCACCAGCGCGCTGGAGCTCGCCATTGGCCTGGTCATCGGCGCGCTTAGTCATTACCGCTTTGTGGGTGTGATCGGGGTGGGCTGCATCGCGCTGCTGTGCATTCCGCAGGGGCGTGCGGTGCTGCGCGACCCGCGCATCTGGATGGCGCTGACGGTGGGCGCGGTGAGCTGGCTGCCGCTGTTGTTCTGGAACACCGACCACGACGAGGCCGGGCTGCGCTTCCAGCTGGTCGACCGGCATCCGTGGCGTTTCCAGATCGGCGGTTTGTGGTTCCTGATGATCCAGGCAGTGGCCGTGACGCCGCTATTGGCGTGGGCGATGCTCAAGGTGGGCCTGGCCGGCACCCGTACCGGCGGCGGTTCCCGCGCGCAGTGGCGCTACTTCGGCTTGCTGGGCGGCATCTCGACCGTGGCGATCTTCGTGCTCGGTTTCTTCAGCGACGCCGAACGCATCAGCTTCCATTGGCCGCTGCCCGGTTATCTCGCGCTGCTGGTGCCACTGCCGATGATCCTGATGCGCTGGCCGCACCCGCTGCGACGCGTCACGTGGCTGCTAGCACTGCTTGGCATGCTCGGCGCGTATGGCTATTACCTGGCGGTGTCGGTGCCGTCGATCCGCGCGCATGCCGCTGGCGAAAAATACTACCCGCGTAACTTCGCCGGCTGGAACGATCTGGCGCATGCAGTCAAATCCCGGCTGACACAGATGCCGCCGGGCACGCGCGTGCTGGCGGAAAACTTCAAGGTTGGCGCTGAACTCGGCTTCCAGTTGCACGATGCCAATATCGAGGTGCTACCTGCCGAGTTGAACGATAAGCACGGACGCAGCGCGCAATTGCAGCAGTGGGGTTTGCTCAGCGATGGCACGCGCACCGGGCCGCGGTTGCTGGTGCTCTCGCCCAGCGATCTGCGTTATCGCGACTTGTTGAAGCGCTACCACGCCATCTGCGACATGGTCGGCCCGTTGCCGCCGCCCGCCGTGGTGTCCACCGATCACGGCTATCAGCGCTTCCTGCTGTTCGCACTGCCGGCGCAACGACAGCCCGGGCCGTGCGTGACCCCGGCAATGGCGTGGATCGACACACCGCTGCCGGACGTTGCCGTATCCGGCAAGCTCGAGGTGCGCGGCTGGGCCTTCAAAGATGGCGTTGGCGTATCGAATGTCGAGTTGCTGCTCGACGGTCGCCCCGTCACGCAGGCCGCGTACGGCACGCAGCTCGATGTGCGCCCGTATTGGAAAATCTCCACCGACCCACAGCACCCAAACGTCGGCTTCACTGCAACGCTCGACACCCAGGCCTTGCCACCGGGCACGCACTGGTTGGGGCTGCGCCTGCACGGCCACGACGGCAGCGTCGAAGACTGGTGGGAGCAGTCGCTGATTGTCAAAAATGGTGGTGGCTTGTAATGGTCTAGCGCCAAGTAGAGTGGCCCGTACGCGTCACGACACTTCAAGCAGTTTTTCTGCGCGGTGCTGTCTTATCGGACCGAAAGTGAAGGGCGCTGGAAGAGAGGTTGCAACATCTTTCTGAATAGGGCGCCAAAACTATTTGGCGGTGATGGTGTTCGCTAAAATGCACCGGTAATGCCATGCGTACGGGGTTCCCTTGTCGTGCAGCAGCGAGTCATAGTCAAAAAGGAAAAGGACAAATAATTGCAGCGCAAAGAATAAGGATTCACCAAGCGATTCCGGCGATTGCCATTGAGCAGGTAGGGTTTTGAGCAAGATGTAGGCGCTGCTGTTGGTCGATGCCAAGTGGATCTATCTTGCGATCGGCGTGTTGGCGATGATGGTGCTTTTGCCCAAGGTGCTTTATGCCAACCCATGGCGCTATGCGAAAAGCCCCCGAACCAGTCTTTTCCCGAGCAATTGTTTGCCGGGCGCTATCAGCCGTGGCCGATCCTGTTCTGGAGCGGTGTGTTGTTGTGGTTGTTCGTTCGGCACGGCAGGCTGCGCCCGCGTCGCGTCGCGTCGCGTCGCAGTGGCTGGTGTAGCGCTGATGTGTTGCCTGTTGCCGAGTACGGTCTGGATTGCGCTGCTTGCCCAGCGCATGCAGGCCGCTGCCAACATGACGGCAACCGCAGTAGCGGCAGGAGTGATCGATCCCGATGCCGTGCATGGAGAAACCGTTCTTGCCGAAATCGTGGACGCACTGCCTGTTTTGAAAGCAGCAGGGACGTCCATCTTTACGTGGCCGGAAACACGTTATCTGGATGGTGCGCGCATGGCCGCCGTTCCCGTTGCGATCGCCAATGTCGCTGTGACACCCGTCCGGAATCTTTTGAATGATGGCTCGGCGATGCGATTCGATTTCATCGCACAGACGTCAGCGTCGCGCATGGTGCTGATGTGCGATAACGCCCCTGTAGGGATCCTGACACGTCTTGGATGGGGGGCGAAGTGGGTGGGGTGGTCGGCACGAGCTGTTGCGCCGTCTTGTTTGCGGGCTTTCAGGCTGAGCGGCAGCGCCTGGTTTTAGCCTGGCCGTCCGTCGGACTCGGCGTGTCTGATAACCGGGTCTTCTCTCGCATCTCACGCATGGCGGATGAGATGCCGCTGGCTTCGCAGCGATCACGGGCGATCGCTCTCAAGGCAGTTCAAACCCTGCCTGCCGCAATAGCTGCGCGAGTGCGATCAGTGGCAGGCCGACCAGTGCCGTGGGATCTTCCGAGCGAATGCTGTCGAACAAGGCGATCCCCAGGCCTTCGCACTTGAAGCTGCCGGCGCAGTCCAGCGCTGGCTCGGCGGCCAGGTAACGGTCGATGTCGGTAGGCATCAGCGCTCGCAACCGCACTTCGGTCAGGTCTAGCGCATGCACTGTCTGCCCCTGGCCGACCAGCGCCACCGCCGTATGGAAGCGCACCAGGCGACCGGACATCGCAGTCAGCTGCGCATGCGCTCGCTCCAGGGTTCCGGGCTTGCCCAAGGCTTGCCCGTCCAGGTCGGCCACCTGGTCCGAACCGATCACCCAGGCCCCGGGGAAGCGGGCTGCCACTGCAGCGGCCTTTTCGGCGGCCAGGCGGGTGGCCAATGCGCTCGGGGTTTCGCCCGGCAGCGCGCGCTCCTCGACCTCCGGCCGGGCAGTGTCGAATTCGAGCTGCAGGCGGCCGAGCAGCTCGCGTCGATAAACAGAGGTGGAGGCAAGGATCAGGCGTGGCATCATGGACGCAGTAATAAGGCGGGCGGGGAGAGTCTGCCAGCCTCGATGCAGTGCAGGGCATGTGAATGCGGGGATTTGACAGGGCGTCGGCTGGTCTTTAACATTCTGCGGCTTATGTCCGCGAACGTACCCGAAATGCTGGATGCTTGGCGGATGGTCGCAGCGCGTAGGCGCTTCGACGGCCGCATCCCGTTATCTGCGATGACCCGTCTGCAGGGAAGCCTTGTCGATACCGAAGGCGAATGTGTCTATTCGCTTCAATTTGACCAGGACACTCTGCTCAAGGTCGCCTATGTCGAACTCAGTATCGATGTCGAGCTTCCGCTGGCCTGCCAGCGCAGCCTGCAACGCTTCCTGTATCCGGTGCACATCAGGCAGCGTCTTGGTTTGATCCGTGACGAAGCCGACGAAGCTGCATTGCCGGCCGAGTACGAAGCGTTGCTGGTGCCGGAAGATGGCATGCTGCGGGCCGTTGACATGGTCGAGGACGAGTTGGTGCTGTCGGTGCCAGTGGTACCGATGGCGCCGGGTAGCGAAGCGATCGACGCCGAATGGGTCCCGACCCAGGAAGAGCAAGACAAGGCCAGTCCGTTCGCGGCGCTGGCAGCGTTGAAGAAACAGTAACCGCCGCTGTTAAGGGCGGTAAGACAGGTCGACGCGGGCGTAGAGCGTGCTGTTCGACTCAACAGATCAAGTTATCGAACTAAAGTTGGAGCAATCCCATGGCTGTGCAGAAATCCCGTGTCACCCCGTCCCGCCGCGGCCAGCGTCGTTCGCACGATGCCCTGACCGCCAAGCAGCTGTCGACCGATCCGACCAGCGGCGAGATCCATCTGCGCCACCACATCACCGCCGACGGTTACTACCGTGGCAAGAAGGTGATCACGACCAAGTCGTCGGCCGTCCAAGAAGATTGATCCGTGGCGCCCGCTGCGCCATGCGTGGCCGGGTGACTCTCGCTTCTTCCGGAGCCGCCGATCGTTGCGGCTCTTGCACCAGGAACCAGTATGAGCAAGCGGATCTATTCCAGAATCGCGGGCACGGGTAGCTATTTGCCCGAAAAGGTGTTGACCAACGACGACATGTCGAAGATCGTCGACACCAGCGATGAATGGATCTTCTCGCGCACCGGTATCCGTGAGCGTCACATCGTTGCCGACGACCAGACCACCAGCGATCTGGCGTATTTCGCCTCGTTGAAGGCGATGGAAGCGGCCGGCGTCACTGCCGACGAGATCGACCTGATCGTCATCGGCACCACCACGCCCGACCTGATCTTTCCGTCCACCGCCTGCCTGCTGCAGGCGCGGCTGGGCAGCCTCGGTTGCGGTGCGATGGACGTCAACGCGGCGTGCTCGGGCTTTGTCTACGCGCTCAGCGTGGCCGACAAGTTCGTGCGCAGCGGCGACGCCAAGACCGCGCTGGTGGTCGGCGCAGAAACCCTGACCCGCATCGTCGACTGGACCGATCGCACGACCTGCGTCCTGTTCGGCGATGGTGCTGGCGCGGTGATCCTCAAGGCCGACGAAGACACCGGCATTCTCAGCACCCACCTGCATGCCGACGGCAGCAAGAAAGAACTGCTGTGGGACCCGGTGGGCGTGTCGGTCGGCTTCTGCGAAGGCAAGAATGGCGGCGGCAAGTTGCTGATGAAGGGCAATGACGTCTTCAAGTACGCAGTCAAGGCGTTGGACTCGGTGGTCGATGAGACCTTGGTGGCCAACGGCTATGACAAGCACGATCTGGACTGGTTGATTCCGCATCAGGCCAATCTGCGCATCATCGAGGCCACTGCCAGGCGCTTGGACCTGCCGATGGAGCAGGTGGTGGTCACGGTGGATCGCCACGGCAACACCTCCTCGGCCTCGGTGCCGCTGGCGCTGGACGAAGCGGTGCGCTCCGGTCGCGTGCAGCGCGGCCAGTTGCTGCTACTGGAAGCCTTCGGCGGCGGTTTTACCTGGGGCTCGGCGCTGCTGCGCTACTGACGTTTCAGCCCGCTGCCTCGGATAGGCGCACGCGTCTGCTCGGGCGAATTGATGCATGGTGGACGATGCGCCTGGCTCACGGGGATGGCGGCAGCTTTGTCCCTCTCATGGCGGCGATGCCTCTTCGGAGCGCTTGAACTCTGCCAACGGGAACGCTCGCTGTCGGATCGCTTGATTCGCTCAACGCGACCGGTTTGCGGGCAGGGACGTCGGACAATCCGCCCGTCAGGTAAATTCAGGGCATGCACCCCGCCCACGACGCCATATTCGTCGCCTTGCTCACCCGCAGTTATGAGCGGTTCGCAGGCCGCCCGCTGGTCGCAGACCGGCAGATCGAACCCGACTGGCTGTATCGCGATGCGCCATTTGCGCTGCTCGCGCACGACACTGCTCCAGACCCGCGATTCGTCTATGCGAACCAGGCTGCGCAGCGCGTCTTCGGTTACGACTGGAGCGAGTTCGTTGGAATGCCCTCGCGCCTGTCGGCAGAAGTGCCGGAGCGAGCGGAACGTCAGCGGTTGCTCGATGCGGTGACCCGCGATGGCGTCATAAAGGACTACGCGGGCGTGCGGATTGCGAAGGATGGTTCTCGCTTTCGGATCACCGAGGGTGTGGTCTGGCAGCTCGTCGACGAGGCCGGGGTGCTGCGCGGACAGGCGGCGACATTCCCGTTGCCCGCGTAGACGAGGTGCAGGTGGCAGCACCTGGTGTGCCCGAACCTTCAGTTGCCGCGTTGATCGCGCAGGCGGTGGCTGCGTCGCGTTCGGCGGCAGCGCTTCAACATCGATTACGCACTGCCGCCCATCAGCGCGGCTGTGGCTGTTGCGGGTGCGTTCCCGATCGAGTCCGGTGCCCGGTTTTGCGGCCTCGGGATACGTTCTGGTGGTCCCTGCATACGCGGCAGTACAGACGCCAGGGCGATTTCGCACGTATGATCCCGGCTCGATTTTTGTAGGCAGCAACGCGTGACCGAATCCACTCTCGCCTTCGTGTTTCCCGGCCAGGGCTCGCAGTCCTTAGGGATGCTGGCCGAATTGTCCGAGCTGCATCCGCAGATCCGCGAAACGTTTGCCGAAGCCTCCGAGGGCGCCGGTGTCGATCTGTGGGCGCTGTCCCAGGGCGGCCCGGAAGAAATGCTCAATTGCACCGAATACACCCAGCCGGCCTTGCTGGCCGCAGGCGTGGCGGTGTGGCGGCTGTGGAACGCCCAGCGCGGGCAGCGTCCGGCGCTGCTGGCTGGGCATAGCCTGGGCGAATACACCGCGCTTGTCGCTGCCGGCGCCTTGTCGCTGCACGATGGTGCGCACCTGGTGCGGCTGCGTGGCCAGTTCATGCAGGCCGCAGCGCCGGCGGGCGTCGGTGCGATGGCTGCGGTGCTTGGCGCAGAAGACGCCGTGGTGCTGGAGGTCTGCGCCGAGGCGGCGGGTAGCCAGGTGGTGGTGCCGGCCAATTTCAATTCGCCGGGCCAGACCGTGATCGGCGGCGATGCGGCGGCGGTGGATCGCGCGCTGGCGCTACTGACCGAGCGCGGCGTGCGCAAGGTGGTCAAGCTGGCGGTGAGTGTGCCTTCGCACACTCCGCTGATGCGCGATGCAGCCAACCAGCTCGGCGAGGCGATGGCGGGTTTGACCTGGTACGCGCCGCAGATTCCGGTGGTGCAGAACGTGGATGCCCGCGTCCATGACGGCAGCGCGGCCATTCGTCAGGCGCTGGTGGAGCAGCTATACCTGCCGGTGCAGTGGACCGGGTGCGTGCAGGCGCTCGCCAGCCAGGGCATCACCCGGATCGCCGAATGCGGCCCGGGCAAGGTGCTGAGCGGGCTGATCAAGCGCATCGACAAGAGCCTGGACGCCCGCTCGTTGGCCACGCCCGCCGACTACGCCGGCGCGCTCGACGCGTGGGCGCACTGATCCAATGCCGCGCCGGCATCCCTCGACGTTCGCGGCCGCGGTTGCGACGTCCCCCTTTGAGGAACAGCAGTCATGAGCAAGCCACTGCAGGGTGAAATTGCCCTCGTCACCGGCGCCAGTCGCGGTATCGGTGCGGCCATTGCCGATACCCTGGCCGCCCAGGGCGCCACGGTCATCGGTACCGCCACCTCGGCCTCCGGCGCTGCGGCGATCGGCGAGCGTCTGGCCGCTCACGGCGGTCACGGCCGTGAGCTCAACGTCACCGACGCTGCGGCGGTCGATGGCCTTATCGAGGCGATCGGCAAGGAATTCGGCGCCATCTCGATTCTGGTCAACAACGCCGGCATCACCCGCGACAACCTGTTGATGCGGATGAAGGACGACGACTGGCAGGCCATCATCGACACCAATCTGACCAGCGTGTTCCGCACCTCCAAGGCGGTGATGCGCGGCATGATGAAGGCGCGCAAGGGCCGCATCGTCAATATCGCCTCGGTGGTCGGTGTGACCGGCAATCCGGGTCAGACCAACTATGCCGCGGCCAAGGCCGGCATCATTGCGTTCTCCAAGTCGCTGGCCAAGGAAATCGGTTCGCGCGGGGTCACCGTGAATGTGGTGGCGCCCGGTTTCATCGATACCGACATGACCAAGGCGCTGCCGGATGAGGCCAGGATCGCCTTGCTGCAGCAGATCGCACTGGGCCATCTGGGCCAGCCGGAAGACATCGCCAATGCGGTGGCGTTCCTGGCCGGCCCGACTGCCCGTTACATCACCGGTGAGACCCTGCACGTCAACGGTGGCATGTACATGCCGTGAGCGTGCGGCGCCGGGAGGCGCTAAGTGGCTGATCGGCCGGGAGTTGTGATGCAATGCAAGGCCCGGTCGCTTCCACTACACTATCCAACGCGGCCATCGCAGCGGCGATGGCGTTTTTTTCGTACCACCACTACTCCATCTGGAGCGATATCCCCAATGAGCACCATCGAAGAACGCGTCAAGAAAATCGTCGTCGAACAACTCGGCGTCAAGGAAGAGGAAGTCACCACCAGCGCATCGTTCGTCGATGACCTGGGTGCCGACTCGCTGGACACCGTCGAGCTGGTGATGGCGCTGGAAGAAGAGTTCGAGTGCGAGATCCCGGACGAAGAGGCCGAGAAGATCACCTCGGTGCAGCAGGCGATCGACTACGTCAAGTCTCACGTCAAGAGCTGATGCGTTGTTCCTGATCGTGGCGGCGCGCATCAAGCCGCTGCCGCGTCAGACATTCCATGGGGCCGCTGATGCGGCCCTGTGTTTTTCACGTGTCACCCGCACACCCCAAGCACCGTCCGTTCCGTGGTGAGGAGATCTGCAATGAGTCGTCGTGTTGTCGTTACCGGCATGGGCATGGTGTCGCCGCTGGGCAATGATCTGGCCAGCAGCTGGGATGGAATCGTCCACGGCCGCTCAGGTATTGGTCCGACCACGCACATCGATGCCTCGCAGTTCACCACCAGGATCGCCGGCGAGATCAAGAATTTCGACCCCACGCTTTTTGTGTCCGCCAAGGACGTCAAGAAGATGGATTCGTTCATCCACTACGGTGTCGGCGCCTCGTTCATGGCGTTGGACGATTCAGGGCTGGAGATCGACGAAAGCAATGCCGAACGCATCGGTGCCATTCTCGGCTCCGGCATCGGCGGGCTGTTCGGCATTGAAGAGCAGACCATCAAATTTCATGAGGGCGGCGTGCGCAAGATTTCGCCGTTCTATGTGCCCAGCACCATCATCAACATGCTGCCCGGCCAGGTGAGCCTGATCAAAGGCCTGAAGGGCCCGACGTTCTCGGCGGTATCGGCCTGCGCCACCTCCAATCATTCGATCGGCACCGCGATGCGCATGATCCAGCACGGCGACGCCGACGTGATGCTGGCCGGCGGTGCCGAGCGTGGATCCTCGCCGGGTTCGGTGGGTGGCTTCTGCGCGATGAAGGCGATGTCCACCCGCAACGACGACCCGACCGGCGCGTCGCGGCCGTGGGACAAGCAGCGCGATGGCTTCGTGTTGGGCGACGGCGCCGGCGTGCTGGTGCTGGAAGAGTACGAACACGCCAAGGCGCGTGGTGCGCGCATCTATGCAGAACTGGTCGGCTTCGGCGCCAGTTCCGATGCGTTCCACATGACCGCCCCGAGCGAAGACGGCGAAGGGGCCGCGCGCAGCATGGTGGCGGCGATGCGCGATGCCAAGCTCAACCCCGAGCAGATCGGTTATCTCAATGCGCACGGCACCTCCACACCGCTGGGCGATCTGGCCGAGACGATGGCCATGAAGCGCGCGTTGGGCGATCACGCCTACAAGACCATGGTGAGCTCGACCAAGTCGATGACCGGCCATCTGCTCGGCGCGGCCGGTGGCGTGGAAGCGATTTTTTCGGTGATGGCGCTGCATACCGGCATCATTCCGCCGACCATCAATCTGGAAGAGCCCAGCGAAGGCTGCGACCTGGATTACGTGCCGAACGTGGCACGCGAGGTACAGGTGGATGCGGTGATGTCCAACGGCTTCGGCTTTGGCGGCACCAACGGCACGCTGGTGTTCAAGCGCGTCTGATTCGGTATACCGGTCGCGTTGCCGGCATCTGCGCGCGATCCGTGGGGCTGCCGCATGCGCTGCGTGCGTGTGGGCCGGTGATGTGCAATCCTGCTATCAATCGTTGATCCACTCATCGCGCACGCGGCGTCTATCGCCGCGGCGCGCGTCTGCACCTTACGCCACGCCGGACCGATGACGCTTACCCGATCACTGCACGCGGACATCGACCTGCTGGCGCTGCATCGGCTGTCGCCGCAACGCTATCCTGCCCTGCTCGAGTCCACCGCTTCCGGCACCGAACACGGTCGTTGGGACGTGCTGCTGCTGGCAGAGGGCGCATGCCTGCGGCTGGATCCGGATGGCTGCACGCGCGATGGCGAGGGGCAACTGCTGGAAGGCGATTTTCTGGCGGCGCTGGATGCCGCCTGGCAAGCCGAGCGGGTGCCGCACGCGCCTGCAAGCCCATGGCCGTTTCGCGGCGGTTGGGCGCTGCTGCTGGATTACGAACTGGCCGCGCAGGTCGAACCGATTCTGCAGTTGCCTATGCGCACCGATGGCTTGCCCGCCGCGTTGGCGTTGCGCGCGCCGGCAGCGGTGCTGCGCGATCGCGTGCAAGGGCGCTGCGTGGCGCTGGCCGAGCCCGGCCGCGGGGATCTGTTGCAGCAGATCGTCGAAGACATCGCTGCCTGCGCCGCGCTGCCGCCGCTGCCTGAGTGGATCGGGCCGTTCGCGATCGAAGAGGATGCGCCCCACAGCTTCACCGCTGCGGTGGAACGCGTGCTCGATTACCTGCGTGCCGGCGATGTGTTCCAGGCCAATATCTCGCGTGCCTGGCATGCGGCATTCGCTACGGCGGTCGACCCGGCGGCGCTGCATGCGCGTCTGCGCGCGGCCAACCCGGCGCCATTCGCCGGACTGTTCGTTGCGGCCGGGCGTGCGGTGGCCAGTTCCTCCCCCGAGCGGCTGGTGTCGGTCCAAGGCGATGCGGTGCAGACGCGCCCGATCGCTGGCACCCGGGCGCGGTTTGCCGGCGACGACGATGCCGCGCGCATCCGCGAGCTGGTCGGGCATCCCAAGGAGCGCGCCGAGCACGTGATGCTGATCGATCTGGAGCGCAACGACCTGGGCCGGATCTGCGCGCCCGGGACGGTGGAGGTGGACGAATTGATGTGCGTGGAAAGCTACGCGCACGTGCACCACATCGTCAGCAACGTGCGTGGGCGCCTGCGCGCCGGGGTGACGCCGGGCGAGGTGATTGCCGCAGTGTTTCCCGGCGGCACCATTACCGGCTGCCCGAAGGTGCGTTGCATGCAGATCATCGCCGAGCTCGAACAGACCGCGCGCGGCGCCTACACCGGTGCATTCGGCTGGCTCAATCGCGATGGCGACATGGATCTGAATATCCTGATCCGCACTGCCGAGGTGGCCGGCAACCAGATACGCTTCCGCACCGGTGCCGGGATCGTGGTGGACTCGGACCCGCAACGCGAGCTGGACGAAACCCGCGCCAAGGCGCGTGGCGTGCTGCGTGCGATCGAGCAGACATGAGCGCTTCAACGGGACATCACCGGCGCGCGCTATCCTGCGCGACGCTGGGACAATGACGAGGTGGGTGTGGCGGTGACTGGCAAACGCGGATGTCTGGCCGTGCTGGGCACGGCATTGCTGCTCGCAGCGCTGCTGGCGATTGCTGCCGTGGTGGCGTGGCGGCATTACCTGCACTTCGCCGATACCCCCGTGTCTGCGAGCGCGCCCAGCGTGGTGATTGCGCCCGGCGATTCGCTCAAGGTGACGCTGCGAAAACTGCGTGCAGCCGGCCTGGAGCAGGGCACGGAACTAGAATGGCAGCTGCTGGCGCGCCAGGTCGATGCGGCCGGCAAGCTCAAGGTAGGCGAGTACGCACTGGCACCGGCGCTATCGCCGCGCGAACTGCTGACGCGCATGCGCCAGGGGCGGGTGATCCAGTACCGCTTCACGATCGTGGAAGGCTGGAATTTCCGTCAGCTGCGCGCTGCACTCGCCACCGCCACGCCGCTGCAACACTCCATCGAAGCATTGGACGACGCGGCACTGATGACGCGCCTGGGATTCGCCAAGCAGCATCCGGAAGGGCGCTTCCTGCCGGAAACCTATGTGTACCAGCGTGGCGACAGCGATCTGGATGTGCTCAAGCGCGCGCACGCGGCCATGGACAAGGCCCTGGCGCAGGCCTGGGAGCAGCGCACCCCGGATCTGCCGCTCGCCTCGCCGGAGCAGGCATTGATCCTGGCCTCGATTATCGAAAAAGAAACGGCCCTGGCCTCCGAGCGGCCGCTGATCGCCGGGGTGTTCCTGCGCCGTTTGCAGATGGGCATGAAGCTGCAGACCGACCCGACCGTGATCTACGGCATCGGCAGCAGCTACGACGGCAATATCCGTCGCCGCGACCTGACCACCGACACGCCGTACAACACCTACACGCGCACCGGCCTGACGCCGACGCCGATCGCCATGCCGGGCCGCGAGGCGTTGCTGGCGGCGGTGCGCCCGGCGCCCGGCGATGCACTTTATTTTGTTGCCGTTGGCGACGGCACCGGCGCGCACGCGTTCTCGGCGACGTTGGCCGAGCATAACGCGGCGGTGGCGCGCTATCTGCAGCGTCGCCGTTTGCCGAGCACGCCGCAGACGGAGCCCACCCCATGACCGCCGCCTTTTCGCCCTGGCAGCAGCGCGCCTTCGACCAGACTGTGGCGGCGCTGGATGCCGGCCGGCTGGGGCACGGCTTGCTGATCTGCGGCCCGGAAGGCCTGGGCAAGCGCGCGGTGGCGCTGGCGTTGGCCGAGCATGTGCTGGCCAGCTCGCCGGACCCGGCGTTGGCGCAGCGCACGCGCCAGCTGATTGCCGCCGGTACCCATCCGGACCTGCAGCTGATCTCGTTCATTCCCAATCGCACCGGCGACAAGCTGCGCACGGAAATCGTCATCGAGCAGGTGCGCGAGATTTCGCAAAAGCTCTCGCTGACGCCGCAGTACGGCATTGCCCAGGTGGTGATCGTCGACCCGGCCGATGCGATCAATCGCGCTGCCTGCAACGCCTTGCTCAAGACCCTGGAAGAACCGTCCCCCGGGCGTTACCTGTGGTTGATCAGCGCACAGCCGGCACGCCTGCCGGCGACCATCCGTAGCCGTTGCCAGCGGCTGGAATTCAAACTGCCGCCTGCGCACGAAGCGCTGGCCTGGTTGCTGTCACAAGGCGTCACTGAGCACGCCGCACACGAAGCGCTGGATGCCGCACGCGGCCATCCCGGTCTGGCTGCGCAGTGGTTGCGCGAAGACGGCCTGGCGGTGCGGCGCGCGGTTGCGCAGGATCTGGAGCAGATCGCCAGCGGCCGCGCTGGCGCGGTGGATGTCGCGCAACGCTGGACCAACGACGGCCAGGCCGATCAACGCCTGCGCCACGCCGCCGATCTGGCATTGGCGCAGGCATCGGCCGGCTTGACCGATCCGTCGCGGTTGCACAAGCTGGCGACCTGGTTCGACGCCGCCAACCGCACCCGCGATTTGCTGCGCACCACCGTCCGCGCCGACCTGGCAGTGACGGAACTGCTGCTGGCCTGGCGCGAGGGAGCGCACCAGACACGTTCTAGGGGAACTCGATGAGTGCAATGAATGCACGCCAAGGCATTTTGTCGCTGGCGTTGAAAGACAAGCCAGCGCTCTACAGCGCGTACATGCCGTTCGTGAAAGGTGGTGGCATCTTCGTGCCTACCCCCAAACGCTACATGCTGGGCGATGAAGTCTTCCTGCTGCTGACCCTGCCGGACTCCAGCGAGCGCCTGCCGGTCGCCGGCAAGGTCATCTGGACCACACCTGCCGGCGCCCAGGGCAACCGTGCCGCCGGCATCGGCGTGCAGTTCCCGGACGGCCCGGAAGGCGAGGCGGTGCGCAACAAGATTGAGACGCTGCTGGCGGGGCTGACCACCTCGGACAAGCCGACGCATACGATGTAAAGCTGCGGTGCTACGGCGGGTAGTGAGTGAGGCGCAAGGCCGAGTCACGATGCTGTCGCATCAGATCGAGGCGATGAACCTGCGGTTGCGCGGGGTGGCGGGGCCGGGTAAACAATTGTTGACGGCCGCCGCGGCTGCCCTATAATGTGCGGCTCGCGTCACCGGGCGGTTAGCTCAGCGGTAGAGCATTGCCTTCACACGGCAAGGGTCACAGGTTCGAACCCTGTACCGCCCACCATGATTTCAACGTGTAGCAGAAAAGCCGGCGAAAGCCGGTTTTTTCGTAGTTGCAGGGCAGCAACCGCAGGGTTTGGTGATATGACTGCGCGGCAGTCCCCTTTCGATGCAGCGATACAGGCGGTTACCGCCACCAACGCGGCGATATGGTATGCGATCGCTGGCGTCCGTTGCATGAGGAAGGCTCGAGACGCAGGAATCCCCTTTGAGCTGATGAGTGATGGCGACAACGTTGCGACCGAGCCATTTCCCGGTCTTGGCGTGAACTGCACCTTCAAGGTCTACGCGGAACAGGTGCGCAAGCGTGTGCAGGAAGTCGTTCGATATACCGCGCGGCAAGCAATCGTCGAAATCTCTGATGCCCTGTGGAGGGATGCGTCGGCATCAGACCTCAAGCTGAGCCATGAAAATGCGCCCGCCGTTGTCTTGCTGCGCGCCTTGCGTAACGCGTATTCCCATCGCAGAGATGACCGGGCTTTCGGTAATGCAAAGCTGCCGCTTCGGTGGCGACAGCTGGATCTTGTTCCTGGAATGCGGGGTCTAACAGTCAGCGAGACGATATTTCTTGATGAGCAACTCTGGCTCATTAACGAGGTGATCTATCTACTCGATCCCGGCAGCGCCTTGACGACACAGGTTCAGCGTTGAACTGGGCGCTGCGCGGCTTGCCGGGTCTATCGATGGCGCCAGCGACTAACTCCCAGGCTGATAGCACCATACCTAACCGAGAGTGGTGCCCGGCACGATTTGCGACAGACGGTGCGCATAAGCACTTTTCGCTAGGGCCAGTGCCTTGCGAGCCCGATAGCGAATTGCCATCCTGCAAGGCCTCCCGTTTCGAGATGGAGTGGCGATGAACACGCTACTGGGAAGTGTGCTGGTTGCGACGCTGCTGCTCGCCGGGTGTGCCCGCGACGCGGGTGAGCAGTACGTGGGCAAGTGGGTCAACGTGAAGTCGGAAAACAACGTGCTGAGCATCGAGCATAATGGTGAGAGTTTCATCATTCGCGACACCCGGCCGGAGCTGTCCGGCAACGGCGTCAAGACCCGCAATCATCCTGCGCTGCTGACCAAGGGCGTGCTGCAGGTGTCCAACGGGGTTGGTACGGTCAACTACGCGATCGATGAGGCGACCGGCAAGCTGAGTACAGGCGATACCGAATACACGCGGGTCAAGTGACTGCGAGACGCTCGGTCAACGCGCGTGCGAGGGCGTTGGCGGCATTGCGGTTGACGAGGTGAGCATTGCACGAAAGTGCGATGTGCTGTGTGGATTGCGGCGCACGCCGCTATGAGCGCGGACCGTGCAATCCGTGAGCTAAGCGCGCAATGCCATGCCGTCGTCTCCCGCCTGAGCGTGGAAGGATGAGAATGCACGCGTCGTCTGGTCTGTAATGCAAATCCGCGCTTGTGTCCTATGCGCGCGATGCCAGTGCTTGCGTATGCATCCAACGCCACAGCGTCGTGCGCGATACGCCGAGTGCTTGCGCGGCAAGCGTGCGATTGCCGTTGGCATGCTCGAGCGCCGCGCGGACCGCGGTGGCGGTGAGCTGCAAGCGAGAGGTCGCCAGGTCGGAGTGCTCACCCATTGCGTCGCGGTGGCCGAGCGGTGCATCGAATAATTCAGGCGCCCAGCGTTCGAGTTGTTCCAGGCTGACACTGTCGTGCGGTTGGGCTTTCCAGTGAATGCACAGGCGTTCGACCAGGTTGCGTAGCTCGCGCACGTTGCCTGGCCAGGTGTGTTGTTGCAGGCGTTGCGCTGCAGCTGGCGACAACGGCGATGCGCTATTGCCGAGTTGCTGGAAATAATGCGCAAGCAACACCGCAATGTCGTTGCGGCGATTGCGCAAGGGCGGCAAGGCGATGCGGAGTGCGGCAAGGCGATAGAACAGGTCGCGGCGGAAGCGGCCTTGTTCGACCAACTGCTGCAGGTCCTGCAGGCTGGCGGCGATCACGCGCACGTCGACTGCAACGGGCACGGTTGCGCCAACGCGCAGTACTTCGCGTTCTTCCAAAACGCGCAATAGTCGCGTCTGCAGTGGGATCGGCAACTCGCCGATTTCGTCGAGAAATAACGTGCCGTCCTGCGCGGCTTCGATCAGGCCGGTGTGGCCACCGCGGCGTGCGCCGGTAAATGCGCCATCGCTGTAGCCGAACAATTCCGCTTCCAGCAGCGATTCGCTGATGGCGCCGCAATTGATCGCAACGAAGCGGCCGCGGCGGCGACTGCCAGCATGCAGTTGCCGTGCAACCAGTTCTTTGCCGGTGCCGGTCTCGCCGCTGATCAACACGGTGCCGGCATGTGGCGCATACAGCTGCACCAACTCGCGCACCTGCAGCATCGCGCTGTCTTCGCCCAGCAGGGCATCGGTTCGTCGTTCGCGGCGCGTGGCGGCGCGGCCAACGGCGCGGTCCGTGCTTGGCGCGGTGCCCAGCGCGATTGCCTGTTCCAGCGCCTGGCGCACCGAATCAGCCGAATACAGCAGCACGCCTGGCAGATCGGCCTGCTCGGCGAAATCGATCGCCATGCCGGTGCCGACGATGACCTGGATGCCGCTGGCTTGCAGGTCGGCAATGCAGTCGCGCGCATCCTCGGCGGTGACGAATCGGCGGTGTTCGATCTCCAGATCGAAGCTGTTCTGGAAGGCGCGAAACGACGGCACATCGCTGGCATGGGTGACCACGCCGATGCGTGGCGCAATGCGACGCGCACGCGCCAGCGCTTCCATCAGATCGAAACCGGTGGCCTGAATCGGCGCCAGCGGCAGCGGAAGGCGGCTGCGCAGGAAGGCGGCATTGGAGCCGCCGGCCACCAGTACGTCGCACCGTTCGCGGCGCAGGCGCTGACCGATCAGCTCTACCGCTTCGGCAAAACCGAGGTTGATCTGCTCGATGCGCGCGCGCTGGTCGAACTCGGGGATGACATCGGCCAGCAGCCCGGTCAGGCGCGAGACGCTGACGGTCCAGATCACGGGCAAGCAGGTGTCTGCGGATTCGGAAAGCGTCGGGTTGCGCATTGAACTGCTGCGTTTCAGTTGTGTTTCACACTAGGGCAAGTGTTGCATACTTGCAACACATGAGGTGGCGGGCCGTATAGGAATCAATCGCTTGCGCTTGGCACGGTGTTTGCGCCTACGTAGACATCCCATCCAAGGAACCGTCATGACGTCCTCCTCCATCGCTTCTGCCGGTCTGCGTTTCCGCGCCGCGCTGGCTGCCGAATCGCCGCTGCAAGTGATCGGCGCGATCAACGCCAACCATGCACTGCTGGCCCAGCGTGCCGGCTATCAGGCGATCTACCTGTCTGGCGGCGGGGTGGCGGCCGGATCGCTGGGCTTGCCGGATCTGGGCATCAACACGCTGGAAGACGTGCTGATCGACGTGCGCCGCATTACCGATGTCTGCGCGCTGCCGCTGTTGGTGGACGTGGACACCGGCTTTGGGCCGAGTGCGTTCAATATCGAGCGCACCATGAAATCGTTGATCAAGGCGGGCGCGGCCGGCTGCCATATCGAAGACCAGGTTGGCGCCAAGCGTTGCGGGCATCGGCCGGGCAAGGAGATTGTGAGCCAGGGTGAAATGGTCGACCGGGTCAAGGCGGCGGCCGACGCCAAGACCGATGCGGCGTTTTTCCTGATCGCACGCACCGACGCGATCCAGATGGAAGGCGTGGATGCGGCAATCGAGCGCGCCATCGCCTGCGTGGAGGCCGGTGCGGACGGCATTTTTGCCGAGGCCGCCTACGATCTGGAGACCTACACGCGTTTTGTCGATGCGGTGAAGGTGCCGGTGTTGGCCAACATCACCGAGTTCGGCAAGACCCCGCTGTTTACGCGCGACCAGTTGGCACAGGCCGGCGTGGCGATCCAGCTGTTTCCGTTGTCGGCATTCCGCGCTGCCAACAAGGCCGCTGAGGCGGTTTACACGGCGATTCGGCGCGATGGCCATCAACAAGCCGTGCTGGACAGCATGCAGACGCGCGAAGAGCTGTACGAACGTATCGGCTATCACGATTACGAGCAGCGTCTGGATGCGTTGTTTGCACGCAAAGGCGCATGATTACGCGTTGCTGATCATCTTCGTTGCCACCTCGTCAGTCACACCGCGACACGACACAGTTTGGGAGCTCATCGCATGAACGACGCCGTCAATCCTGGTTTCAAACCAAAAAAATCCGTTGCCTTGTCCGGCACTGCCGCCGGCAATACGGCCCTGTGCACGGTGGGGCGTAGTGGCAACGATCTGCATTACCGCGGTTACGACATTCTCGATCTGGCCACCACCAGCGAGTTCGAAGAAATTGCGTATCTGCTGGTGCACGGCAAGCTGCCCAATAGCGGCGAACTGCGCGGTTACAAGGCCAAGCTGCGTTCGCTGCGCGGTGTGCCGGCTGCAGTGAAAACTGCGCTGGAACAATTGCCGCCGTCGGCGCATCCGATGGATGTGATGCGCACTGGCGTGTCGGTGCTGGGCTGCCTGCAGCCGGAAAAAGACGACCACAATCATCCAGGCGCGCGCGATATCGCCGACAAGTTGATGGCATCGTTGGGCTCGATGCTGCTGTACTGGTATCACTACAGCCACAATGGCAAGCGCATCGAGGTGGAAACCGATGACGATTCGATCGGTGGGCACTTCCTGCATTTGCTGCATGGGTTTGCGCCGAAGGATTCGTGGGTGCGTGCGATGCACACCAGTCTGATCCTGTATGCCGAGCACGAATTCAATGCGTCTACATTCGCCAGCCGCGTCATTGCCGGGACTGGCAGCGATATGTACAGCGCCATCGCCGGTGGGATCGGCGCATTGCGCGGACCCAAGCACGGTGGCGCCAACGAAGTGGCGTTCGAAGTGCAGAAGCGTTACGACACGCCCGATGAAGCGGAAGCCGATATCAAGGCGCGTGTGGAACGCAAGGAAGTGGTGATTGGCTTCGGGCACCCGGTGTACACGGTGTCCGATCCGCGCAACAAGGTGATCAAGGAGGTGGCGCGCGAACTCTCCGATGAGCAGGGCAGCCGCAAGATGTACGACATCGCCGAGCGCCTGGAAACGGTGATGTGGGACATCAAGAAGATGTTCCCCAACCTGGACTGGTTCAGTGCCGTGAGCTATCACATGATGGGCGTACCCACAGCGATGTTTACGCCGCTGTTCGTGCTGGCACGCACGGCCGGTTGGAGCGCGCACATCATCGAGCAGCGCGTGGATGGCAAGATCATTCGGCCTTCCGCCAATTACACGGGTCCGGAAGATCAGGTGTTCGTGCCGCTGGATCAGCGCTCCTGAAAACCGCCGCGTGCGACCGGCCCTCATCCGCCCTTCGGGCACCTTCTCCCGCCTTGCGGGAGAAGGGAGAGTGGCGAGCAGTACGTGGTGAATAGCAATGCCAGCAACAGCAACAGCCCCCGCCGCTTTGTGATATCGCCAGCCATGAACAGCCAATACCGCAAGCCCTTGCCGGGCACCTCGTTGGAGTATTTCGATGCACGCGCCGCCATCGATGCGTTGCAGCCCGGCGCGTATGCGGCATTGCCGTACACCGCGCGCGTGCATGCGGAAAACCTGGTGCGGCGGGCCGAGCCGCAACTGCTGGAGGCCTACCTGCGCCAGTTGATCGAGCGCAAACGCGAGCTGGATTTTCCGTGGTTTCCGGCGCGTGTGGTCTGCCACGACATCCTGGGGCAGACCGCGCTGGTCGACCTGGCAGGCCTGCGCGATGCAATCGCCGAACAAGGTGGCGACCCGGCGCAGGTCAATCCGGTGGTGCCGGTACAGCTGATCGTGGATCACTCGCTGGCGGTGGAATACGCCGGCTTCGACAAGCAGGCGTTCGCCAAGAACCGCAGCGTGGAAGATCGCCGTAACGCCGATCGCTTCCACTTCATCGAATGGACCAAGCGTGCGTTCGAGAACATGGAAGTGATTCCGCCTGGCAACGGGATCATGCATCAGATCAATCTGGAGAAAATGTCGCCAGTGATCTATACGCTGGATGGCGTGGCGTTTCCGGACACCTGCGTGGGCACCGACAGCCATACGCCGCATGTGGATGCGCTGGGTGTGATCGCGGTGGGCGTGGGCGGACTGGAAGCGGAGAACGTAATGCTTGGGCGCGCCTCGTGGATGCGCTTGCCGGACATCATCGGCGTGGAATTGACCGGACGACCAGCGCCCGGCATCACTGCCACCGATATCGTGCTGGCATTGACCGAATTCCTGCGCGCGCAGCGCGTGGTCGGCGCGTATCTTGAGTTTTACGGCGATGGCGCGCGTGCACTGACCATCGGCGACCGCGCGACCATTTCCAATATGACGCCGGAATTCGGTGCGACAGCGGCGATGTTCTCTATCGACCAGCAGACCATCGATTACCTGCGCCTGACCGGTCGTGAAGACGCCCAGGTTGCACTGGTGGAAACCTACGCACGCCACACCGGCTTGTGGGCCGACGATCTGGCAACTGCGCAATACGAGCGCGTGTTGCAGTTCGATCTGTCGAGTGTGGTGCGCAACATGGCCGGGCCGTCCAACCCGCACAAGCGCGTGGCGACCACCGAATTGGCGGATCGCGGCATTGCCGGTGCGTGGAAGGACGTGCCGGGCCAGATGCCCGATGGCGCAGTGATCATCGCGGCAATTACCTCGTGCACCAACACGTCCAATCCGCGTAATGTCATCGCCGCCGGTCTGCTGGCGCGCAATGCGAATGCACGTGGCTTGACCCGCAAACCCTGGGTCAAGAGTTCGTTGGCGCCGGGGTCCAAGGCGGTGCAGCTGTATCTGGAAGACGCCGGCTTGCTGAGCGAGCTGGAACAGCTGGGTTTCGGCATCGTGGCGTTCGCCTGCACCACCTGCAACGGCATGAGCGGGGCGCTGGATCCGGTGATCCAGCAGGAGGTCATCGATCGCGACCTCTACGCGACGGCGGTGTTGTCTGGCAACCGTAATTTCGATGGCCGCATCCATCCGTATGCCAAGCAAGCATTTTTGGCCTCCCCGCCACTGGTCATCGCCTATGCCATCGCCGGCACGGTGCGCTTCGATATCGAAAAAGATGCGCTCGGCTTCGATGCGGATGGCACTCCGATCACGCTCAAGGAGGTGTGGCCGAGCGATGCCGAGATTGATGCGGTGGTGGCGCGCAGCGTCAAGCCCGAACATTTCCGCAGCGTCTACGACCCGATGTTCAAGCGCAGCACGGGGCAGGGGATCAGCGTGAGTCCGCTCTACGACTGGCGCCCGACCAGCACGTATATTCGCCGCCCGCCGTATTGGGAAGGCGCGTTGGCCGGCGCGCGTACGCTGCGCGGTATGCGCCCGTTGGCAGTGCTGGGCGACAACATCACCACCGATCATCTGTCGCCGTCGAACGCGATCATGGCCGGCAGTGCGGCCGGTGAATATCTGGCGCAGATGGGTGTGCCGGAGGAGGACTTCAACTCCTACGCCACCCATCGCGGCGACCATCTCACTGCACAGCGTGCCACCTTTGCCAATCCCAAGTTGATCAACGAAATGGCGGTGGTCGATGGACAGGTGACGGCCGGCTCGCTGGCGCGCCTGGAACCGGAAGGCCAGGTGTTGCGGATGTGGGAGGCAATCGAAACCTACATGACGCGCAAGCAGCCGTTGATCATCATTGCCGGCGCCGACTATGGGCAGGGTTCCTCGCGTGACTGGGCCGCCAAGGGCGTGCGGCTGGCGGGCGTGGAAGCGATCGTGGCCGAAGGCTTCGAACGGATTCACCGCACCAACTTGATCGGCATGGGCGTGTTGCCGCTGGAGTTCAAGCCGGGCACCGATCGCAAGACCTTGGGCATCGATGGCAGCGAAACCTTTGATGTGGTTGGCGAGCGCACGCCTGGCGCCACGCTGACGTTGTCGATCCAACGGCGCAACGGCGCGCAACTGCAAGTGCCGGTGACCTGCCGTCTGGATACTGCAGAGGAAGTGTCGATCTACGAGGCGGGTGGGGTGCTGCAACGCTTTGCGCAGGATTTTCTGGAGAGCCGGGAATCCGGGGGCGGGAGTCGAGATTCGTCAAAAGCGACATCGGCACCGCAAGCACACTAGCGTCCATGGTTGCCGGCTCGTACCGTCGTACTCATACCTCATTCCTAAATACTGGCCGTTCCCCCATGCCCCATCGTCCCCAACTCCGCATCCCCGCCACCTACATGCGTGGCGGTACCAGCAAGGGCGTGTTTTTCCGTCAGCAGGATCTGCCGGTTGCCGCACAACAGCCGGGGCCGGCGCGCGATGCGTTGTTGTTGCGGGTGATCGGCAGTCCCGATCCGTATGCCAAGCAGATCGATGGCATGGGTGGGGCGACCTCGAGCACCAGCAAGAGCGTGATCGTGTCGGCAAGCACGCGTGATGGGCATGACGTGGACTATCTGTTCGCGCAAGTTTCCATCGATAGCGCGTTCGTGGACTGGAGCGGCAACTGCGGCAACCTGTCGGCAGCCGTCGGTCCGTTCGCGATTTCCAGCGGCTTGATCGATCCGGCGCGCGTGCCGCGCGATGGCGTGGCGACGGTGCGCATCTGGCAGGCGAATATCGGCAAGACCATCGTGGCGCATGTGCCGATGACCGATGGGCAGGTGCAGGAAACCGGCGACTTCGAACTGGATGGCGTGACCTTCCCGGCCGCCGAAGTGCAGCTGGAATTTCTCGACCCGGCCGACGATGCCGAAGGCGAGGGTGGTGCGATGTTTCCCACCGGCAATGTCATCGATCAACTGGAGATTCCCGGGCTGGGGACGCTCGATGCCACGCTGATCAATGCGGGCATTCCGACCATCTTCGTCAACGCACGCGATCTGGGTTACACCGGTACCGAACTGCAGGACGCCATCAATGGCGACCCGTCTGCCTTGACCATGTTCGAAACATTGCGCGCACACGGCGCGGTGCGGATGGGCCTGATTGCGAAAGTGGAAGACGCCGCCACGCGGCAGCACACGCCCAAGGTCGCTTTCGTGGCGCCCCCGGTCGACTACATCGCGTCCAGCGGCAAGCCGGTGCACGCGGCCGAGATCGATCTGTTGGTACGTGCAATGTCGATGGGTAAATTGCATCATGCAATGATGGGCACCGCAGCGGTGGCGATCGGCACCGCTGCGGCGGTGCCGGGCACGCTGGTCAATCTGGCTGCCGGAGGCGCGGCGCGCGCGGCCGTGCGTTTCGGGCATCCGTCCGGCACCTTGCGCGTCGGTGCGGAGGCCACGCTGGTCGATGGCCAGTGGCAGGTGACCACGGCGCTGATGAGCCGCAGTGCGCGGGTGATGATGGAAGGCTGGGTCAGGGTGCCCGCGCCGGAGTGAGGCAGGCGCGGTGGTGAGTTGCCATGGGCAGCGTTCGGTATCGCCAAGACGCGCGGCAATGCGCTGCGGTCAGGTGGGTTTGGTCCCTGGATGACAGAACCGATGGCTTACCGGTTGGGCAGTGATGGAAAGCCAAGGTAACGCTCCTGCGCTGCGCGCAGGCATCATGTCGGCGCTGCCGGGCGACAGCACCCGTTCCACGTCCGTCGTGCATTGCACAAGCACTGCCTGCGGGAGCGATTTGATGGCCGCGACGTAGGGACCTGACGACAGCACACGCGGCAGGTTTTGTCGGCGACAGGAAGCCGTGCAGAAGACGTCGCTTGAACGGACATCGGGAGATTGGCTCTGCTCTGGCGCACACATCGCATTGGCGTGTTGCATTAATTCGAACGATTTTTCAAATTATGGAAACTTTTTCGCACGCGCTCTGCCATATTTGTGTAATTCGTGTTAATTCTGTTGCACTGCGGCACGCAGGCCGGGCCGCCCCGCCATCAGAATTCCGGAGTCTTCTCATGTCCGCCAGCCGGTCGCTCAAGATCAGCGCGCTCGCCGTTGCCGTCGTTTCCCTTCTTCCGCTTTACGCCGCCGCCCAGCAGGCGCCCAGTGACGACGGTGTCGTGCGTCTGGATGAGGTCAAGGTCACGGTCGAGCGCCGCTCGGAAGACTCCAAGGACGTGCCGGTCTCCGCATCGGTGTTGCGTCCGGAATTTCTGGATGCCATCTCCACCAGCGGCTCGGACATCCGCGTGCTGGCCGGCAAGGCGCCCAGCCTCAACATCGAATCGTCCAACGGCCGTGTGTTCCCGCGCGTGTACATCCGCGGCTACGGCAACACCGACTTCAACACCTACGCCTCGCAGCCGGTGTCGTTGATCTATGACGACGTGGTGCAGGAAAACGCGTTCCTGAAGGGCTTCCCGATCTTCGATCTGGAAGGCCTGGAAGTGCTGCGCGGCCCGCAGGGCACGCTGTTCGGCCGCAACACGCCGGCCGGTGTGGTCAAGTTCAATTCGGTCAAGCCGACCATCGGCGCCAATGACGGCTACGCCAGCCTGTCGTACGGCACCTACGGCACGATGACCCTGGAAAGCGGCCTGAGCATCGCGATGGGCGAGCATTGGGCGGCGCGTCTGTCCACCTTGGGCCAGCGCCGCGACGATTGGGTGGAAAACCGCGATGGCCGCGATCTGGAAGGCTATACCGATTCGGCCGTGCGTCTGCAGCTGCTGTACCAGGCCAGCGACGATTTCAGCGCGTTGTTCAACGCGCATGCGCGCCATCTGGATGGCACCGCACGGCTGTTCCGCGCCAACGTCATCCAGCCGGGGACCAACCAGTTGGTCGACGGTTTCGATCCGGAAAAATCCTTCATCGACGGTGCCAACCGCCAGGAACTGCAGACCTACGGCGGTAGCGCCAACCTGACCTGGGATCTGGGCGACATTGCGCTGCACTCGATCACCGCCTACGAAGGCATCGGCAAGTACTACAGCCGCGGCGATATCGACGGCGGCTTCGGCGCGGTGTTCGCGCCGCCGTCCGGCCCGGGCGTGATTCCGTTTCCGGTGGAAACGGCCGGCGGCATCAAGAGCCTGGACCAGTACAGCCAGGAAGTACGTGCGGAATCGCAGTACGAAGGCCCGCTCAACTGGCAGGCCGGCTTGTACTACTTTCATGACGATGTGGAAGGCGAGAACTACACCTACAACACCCTCAGCGGCGGCGATCTGGCCAGCTACCAGCTGACCCGCCAGCGCAACACCTCGTGGGCGGCGTTCGGCTCGTTGAACTACGCGGCCACCGACCGGTTGAACCTGCGCGCCGGCATCCGCTACACCTACGACAAGAAGACCTTCGACGTGCTGGCGCTGGACCGCGTCACCCTGGTCGAGCCGTCCAGCGGCGAGACCGACAACTCCAAGGTCACCGGCGACCTGGCGGCCACGTTCTCCATCAACGATGACGTCAACGTGTACGCACGTGCCGCACGCGGCTTCCGCGGCGCCAGCTTCGGCGTGCCCTCGGGTACCGCGCCGCTGACCGTGGCCGAGCCGGAGACGGTGGATTCGTTCGAGGTCGGCATCAAGTCGGATCTGTTCGACAACCGCGCGCGCCTGAGCTTCGACATCTACGATTTCCGGGTCAAGAACCAGCAGCTCACCGCGGTGGGCGGTACCTCCAACGATGTGCGTCTGCTCAACGCCGACAAGACCAAGGCACGCGGCGCCGAGTTCGACTTCGAAGCGCTGCTCACCCAGAACCTGCGCGTGACGGCCGGTGGCGCCTACAACTGGACCCGCATCGACGACCCGGCCCTGTCGGTGGGCGTGTGCCGCACCTGCACCGTGACCGATCCGCTCACTGCGGCCGGCAATGCCATCATCGACGGCAATGACCTGCCGCAAGCGTCCAAGTGGATGGCCAACGCCACGCTGCGTTACGGCATCCCGATGGGCAACGACGGCGAGCTGTTCTTCTACACCGACTGGTCGTACCGCAGCGAAGTGAATTTCTTCCTGTACGACTCCAAGGAATTCACCGGCCAGCCGCTGGTCGAAGGCGGCGCCAAGATCGGCTACAACTGGGGCGCCGGTGCGTACGAGGTGTCGGTGTTCTGCCGCAACTGCACCAACCAGATCCGCGTGACCGGTGCGATCGACTTCAACAACCTCACCGGCTTCATCAACGACCCGCGCATCGTCGGTGCGCAGTTCCGCGCCAATTTCTGATCGGCGTCGTGGTGTAGCACTATCGAACCGCCGGCGATCATGCCGGCGGTTTTTTTATGGCAGCAGGAGTTGGTAAATGCAGCGGACCTGGCAACGTGCGTGGGTATGGATGGCAATGTGGTGCGTGTCGTCAGCCGCGTGGGCGCAGCGGCCCGTCGCGGCCGTGCAATCTACGCCTGCATTGATGCAGGCCGAGAAAGTGGTGGTGTCTACCGATGTCGGAGACGACGTCGACGATGCGTTTGCGTTGGGTTTGCTGCTGCGTAGCCCGCAGGTGCAGGTCCTGGGCGTCGCATCGGCGTGGGGTGACACGACGTTGCGTGTGCAGTTGCTGCAGCGGCTGTTGCAGCAGGCCGGGCGCAGCGACATTCCGTTAGCCGTGGGTAAGCCCACCACCAGCACAATCGCCTTCAGCCAGGCGCGCTGGGCCGCGAAAGGGCAACTGCCGACCGGCTTGCCCGATGCGGCGGCGATGATCCTGCAGCAGGCGCGCCGGCATCCCGGTGAGGTCACCTTGCTGGTGTTGGGGCCGATGACCGATGCCGCGCTGGCGCAGCAGCGCGATCCGGCCGGCTTTGCCAAGCTCAAGCGTGTGGTGGCGATGGGTGGGTCGGTGCGGGTGGGCTACGGCAAGTCTGCGTATCGCCCGGCCAGCGCGCCGGCCGCCGAGTACAACATCGTGTCCGATGTGGCTGCTGCGCAGCGCGTGTTCGCGGCCGGCGTGCCGATCGTCCTGCTGCCGCTGGATGCCACGCAGATCACCCTGGAAGAGCCCGAGCGTATCGCGCTGTTTGCGCACGGCGATGGCCTGACCGACGCGCTCACCCAGCTCTACTACCAGTGGCGCAACACCGACCAGCCCTGGGCCAGCGCAACGCCGACGGTGTTCGATGCCGTGCCGGTGGCCTGGCTGCTGCGCCCCGCACTGTGCCCGACCACGCCGCTGCATCTGGATGTCGATGCGCAGGGCTACACCCGCGAAGGACCTGGTATGCCGAACGTGCAGGCGTGTCTGCGTGCAGACACGCCGGCGTTGATCGACCTGTACATGCGCACGGTGTTGCAGGTGCGCTGAGAGCGTCTATCAACACCACTGCGTTGCCGCCAGATGGGCGCGGCCGGTGGTCGGAATCGGCATGCAGCATTCGTAGACTCCGGTTCTGCGTGCGCCATCCACACCTGCCTGACGACTGCTCGCTGCGTTTTGTCAGCCGCGCTAATAGCGGCGAGCGAACGCAGTGAGTGCCCGCCTGGCGGTTAGCGCAGTGGTTGTGTTGGCTGCACTTTATTGGAGGTAGTCAACAGCCTGGTTGGTCGAGGGCGCGGCGCCCTCACCGCTCGCGGGACACGCCGTGAATCCCTCCGTGGAGGCTCGGTGGCGGCATCCATGCCGCCACACGGTCCCGCAGGCGGCGAGGACACCGCACCAGAAAGTGCGTCGGCTGCTTTGTTGAAAGCCTGCCCGTTAATCACGTTGCGTTGCGAAGCTGATGGACGCGCAGTGATCCAGTCAACGCAGGTCATGCATTGCCTGCAATCATGCGCACCGATACTCTCGAGTGGTCCTTGCCCGCCCACCATCGCGGGACCTTACCCGGCATGTATACTGGGTAAGCGCCTACATGGACGTACGTGCGGCGTGTCCTGCGATGGGGAGTGAGCACCGGCCTGCAGCCAAGTCGCAGCCCTGCGGCCGTTTAATAGATAGATGGCGTGAAGTGGTTTAACTGGTCGCTGTAAGCGCGCTACTAAACAACTACGCTCATCGCCAATCGAGCGCATCGCTGCCATCGCGAGGCTAGCCTTTTAGCCCACGATCACAGCCCATCGGCAAGTCCACGACGAGCCACACATGCGACATCGGCGGCGTGAAGCACGTCGCTATACTGGCCGCCTCAGTCATGGGGTAGCACGAATGGATAGCCAGGGATCACGGATGATGCGGTCGGGCACAAGGCGCATGTTGCTGTGGGTGGTGTTGCTGGCCGTGGCGATCGGCGCGGTGGCGTGCAAGCGCAACGAAAACGGGCAGCTGCCTGCTGCCAGCGGCGAGGCGATCAAGGCCGACAAGCAGGCCATCACCGGGTTTGCGCTGGCGCGTGCCTATCCCGACCAGACCGGCGATGGCCTGTCGCTGGCACTGGAATTTTCGCGTCCGCTGGTGGGCACGCAGGATTTCGATGCGCTGGTGCGCTTTGAAGAAAAGGTCGGCACCGGCGACAGCAGCTGGTCGCTGTCCGACGACGGCGAGACGTTGCGCTACCCGTACGTGGAAGCGGCGAAGGACTACACCGTCCTGATCGACGCCAACCTGCTGGCGGCCGATGGCAGCCGCCTGGGCAAGCCGCTCAAGCAAAAGGTCTCTACCGGCGCGCTCAAGCCGGTGGCCGGGTTCGCTTCGCAGGGCAGCGTGTTGCCGGCGCGCGAAAGCCGCGGTTTGCCGGTGGTGTCGGTCAACGTGCCCGAAGTGGACGTGGAGTTCCTGCGTGTGCGCGAGAAGTCGCTGCCGGCGTTCTTCCAGCAGTTCCAGCGCGGCGGCCGTCGTGGCAGCTGGGAGCTGGGAGCGAATACAACCACAAACAACCGCTGTCCAAGTTGGCCGAGCCGGTGTACGTCAATCGTTTCATCCTGGGCGGCAAGCAGAACGAGCGTGTGCTGACCTACCTGCCACGCAGGACATCAAGCAGTTGCAGGAGCCCGGCCTGTACGTTGCGGTGATGAAGCGCGCCGGCAGCTTCGAGAACGAACAGGAGACATCGTTCTTCACCGTCAGCGGTATCGGCCTGCATACGCGCGCCTACAAGGACAAGTTGTTCGTGCACACCGCCTCGTTGCAGAGCGGCGAGCCGATCAAGAACCTGGACGTGCGCATCCTCGATGCCAAGGGCGAGTTGTTCCTCAAGGGCGCCACCGACGGTAACGGCAATGCGTTGCTCAACTAAACGCTCGACGCCGGCCATGTGCTGGTGGCGCGCGGCAAGACCGATATCTCGGTGTTGCCGTTCAACCAACCGGCGCTGGATCTGAGCGAATTTGCGGTGGCCGGGCGCCAGAGCGCGTGGTTCGACGTGTTCGCCTGGGCCGGCCGCGATCTGTATCGCCCCGGCGAAACCATGCGCGTCTCGGCGATCCTGCGCGACAACGACGGCAAGCCCGCCAAGCCGCAACCGGTGTTCCTGCGGCTCAAGCAGCCGGACGGCAAGACCTTCCGCGAAACCAAGCTGCAACCGGGCGAACAGGGCTACTTCGAATTCACCCAGCAGATTCCCGCCGATGCGCCGACCGGCCGCTGGCAGGTGGAATTCCGCACCGACCCGGCCAGCAAGGATGCCGTGCAGGGCATGACCGTGCGCGTGGAAGAATTCCTGCCCGAGCGCATGAAGTTGGATCTGGATGCCGCACAAAAGACCTTGAGTGCGGGCCAGCCGTTCACGCTGGTCGCCAATGCCGCGTATCTGTACGGCGCGCCGGCCGATGGCAACCGCTTCACTGCCAAGCTGGCGGTCAGCGTCGAGCAGCATCCGCTCGATTCCTTGCCGGGCTGGTTCTTCGGCGACCCCACCTTGGAGCTGCCGCGCGAAGCCAAGGACGTGATCGACGCCGAGTTCGGCAGCGATGGCGTAGTGCGCGAAGACATCGCGCTGCCGGTCGAAGCCAAGCCGGTCAGCACGATTGCGGCGGTGGTCTCGGGCAGCGTGTACGAGACCGGCGGGCGCACCGTCACCCGTACCGTCAAGCGCGTGCTGTGGCCGGCCAAGGCGCTGGTTGGCGTGCGTCCATTGTTCGACGACAAGGACGGTGCCGATGCCAATGGCAACGCACGTTTCGAACTCACCCGCGTGGATGCCGACGGCAAGCCGCAGCCGGCCAAGGGCCTGAAGGCCACGCTGGTGCGCGAGCTGCGCGACTACCACTGGAACTACCCCGACGACCATTGGGACTACGACTTCACCCGCCGCTTCGAGAACAAGGACACCCGCACGCTGGATGTGGGCAGCGCCAACGCCAAGCTCGATGTCCCGGTGGAGTGGGGCGAGTACCGCCTGGACGTGTTCGACCCGGCCACCGGGCTGTCCACGCGTTACCCGTTCCGTGCCGGCTGGAGCTGGAACGACGAAAACCGCGGCCTGGATGCGCGCCCGGACACGGTCAAGCTGGCGCTGGACAAGACCGGCTACCGCGCCGGCGACACGCTCACCGTCACGCTGACCCCGCCGCATTCCGGCAAGGGCGTGCTGCTGGTGGAAAGCGACAAGTTGCTCTACGTGCAGGACATCGACGTCAAGCCGGGTAGCACGTTCGAGATTCCGGTCACCGAGGCCTGGGAGCGCCACGACGTCTACGTCACCGCGCTGGTGTTCCGTGGCGGTACCGCGCCGAGCAAGATCACCCCCGCGCGTGCACTGGGTGTGGCGCATGTGCCGATGGATCGCAAGGCCCGGCGTGTGGCGGTGGGCCTGTCCGCGCCCAAGCAGATGCGCCCGGAGCAATCGCTGCCGGTGACGGTGAGCGTGCCGGAACTGGCTGGCAAGGCCGCGCACGTCACCATCTCGGCGGTGGACGTGGGCATCCTCAACATCACCCGCTTCCCGGTGCCGGATGCCAACGCACCGTTCTTCGCGCAGCGGCGCCTGGGGACCGATGCCTATGACATCTATGGCCGGGTGATCGAAAGCTTCGAAGGCGCCAGCGGCAAGCTCAAGTTCGGCGGCGACATGGCGCTGGAAGCGCTGCCGCAGGCCAGGCGCCCGACCGCACGCGTGCAGACCGTGGACCTGTTCTCCGGCTCGGTGACGCTTGACGCCAAGGGCAATGCACGCGTGCAACTGCCGGTGCCGGATTTCAACGGCACCTTGCGGGTGTCGGCGCTGGTGTACTCGGACACGCGCTACGGCAGCCGCGATATGGAAACCATCGTGCGTGCGCCGATCCTGGCCGAGGCCAGCATGCCGCGCGTGATGGCGCCGGGCGACCGCAGCACGGTGACGCTGGACGTGCAGAACTTCACCGGCAAGCCGGGCGAGTTCAACGTGCGTGTGGACGGCATCGGCCCGCTGCCGATTGCCGAGGCGGCGCGCGCCATCAAGCTGGGCGTGGATGCCAAGCAGACGCTGAGCTTCCCGCTGACGGCCACCGAAGGCTATAGCGTGGCCAAGGTGCGCGTGCGCGTGGACGGCAATGGCTTCAAGGCCGACCGCAACTACGAGCTGCCGGTACGTGCCGGATGGCCGCAGGTGTTGCGCACGCAGACCCGCGTGCTCGACCCGCTGGCACCGGCGACCCTGGACAGCCATGCCGACGGCCTGATGGCCGGTTCGGTGACCGCGCGCATGCTGGTCAGCCCGCTGCCGCCGATTCCGTTCGCCAGCGCCATGCAGGGCGCGCTGGACTACCCGTACGGCTGCGCCGAGCAGACCACCAGCAAGGGCTACGCAGCGCTGTTGCTGGACGAGGCGACCGCCAAGGCGCTGGGCACCAAGGGGCTGGATGCGGCCACGCGCCGCGAGCGCACGGAAGGCGCGTTCGGCCGACTGGCGTCGATGCAGATCGCCAGCGGGCATTTTTCGATGTGGGGCGACGATGGCTACGTCAATCCGGGCCTGACCCCGTATATCGCCGAGTTCCTGCTCGACGCCAGGGACGCCGGCTTTGCGGTACCCGATAACGTGCTGCAGAAGGCACTCAATCGCCTGAGCGAAGATCTGCTGTCCGGTGGCAATCAGTTCTATGGGCAGGACCGTCGCGAGAACCTGAAGTTCGCCAACCAGGCGTGGTCGGGTTACGTGCTGGCACGCGTCAACCGCGCCCCGCTGGGCACGCTGTACGACAACCAGCGCGGCAAGGCGTTGACGGGCCTGTCGCTGGTGCATCTGGGCGCGGCGTTGTCGTTGCAGGGCGACAGCAAGCGTGGCGAGGCAGCGATCAAGGCCGGGTTCGCCAAGGACAGCGCCGAGCGTCCGCGCTATCTGAGCGATTACGGCAGTGTGGTGCGCGACGATGCCTTGATGATGGCGTTGCTGCACGAACGCGGGCTGTCCAAGCCCGAGTACGACACCCGCGTGGTCGCCCTGGGGCATGCACTGGATGCACGCCGCGCTGGCGGAGTGTTGTGGCTGAGCACGCAGGAACAGATCGCGCTGGCGCGGCTGGGCAAGGCGTTGATGGTGGGGCAGGGTAAGCAGGTCTCGGGCAGTGCGACCGTCGGCGATGCGGTGCAGCAGATCGCACCGGCCCGCGTGTTCGGACGCAGCTTCGACAGTGCGGCGCTGGCCTGCGGCGTGCAGTTCGCGCCGCAAGGCGAAGCGCCGATGTATGCCAGCATCGAAGTGGCCGGCATCCCGCGCAGCGCACCGGAGGCAGATACGCGTCACCTCAGCGCGGAGCGCAGCTGGTACACCACCGACGGCAAGCCATGGACGCCGCGCGCGTTGAAGGAAGGCGAGGCGCTGATCGTGCGCGTCACCATCACCGCCAACGAATCGATGCCCGACGCCTTGCTCACCGATTTATTGCCGGCCGGCCTGGAAATCGAGAATTTCAATCTCGGCGATGCCAAGCAATGGGCCGACGTGGTCGTCGACGGCATCGGCATCAGCGAGCGCTCCAGGGCCGCCGACGTCAAGCACGAAGAATTCCGCGATGACCGTTATGTGGCCGCGCTGGCGCTGTCGTCGGGCAGCAAAGCGCAGGTGTATTACCTGGTGCGTGCGGTGACGCCGGGCACCTACACCGTGCCGCCGTCGCTGGTGGAAGACATGTACCGGCCGGAGTTGCGTGGCGTGGGCCGCACCACCCCGGCAACGATCACGGTGGTGCAGCCGTAAGGCGGCGTTGCTCCTGGCTATGTCCTTCTCCCCTCGTGACATTGTCCCCCTTTATGGAGGAGAAGGTGCCCCGCAGGGGCCGATGAGGGTACGTGCGAAGCCTGGTGTCATCGATTGCCAAGTGGCTTCGCCCCGCGCCCTCACTCCAAATCCCTCTCCCGTTGGGAGAGGGGCTTTTGAAGCGCCGCACTGAAGGTTGTTGCGGATTTCCGACGACCTTCTTCGCATCTGATGACGCCACTGCGCATTGTCTTGGAATTGCAATGCAAGAGACATGCAAGTGTCATTTCCACTGACTACGGTGTCGTGCTTTCTCACAGGCGTGGCGCCCTTGCTGCGCGATCCCGGGATTCCATGCAGCGCTCCAATTCGTACCGTTTTCAGCTGTCCGTTCTCGCCGTTGCCATCGCGGCATGTTCACCGGCGTTGCAGGCGCAGACCAACGCGACTTCTGCTGGCGCAGGGCGCACCGTTCCATCGTCGCCTGCAGTATCTGTAAATCCCGCAGGCGCCAGCACGGCACCGGGCGACGCAGTAGGCGGCGAATCGGTCGCGTCCTCAGCTGAAGTATCCAACGCAGACGCGCCGGCCGCCGCCGCCAAAGCCAGCGTGCAAACCCTCGATGCCATGCAGGTCACCGGCGTGCGTCGTGCCAATGCAGCGGCGGTAGAGAGCAAGCGCGCGGCGACCAATATCACCGATGTGATCAGTGCCACCGACGTGCGCGCCTTGCCCGACAGCACCATCGTCGAAGCACTGCGCCGCGTGCCGGGTTTGTCCGTATTGCCGGCCACCGACAACGAGCATCCGCGCGACGAAGCAGCCACGCCCGTATTGCGCGGCCTGGGTCCGTCTTACAACAACGTCACCATCGATGGCTTGACCATCGCCTCGCCCGGCACGCCGAACGGTACGCTCGGTTCGATCACCCGCGGCGTGCGTCTGGATCTGCTGCCGGCCTCGATGGTCAGCGAGTTGCAGGTGGTCAAGACGTTTACGCCGGATCTGGATCCCAATGCCACCGGCGGGGCAATCAATCTCAAGACACGCAGCGCGTTCGAAAACGGCGGCAAGCCGTTCTTCAGCGCCGAGGCGGCGCTGGGCCACGCCAACGATGTCGGCAAACCGCGCGATCAGGACGACCCGGGGTACCGCTTGAATGCCACCGGCAGCCGCACCTTCGGCAGCGAGCAGCAGTACGGCGTCACGCTGTCGGCCAACTACCAGACGTTGAGCAGCTACACCGAAACCCATATGACCACCGACACGGTGCATTACGGGTTCTACGACAACAACGGCGTGCTGCAGACCGGCGCCAATCTCGGCAATGGTTGGGCGGTGCCTCAGCAGGATAAATATTGGTACGTGCAGGATCAGCGCGACCGCTATGGTGTCACCGGCAAGTTCGAGATGCGGCCCAGTGCGGCGCTCGAAGCGTATGCGATGGCCGGCTACTACTATTTCAAGGACAACATGGATCGCAACGAGGTCCTCATCGACCCGCGCAACCGCGACCGCGTGTTCAATCAGACCGACACGTCCGGCAGCTATCCCGGCGGCGATATCGAAGTGGGATATTCCAACCAGATCGTCACCACGCGTACCAAGGTTGCGCAGCTGGGCACGCTCTGGCGGCCGACCGATCGGCAGCAATTTTCCGCGCGTGGTTCCTGGTCGGATGCGACCTACGACGAGCCGATCCGCATGATCAAGTACGCCACCGGGATCACCCGTCCAGCGCCGGTGCCGGTGGGCCAGACCGGCAGTGGCGTGACCCTCAATGCCACGCCCAATTACGCGTTCAACTACGACACGTCGAATCTCGACCAGCGATTCGGAGTGTCGCCGCAGGCGTATAACAACCTGGACAACTACAGCCTGTCGTACTGGCGGCCGGACTACAAACGCAGCGCGTCCGATCGCATCCTCACCGGGCGGCTCGATTACGGCTTCAACCAGGGCGAAAGCGATCAAGGCATCGGTTTTGCGGCAGGCGTGTCGTATACCACCGACACGCCGTCCTACAACATCTATCGGGTCGAATATCAGCCCAACACCATGGCGCCTGCGCTCGGTCTGGCCGATGTGGTGGGTACCGGCAGGGCGCCGATGCGCTATGTCGGTTTGAACCTGCTGACCATCGATCCGAACAAGGCCAACCGCGCGCTGGCCGCCACGCCATTGAGTGCCTTCAATAGCACCGACCAACTGGCCTTCAGCAATCAAGACAATTTCACTCATACCGAAAAAACCTTCGGCAGCTACGGCTTGGTCAGCTATCGCAGCGACCGTTTGAACGTGCAGGCCGGTGTGCATTTCGATAGCACCAAGCTCGACACGGTGGGTCGCAAACGGCAGCTGGATGCGGCAACCAATCACTACGTGTATGTCGACAACCCGACCAGTGCGGACTACGACTATCTGCTGCCGTCGGCGGTCATGACCTACCATCTGACCGATGCGCTGGACCTGCGCGCCGGCGCCAGCCGCACGCTGGGCCGCCCGCCGTACGATGCGTATGCAGCGCGCACGTCGGTCGGCTTCGTCAACACGGCCGATGCCGGCAACCCGAATGCGCAAGGCGTCACCGTCACCATCGGCAACCCCGATATCAAACCGCGCGTGTCCAATAACCTGGATCTGTCGCTGGAATGGCGCCTGCCCGGCGACTTCGATGCCTTCGCGTCCACGGCGGTGTTCGACAAGCGCATCCAGGACGAAATCTTTACGCTCTCGCGCACCGATAGCTTTACCTTCGACGGCACCACCTACGCCAATGCCTTGATCAGCACCCCGGCCAATGCGGCCAAGGCGCGCATCCGTGGGGTCGAGTTCAACGGCATCGTCAACACCTTGGCGCCCATCGCGCCGTGGCTCAGCGGTGTGGGCTTCAGTGCCAATGTCGCCGTGCTCGATGGCAGTCTTGACGTGCCGTACAGCGCCGGCAGCGGTACGGCTGTCACCCAGCGCGAACGCAAGCTCGACAACCTGGTTGGCCAACCGGACTACACCGCCAACGCCACGGTGTTCTACAACACCGGCGGGCTGGAGTTGCGTGCGGCCTACAACCGGCAGGGCAAGGCCTTGCGTTCGATCGTCAGCAATATCGATTGGCAGGACCTGTATTGGTCGCCGCGCTCGCAGCTGGATTTCACTGCCACCTATGCCATCAGCAAACAGCTCAGCGTGATCGGCCAGGTCAGCAACATCACCCACAGCCGCATCACCAGCGTGACTGGTCCAGGGCAGAATCTGCTCAAGGACAGTTACTCGGTGCCCACCACGTACTGGTTTGGTCTGCGCTTCACACCGACGTTCTGAGCGCAGCGCTTGAGATAACGCAGTCATCGGCCGGATGCAGATGCCGCTAGATCGGACGTGCGAGCGGTGCTTACCGCATCCAGCTTGCATGTGCTTGGTCTGGTGCAGACGCCGTCGGGCGATCAGTCACCCACTTGAGAGTTGTTCGATGACACTACGTTCTGTTGCCACTGTCGCCGCCATGCTGTGCGCGACGCTCGTCAGCTCCGTGCATGCAGCGCCCACCGGTGTTGCGGCGATCCAGGCCCGCTTGACCAATCCACAGGGCGGCATCGTGGTGGTCGCCCATCGCGGTTGCCACGCGGCCGCGCCGCAGCATGGCTTCACCGACACAGCACCGGAAAACTCGCTGGCCGCGCTGCAGCGTTGCATCGCCATCGGCGCCGATGTGATGGAAACCGACGTACGCCGAGCCGCCGACGGCACGCTGGTGATGCTGCACGACGCCACCGTGGACCGCACCACCGATGGCACCGGCAAGCTGTCCGAGTTCACGCTGGCCGATCTGCAAAAGCTGCGGTTGCGCAGCGACGAAGGCGGCGCCCAGGCACCGCTGACCGACCAGCGCGTGGTCACGCTTGATCAGATGCTCGCCAAGTCCAAAGGCCACATCCTGCTCAATCTGGACGTCAAGGATGCGATCTACGTGCAGGTGATTGACGCGGTCGCACGCGTCGGCATGCAGCATCAGGTGATCGTCAAGGCCGAAGCTGGCATCGCAACCTCGCCGCTTGCAGCGATGCAGCCGTTCGACCGTGTGTACTTCTTCCCGATCCTGATCAACGCGCATGGCACCGCCGATCTGGCCGCGATCGCCACGGCACAGACCCGCAACGCGCACCCGGTGGCCTTCGAACTGCCCAAGATGGCCGCATCGCAATTGCCCGCCTTGGTGGCAGTGAGCAAGGCGCACAAGGTGCGGCTGATGGTCAACTCGTTGTGGGAAGGCTTCATTGCCGGCTATGGCGGCGACGCCGATGCCGAACGCGACCCGGACAAGGTCTGGGGCCGGATGTACCGCGATGGTGTGTCGATCATCCAGACCGATGCGCCGGAAGCCTTGTTGCGCTATCGCGCGACGTTGGAAAAGCCCTGAGCGGGAGGCCGTGTGGCAACCGTACCTGCTAGCAACAGGCTGTAGCACCGAGCGCTGCACGCGGGCGCAGGGCGAGCGGTCACCGTAGCATCATCGTTGTCCTGATTGCAGCCGCCTTGCTCTATCGCAGCACCCGGCGACCTACCGGGCGTCTGGGGCTTGGCTGGAAGGGTGACGTGTGCCCGTACTGAGCTAGCGTGCCACGCTGCCGTGGCTACCAATCTGGAGTGGCTGGGTGCCGCACGCCTGGCCCAGTGCAGCCTGGACGGTGTTTGCCGTCTTCGATTCAGCGGCCAGCAGTTGGCTTGGGTGACGCTGCGCTTCTCGCAATGTGGCTGCTGCGTGCGCTGTTCTGGCCGGCTCAGTCAGCGTATCGCTCCGTTGTGTCTGCCCGGGCGCAACATTCACAGCGCAGCATCTGGCGAGTCATCGGAGGTCGCACGTTAGCGGGCGTTGCGTAGCAGTGGCCGAAACACGGTTTGCCCTGCATGCTTTGCACGATGGACGAACAGCCGCAGGCGCAAACAGGGATGAACCGGGGGCAGTCGCGCCTGCGCACGCCGGCACACCGGGCCCACCATCGACGTCGCTGGTTGCGATGGCTGCGCTGGAGCACAGCCGCACTGTTGACCGTCATGCTGCTGCTGGATCTGGCCTTCCCGTTACCTCTGCCCAAATCGCGCGATACCTCCACATTGGTGGTCGCGCGCGACGGCACGCCATTGCGCGCGTTCGCCGACCGCAATGGCGTGTGGCGCTATCCGGCCAGCCCGGACACGGTGTCGCCGCTGTATCTGCAGGCGTTGCTGAACTACGAAGACCGCTGGTTCTGGCGGCATCCCGGCGTCAATCCGTGGGGGCTGCTGCGTGCCGGCGGGCAGTGGTTGGGGCAGGGGCGCATCGTTTCCGGCGGCTCCACCCTGACCATGCAGGTGGCACGCATCCTGGACCCGCACACGCGCACGCCGTGGGGCAAGGCCAAGCAGTTGCTGCGCGCGCTGCAGCTAAAAGCGCATCTGAGCAAGCACGAGATTCTCACCCTGTATCTGGAGCGCGCGCCCTACGGCGGCACCATCGAAGGTGTGGACGCAGCCAGTTGGGCGTATCTGGGCAAACCGTCCAAGGCGTTGTCGCAGGCCGAAGCAGCCTTGCTGGCGGTGTTGCCGCAATCGCCCAGCCGCCTGCGGCCGGATCGGCATCCCGAAGCCGCACAACGTGCGCGCGACAAGGTGCTCGACCGCATGGTGGAGCTGGGCGTGTGGTCGCGCGCGCAGGTGGACGATGCGCGTATCGAACCGGTGGTCACGCGCTCGCTGAAGCCGCCGCTGCATGCGGCCTTGCTGGCGCAGCGCCTGCACAACGCACAGCCGCACGCCGCACGCATTGTCACCACGCTGGACGTGGAGCTGCAGCGCACGCTGGAAGAACGCGTGAGCACCTACTTTTCGCAATTGCCCGAGCGCACCTCGGCCGCCTTGCTGGTGGTCGACAACGCCACGATGCAAGCGCGTGCCTATGTCGGCTCGGCCAGCTTCGGCGATCGCAAACGGCTCGGGCATGTGGACATGGTGCAGGCCTGGCGCTCGCCTGGTTCGACCCTGAAGCCGTTCCTGTACGGCATGGCGCTGGACGATGGCCTGATCCATTCGGAAAGCTTGCTGGTGGATGCGCCGCAAAGCTTCGGCAACTACCGGCCCGGCAACTTCGATGCCGCCTTCAACGGGCCGGTGAGTGCGGCCACCGCATTGCGCCTGTCATTGAATGTGCCGGCGGTGGATCTGCTCGACCGCATCGGCCCGACACGCTTTGCCGCGCGGCTGTCCAATGCCGGTATTGCGCTGCACTTCCCGCGGGGCAGCACGCCATCGCTGGCGTTGATCCTGGGCGGCACCGGCGCGCAGTTGCAGGAATTGGTGGGCGCGTTCGCCTCGCTCAACCGTGCCGGCATTGCTGGGCGCGTGCGCTACACGCCGGACGATGCACGGATCGACCGACGCCTGATGTCGCCAGGCGCGGCCTGGATCGTGCAGGAGATCTTGCAGAGCAATCCACGCCCCGGCTACGGCAATGGCACCTGCGACACCGCCGCGCGCCCCGGCGTGGCCTGGAAGACCGGCACCAGTTATGGCTACCGCGATGCCTGGGCGATTGGTGGGACGCGGCGCTACACCGTTGGTGTATGGGTAGGGCGGCCGGATGGCACCCCCTTGCCGGGCCAATATGGCGCAGTCACCGCATTGCCGCTGATGTTCGAAGTCATCGACGCATTGCCGCGCAACGCCGGCGACAGTGCACCGCTGCCGATGCCAGCGACGGTGCAGACCAGCGAGATTTGCTGGCCGCTCGGTGGCGCGTTGGAGCAGACGCCGCCGGCACTGTGCGCACGCCGTGCCGAGGCTTATGCACTGGATGGCGCGCTGCCACTCACCTTCGCCGAGCGCGACGCGCGCCTGTGGCAAAGCGGGCGGCTGCAGTTCGAGGTGGACGCACGCAGCGGCCAGCGCCTGTCGCAGGAATGCACGCAGCCGCACGTGCGCACGTCACGTGCGTTGGCGCGTTGGCCGGCACTGGTGTCGCCCTGGCTGAGTGCGGCAGAACGCACGGCCGCGCAGTTGCCGCTACTGGCACCGGACTGCCTGACGGACGAGCGCATGACCGGCGGCGGCGTGCTACGCATCGATGGGCTGAGCGACCGCGCCACCTTGGCGCGCGCAGACGACACCGCACGCCCGGTGCGTTTGCAGTTGCGCGCGCTGGGCAGCGAGGCGCGTATCGATTGGTTGCTGGACGGTCGCTGGATTGCACAGACCGACGGACGCCAGGGATTTCAGCGCGATTTTGCCGACGTGGGAGCGCACACGCTCACCGCCATGGCCAGCGATGGCGCCTGGACCCAGGTGCGGTTTCGCGTCTTGCGTTGAGTGGGGGATAGCCGCACGTGTCGGAGCGCATCTGGGCGCGATGGGGCTTTACCAATAGCGCTTCGTCGCGCCCTGGTGTGCTCCTACACCGAACATGAGTGCGGCCGTCCACGCCTGCAAATAAGAGCAGGGCGCCAAACGGCGCCCTGTTCTTATTGCATCTTCGACAATGCAGCCACATACATCAGTGCACGCTGCACCGACGCACCCCACTCACTCGCCGATCCAGCCTTCCAGCATGTCGGCGAACTCGTCGGCATGCTCTTCTTCCTGCGCCAGGATGCTTTCGAGAATGCGCTTGGTGGTGGTGTCCTTGTCGCCGATGAAGTCGATCATCTCGCGGTAGCTGTCGATGGCGATGCGCTCTGCGATCAGGTTTTCCTTGACCATGTCGCGCAGATCGGTGCCTTCCTTGTATTCGGCGTGCGAGCGCTTGGTCAGCGTGTCCGGATTGAGGTCCGGTTCGCCGCCCAGCTGCACAATGCGCTCGGCCAGCTTGTGCGCGTGTTCCTGTTCCTGCTGCGCATGCTCCAGGAACTCGCCCTTCACCGCGTCGGCAAGCATGCCCTTGGCCATGAAGTAGTGGCGGTAGTAGCGCAGCGTGCACACATATTCGGTGGCGAGTGCGGTGTTGAGCAGTTCGATCACCTTCTCGCGATCGGCGTGGTAACTCTCGGTGATGGCGCCGTCTTCGATGCTCTGGCGTGCGCGTGCGCGCAAGGTGGCGGTATCGGTGATACCGGCGGGGGTTTTGGTGGCTGGCTGGTTAGACATGGCTGGCCGTTTTCCTTCTACATGGACGGGGGAATCGATGGATCAATCCGGCAGGTGCTGCAGCACGTAATCGGCCGCAGACACCTTGAATTCGCCGGGTTCTTCGACAAACAACGCTTTGACCACCGCGTCGTCTGCATACAATGCGTAGCGGCGCGAGCGCAGGCCCATGCCTGAGCCGCTGGCGTCGATTTCAAGGCCCAGCGCGCGTGCCAGTTCGGCGTTGCCGTCGGGCAGCAGATGCAGACCGTCGGGAATCAGCTGGCTGCGTCCCCATGCCTGCATCACGAACGGGTCGTTGACCGCGGTGCACAGCACCTCGATGCCGCGTTTGCGAAATTCGTCGAAGTGTTCCACATAGCCCGGCAGGTGCTTGGCCGAGCAGGTGGGGGTGAAGGCGCCCGGCACTGCGAACAGCAGTACTTTGCGGCCTGCGAACAAGCTATGGGTGTCGACTGCCTCGATGCCGTCGCGCATGCGCTTGAGCACGACTTCGGGAATGCGGTCACCAACGTGGATGGTCATGCGGCAGGCTCCTGTGGCTGAACGAATTCTAGAAAGCGGTGGGGGAAAAGCGCGTCAACGCGCTTGAAATCCGTCCGCGCACGCCTATTTGACGCTCATGGCCGGCGCAACTGCGCATGCCGCGGTCGCCGGCCCTCATCAACCCTTTGGAGGCTTGCAATGAACATCGTTCGTTATCCCCAATTTCCCACCCACGCGCTGCAGAACGAGATCAAGCATGTGTTCGATCGCTTCTTCGAGCAGAACAGCGACACCGACGAGTCGGCCGTGGCGACCGCGCAGTGGGTGCCGCGCGTAGACATCAAGGAAGAGCCCAATCACTTCGTGCTGTACGCCGATTTGCCGGGCATCGATCCGAGCCAGATCGAGGTACAGATGGACAAGGGCATTTTGTCGATCAAGGGTGAGCGCAAGAGCGAATCCAGCACCGAGACCGAGCGCTTCTCGCGGATCGAGCGCCGCTATGGCAGTTTCCATCGCCGGTTCGCCTTGCCCGACAGCGCCGATGCCGATGGCATCACCGCCTCCGGCCACAACGGCGTGCTGGAAATCCGCATTCCCAAGCGCCCGGCCGCCACGCCGCGCCGTATCCAGGTCGGCAATGGCCAGGACAGCAGCGGCAGCACGGTGCAGTAAGCGCAACGGATGGAGCGGTGGCGCGCTTCACCAACGCGCGGTCTCAGCTGGCTGGCCTGTGCGTTGCGCGCAGGCCGGCTCTGCGACCGGTGGCACCGGCGGCATCTTTGTCAGCCGGAACTGCCCGCTGCAAGAGGCTGGACCTGGAGCGAAGCCATCGGCTTCGCTCCCCGGCGACAGCCGCGCCGTAGAATAGGCGCGGTTGCCCGCCCGGCTGCGAATAGATTGGCCAATACCTTCGTTGCGTGACCGTCTTGCGGGCGCGGCTGGTATGCGAACGCTGCACGTACACCTGTACGCTGCAGGTCCGCGCACCTCCCGCACCGTACAGGTGCGATCCGCTGGAGTGCTGGCCGCTCGAACTGGCTCGTGGCCTTGGCTGCGGGCCGTTTTTTTTCCAGAGGTGATTAGATGGAATTCAAGGATTACTACGCAACGCTCGGCGTGGAGCCCAGTGCAGGCGATGCGGAGATCAAGACCGCCTACCGCAGGCTCGCGCGCAAATATCATCCCGACGTCAGCAAGGAAGCCGGCGCCGAAGACAAGTTCAAGGCGATCAACGAAGCCTACGAAGCGCTGCGCGACCCGCAAAAGCGCAAGGCTTACGACCAGTTGAAGGCGCAGGGCTATCGCCCGGGCGACGAATTCCAGGCCCCGCCTGGCTACGGCGGCGGGCAGGGCTTCGATTTCGAGGAAGTGTTCGGCAACGGCGGCGCCGGTGGCGGCTTCAGCGATTTCTTCGAAAGCCTGTTCGCCGGCCAGCGCGGCGGCCGTCCGCGTGGCCCGGGCGCCGGGCCCGGCGTAGGTGCCGGCCCGCAGGCGCGCGGCGACACGCGCGCCAAGCTGGCGGTGCCGCTGGAGGCGGTGCATTCGGGCGACAGCGTGCGCATCACCATCAACGGCAAGCAGTTGGACGTGCGCGTGCCCAAGGGCGTGCAGCCGGGCCAGGTGATCCGACTGAGCGGACAGGGCAATGGCGGCGGCAACCTGTTGCTGGAGATCGAATACGCGGCGCATCCGCACTTCGAGGTGGACGGGCGCAACATCCTGTACACCTTGCAGGTCATGCCCTGGCAGGCCGCGCTGGGCACCACCATCAGCGTGCCCACGTTGGGCGGCTCGGTCGAACTGAAGGTGCCGGCCGACTCGGATGCCGGCCGCAAGCTGCGCCTGCGCGGCCGTGGCCTGCCCGGGACCACCCCGGGCGACCAGATCGTGGAACTGGAAATCCTGGCCCCGGCCCCGACCGACGACGCGCAGAAAAAGGCATACCGCAACTTGGCCAAGGCGTTCGGCGAGACTGTCAGCTGAGCTGATCAGCGCAGGCGAGATGCGTCGCTCGCCAGGCGAGCGCAGGAAACACGCCCGTTCCAGGCGGGGCGAGGAGGCGCGGCCAGTGCGCCAGTGACGCATGTTCCCTGGAGCGCCCGCGCCGCAAGCGCGGGCGGGGATCAGGGAAGGTCGCGCTGCGAGGTGCTGCGCGATGTCCACCTGCGCCATCGCATCGCCGCCGTACCCTCATCGGCGCTGCGCGCCACCCTTCCCCGAGCGAGACGGCAATCGAAGCGCTGTCCGTTGACCTCTGCGGTGAATCCAACAGTGTCCTATCCGACGTAGTGCTCCTGCGCTCGTCGACAGGCAAAGACGGCGCGTCAGTCCATCGCGCATCGCAGCACTCGCCAGTCATCGAGCACCAACTTGGCCCAGCTACCGAAAGCGCGGTGGGCGCACTACACTCGCCGCGCACACTAGGGGAAACACATGGCACGCATTCTGATCGTCGACGACTCGCCGTCGCAGCTGCTGGGGATTCAGCGCATCGTCGAGAAGCTGGGGCACGAAACCATCACCGCGACCGATGGGGCTGCCGGCGTGGAAGCTGCCAAGCAATCGCTGCCGGATCTGGTGCTGATGGATGTGGTGATGCCTAACCTCAACGGGTTCCAGGCCACGCGCACGCTCAAGCGCGAACCGACCACCCAGCATATTCCGGTGATCCTGGTCACCACCAAGGATCAGGACACCGACCGCATGTGGGGCATGCGCCAAGGTGCCCGCGCCTACATCACCAAGCCCTTTTCCGAAGACGAACTGCTGGAAGTGATGGAACGCGTGTTCAATCAGAAAGACGAACCGCCGACAGCGTAAGTGCGTCGGCGAGGCGTGATCGACGGCGGATTTCGCAATCGGTCGCTCGGTGTGACGATCGATGTGGGGGCAGGGCAGACCGCTCCTGAAGGAAGGACGTTGGTGGTATGGGCACGGGGGACGTCTCGGCTCGGAGCAGCAACTGGCTGGACGACAGCGAGTTCCAGGTCAGTCATGGCCCGAGGCCTGCACGCTTCATCGCGCCACACCTGGACCCAACCGGTTTGCCACGGACTCGGCAATGGGATTCCATCCAGCCAAGACCCGATCGGTGGCCCGGCTGCGACCAACACGATGAGGACTCGGCCTCCCGGCGGGTGGTGACTCTCACCACGGTCGTCACACGCCACGCGGACACCTGGCCCGGCGCACCGTCCCACTCCCGTGAACCGCCGCAGTGTTTCCCGGGCCGCCCAATCCGCCCCGCCGGCTAAACCAACAATGCATCACACCGGGTCTTTCAAAACGGTGTGTCTGCCCCATCTAGTAGAATCGGCGAATCAAACAACACGGCGGCACTGCGGGACTGGCCCGCACAGCCCCTCGATCATGGAGCGTGCATGGCCTGGAACACACCCGGCAACAAGGGCGGAGACGGCCCGGATCCCAACCGTCGCAGGTCCTGGGGGCCGCGCGGGGGCGGCAACGGTGGTGGCTGGGGCAATCTGCCCGCCCCGTTGAAAGAACTGTTCGACGGTGGCGTGGGGCGCTGGATCCTGGTCGCGGTGGTGCTGATGGTGCTGTTCTCCAGCTTCCAGCTCATCGGCGAGCAGCAGCGTGGCGTGGTGCTGCGCTTCGGCCAGTTCTCGCGCATCCTGCAGCCCGGCCCCAACTTCAAGCTGCCCTGGCCGATCGAGTCGGTGCGCAAGGTCAATGCCACTGAGATCAAGACCTTCAGTAACCAGGTGCCGGTGCTGACGCGCGACGAGAACATCGTCAACGTCTCGCTCAACGTGCAGTACCAGATCAGCGACCCACGCAAGTACCTGTTCGGCTCGCGCAATGCCGATCTGGTGCTGGAGCAGGCCGCGCAAAGTGCCGTGCGTGAGCAGGTGGGGCGGTCCGACCTCAATACCGTGCTCAACAACCGCGGCCCGCTGGCGATCGCCTCCAAGGACCGTCTGCAGCTGGCGCTGGACGCCTACAACACCGGCCTGTCCGTGACCGGCGTGACCTTGCCGGACGCGCGTCCGCCAGAAGAAGTGAAGCCGGCCTTCGACGAGGTCAACGGTGCCCAGCAGGTGCGCGAGCGCCTCATCAACGAAGCGCAAGCATATGCCGCCAAAGTGGTGCCGGAAGCGCGCGGCCAGGGTGCACGCACCCGGACCGGCGCCGAGGGCTACAAGCAGGCGGTGATCTCCAAGGCCGAGGGCGACGCCGACCGCTTCACCCTGTTGCAGGAGCAGTACGCCGGCGCCCCGGAAGTCACCCGCAAGCGCCTGTGGCTGGAAACGGTGCAGAAGGTGTTGTCGGAGAACCGCAAGGTGATCGGCAGCGATGGCCGCCAGGTCATCTATGTGCCGCTACCGGCCGATGCCGGCAAGTCAGCCAACACCGGCGGCAATGCGGGCAATGGCGGCATGCCGTCGATGGTGCCGCAGGACGTGCTGTTGAATCCGCCGCAAAGCGCCAGCAGCGAGGCCATCCGCAACCCGGAACGCGGGCCGCGCCCGACCGGCCGTGAGGGAACCGAATAATGAAGAATTCGCTAGTTATCGGCCTGATCGTCGCCGTGTTGCTGACCCTGATGGGCTCGGTCTTCGTGGTGCGCGAGGACCAGACCGCCATGGTGCTCAACCTGGGCCGTGTGGTGCGTGCCGACCTCAAGCCCGGCCTGCACTTCAAGATTCCGGTGGTGGAAACAGTGCGCGTGTTCGACCGCCGCTTCCAGGTGCTCGATACCGCCCCGGCGCGTTACTTCACCGCCGAACAGAAAGACGTGAGCGTGGACTTCTTCGCCATCGGCTACATCTCCGATGTGCGGGCGTTCTATCGCGCCACCGGTGGCGAGGAGTCGGTGGCCAACTCGCGCCTGGCGCCGATCATCACCGACTCGCTGCGCAACCAGATCAACTCGCGCACCCTGCAGCAGTTGGTCTCCGGCGACCGTAGCGAATTGATCGCCAACCAGCTCAAGGGCATCAACGGCGCGATCAAGGGCCTGGGAATGCAGATCACCGACCTGCGCATCAAGCAGATCGACCTGCCCACCGACAGCCAGGTGATCACCGACGTCTACGAGCGCATGCGCGCCCAGCGTAAGCAGGAAGCCAGCAAGTTGCGCGCCGAAGGCGAAGAGCAGGCGCTGACCATCCGTGCCCAGGCCGACCGCGAGAGCACGGTGATCAAGGCCGATGCCGAGCGCGACGCACAGAAGCTGCGGGGCGAGGGCGATGCGCAGGCTGCGCAGATCTATGGCCAGGCGGGCTCCAAGGACCCCTCGTTCTACGCCTTCTACCGCAGCCTGGAGGCTTACCGCGAGTCCATGACCGACGGCAATGGCGTGGTGGTGCTGGACAAGAACGACCCGTTCCTGCAGTACCTCAAGAACGATCGTTGATCGCGTCCTGAGAATGCAAAAACGCCCGCAGATGCGGGCGTTTTTGTTGGTGTGCTTTGCAGCCGGTCATGCATGGATCTACCGCCGCGCGGTGTCTAAAACATGCTGGTTTGGGTATTGGCTTCTTTGCGGAAGCAGCCAGGGCGTCATCGTGGTCCTGCGTATGCGCATTGCGGCCTTGCACTTCGAGACGCAGGGCGTGTGGGACGATTTTTCCCTCACACTGCATCGTCCAGATTGTTATGGTGTTGGTCATGCAAGAGTTCCTCTCCGCCCTGTGCCTGATCGTCGTCATCGAAGGCCTGCTGCTGTTCACCATGCCGGTCGCCTGGAAGCGCATGGTCGAGCAGCTGTTCAGCCTGCCCACCGCGCAGCTGCGCGCCATCGGAGGCGTCCCATTGGTGCTGGGTGCGACGGCGTTGTGGATGGTGCGGCGCTGAGGAGGGATTCCTGGGCGCGGCGGTCTACCTGTCGGGTGTCCAGCAATGACGTGAGCCGGTGGCGATTGATGGCTCTGGCGCCAGCGCACGGCCCAGGCGCTAGGTATCGCTACCGCGCCCGGCCTTCAACCATCTGCTCCGGCAACGATTGGCCCCAGCAGTTTTCGTGAGGTCCTGTCAGCTCTGTGTGCCAGGCTCTCCAGCAGACGTCGTCCGAAAGGGTAGTGCAGGTCACCGGAAACCCGGATAATGCACCAAAGCCGGCCGGGCACGCTCCAACCAGAGCACTCCGTTCGGCTTTTTCCGTGTCAGGGCTGTCGCGCCACTGCAACGCTCCCCGATGGAGCCGCGCGCAAGGTGTCGCTGCCAGCCCTGCGTCGGTCCCATCCCGCGGCCCCGATGGCCGCAGTAAAACTTTAGGAGTTCACCCGTCATGGGTCAGTCAGTTGTCGTGCTCGGTGCCCAGTGGGGCGATGAAGGCAAAGGCAAGATCGTCGATCTGCTCACCGAAGAAATCGGTGCGGTGGTCCGCTTCCAGGGTGGCCATAACGCCGGCCACACGCTCGTCATCAATGGCAAGAAGACCGTCTTGCATCTGATTCCGTCCGGCATCCTGCGCGACGACGCGCTGTGCCTGATCGGCAATGGCGTGGTGATCTCCCCGGCCGCGTTGATCAAGGAAATCAGCGAGCTGGAAGACGCCGGCGTGGAAGTGCGTTCGCGCCTGAAGATCTCCCCGGCCGCGCCGTTGATCATGCCGTACCACATCGCCCTGGATCAGGCGCGCGAAAAGGCGGCCGGCGGCAAGGCCATCGGCACCACCGGTCGCGGCATCGGCCCGGCGTACGAAGACAAGGTGGCGCGTCGCGGTATCCGCATCGCCGACCTGCATTACCCGCCGCAGCTGGAAGAGCTGCTGCGCACCGCGCTGGATTACCACAACTTCGTGCTGACCAAGTACCTGGGCGTGGAAGCGGTCGATTTCCAGAAGACCTACGACGAAGCGCTGGCCTTCGGCGACTACGTGCAGCCGATGAAGTCCGACGTGGCCGGCATCCTGCACGACCTGCGCAAGCAGGGGAAGCGCGTGCTGTTCGAAGGCGCCCAGGGCGCGTTGCTGGACATCGACCACGGCACCTACCCGTACGTCACCAGCTCCAACACCACCGTGGGCGGCGCACTGGCCGGCACCGGCGTGGGCGCCGATGCCATCGACTACGTGCTCGGTATCGCAAAGGCTTACGCCACCCGCGTAGGCGGTGGTCCGTTCCCGACCGAGCTGGACGACGAAGTGGGCCAGGGCATCCGCGACCGCGGCGCCGAGTACGGCGCCTCCACCGGCCGCCCGCGTCGCTGCGGCTGGATGGACATTGTCGCGCTCAAGCGTGCGGTCGCCATCAACGGCATCTCCGGCCTGTGCATCACCAAGCTCGACGTGCTCGACGGCATGGAAAAGCTCAAGGTCTGCATCGCCTACGAATACCGCGGCAAGCGCACCGAATACGCACCGCTGGACGCGCAGGGCTGGGAAGAATGCACGCCCGTGTACCTGGAGTTCCCGGGCTGGACCGAGAACACCCACGGCATCACCGAATGGGACAAGTTGCCGGTCGCTGCCCGCGCCTACTTGCGCGCGCTGGAAGAACTGGCCGGCTGCCCGATCAGCATTGTCTCCACCGGCCCGGATCGCGACCACACCATGGTGCTGCAGGACCCGTTCGCCTGATCGGCTGATGCGTGATCGAAACGGCAAAAGCCCCGCGAAAGCGG
>NZ_FLTX01000010.1 GCF_900092025.1 Xanthomonas bromi
ATCCCGATCTGAAAGCGCGCATTCGCGACGTGCACGATCTGGTCGATGACAAACCGGTCATGACCAGCAGCGATTCGCATGGCACCGAAGTGGCCGGCATCATTGCTGCCGGCAGCAACAATCACCAGGGCATCGTCGGCATGGCACCCAAAGCCATGTTGAGCGTCTACAAGGCCTGCTGGTACGCGCCCACGGTCGGTGCCACCGCACGCTGCAACACCTTCACCCTGGCCAAGGCGCTGGCGGCGATCAACAACAGCTCCGCGCGCGTCATCAACCTGAGCCTGGGCGGCCCAGCCGATCCGCTGCTGAGCAAGATGTTGCAGCAGTTGGTGCAACAGGGACGCATCGTGGTGGCGGCAATGCCGCCGAACGGGCGTCTGGACGGGTTTCCCAACGACGTGCCCGGCGTGCTGGTCGTGCGTAGCGGCAGCGCAACGCCGGCCATGCCGGGTGTGCTGAGCGCGCCCGGCAAGGACATCCTGACCACGCAGCCGAACGGCCGTTACGATTTCACCTCCGGCTCGTCGATGGCCACCGCGCATGTCAGCGGCATGGCCGCGCTGCTGCTGTCGCTGCAACCGTCGATGGATGCCAAGGCGTTGCGCGAGCTCATGCAACGCACCAGCAAGGTCTCCGACGGGCAGTTGCAGGTCAATGCCGGCGCCGCAGTGCAGGCGTTGTCGCCTCACGCCCAACACTCCAACTGACGGCATCGGCATGGCGAAGTGGATTCCCTTATGGCTGCATAAACTCAGCTCGCCGCCCACCTTCTATCGTGTCGCCGGCAGCGTGAGACCGTGGGCGCTGGGGCTGGCCCTGCTGCTCGGCGCGGTGGCCGCGTACGGCGGGCTGGTGCTGGCACCGCCGGACTATCAGCAGCACGATGCCTACCGCATCATCTTCATCCACGTGCCCAGTGCCTGGATGAGTCTTTTCATCTACGCGGCGATGGGCGTTTCGGCGTTCGTTGCGCTGGTGTGGCGGATCAAGCTGGCCGAAGTGGTCACCATGGCGTCGGCACCGATCGGCGCGGCGTTCACCTTCATCACCCTGTGCACAGGCGCGCTGTGGGGCAAGCCGATGTGGGGCACCTGGTGGACCTGGGATGCGCGGCTCACCTCCGAGTTGCTGCTGCTGTTTTTGTACCTGGGCGTGCTGGGACTGTATTACGCAGTGGAAGACCGCCGTCAGGCGATGCGCGCGGCCGGTTTGCTCGCACTGGTGGGCCTGGTGAATCTGCCGATCGTGCATTACTCGGTGGTGTGGTGGAACACGCTGCATCAGGGCTCCACCGTGCGTCTGCTTGGCCCCTCCAAGATGGGCGCGGACATGCTGTGGCCGCTGCTGACCATGATGCTGGCAACCAAGTGCTACTACGTCGCCAGCCTGTGCGGCCGCGTGCGCGTGGACTTGCTGGCGCTGGAAAGCGGCAAGGACTGGGTCCGCCGCATCGTGTTGACGGAACGCACCGCATGAGCACCTTTTGGGCGATGGGCGGCTACGGCCAATACGTGTGGACGTCGTATGCGTTGTTCGTACTGGTGCTGCTGGCCGATCTGGCAGCGCCATGGTTACGACGCAGGCGTCTGCCACGCGAACTGCGTGGCCAGTTGCAGCGGCAAACCCCGCGGCGTCCGCGCGATCAGCCCGCTCCAGCGCTGGAACGGGACGCGCCATGAATGCCACACGCAAACAACGCCTCTGGCTGGTGATCGGCGTACTCGCCGCCGCCGCGCTGGCCGTCATGCTCATCGTGTTCGCGCTGCAGCGAAACATGAGCTACCTGTTCACGCCCAGCCAGATCCGCGCGGGCGATGCCGCCGGCTATCAGCAGTTCCGGCTCGGCGGCATGGTCAAGGCCGGCTCGATCCAGCGCGACAGCGCTTCACTGAAAGTCAGCTTCACCGTCATCGATAAAAACGCCGCCACCCAGGTGGACTACACCGGCATTCTTCCGGACCTGTTTCGCGACAACCAATCGGTCATCGCCAACGGGCGCATGCAGGACGGGCGCTTTGTCGCCAACGAAGTGCTGGCCAAGCACGACGAAACCTACATGCCGAAAGAGCTGAAGGACGCGATGGCAGAGGGCCACCTCGGCAAGCCGATTCCCGCCACCGTCGCACCGCTGACCGCGCCGCGTTGACGCGCTGCCGCTTGGCGCCAAGCACGTCGATGATTCCTTTCCGTTTGACCTTGCGACTCGCCCATGACGCCTGAACTCGGCCAGATCGCATTGATCCTGGCGCTCTTGTTATCGCTTGCCCAGGGCGTGTTGCCGTTGATCGGTGCGTGGCGCGGCAACACCGCATTGATGGGGATCGCGCGGCCCGCGGCGGTTGGCCAGGCCGTGTTCGTATGGATGGCGTTCGGCCTGCTCGCCTGGTCGTTGTTGTCGCTGGATTTTTCGGTGAGTTACGTCGCCGCCAACGCCAACATCGCCCTGCCCTGGTATTACCGCGTCGCCGCCGTGTGGGGCGCGCACGAAGGCTCGTTGTTGCTGTGGATCGCCATCCTGGCGACCTGGACGGTGCTGCTGGCCGCTTTCAGCCGGCATCTGCCGCAGCATTTCGCCGCTCGCGTGCTGGCGGTGCTGGGGCTGATCTCGGTGGGCTTTCTGGCCTTCATCCTGCTGACCTCCAATCCGTTCGGGCGGCTGTCGCCGATTCCGCTGGATGGCAACGAACTCAATCCGGTGCTGCAGGACCCGGGCATGACCTTCCACCCCCCGGTGCTGTACACCGGGTATGTCGGGTTTTCGGTGGCGTTCGCGTTCGCGGTGGCGGCGTTGCTCGGCGGCGAACTGGAACAGGCCTGGGTGCGCTGGGCGCGGCCCTGGACCAATGTAGCCTGGGCCTGCCTGACCGCGGGCATCGTCGCCGGCAGTTGGTGGGCGTATGCCGAATTGGGCTGGGGCGGCTGGTGGTTCTGGGACCCGGTGGAAAACGCCAGCTTCATGCCCTGGCTGGTCGGCACCGCGTTGATCCACACCCAGGCAGTCACCGAAAAACGCGGCAGCCTGCGCGCGTGGACCATCCTGCTGTCGATCCTGGCGTTTTCGCTCTCGTTGCTGGGGACCTTCCTGGTGCGCTCGGGCGTGCTGACCTCGGTGCATGCCTTCGCTGCCGATCCGCGCCGCGGCCTGTACATCCTGATCTTCCTGGTTGCGGTGGTCGGCGGCTCGTTGCTGTTGTATGCACTGCGCGCGCCCAAGATCGCCAGCGGCAAACCGTTCGCCGCCGCCTCGCGCGAAACCGGCATTCTCATCGGCAATCTGCTGCTCACCGTGGCCACGGCGATGGTCTTGCTGGGCACCTTGTTCCCGCTGATCGCCGACGCCTTCGGCCTGGGCAAGGTGTCGGTGGGGCCGCCCTACTTTGGCTTGCTGTTTCCGTTGTTGATGTTGCCGGTCGTGCTGTTGCTGCCGTTCGGCCCGTACCTGCGCTGGGGCAAGGCCGACGCTGCACCGTTGACGGCGCTGGGCACGCGTGCCGGCATCGCCGCAATTGCCTGCGCATTGGTCGGTAGCGTGTTTGCCGATGGTCAGGCCAGGGCGATCGCCGGCATGGGGGTCGCCGCATGGGTGGCAGCGGGCACCGCGCTGTACGTGATCAAACGCTGGCGCGACATGCCGCGCGGGCGGCGCTTTCCGGCTGAAATGGCCGGCATGCTAATCGCGCACGCAGGCGTGGCGGTGTTCGTGGCCGGTGTGCTGGTGTCCGACAGCCTGTCGGTGGAACGCGATGTGCGGCTGTCGCCTGGCGAAAGCGCGCTGATCGCCGGCTACAGTTTCCGCTTCGATGGCGTACAGCTGGTGGACGGGCCGAACTGGAAGGCCGAACAAGGCAGCGTGCAGGTGAGCCGCGACGGCCAAGCAGTCGCGCACTTGCATCCGCAAAAACGCCTGTACAGCAGCGAGCGGATCCAGACCGAATCGGCGATCGACCCCGGCATTACCCGCGATCTGTATGTGGCGCTGGGCGAACCGCTGGACGACCAGCACATCGAAAACGACTGGACGCTGCGGCTGTACTACAAACCCTTCATTCGCTGGATCTGGGCCGGTGGCCTGCTGATGATGTTGGGCGGTTTCGTCAGCGCCTGCGCACGCCGCTTTCGGGCGCCGGCGACTGCAGACGGATCGGCCGCATCTGCGTCGCATCCGGCTATCGTCATCGCACAGGAATCGCACCCGTGAATCGTCTACTACCCTTGCTGGGCTTCCTGTTGCTGGCGGCGCTGTTCGGCTTCGGCATCGCGTGGACGATGCAGCACAACCCGCGTGATGTGCCCTCGCCGTTGATCGGCAAGCCGGCGCCGGCCTTCTCGCTGCCGCAGCTGGATCATCCCGAACAACGCGTGAGCCGCGACCAGTTGCTGGGCAAGCCATACGTCCTCAACGTGTTCGGCAGTTGGTGCGCCGAATGTGTGCACGAGCACACGGTGCTGATGGCGCAGGCCAGCCGCCTAGGGGTTCCCTTGATCGGCTACAACTACAAGGACGCACCGGCCGATGCGACCGCCTGGCTGGGACGATTGGGCAACCCGTATGCGGTGGTGATCGCCGATGAAGCTGGCCAGACCGCCATCGACTTCGGCGTCTACGGCGCCCCGGAAACGTTCCTGATCGATGCGCAGGGCGTGATCCGCTACAAGTACATCGGCGTGCTGACCCCGGATGTCATCGACGATGCGTTGCTGCCGGCCATCGCCGCGCTGCCCAAGGGCGCGCCGTGATCGGGTCTTGCCACGCAGCGCTGTGGCATTGGCGCTGGCACTGGCGCACGCAAGGGCGGCGTGTGCGCCTGTTGCTGGTGTTGCTGCTTGGCGTGCTGCTTGCACCTTCGCTCGCGGCACAGGCCGTGGACCCGCTGCCGTTCAAGAACCGCGGCGACGAAGCGCGCTATCAACGTTTGACCGCACAGTTGCGTTGCCTGGTGTGCCAGAACGAAAACCTCGCCGATTCCAACGCCAGCCTTGCACGCGATCTGCGTCATCAGGTGTTCGCGCAGTTGCAGGCCGGCAAGAGCGATGCGCAGATCAAGCAGTACATGGTCGAGCGCTATTCCGATTTCGTGCTGTACGACCCACCGGTCAAGCGCGCTACCTGGCTGCTGTGGTTCGGGCCGGTGCTGATGTTGGTTGCCGGTGCGGGCGTGGTGATCCACACCGTGCGCAAACGTGCACGCGCCGGGACGCCGGTGGCGCCGCAGGCGGAGGAAGAGTGGTGATGACGGGTTTCTATCTCGCAAGTGCAGCACTGGTGGCGTTGGCCTTGCTGCTGTTGTTGCTGCCACTGCTGCGCCGTCCGGCCCGCACTGGCAACGCGCGCTACAGCGTGCCGATGTTGCTGGCACTGGGACTGCCGCTAGCCACGGCCGGGTTGTATCGGCTGGTGGGCGCGCCGGAGGCGATCGCCACGCGCGTGTATGCCTCGCAGCCACCGCAAGCTGCGTCAGAGGCACCGTCTGCAGCCACAAGTACCGCTGCCGAAACGCCGGAACAGGCGCTGGAGCGTTGGATGCAACAAGCCAAAACGGACGAGCAGAACGACCGCCCCGCCGATGCGCGAGCGGCGTATGCGCAAGCGCTGAAGATTGCTCCCGATATCAGCGCCGCCATTGTCGGCTGGGTGGCGGCCGATATGGCCACGCACAGCGACTTCGCCATCGATGCCGCATCGCGCGCGCGACTGCAGCAGGTCATCGCACGCGAGCCGGACAACCAGCGCGGCCTGTGGCTGTTGGGCATCAGCGATTTTCAGCAGCAGGACTTCGCCGCTGCCACCGCGCAATGGCGCCATCTACACAGCTTGTTGGAGACCGGCTCACCGATGCAGAAAGCGGTGGCAGACAAGATCGCGGTGGCGGAATCGATGGCCAGCACGCGCCAGTCCAAGCGCGGTGCGCGCTGAGGAATCGACTCCTGGATGGTTGGACCTCATGGGTGATGGTTGCAACGCAGTGCGATGGAACCGCGCGTGCAGCAGGCACGTCGCCGCTTCGCGCAATATGTGCGGCACTCGTGCACACAATCCATCTCAATCGCATCGCTCAATCAGACGATACGCATGTTGCCGTGCAGTTGCATGGCACGCGCATCACCGCACGACCGCTTCTCACGCTGGCCTGACAACCTTCGTGCAGCTGACCATAGGATTGCGCAGCCCCGAAGCGGGCGTGGCCAGTGCTCCGAGAGAACACGGGCACTTGTACACCCAGATGCACAAGTGTGGTCCTCGCCTAGCCGGCGAATCGCGACGTTGCGTTAGCCGCTCTCAGGCCGACGGCCCCAGCACTTCGTGTAGCTTTCCGCTGAATTCGCCCAGCGTGAATGGTTTGGCGATCATGCTCATGCCCTCGCCGAGAAACTCGCCACGGTCGCGCGCCGTTTCCGCATAGCCGGTCATGAAGATCACCGGCAGATCGCGTCGCGACTGCCGCGCGATCTCGGCCAGCTGGCGTCCGTTGAGGCCGGGCAGGCCCACGTCGGTGACCAGCAGGTCGATCCGTCGTGGCGAGGCCAGAATCGGCAGCGCCGCGTCCGCATCGGCCACCACCTCGGCCTGGTAGCCCAGCTCGCCGAGCAATTCGGTGACCAGCAGCCGCACCTGTTCGTCGTCTTCCACCACCAGCACCTGCTGACCCTGCCCGGCCAGCACCGCATCGCTCTGCGTCGGCGGCAGCGCGCTTTGCACGGCCACCCCGGCGGGCAGATACAGGCTCACCGTGGTGCCCGCGCCCGGCTGCGATTCCACCCTCACCTGGCCGTTGGACTGCTGCATGAAACCATAGATCATCGACATGCCCAGACCGGTGCCCTGGCCGATCGGCTTGGTGGTGTAGAACGGCTCGAACACGCGCTCCAGCACGTCCGGCGGCATACCGGCTCCGGTATCGGCAACCGACACCACCACGTAGTTCCCCGGCGTCAAGGTGACGCCCCTCCCGAGCTCCAATGGCTGGTCGTCCACCTGCAGGTGCCGCGTCGCGATGCGCAGCAGCCCACCATCGGGCATGGCATCGCGCGCGTTGATGGCCAGGTTGATCAACGCGCTTTCCAGCTGATTTTCGTCGACGTACGCTGGCGGCATATCCGTTTGCAGATCCGTCTCCAGGCGCACCGATTCGCCCAGCGTGCGCGTCAGCAACTCCTGCAGCGAGACCACCAGATCGTTCAATTGCAGATGCCGTGCTTCCAGCGACTGCCGGCGCGAAAATGCCAGCAGGCGCTGGGTGAGCGCGGCTGCGCGCAATGCCGACGCCGAGGCCACATCCAGAAAGCGCCCCAACCCTTCGGTGCGGCCTTGATCGATGCGCAGCCGAGCAAGATCCAGCGCAGACAGAATGCCGGTCAGCATATTGTTGAAATCGTGCGCGATGCCGCCAGTGAGCTGGCCCACCGCCTCCATCTTCTGGGCCTGGCGCAGCGCCGCTTCGCTGGATTCGCGCGCCAGCATCTGTTGCTGCAACTCGGCGGTGCGTTCGATCACCTTGGCTTCCAGCACGCTCGCCTGTTGCTGGATCGATTCCAGCGCCAGCGCGCGCGTGGTCACATCGGTAGCGAACACATGGAATCCATCCACCTGGCCGTCCGCATCGAAGCGCGGAATGTAGCGGATTTCCGCATCGCGGCGGCGTCCGTCGGCATGCGGCCAGCTGGTTTCGATCGTCAGGCTCTGCCCGGCCAAGGCGGCCTCGATCCAGGCGCGGCGCTCTCCGACCACTGCCGGCCCCACCACATCCGTCAGCGGCCGCCCGATCACATTCGCTGGCGACACGCCGATCCAGTCTTCGTAGGAACGATTGGCGAAGCGGTACACCATGTTCTTGTCGATGAAGGCGATCAGCACCGGCAAGGCATCGGTCACGCGGCGCAGTTCGGCTTCGCTCTGTGCCAGCGCGGCGCGGCCTTCGGCCAGCTGCGTCAGCTGGTCGCGGATCACGAACTGCTTCTGCCGCGAGCGCAACGCAGTGGAGATGGCGCTCAACAGCGAGGCCGAACTCAGCGGCCGTTCCAGCTCGATGACATTGGTCATCTCCGCCGGCAGTTGCACCTGCCGCCGGTTGTGCGCACCACGCGGCGTGCGCAACAGCACGAACGGAATGTCCGACCAGGCCTGCTGGCCTTGCAGGATGTGCGACAGCGCATGCAGGTCGCCGCTGATCGCTTCTTCGGTCAGCACCACCACGCCGGAGGCGTCGTGCAGATCGCCTGCCAGCGCAGCCAGCGTCGCGTAGACCCGACGCGTCAGCCCACGTTCGCCGACGATGCCGGCGATGCTTTGCGCATCGCGTCCGAATGGCGCGATGATGTGAACGATGGAACCGTCAGGGTCACAGACAGTCAAAGGGACGATCCAGGAACGGTTCTTCCTCTCCAACGAACTGCGGCGTACCGGTCAACACGCCGTGGAATTTATCCAGCGGCTCGCTCAGCTGCAGGCCGCCGCTGCCGATGCGCAATTCGCGAATCGCATCTTCGTGTGCGCCGCTGCGGTTCTTGATGACCGACAACGCCTTGCGAATGCGTCCTTTGGCCTCGAAAAAGCGCAGCAGGATGACGGTGTCGGCCATGTAGGAGACATTGAGGGTGCTACTGGTGGCCATGCTGCCGACCAATCCCTGCTGCGGGTTGATCAGAAACGTGGTCACGCCGCTTTGGTTGAGATACGACAACAACTCGTGCATCTGCAACATCAACTGTTTTTCCTGCGGCATCGACGCCAGATAACCGTTGAGGCTGTCGATCACCAGGATGCGGCAGTCACGCTCCTCCACGCTAGCACGCACCGCCCAGGCGAACTCTCCCGGCGTGAGGTCGGCCGGGTCGATCTGGTGAAGCTCCAACAGGCCCGAATCCAGATATTTGCGCAGATCCATGCCCAGTCCTTCGGCGCGCTTCAACAACGTGCCGGTGCGCTCGTCGAACTCCAGCATGCAGCAATGCTCGCCGCGTTCGCACGCCGCAACCACGAACTGCAACGCCAGATTGGTCTTGCCCGAGCCGGCGGGCCCGGTGAGTAGCGTGCTGGTGCCGCGCAACGGACCGCCGTGCAGCAATGCGTCGATGCGCGCCACTCCGCTCGGCACCGGGTCGCCGATGAACGGGGTATGGTGATCGGAAGCGATCAGACGCGGATAAATGCGCATGCCGCCGGTGGTGATGGTCAGATCGTGGTAACCGGCGATGAAATTGACGCCACGCAACTTCTGCACCTGCATGCGCCGCCGCGCCGCGCCGAAGTCCAGTGTCATGCGCTCCAGCGATATCACCCCGTGGCACAAGCTGTGCAGATGCGCATCGCGCTCGCCGTTCTCGCCGGTGAGATCGTCCACCAGAAACACCGTGATGTTGCGCGGCGCGAAATACTGCTTGAGCGCCAACACCTGGCGACGATAGCGCAGCGAATCCTGTGCCAGCAGACGCAACTCGGACAGCGAATCGAACACCACCCGCGTCGGCTTGACCCGGTCCACTTCGGCCTGGATGAGCTTGATGGTGCCATCCAGCTCCATTTCCCACGGGTGCAGGATGGATTGCTGTCGCCCGTCGCCGAGAAACGCCTCGGCAGAGGCCAGCTCGAAAATATGCAGCGCGTCCAGCGACCAGTTGTGCGATGCAGCCACTTCGGTGAGCTCGTCGATGGTTTCAGACAAGGTCACGTACAGACAGCTTTCGCCCTTGGCCGCTCCATCCAGCAGGAATTGCAGCGCGATTGTCGTCTTGCCGGAGCCAGGCTGGCCTTCGAGCAGGTACAACCGATTGGGCGGCAGGCCACCGCGCAAGATGGTGTCGAGCCCGGTGCTGCCAGTGGTGATGCGGTTCGCGGTCATCGGCTTCACATTCTTCATGGACCTGAATTTATCACGCGGACGTGATGAGGCAGTACGCGCACGACTGAATTCATCAGCTTGCTCTGCTTGACGCCATGCGGCAATCGCCGACGTGACCATGGTCGCAACACCGATCCGACAGGCCTGCTTGCACCGTCGGCCGCCGTTGGACGAATGCGCAAACGGGCTGCACAACACCGTCTGACGCCATCCAACACCTCCATCACACCACCGCGCCTACCTTGCTTCAAGAAGCACACCGCACCTAGTGCGATCGATCGAGAACCGCAGTGACTTATGCACTACCCAACACACGCATCCTGCTGGTCGAAGACGACGACGCAATCCGCGAAATGGCTGCAGACATTCTGGGTGACGGGGGCTACTACGTCATAGCATCCGCCGACGCCGAGCAAGCACTGACGCAGCTCACCCGCGCATGTCCATTCAACCTGCTGCTGTCCGATATCTGCCTGCCCGGCATGAACGGGCGCGACCTTGCCGATAAAGCGCGCATCCTTTACCCCGCGCTGCCCATCGTGTTCATGACCGGCTACGCGGGCGAAATCGCCAAACGCGCCGATTTTCTGGATACCGGCATGCACCTGTTGACCAAGCCATTTTCATTGCGCGATTTGCTGGGCATCGTACAGACGTCGCTGTAAGCAGATCCAACTGCGCACCGAGGCAGCCTCGGTAGCGCCGCCTTCCGAGTGACACTCATGCCTGACGCGATCGCACTGAAAATCGCGACTCGCAGCCAGCACCCGCAGCACCTATTGCGTGGGTCGCTCCAGCAACTGCGCCACCCGCCGCTCCAGCTCGATCGCCTGGAACGGCTTGGTCAACACCTCCATGCCATCGTCGAGCTGCCCCGCGCCCACCGCAGCACTGGCGGCATAGCCGGTGACAAACAGCACCGGTAGCGCCGGCCGCAATTGCCGCCCTGCATCGGCCACCTGGCGCCCGTTGAGGCCGCCGGTCAGGCCAACGTCGGTCACCAGCACGTCGATGTGCTCCTGCGAGCGCAAACGCTCGACCGCCGCACTGCCCTCTGCAGTTTCGATCACACGGTAGCCCGCTTCGGTGAGCACTTCGGAGATCAAGACGCGGATCGCGGTTTCGTCTTCCACCAGCAGCACGGTGCAACTGTACGCGGCGTTGCGCTGCAGCGGCCGGTCGGCAGGCGCCACATCGTCCTGCGCCGGCACGCCGGTGAAACGTGGCAGGTACAAGGCCATGGTGGTGCCCACGCCCACTTCCGAATCGATACGCACATGCCCGCCGGATTGGCGGGTGAAGCCATAGATCATCGACAGGCCCAATCCGGTGCCCTGGCCGATGGGCTTGGTGGTGAAAAACGGTTCGAACACCTTGGCCATCACCTCGGCAGTCATGCCGCTGCCGGTGTCCCGCACGCTCAGGCACACGTAATCGCCGGCCGGCAACTCCAGCTGCTGCGCGGCAGTCGCGTCCAGCGCGCGATTGTGCAGGCTGATGGTGAGCTCGCCGCCATCGGGCATGGCATCGCGCGCGTTGATGCACAGATTGAGCAGCGCATTTTCCAGCTGCGGCGCATCGACCAGCACCTGCCACGCTGCGTCGGCCGGACGCAGCTGCAGGGCGATCGATGGCCCCAGCGTGCGCGCAATGATCTCGTGCATGCCGCGCACCAGCGCTTCCACGTCCAGAGCGGTCGGTGCCAGCGTTTGCCGGCGCGAAAACGCCAGCAGCCGCTGGGTCAAGGCGGTGGCGCGCGCCGCGCTGGATTGCGCCATCTCCACATAGCGTTCCAGTCGGTCGTACTTGCCCTGTTCGATGCGCGTCTGCAGCAGTTCCAGGCCAACGCTGATGGCAGTGAGCAGATTATTGAAATCGTGCGCCAGCCCGCCGGTCAGTTGCCCTACCGCTTCCATCTTCTGGCTCTGACGCAGTTTTTCTTCGGCCAGCAGCAACGCTGCGCTGCGTTCGCGCACGCGCTCTTCCAGCGTTTCGGTGAGCTGACGCAGCTGCTCTTCGGCCACGCGTTTGTCGGTAATGTCGGCAGAGGTGCCGAACCACTCGACGATCCGCTCGCGCTCGTCCAGCAGCGGAATCGCGCGCATCAAGGTCCAGCCCACGCGCCGGTCTGCGCCCAGCAGGCGGTATTCCACATCCACGCCAGACTTGTTGGCAGTGGCCTGCGCGAGCACGTCCGCCAGCCGCGCGCGGTCGTCCGGATGCACCGTCGCCTGCCAGTGGGACGTGGCGGAGAGCGCCTCGTTCAATACGCCATCGCCCACCAATTGGCGCAGTTCGCGCCAGTCTGCGCTGGCGGAAAAAATCGATTGCGAGGATGCACGGACCAGCGCATCCAGGCGTCGCTCGCTGTTGCGCAAGGCTTCGCTGGCCAGCCGCTCGGCCGTGCGGTCGCGCAGCACCTTGACGAACCCGATGGCTTCGCCGGTCTCTTCGCGCAACACCATCAGCGAGCCATTGGCCCAGAACCGCTCGCCGGATTTGCGCACGTGCCAGCGCTCGTCCATGCCGCTGCCGCTTTCCAGTGCCGCAGCGGCTTCGATCAGGATCTGGCCTCGCTCGACGTCTTCCGGAGTGAATGTACGCTGCAGCGATTGACCGAGCATCTCGGCCTCGCTCCACCCCAGAATGCGCCGGGCACCTTCATTCCATGACGTCACCCGCCCGTGCATGTCGGTGGCGATGATGGCGTAGTCCATCACGCTGTCCAGGATCTGCCGGTTGCGTACCTCGGCCTCGCGCACCGCACGTTCCAGGCTGATGCGGTCGGTGATGTCCAGGCCCTGCACGAAGATGCCGGAGATGGTGCCATCGGCGCCGGCAATCGGCTGATAGACCAGATCCAGCAGGCGCCGTTCGCTGGGCCCGCCGGGCACGGCCTGTACGTTGTACGGCAGCGCATTGGCCGAGAACGCACGCCCAGACCGATACACCTCATCCAGACGTCGTAGATGGCCCTGCTCCACCGCATCCGGTAGCGCCTCGGCCAGCGAGCGTCCGACCACATCGCGATGGCCGATCAAACGCGAATAGCACGGGTTGACGAACTCCACCCGATGCTGCGGCCCGCTCAAAAATGCCATGAACATCGGCGCCTGCTCGAACAGACGGATCAAGCGCTCGTGTTCGTCGGCCAGCCGCGCCTGCGCCAGCTTGCGTGCGGTGACCTCATTGGTGACGCAGAACGCACCGCCCACCTGGCCATCGTCCAGATAGATCGGCGAGAACGAGAACGTCCACCAGGTCTGCTCCGGCACGCCGTAGCGGTTCATGCCGATCGGCAATTCCTCGAAGCGCGACGCCTGCCCTGCGAACGCTGACTCGATCGGCTCGCGCACGGCTTCCCACGCATCGGCCCACAATTCACGCAGCGGCGCGCCCAGTGCCTGCACCTGGCGCGGCCCCAGGATCGGCGCATAGGCATCGTTGTAGAAGAAGGTCAGCGCATCGCCCCACACCACATACATGCTCTCGGGCGAGCCGAGCATCAGATCGACGGCGTTACGCAGCGGCGATGGCCAGTGCGTGGTGGGTCCCAGCAGGCTTGCAGCCCAGTCGTGGTCGCGCACCGCCTGCGCCATGACGCTATCGCCGTGCGGAAATCGCGTATTCATCGGGTGCGTGCCTGCACTGCATCCGAGCGCAGGCCGCCGCTGCAGCACGCACCGTGCACGGCCGCAGCCGTGCGCTTATCCATCCCCCATCCGTACATCGCTTTCAACCATCGAAAAGACCAGGTTAGCCAGATGTGCAGCACTTGTCGGCGAGACCAAGTGCGCACGCGGGCGCCCATCATCTGGCCTATGGCAGTTGGCGTCCAGCCACCTCGGACGCAGTGACTGAACCGGGCAGCGTCCACTGCCGCGTGTGCGACAGCGTGCAGCGTGCGCCACGGCCGCACTGGCCCTTGGCCTGCGTATACAACCATGCCATGTTGCCAGCTGCACAACAGCGCGCTATCGCTGCGGCCGCCAAGCCGCCAGGCATTCGCGCGTGGCGAAGGCGCAGCTGCGCCACGCGTGCTGCAGGACACGTAACATCGGCTGATGGCCCCATGGCAGCGCACGCTCGTACAGACGCGCCTTGCGTCAAGGGACGCATGCGGCGTTGGCATACCGGCTGCGCCGTGCTCAGCGGCGATGCAGCCTGGTGCGCTGCGCCACTGGCCGGAATCGGCGCCACCCTGCCGGTGACAGGCGGCGATATGCTGGCCAGCGCCATCGCCCGTGGCGATACGCTGGACGCGGCCTTTGTTGCGTACGCCACCGCCATGCGCCCGATCTTTGGCAGTTCCAGGGCATGCCGAAGATCGGCCCACGCCTGATGAACCCGCATGGCCGGCTCGGCATCGACGTGTTGCATGGCGCACGCAAACTCGCCAGCTAGCCTAGCGTGCAGAACATCGCGACAAAGTGGATGACGCCCGCGAGCAAGACACCGGATCTCTCGCACGCTCCGTCAGCGCAGGGACGGGCACTGGAGAGAAACGCTGCAGCGCCACAGGCGCAAGCGACATGGGCTGTCTCGGCGCGCACTGGCAGCCCCACCAGCACCTGAACCACCAGGTGCCACGGCTTCAGTTCTAATGGAAGGGGTCGCTAACGAACAGGTCGAGACACCTCCGAAGCGGCGGCAGTTGTGCTGGCTCCTGCGGTATCCCGAGCGCATTCATCTCCCTGCAGCTGCCGGGACTCCCCCGCTCTTCCACTCGTCGAACTCCGATGGAACCCCTATGCATTTCTTCCCGAATTTGCGCATTGGACAGCGCCTGGCCCTTGGTTTTCTCGCGATCATCGTGTTGATGGTGCTCCTGACCGTGGTGGGCATCCAACGCGTTCGCAGCATCGACCAGCAGCTCACCGCCATCAACGAAGTCAACAGCGTCAAGCAGCGTTACGCGATCAACTTCCGCGGCAGCGTCCACGACCGCGCGATCGCCCTGCGCGACGTCGTGCTGATGGACGACCCTGCAGACCGCCACGCTGCCGAACAGTCGATCGACAAGCTCGCTGCCGATTACGCACGCTCGGCGCAACCGCTCGACGACATGATCGCCAGCTCGAGCGATGCGAAGGAAAAAGACATCCTCCAGAACATCAAGACCATCGAGCAGCGCACCCTGCCGCTGGTCGCGCAGGTTCGGGAATTCCGCGATGCCGCCGACAAACCGCATGCAGAACAGCGCCTGCTGCAGGAAGCACGCCCGGCCTTTATCGCCTGGCTGGCCAGCATCAATGCCTTCATCGACCTGCAGGAAGCCAAGAACCGCGCCACCGCCAGGCAAGCCGTCGCCACCGCGCGCGGTTTTGCGATGCTGATGGTGATTTCCACGGTTGTCGCCCTGCTGCTGGGCGCGGCCATCGCCTTCCTGCTCACCCGCAGCGTGGTGTTGCCGCTGCGCCAGTCGCTGCGCCTGGCAGAGCGCATCAACGACGGCGACCTGCGCAGCCAGGACACCCCCACCAACAACGACGAATCCGGACAACTGTTGCGCGCCATGCAACAGATGCAGCGGCGCCTGCAGGAAGTGATCTCCGCACAACGCAGCATGGCCGCGCGCCACGACGCCGGCGAGATCAGCTACCGCACCGACGCGCAGCGTTTTCCCGGCGAATACGGCGACATGGTGCAAGACACCAACGCGCTGGTGCATGCCCACGTGCAGACCCAGCTGCGCATGACCGAGGTCATGGGCAGTTACGCGGTTGGCGATCTCATCCAGGACATCGAGCGGTATCCCGGTGAAAAAGCCGCCATTACCGCCACCATGCAGCAGGTGAAGCGCAATCTGAAAGCGATCAACACGCAGATCCAGGAACTGACCCAGGCCGCATGCGCCGGCAACTTCGCGCTACGCGGCGAGCCGGAAAGGTTCGAGCACGACTTCCGCCTGATGGTGGAGAACCTCAACACCATGATGGCCACCTCCGACACCAACCTGGCCAAGTTCTCCGAGCTGCTGCACGCGATCGCCGACGGCGACCTGACCGTGCGCATGTCCGGCAACTTCCATGGCGTGTTCGCCTCCATGCGCGACGATGCCAACAGCACCGTGCATCGCCTGACCGACATCGTCACGCGCATCCAGACAACGTCCAACAGCATTAGCTTCGCCGCCGAAGACATCGCCAGCGGCAATCAGGAACTGGCGCAGCGCAGCGAACAGCAAGCCACCAGCCTGGAAGAAACCGCCGCCTCGATGGAAGAGCTGACCTCCACCGTCAAGCAGAATGCCGAGCACGCAACCCGCGCCAATCAACTCGCACGCGGTGCCGCCGCCGTCGCCTCGGAAGGACGCGACGTGGTCGGCCAGGTGATCGAACAGATGTCCGGCATCGAAGCCTCGTCCAAGCGCATCGCCGACATCATCTCGGTGATCGACGGCATCGCCTTCCAGACCAATATCCTCGCTCTCAACGCCGCGGTCGAAGCCGCACGCGCCGGCGAGCAAGGCCGCGGCTTCGCCGTCGTCGCATCGGAGGTGCGCACCCTTTCGCACCGTTCTTCGGATGCGGCAAAAGAAATCAAACGGCTCATCGACGACTCCGTACAACGCGTCGCCGACGGCTCCACCCTCGTGCACAAGGCCGGCACCACCATGGGCGAGGTCGTCACCAGCGTCCAGCACGTCACCGACATCATGGGGCACATTTCCGCCGCCTCGCAGGAACAAGCCGGCGGCATCGAACAGGTCAATAAGACCATCGCCCAGATGGACGAAACCACCCAACACAACGTCCGCCTGGTCGAAGCCGCGAGCACCGCCGCGCGTGCGCTGGAAGACCACTCGGCGCAGCTCACCGGGGCTGTGGAGGTATTCAAGGTCAAGGCTGCAGTGATGTAAGTGCCTGCAGCGCCCGATCGGAGGCGTGGCGCAGTCGGGCGAACGCCTTACGCGCCGCATGGGTCACGGTGTGCGGGACGTGCTGCAGCTGGAACCGCAGACATGCCGGTTCGCGCATCGATCCGCAAGAAACGTGTTTTCGGAACGCATCGCCCGCCCAGGCAGCAACAGCCGGCGGCGATGCGCATCCACCATCCAATCACGCTGAGCCGTCGTTTGCACGCGCAGCACGAATGCCGCGAACGATCCAGGCGAACGAGCTGGTTGAAGATGTCGTAGATCTTGAGACGTTATGTCGGGTATCCCACGGGAGTGTCCGACAAGATCGGTGAACGCATTCCATGCAGATCCCGACGC
>NZ_FLTX01000027.1 GCF_900092025.1 Xanthomonas bromi
CCTGCTTGTCGGGGCTTTTCTTTGGCGCCGATGTAGTGAGCGCGGACGTGGTGCTTTTCGCCGGCTGCGGGCCTGCTCCCGGTTGTCGCAACCGCTTGGTGGCGCTGAGTTATCTGCATCGAATGTAACTACCAAAAGCGCACTGTTGTTGAGGTTGTTTCTTTCCCTGTGTCGCAGCGCTTGAAGTTGTGCCGAATTCCTCACTTTTTATGCTGATTACATACATTTCATTAATGGATCGCTCCGATTGCTTGCGTTGCGGAGCAGACATTCATTACGTTCGAGTTAAGGCCATCTGACTCCCCGATGACCGTCCCTTATCCGCACTCCCAGTTGAAAGGTCAGGAATGAGCACTCAATTTCGTCGCCAAGTCCTCAAACGCACCGCGCTCGCTGTCGTGCTCGGTGCTTGCCTAACCAACGGCGCGGTCTACGCGCAGAGCACCACCGGCAGCATCTACGGCAGCGCCCCCTCCGAAGCCGGCAGCACGATCGTCGTCCAGAGCGACACCGGCCTGAGCCGCACCATCACCGTCGACGCGAACGGCCGCTACAACCTGGGCTCGCTGCCGGTGGGTGCCTACACCGTCATCCTGAAGCGCGGCGACCAGGTCGTCGATACCCGCAAGAACGTGCAGCTGCGCGTCGGCTCGGGCACCGAAGTCTCGTTTGCTGGCGCTAGCGCCGCAGGCAGCAATGCGGATGCGACCACGCTTGGTGCGATCACCGTCACTGCCGCCAATGCGTCGAAGATCGATGTCAGCTCTACCAGCTCGCGTTCGGTGATCACGTCCGAGCAGTTGGCGACCTTGCCATTGGGCCGTAGCGCTGAAGCGATTGCATTGCTGGCACCAGGTGCGATTTCCGGAAGCGGCGCCTTCAACAATGGTTCGCGGTCCACCATCTCGTTTGGCGGCGCTGGCGTGACGGAAAATGCCTATTACATCAACGGCGTCAACGTCACCAATCCGTTCAACAACCTCGGCGGGCTCAGTCTCCCCTACGGCGCAATCGACCAACAGGAAACCTATACGGGCGGCTACAGCGCGAAGTACGGCCGCTCGACCGGCGGCGTCATCAGCCAGGTAGGCAAGCGCGGCACCAACGAGTGGCATTTTGGAGCGCAGGCGGTATGGGAACCGAAATCGCTGGCGAGCTCACGCGGCGACGCATGGTACCCAAACAATGCTTTGCCCACCAATTATGGGTACGAAGATAAGGATTTGCCCGGCACCATCTATCGTCGCGGCGAGGGCGACGTGCAGAGCAGGACCGTTTACAGCGCGTACGCGGGTGGTCCGCTCATTGAGGATCGCCTGTTCCTGTTCGTGGCCGGCGAAACCGACAAGGTCGACGGAGCAACCACCAATATTGCGACGGCCGCCAGCGACCAGGGACGCAACCATTATGAAAACAGTTCGCCGAAGTTCTACGGCAAGCTGGACTGGAATATCAACGACAGCAACATCCTCGAATACACGCGCATCGAGAATACCGATAGACGCTCGGGTGTATACAGCAACTACGACTACGCCTCGTATACGGATCAGGGGCCGTCCGGACTTTTCACCGATACATACAAGTTGAAGGACAGTGTCGATATCGTGAAGTTCACCAGCTACATCACGGACGACCTCACCCTCAATGCCACCTGGGGACGCGACACCCAGCACAATCAGCAGTGGAATCCCGGTGCATCGGCATTGCCCAACATCGCCAGCGCGAATCTGCAAGACCCGGCGATCACCGGCGGCCGCCGCATCACCAACGGGCAGGCCACCACCACGGTGAAGGCAAGCGATCCGATCAACAAGAGCCGCAATCTGCGTCTGGAGCTGAACTATCGTCTGGGCGATCACGACTTGACCGCCGGCGTGGACAATATGTACTTCAACGCCTACGACGAGGGCGTATTTACCAGTGGTCCAGGGTATCGCTGGATCTATGGCAGCCAGGACAATCCCAGCGAACCTATCAATGGTGCTCTGGGCGTTGGCCCATCTGGTGGCGACGGTTATTTTGTGAACCGCCGTATCTTCACTACGGCGACCAGCATGTCCGTTGAGCAGAAGGCCTACTATCTGGAAGACCGTTGGCAGGTCAACGATAATTGGCTACTCACGCTGGGTATCCGCAACGACAAGTTCACCAACTACAACAGCGACCACGTGGCTTATGTGGACAGTGGTGATCAGTGGGCTCCGCGCTTAGGGGTCAGCTGGGACGTGTTTGGCGACTCTTCCTTCAAGATGTTCGCCAACGTCGGCCGGTACTACTTGGCATTGCAAATCAGGTTGCCATCCGCGGAGCATCCGCCTCGACATATACCAATGAGTACTTTGCTTACTCGGGGATCGACGCCAATGGTGAGCCGACCGGCCTGACGGCACTCGGACCTGGTCCTGTTTCTTCCAACGGAGAATATGGTGAGGCGCCGGATCCGAACTCGTTCGCCCCAAGCGATCTGAAGTCGCAGTATCAAGACGAGTTCCTGATCGGCTTCGAAAAGACGCTCGGTGAGAAGTGGAATTCTGGCGCCAAAGTCACCTACCGCAAATTGCAGACCGCGATCGACGATGTCTGCGATCCAGGACGCATGTCCGATACGCTCACAGCAGCAGGCGGCGACCCAAACAGCGTGACCATTCCTGGTTGCGTGATGTTCAACCCTGGCGAAACCAATACGTACAACCTTGCCAACACCGATGGCTCTGGCTATACCCAGCTGCGTATGTCGCAGTCCGATTGGGGCTTCACTGACAAGGCCAAGCGTAACTACGTGGCTGTGGATCTGTTTATCGAGCATCCGTTCGACGAACAATGGTATGGCCGCGTCGACTACACCTGGTCGCACCTCTACGGAAACACCGAAGGACAGGTGAAGTCGGATCTTGGGCAAGCCGACATCTCCAAGACACAGGATTGGGATGCAGCACAATTGATGTACTACGCAGGTGGCAACCTGGCCAACGATCGTCGTCATCAGCTGAAGGCATTCGGCGCCTACCAGTTCACGCCTGAGTGGCTGGCATCGGCAACGTTGCGCGTCGTGTCCGGCACACCGAAGTCGTGCCTGGGTTATTACGAGGGCCCGGACGCCGCAGCGGCGAATTACGACCCGGTCGGCTATGGATCTGCCTATCACTACTGCTATGGCCAACCTGTATCTGCGGGCGGCGCTGGCGAGACGCCATGGATCAAAAATCTCGATCTAGGCGTCACGTATCGTCCAGGCTTTGCCGATCACAAGCTGGCGTTTTCTCTGAATGTATTCAATGTCCTCAATGACCGTTCGGTCAATCGCATCTCCAGCACCAATGAAGTCACTCGCCGGACCGTGTCCAACACATATGGGCTGGGCACCGAAGCGTGGAGCTACAACCAGCCGCGCTATATGCGTCTGACGGCGTCATACGATTTCTGATCGTGTGATCGCGAGCGAAGGCGAAGGTGGTTCATTCGCCGTCGTACTGCAAGCGTACTGTCTCTGGCCCCGGTTTTTCCGGGGCCTTTTCGTTGGCTACCATCTTTCTTGGCTGCCATTGCCAACCACATCACCTACCCAAAATCACCCGCGCCGCATTGTGCCCGGGCGCACCGGTCACCCCGCCGCCAGGGTGGGTTCCGGAGCCGCACAGATATAAACCCTGGACTGCGCCGCGGTAGGCGCCCTGCCCCAGCATCGGGCGTACACTGAAGAGTTGATTGAGGCTGAGCGCGCCGTGGAAGATGTCGCCACCGACCAGGCCGAAGATACGTTCCAGATCGAGCGGGCTCAGAATCTGCCGGCCCAGGACCGATGAAGTAAACCCTGGCGCATAGCGCTCCACGGTGGCGATCATCAGGTCGGCCACTTCTTCGCGATGGTCGTCCCAATGCCGGCCGTCAGGCAGCTGCGGTGCAACGTGCTGACAGAACAGGCTGGCCACATGCCGGCCGGGCGGCGCCAGCGAGTCGTCCAGCGTGCTGGGGATCAGCAATTCGACCACCGGTTCGCGCGACCATCCCGATGCACGTGCGTCCTGCCAGGCGCGGTCCATGTAATCCAGACTCGGCGCAAGGATGATGCCGGCAGTGAGATGGTCGCCAGCGCCGGGCAGCGCGGTGAAATCGGGAAGGCGCGACAGTGCGACGTTCATGCGAAAGGTGCCCGAGCCGCAGCGGTAATGGGCGATGCGTTCGCGCGTGGCCTCCGGTACGTCCTCGGTTCGCATCAAACGCTGGTAGAGCAACTTGGGGTTGACGTTGGCCACCACGGCACGCGCGCGCAACGTTTCGCCATCGGCCGTCACCACGCCCACCGCACGTCCCTGCTCCACCAACACGCGCTCCACCGCACAGCCGGTGCGAATCTGCGCGCCGTCTTCGCGCGCACTGGCGGCCATTGCCTGGGTGATGGCCCCCATGCCGCCGATCGCGTGGCCCCAGGCGCCTTTGACGCCATTGCTTTGCCCGAACACGTGATGCAACAACACGTACGCGGTGCCAGGCGTGTACGGGCTGGCGTAATTGCCGACGATGCCATCGAAGCCGAACAAGGCCTTGATCGGCGCGCTTTCGAACCAGCGATCCAGATACTCCGCTGCTGAGATCGTAAACAGATCCAGCAGCTCCTGGCGCAAGGTCAGCGATAAACCCTGCAACTGCAAACCGACCTTGCCCGCCCGCCATAGCTGCGGCAAGGCCTGCAGCCAGCCGCCGTCGGTGACGTCAGGCGGTGGCTGCAAGGCCAGTGCACGCACTACATCGGCCAGTTGCTCCAGTCGCGCTTCGTACGCGGGTAGGACCGCTGCATCGCGCGCGGAAAATTTGGCGACCTCCTGCGCCGTACGGCCCGTTCCAGCAAGCAGATAGTCGCCATTCGGCAACGGCAGAAAATTGTTGAGACGTCGCGGTACCACGCGCAGGCCGTGGCGCTCAAGCGCGAGATCGGCGATGACCTTGGGTTGCAGCAACGACACGGTGTATGCAGCCACGGAATTGCGGAAGCCGGGATGAAACTCCTCGGTCACCGCCGCGCCGCCGACGACGTCTCGCGCCTCCAACACCAGCACCCGTTTGCCGGCGCGCGCCAGATAGGCAGCGCAGACCAGACCGTTGTGCCCGGCGCCGATGATCAGGGCATCCAACAGTGGGCTGTGTGTCGACATATGCTTGTGTATAGCATTGCTCCTGCCCGCGGGCCACGCGTCGGGCCTGGCTCGCCGACCCGCCCAGGGCTGACGGGTCGTCAAGGACAGTTGCCACGCGGCCCGGGCCCGGCGAGCAGAAGCCGCTGCGATAGCTGATCCACAATGCGTGCCTCGGCGCCAGCCGACCTCATATGTCCAGCACCCGCCGCCTGGTCGTTCGGGCGCAGCGTACTCAATGCTGCATGGGGTGCGCCGGGAGCGCCACCATCGCAGATATGGCCTCGGCACACGGCATCCATGACCTTCGACACCCATGCGCCGAATCGTACAGAACGGTAGAGTGCCGGCACGGCTCTGTGGTGACGGAGCCTCCCAATCGACTGTTGCTCCTGGAGCCTTTGTGATTCGAACACCTCATCTAATGACGCTGACCCTGGCCGTGGCCGCCGCGCTGAGCGGTTGCAAGAAGTCTGAAGACACCGCGCCGGCGGCCCCTGCGGGCGACGCCGCGGCCACCACCCCGGCTGCGCCCAAGACCCTGACCCTGGACCAGAGCAAGCTGCCGGCGGTGAACCGCTTCACCGCGGCCGATCTGGACCCCAACGGCAATGCCTGTACCGACCTCAACGCCTACGCCAACGCCAAGTTCCTGGCCGCCAACCCGGTGCCCGGCGACCGCACCAGCTGGGGCGCATTCGAAATGCTCGACGAGCGCTCCAATGCGATCCAGCAGCAGTTGGCCGAACAGGCCGCCGCCGATACCGGCGCCACCGGCGTGGAAAAGATCGTCGGCGACCTATGGTCCACCGGCATGGACGAAGCCAAGATCAATGCCCAGGGCATGGAGCCGCTGAAGCCGGAACTGGCCGCCATCGACGCCATCAGCGACCAGGCCAAGCTGGTGGACTATCTGCGCAGCAGCGCCGCCAAGGGCAACAACGACCTCTTCAGCTTCGGCGCCGAGGCGGACTTCAACAAGTCCAGCCAGAACATCGCCTATGCCATGCAGGGCGGGCTGGGTCTGCCGGATCCGGAGTACTACACCAGCGCCGGCAACAAGGCCAAGCTGGAGGCCTACCAGGCGCATATCGCCAAGCTGCTGGAGCTGTCCGGCGTCGCTGCGGCCGATGCCGCCACGCAGGCCAAGCAGGTGGTCGCGTTCGAGACCCGCCTGGCCAAGGTCTCAAAGACCAGCACCGAAATGTCGCGCGACGCCAAGCTGGCCTACAACCCGGTCACCCCGGCCGAGGCCGACAAGCTGACCCCGAACTGGTCGTGGACCGAGTTCTTCAAGTCGCAGGGCGTGGCCACGCCGGAGATGTTCTCGCTGGCGATCCCGGCCTTCCATCAGGAAGTGAGCAAGATGATTGCCGACACCGACCCGGCGATCTGGCGCGCGTACCTGCGCTTCCACACCGTCGATGGCGCCTCGCCGTTCCTGAGCCAGCCGTTCGTCGATGAGAACTTCGCGTTCTACAACAAGACCATGCGCGGCCAGAAGGAAATCAAGCCGCGCTGGAAGCGCGTGCTGGCCACCATCAACAGCCAGGCCGGCGAAACGCTGGGCCAGCTGTACGTCAAGGTGGCGTTCCCGGCCGATTCCAAGGCCAAGATGGAAACCCTGGTCACCAATCTGCGCACCGCGCTCAAGGCCCGCATCGAAAAGCTGGACTGGATGAGCCCGGAGACCAAGGCCAAGGCGATCGCCAAGTGGGAAAGCTTCACGCCCAAGATCGGCTACCCGGAAAAATGGCGCGACTGGAACGGCCTGAGCACCGGCCGCGACAGCTACCTGGGCAACGTGCTGGCCGCGCAGGAGTTCAACTACAAGTGGAACCTGTCCAAGATCGGCAAGCCGGTGGACAAGACCGAATGGGGCATGAGCCCGCAGACGGTCAACGCCTATTACAACCCGCTGCAGAACGAGATCGTGTTCCCGGCCGCCATCCTGCAGCCGCCGTTCTTCGACCCGAATGCGCCGGAAGAAATGAACTACGGCGGCATCGGCGCGGTGATCGGCCATGAGATGACCCACGGCTACGACGACCAGGGCAGCCGCTTCGGTGCCGATGGCAACTTCATCCCCGATCCGGGTTGGTGGACGCAGAAGGACCTGGACGCGTTCAAGGCCCGCACCGGCAAGCTGGTGGCGCAGTTCGACAGCTACCGCACGCCGGCCGGCGACAAGGTCAAGGGCGACCTGACGCTTGGCGAGAACATCGCCGACCTGGGCGGCCTCAACACCGCCTACGACGCGATGAAGACCGCTACCGCCGGCAAGGACGATCCCAAGACCGACGGCATCACCCGCGACCAGCGCTTCTTCCTCAACTGGGCCACGGTGTGGCGCCGCAACTTCACCCCGGAAGAATTGGTCGTGCGCCTGAAGACCGACCCGCATGCGCCGGCCAACTTCCGCGCCATCGGTGCGCCGTCGAACATGCCGGCATTCGCCGCCGCGTTCTCATGCAAGGCCGGCGATGCGATGGTGCGTCAGGGCGACAAGCAGGTTGTGATCTGGTAACTGCGCTTTCGCGTTAAAAAAGGGCGGCGTTCGAAAGATCGCCGCCCTTTTTTTGGGCGATCGGTGTTCCTGGCGTTGCCGCCATCCAGCATCACCTGCCTGCTGCAACGACCGGGGTAGGCTGCGCTCCTCCGTTCGCTGCCGCCCTCTCCACGCACTCGTCGAAGGGCGCGCATCAAGACATGCGTGCGGCGCACATTCGTGTACCTCGCCACTACTGCGCACGGCCGTCATCGCTCGGTGTGTTTCCAAAACGGCCGACATCGGCTGCAACGCGTGATGGTGTGCAATCCCGCCTGCATGCAAGTCTCAAGAAAACTCAACGCCTACGTCCCTTTGGATGTCTCCGCTTATCCTCGGCGTCCATCCATGCGACTGGCGGCCATGTCACCGATCAAGATTTCCATGCTTGCCCTTGCGCTGATGACCGCCCTGCCGGGCTGCCAACGTGGAACGACTGAGAGTAGCACACAGGAAAAATCCGCTGCATCGGCACCTGCAGCGACGCCCGCAGCGGCGACGAAACCTGCGTTCGATATCAGTGAACTGAATGCAGCCACCAGCGCATGCCGGAACCTGGACGATTTCGTGAATGGCCCTTGGAAAAAAGCCAATCCCATTCCGGCCGACCTCAGCACCTGGGGCCTCTCTGATGTGCTCGTGGAAAACAGTCTGACCACCCAACGCCAGATTGCCGAAGACGCAGCGAAACAGCGGGACAAGCAAACCAATCCTGTCGCCCACAAGATCGGCGTGCTGTACGCCTCCGGCATGGACGAAGCGGCCATCGAAGCAGCCGGCGACCAGCCGATCCGGCCACAGCTCGACGCCATTGCCGCGCTGAGCTCAAGCAAGGACGTTGCCGACTACATCACCCGCCGTTTTGCCGAAGGCGATGCGCAGGTCTTCAATTTCGCCGCGCACGCCGACTTCAAACATGCCGACAGGCAAATCGGGTTCGCGCAAGAAGATGGACTAGGCCTGCCGACCAAGGAGTACTACACCGCGCCCGAATACGCGCCCATTCGCGCGGCGTATCTGGCCTATATCGCCAGATCCTTCGAACTCACCGGTAGCACCGCCGAAGCTGCCAGGGCACAGGCAAGCGAGGTGCTCGCCCTCGAAACGCGGCTGGCTGCCGCCTCACTCACACGTGTGGAGTCGCGCGACCCGAAAAACCAGTATCACTTCGTCAGCACCGCAGAAGCGGACAAGCTCACCCCACACTTTTCATGGAGCAGTTTCTTCGCTGCGCAAGGCATCCAGAGCGGTGTTGGCTTTTCGCTGTCGCAGCCGCGCTTCTTCAGTGAATTCGATCGGCAGCTGGCAAACGCGCCGATCGCACAATGGCAGGCCTATCTGCGCTTCCACACCATTGATGGCGCTTCCAAGCAGCTCAGCAAGGCCTTCGTCGACAACAACTTCGCGTTCTACGGCAAGATCCTGTCGGGGCAACCCGAGCAGCAGCCACGTTGGAAGCGCGTATTGCGCGCGGTCAACGGCGCGATGGGCGAAGGGCTGGGGCAGCTCTACGTGGCCAAGGTGTTCACGCCCGAAGCCAAACAGCGTGCGAGCGACCTGGTGGACAACGTGCGTGTGGCGCTCAAGACGCGGATCGAAAACGTCGACTGGATGAGCCCGGAAACCAAAGCCAAGGCCATCGCCAAGTGGCACACGTTCCTGCCGAAAATCGGCTATCCCGACACCTGGCGCGACTGGTCGGGGCTGGAGATCGTGCCTGGCGCGTATTACCGCAACCTGCAGGCCGCAGCGAAGTTCAATTACCACTACGACATCGCCCAGATCGGCAAACCCACCGATCGCGCGCGCTGGGCGATGACGCCGCAGACCGTCAATGCGTATTACGACCCCAGCAACAATTCCATCAATTTCCCGGCAGGAATTCTGCAGCCTCCGTTCTTCGATGCCACTGCAGACGATGCCTTGAACTACGGCGGCATCGGCGCGGTGATCGGGCACGAAGCCACGCACGCCTTCGACGACGAAGGCAGGCAGTTCGATGGCGCCGGCAACAACGTGGACTGGTGGACGCCGCAGGATCGTGACGCCTTCGAGCAACGTGCCAAGCGGTTGGTCAAACAGTTCGATGCCTACGTGCCGCTGCCCAGCCACCCTGCGGTGCACGTCAATGGCAAGCTCAGCTTGGGCGAGAACATCGCCGATCTGGGCGGCCTCAACGTCGCCTACGATGCGTTGCAAGCAGATCTGCGCGCGCATCCGGAGCGAGCCGTCGCGACCGATGGCTACAGTCCGGATCAACGCTTTTTCCTGAGCTTCGCGCGCAGTTGGCGTGGGCAGACACGCGAACAGCAGCAACTGGTCAACCTGGCGAGCGACCCCCATGCGCCCGACAACCTGCGCGCCATTGCCTCACCGTCGAACATGCCTTCCTTCGCCACCGCGTTTTCCTGCAAGGCCGGCGATGCGATGGTGCGGCCGGAGAAGGATCGCGTGGTGATCTGGTAAGTCCGTCCAGCGCAAGTAAAAGCACACGGGCGGCGATCGCAAGATCGCCGCCCGTTCGCGTTTGGTCGCCACGCCGCCGCTTGCGGTCGATCGCCGGCGGCAACGGGGTATCGCAGCGTTCGGTAGCCAGCGACGGCCGTTGTTGCCTGCAGTTCCAGGGTTCCGCGCCGAGAGCGGCGTCTGCAAGTGGCCTGGCATTGCTGCGGCGCAGGCGACTACATGTGCGCCACCGCGATAAGCTCAACAAAACTCAACCACCTCATTTCAACAGCCGTGCCCGCTTACACTGGGGACTTTTCACGCTGGCCACTCGCTATGTCATTGCTCAAGGCTTCCATCCTCGCCCTCGCTCTGACCGCCGCCGTGTCGGCCTGCCAACGGACACCCGACGGCAATGCGCACGCGGACACGGCCGCCCATCCAGCGCCCACCTCCATGCCTGCGCCCAAATCTGCCGCGCGCGCCTTCGACATCGGCGAGCTGGAGACGGCGTCCAGCGCCTGCAAGGACCTCAACGCCTTCGTCAACGGCAAATGGATCAAGGCCAATCCGATTCCCCCCGATCACAGCAGTTGGGGCGTGTTCGACACACTGGCCGAACACAGCATGGAAACGCAGCGCGAGATCGCCGAAGCCGCCGCCAAGCAGTCTGACCAGCAAAGCGATCCACTGGCGCGCAAGCTGGGCCTGCTCTATGCCGCAGGCATGGACGAGTCCGCGATCGAGGCGGCAGGAGACCGCCCGATTCGCCCGCAACTGGACGCGATCGCAGCGCTCGCCTCGGGCAAGGACGTCGCCGATTACATCACCCGGCGCTACGCCGAAGGTGACGGGCAAGTGTTCGGGTTCGGCAGCGGCACCGATTTCCGCGACGCCTCCATGCAGATCGCCTTCGCCAACGAAGGTGGCCTGGGCTTGCCGACCAAGGATTACTACACCGCTGCCGAATACGCGCCCATCCGCGCGGCCTACCTGGACTATATCGCCCGCTCGTTCGAACTCACCGGCACTTCCGCAGATGCGGCCAAGGCACAGGCAAACGCGGTGATGGCATTGGAAACGCGCCTGGCCGCCGCGTCGCTGGCGCCTACCGACGCGCGCGACCCGAAGAACGAATACCACTTCGTCAGCATCGCCGACGCAGAGAAGATGACGCCGCACTTTTCCTGGAAGGCGTTCTTTGCCGCACAGGGCGTGGACCCCGGCAAGGGCTTCTCGCTGTCGCAGCCGCGCTTCTTTGCCGCGTTCGACCACGAACTGGCCCACGCCCCCATCGACCAATGGCGTGCCTACCTGCGTTTCCATACGATCGACGATGCCGCCGATTCGCTCAGCAAGGCCTTCGTCGACAACAGCTTCGCGTTCCATGGCAAGACGCTGGCGGGACAACCCGAGCAACGTCCCCGCTGGAAGCGCGTGCTGTCCGCGGTCAACCGCGCCATGGGCGAAGGCCTGGGCCAGCTCTACGTGGCCAAGACCTTTACTCCGGAAGCCAAGCAACGCGCGGGCGAACTGGTCGGAAATATCCAGGCGGCCCTCAAAGCACGGATCGAGCGGGTCGACTGGATGAGTCCGCAAACCAAGGCCAAGGCGCTGGCCAAGTGGGAAACCTTCCTGCCCAAGATCGGCTACCCCGACACCTGGCGCGATTGGTCGGGACTGGAGATCGTGCCTGGCGACTACTACCGCAATGTGCAGGCAGCGGCCAAGTTCAACTACCGGTACGACTTCGCCCAGATCGGCAAACCGACCGATCGCAAACGCTGGTCGATGACGCCGCAAACGGTCAACGCCTATTACGACCCCTCCACCAACACCATCAATTTCCCGGCCGCGATCCTGCAGCCGCCGTTCTTCGATGCCCATGCCGACGACGCCTTGAACTACGGTGCGATCGGTGCGGTGATCGGCCACGAGTCCACCCACGGGTTCGATGACCAAGGCAGCCAGTTCGACGGCGCAGGCAATCATCTCAACTGGTGGCTGCCGCAGGATCGCACTGCGTTCGAACAACGTGCCGCCAAACTGGTCAAGCAATTCGACGATTATGTCCCGCTGGCCGACCACCCGACGCTGCACGTCAACGGTCGCCTGACCCTGGGCGAAAACATCGCCGACCTGGGCGGGATCAACATCGCCTACGACGCACTGCAGGCTACGCTGAAGGCGCATCCCGAGCGCGCAGCCGCCATCGACGGCTATCGGCCGGAACAACGCTTCTTCCTCGGCTTCGCCCGTAACTGGCGGGGACACACACGCGAGCAGATGCAGATGATGCGTCTGGCCTCGGACCCGCATGCCCCCAGCGCCCTACGCGCGGTCGCCGCGCCATCGAACATGCCGCAGTTCGCCACGGCGTTTTCCTGCAAGGCCGGCGATGCGATGGTGCGGCCCGAGAAAGACCGCGTGGTGATCTGGTAAGCCGACGCAACCAGCGTCTGCAAGCGCTTCCAGCACGATGACACCAGGCACAGGCCCGCACGCGCGGGCCTGTCGCATTCATGCCCGCGGCCGGCACCGCGCACGAACCGCCGCGCCCTTCCGCCTGCGCGGCACCCAGCCTTGCTAAACTCCGGCGACTTTACTCTGGCCACCCTTCTTCTCGATGCCCACCATCCGTCCGCTTGCCCTCGCTCTTGGCTTCAGCCTGATCTCGCTGCTGTCCGCCCCCGACGCCGACGCCGCGCGCAAGAAGAAGGCCGCAGCGCCCAAGACTCCGGCCATCTCTGCTGCCTGCAGCAATTTCTACGACTACGCCAACGCCAGCTGGCTCAAGACCAACCCGGTTCCGCAGGCCGGCGCCGTTACCGCGCTGGGCCAGTTGTCCGAGCGTGCCCTGCAGCAGCAGCGCGAGTTGCTCGATGCGTCGACGAAGGCGCCGCAGGGCGACGTGCAGAAGCTGCTTGGCGATTTCTGGGCCAGCGGCCTGGACGAAGCCGCCGTCGAAAAGGACGGCTCCAACCCGATTGCGCCGCTGCTCTCGCGCATCGATGCGATCAAGAAGGCCAAGGATGTGCCCGCTTCCATCGCGGCCTTGCATCAGGTCGGTATCCCGGTGGGCTTCAACTTCGGTCCCGACGTCGACCTGAAGGCGCTCGATCGGCATATCGGCTATTTCATGCAGGGCGGCATGGGCCTGCCCGACCCGGCCTTCTACACCCACACCGACGCCGACACCCAGGCGCTGATGGGCCGCTACCGCGCCTACGTGAAGCAGATCCTGGCGCTCACCGGTACCGCCGCCGACAAGCTCGACGCCGACGCCGCATCGGTGCTGCAGATCGAAACCGCACTGGCGCGTAGCGCGCAGTCGGTACAGGGCATCAACAACCCGTTCAACAACTACGCCCCGATCGCCACCAAGGACCTGACCAAGCAGTACAAGAACCTGCGCCTGGCCGACTTCCTGGACGCGCAGGGCGTCAAGGACGACCTGGTGTCGATGGCCGACCCGGCCATGTTCAAGCAGCTCGACAGCATGATCGTCAGCATCAAGCCGGACCAGTGGAAGGCCTACCTGCGCTGGCGCGTGGGCGATGCCATGGCGCCGTACCTGTCCAAGAGCTTCCACGACGCCGAATACCAGTTCCGCGGCCGTCTGCTGCGTGGCGATGCGGTACCGCCGCAGCGTTGGCAGCAGGTGCTGGATGCGATCAACGTCGCCGCCGGCCCGATGCTCGGCCGCGAATACGTGGCGCGTTACCTGAGCGGCGACACCCGCCGTCAGGCCGAAGCCATTGCCGACCAGGTGCGTGACGCGCAGCTGGCCGCGCTGGAGCGCACCGGCTGGGGCAACGGCGACGTGGTTGCCGAAGCCAAGGCCAAACTGGCTGCGATGAAGATCGAAGTCGGCGCGCCACGCCGCGACCTGGATTACACCGTGCAACCGATGGGCCGCGGCAGTTTCGGCGGCAACATGCTGATCGCCTCGACCTGGCGTCATCGCGAAGAGATGAAGCGCATCGGCAAGGGCAACGCCGACCGTCGCTGGGACGTGCTGCCGCAGCAGCCGGCGGTGGCCTACGACATCGCGCAGAACCGCCTGATCGTCACTGCCGCCGTGTTGCAGGCGCCGGTGTTGACCACCGGCAGCACCCAGGCCGCGCAGTACGGCGCCTACGGTGCGCTGGTCGCACACGAGATCACCCGTGCGATCGATGCCAAGGGCTCGCTGGTGGATGCCAAGGGCGCACTACGCAGCTGGTGGACGCCGGCCGAAAAAGCTAGCTGGACGATGCTGACCGACAAGGTCGCCACTCAGTTCTCGGCTTACCCGTACCCGGGCGTGCCCAATGCCAAGGTCAATGGCGCGCAGACGGCCGAAGAGAACCTGGCCGACCTGGCCGGCGTCGAACTGGCCTGGCAGGCCTTCAGCAAGGCGCAACCGGCAGCCACCGAGGCCGACAAGCAGGCCTTCTTCACCGCCTGGGCCGGGCTGTGGGCGCAGCAGTTGTCGCCCAACGAAGCGGTGCAGCGCGCAAGCGCCGATATCCGCGCACCGGGCCAGTGGCGCACCAACGGCCCGCTGTCGAACCTGCCGGAATTCGGTGCAGCGTTCAGCTGCAAGGCCGGCCAGCCGATGCAGCGCCTGGATGCAGAGCAGATCAAACTCTGGCGCTGATCTTCGCGAAGGTCAGGCATAAAAGAAGGTCAGGCATAAAAAAAGAGCGCGGATTCCGCGCTCTTTTTTGTCTGGCATCTGCAGAAAGCACCCTGTCACCTGCGCGTTGAGCAACCCGCGACAGGGTTTGCGCGAAGAACTCCGGTAGGAGGCCACAGCCGCGATGAGGCAGTCCGGCAACGCCCATCGCGGCAAGGCCGCTGCCAAGGATCACGAAGACCGGAACGGCATCGCCTGACTCAACGTACCACCCGCAACGGCGGCTTGCGTCCCTTGCCACCGCCGCTCTTTCCACCGCTGCCGCCGAACGGCGACTGACCACGCCAATAGCGGATCATCAGCCAGCCGAACAGCATCCCGCCCAGATGGGCGAAGTGCGCGACGCCCGGCTGCCAGCCGGTGGCGCCCAAGAACAGCTCGATCGCGCCGAACACGATCACGAACGTGCGCGCCTTCATCGGAATCGGCGGGAACAGCAGCATCACGCGCTGATTGGGGAACAACATGCCGTACGCCAGCAGCAGGCCGAACACACCGCCCGACGCGCCCACCACCGGCGCACCGCTCTGCGTGAACCAGGCCATCAACAGCTGACACAGGCCCGCACCGGCCACGCACACCAGATAATAAGTCAGAAAGCGCTTCTGGCCCCAGGTCTGCTCCAACGGCGCGCCAAACATGAAAAGCGCCAGCATGTTGAAGAACAGATGGTTGAAGCCGCCATGCAGGAACGCATAGGTCAGCAGTTGCCAGGGCATGAAGCTGGCACCTGGCGAAAACGCATCGAAGCCATTGGACAGCGGCCACAACATCAGCCACGACAGCACGCTGTCCGATGGCAGCACGCCGGCACCCAGGTCGCCCACCGCCCACTGCAGCAGGAACAAGCCGATGTTGGCGATCAGTAATGCTTTGGTGACGGGTGGCAATTGAGGCATGGCGGCATCCTTCGGAGTGCGACAGATGATAACGGCAGGCTTATGAAGGCGCCCACAAAGCCGCGTCCAATCGCTGCGCGGCACTGGCCCGGCGCACACGGCCCCGCTCCACCTGGACGCCTTCGGCGCGCAGCCGCTGGCATTGCTCGCGATAACCTGCCGAGCCGTCGGGCAAGGCGATCCGGCCATCGCTGCGCAATACGCGGTGCCAGGGCAGCTGCGGGTCGTCGTTGCCGCTGAGCACGCGCGCCACCAGCCGCGCACGGCCCGGCAGGCCGGCGCGCTGAGCCACTTCCCCGTAACCGGCGACCTCACCCACCGGAATCGCACGGATCACCTCGAGAATCCGCAGCCGCGCCCGTTCGCCGGACGGTGCCTCACACGGAGAGGCGGCACGTGCGGCAGGGCTGGCAGATGGGCGCCGCGTCGGGTGTCTCGCTCTGGGCATCACGCAAGCATGCCACCTGATGGGCATGCGTGTGCGCATCGAATCCTTCCACGTGAAGGGAAAATTCCGCTCCGGAAGCGGGGTTGGGGTGAGAGCACGGGCGCAGCCACGCATAGCCCAATGAGTAACGCGAGCAGCGGTCCCGCACTACCGGATGAAGGCGACCGGCGGTGAGCATCAGATCGTTGGTCGATTCCTACGTCGCTTGTACCGAACCTGCATCCCAACCTCTCCCTCCGTGGAAGCGCCTGGATCTCTTCTCGCTTGGTAAAAGGGCGTGCGTAGCGCCAGACGAATGTACGGAAGTCACTGAACATCGCACTCTTCGTTGATCGGAGCATCGACTCGGATAGCGCACGCTTGCGACCAGCCACTGATGAGCGACAGCCCCGCTCCCGCACCGCACAACCGACCCTCAATGCATCAACACGATCTCTTCCGACGACGTGGGATGAATCGCCACGGTCTCGTCGAAGTCGCGCTTGGTCGCGCCCATCTTCACCGCGACAGCAAAGCCTTGCAGCATCTCATCGGCGCTCTCGCCCAGTAGATGCACACCGACTACGCGTTCCTCTTCGCCCACGCATACCAGCTTGAACAGACTGCGCTGCGGCGCGTCGGCCAGCGCGTGCAGCATCGGGCGGAAATTGCTGCAGTACACCCGCACTGCACCTGGATGACGGGCACGCGCCTGTTCCTCGGACAGACCGACCTGGCCGAGCGGCGGATGCGAAAACACTACGCTCGGCACGTTCTCGTAATCCATACGCGCATCGGGCTGCTTGCCGAATAGCCGGTCCATCAACTTGCGCCCTGCCGCGATTGCCACCGGCGTCAGCCCGACCTTGCCGCCTACATCGCCGATCGCATGGATATTCGGCACGTTGGTGGTCTGCCCGTCGTCCACCACCACTTCGCCCTTCTCGCCGAGCGCCACGCCCACCGTGTCCAGGCCCAGCCCGGCCGTATTGGCGCGACGGCCCGCCGCAAAGAACACCTTGTCGAAAACGTCGTTGCCCTGCTCGCGCGGATGCACGGAATGCCCATGCACGCGCAGCGCACCATGCGCATCGCGCTCCAGCGCCGTGGTAGTGAAACCGAAATGCAGCCGCACACCCAGATGATGCAGGTTGTCGGCCAATTGCAACGTCAGTTCCGCATCGAAACGCTCCAGCAAGCGCTCGCCCTGCACAAACAGATGCACGCGACTGCCCAAGGTCTGCAACAGCCCGGCGATTTCCACCGCAATATAGCCGCCACCGATAATCGCGACCTGCGCAGGCGCATGACAGAGATTGAAGAAATCGTCGGAGACTTCGCCATAGTCGGCGCCCTCCACGTCCGGGCGCAGCGGGTGCGCGCCGGTGGCGATCACGATGTGCTCGGCGGTCACCGGCACACCGTCGCTGCCGATGAGGGTATGACGGTCCTGCAACACACCGCGCTGCGGAATCAACACCACGCCATCTTCATTGAGGCGGCGTCGATAGCTGGCGTGGATATTGGCGATATACCCCTGCCGATGCGTGACCAGCTCCTGCCAGGCCAGCGTCGGGCGCGGCACATCGAATCCCAACGCACGTGCCAGCTCGGTCTTGCCGGCCAGATCGGCCGCCAGCCACATCGCCTTCTTCGGCACGCAGCCGAGATTGACGCAGGTACCGCCTAAAGCATTGGGCTCCATGATCGCGACACGCGCGCCATGTTTTGCTGCACGAAATCCTGCAGCAAGGCCGCCAGAGCCGCCGCCCAGAATCACCACGTCGTAGTCGTAACGCGCACTCATGCGAAACGCTCCGCCCGGTAAGGATGCGGGTCCAGCGCAGGTGCGCGGCCCGTGATCAGGTCGGCCATCAATTGTCCGCTTGCAGTGCTCATGCTGATGCCGAGCATGCCATGCCCGGCTGCGAGCCAGACGTGAGGATGCCCAGGCACTGCACCCAACACCGGTAGATCGTCCCAGGTCATCGGCCGCCATCCGTACCAGCGCTCGATCACGGCAGGGCCGCACGGGGCATGCAGGTACTCGGCCGCCGCGCGTTCCAATGCGGCCAGGCGCGTGGCGTTGAGTTGCGTATCGCGCCCGGAGAATTCCATCGTGCTGCCGATCCGCAGGCGGTCGCGCCAGGGCACCACGAACACCCAACGATCCTTCAACACCACCGGGCGACGCGGTATCAGCGGCGGCGCGCTGTAGGTGATCGAGTAGCCCTTCCCGGCCTGCACCGGCAAGCGCAGGCCAAGTTGCGCCGCCAGCACCGGCGACCACGGTCCGGTGGCGATAACCACCTCGCGCGCATAACGCTTGCCGTGCTCGGTCTGCACGCAGCTACCGGCTCCATCCGGCACGATTGCCTGCACGCGGCAGTGCGCATCGATCACCACACCACGTGCGCGCAGCACTCTCGCCAACTCAGCGGTGTAACGCTCCGGGCGCAGATGCGCATCGCCAGGGAAATGGATGGCGCCGGCAATGCCAGCGCGAAATGCGGGATCCTGGCGCACATAGTCCGCACCCTCGATCACTTCTGCCCGGATGCCCCACTGCGCCAGCAGCGCGCATTCGTCGCGATACTGCGCGAAGCGACGCGCATCGCCGAACACGTAATCCAGCCCGTCGTTACGAAATTCGCAGTCCAGCGCATAGCGCGCCACCCACTCGTCGAAGCGCTGTCGCGCATCGTGCAACAGCGCAGCGCGTGCCTGCGCGCTGGATTGCCAATCGCGTGCATTGCAGCGCCGTGCGAAGCGCAGCAGCCAGCGCCACAATCCGGGATCCAGACGTGGCGGGATATACAACGGCGCATCCGGCGTGAACATCCATTTCACTGCCTGCGCAATCATGCCGGGCGCGGCCAGCGGCGGTGCATGGCTCGGCGTGATGGTGCCGCAATTGCCGTAAGAGGTCGCCGCACCGGGCGCGCCGGCATCGAGCACACGCACTTGCCGACCCGCTTCGACAAGTGCCAGCGCGGTCGCCAGGCCGATCGCGCCCGCACCAATCACCAACACATCATCGCGGACGGCGCGCATGCGGGCGCTACCTTGCGCGCTGCGTGCCGCGCCACATCGGCGGCACATGCAGATAGGTCACGCTGCGCCACAGCCATTCCATCGGCCCGAAGCGGAACCAGTGCAACCAGCACCGGCTCAGCAGCGCCTGCAGCGCGAACAGCGCCAGCGCGAACGGCAATTGCCACACACGCGACAACTGCTCGAAATAACCCAGACCGTAGCCGTAGAAGATCCCGGTGCAGACCAGCGATTGCAACAGGTAGTTGCTCAATGCCATCCGTCCGGCTGGCGCAAACCATGCCAGACGCGGTGCCAGGCGCACCACCCAGGCCGCATAGCCCAGGCTCATCAACGGCCCGGCGATCAGCGACAGTGCGAAGGCAACGGACAGGCGCAGATCCAGCCGCGCCGGATCGATCCACGGTTCCAATGCATAACTTGCCAGCATCACGCCCAGTCCGAGCGGCAACGCGCCGTAGCGCAGCGTCGCAAACAAGCGCGGGAAGCGCTCGGGCGCAGAGATCGCGCCGCTGCGCACGAACCAACTCCCAAGCAGGAACATGCCGAGCATCGCCGGGCCGTTGATGCTGAGGCCGGTCATCGCCTCCTGAAGGTCATGCCATCGCTGCACCGTCGCTTGCAGATAGGTGCCGCTGCCGAATGCGACGCGCTGCGCCTGCACATTCGCCAGTGCCTGCTGCGCGCCATCGGCCATGGCAGCCTTCCACTGCATCGCCGCCGTTGGATTGGACTGCGTCAACTCGCCTGCCACGCCATACAGCAAGGTCAGGCCGGGTGCGCACAGGTACACCAATGCAGCGAACCACGGCAGCGTCACGGTTGGGACGTGGCGCGCGCTCAGCAGCAGCAACGCCAGCAGCGCATAGCTCACCAGAATATCGCCGGCCCACACCAGCAGTGCGTGGGCAAGGCCGATCGCCAACAGGCCGAGCGTGCGACGCAGATACAAACCGAAGAACGCGCGCCCAGCCTGCGCGGCGCGCTGCGTCATCACTGCAAAGCCCATCCCGAACAACAACGAAAACAGCGTGTAGAACTTCCCTTGCACGAACACGTAGACCAGCGCATCGGCGACCCGATCGGCACCCTGCCAATGCGGCTCGACACCGGTCACGGCCAGATCGAGCGGCCCGACGAAGCCTTCCATGTTCATCAGCAGGATGCCGAGCAGCGCCACGCCGCGCAGTCCGTCCAGCACGACGATGCGCTCGGTCGCAGCAATGGGGAACAGCACGTCGCGGGATGTCATCACGGCTCAGGCAACCAGATGCGGCGCCGCGCGCCGCAGAATGCAAACGGCCTGCCGATGGGGCGGGCCGTCAGGAACAGCAATCACGCAAGCTCGACGGCAGACCAGCGCGTCGAGGCGACCTGCCCGCGGGTCGTCTGCAACATGGCAACGCCCGAAGAGCGGTGCACGACCGGCGCGCATGCGCGCCCCGCCAACCCGGCTGCCGCGCATGCGCGTGCCTGCCCGACCTCAGTGGTGATGACCGCCATCACCGTGCACATGGCCATGGTCGCGCTCTTCCGCGCTGGCTTCACGCACTTCGACGATTTCCACGTCAAAATGCAGATCCTTACCGGCCATCGGGTGATTGAGGTCGACATCGACCACGCTCATGCCGACCTTCTGCACGGTGACCGCACGCGGACCGAAGTTGGTCTGCAGCACGACCTGGGTGCCAGGCACCAGCTTGGTGGCGCCGAAATGCTTTTTGGGCACGCGCTGGCTCAGGCCTTCGCGGTATTCGCCATAGGCATCGGTCGCCTTGACGTCCACGCCGAAGCTCTCGCCGGCTTCCCTGTCCATCATGGCCGCTTCCAGGCCCGGAATGATGTTGCCGTGGCCGATCATGATCGCCAACGGGTCACGTTCCTTGGAGCTCTCGATCGGCTCCTGGCCAATCTCGGAAACGGTGTAGTGGAAACGGACGACGCTGTCTTTTTCGATCTTCATGCCTGGCTCTGAATGGGCTGCCCGGTGGCAGACGTTGGAAGACGGCTTGTCGGCCGCCGGGTGCGCCGCCATCATGGCGACCTTTCGAACCGCCCATTATCCCGGCTCCATGCATATCACGCCAGTTTTCGCCGCCCGCCCCCGACGCGCCGCGGTCAGCCTGTTGCTGGGCTTGCTGCTCTTGGGCGGTTGTTCGTCGCAAACGCCAGTCCGACGGCCGACCGCGCCACCGCCGGCAGCGCGGGTATGGCCGCAGGTTCCACCGGCAAATCCGGCCGCTGCCAACGACATCTTGATGCGTGCATTGGGCCTGGTAGGCACGCCTTACCGGTTCGGCGGCAACACGCCAGAGACCGGCTTCGACTGCAGCGGGCTGGTGACCTACGTCTACAAGGATGTGCTGGCATTGGCGCTGCCGCGCACGTCGCGCGAACTGGCGGCGATCCAGGGTCCGCGCATCCCGCCCGAGCGACTTGCCACTGGCGATCTGGTGTTCTTCGGCTCCGGCGGCAGCGTGACCCATGTCGGCATTTATGTCGGTGAAGGCCGCTTCGTCCACGCCCCGACCACCGGCGGCACGGTCCGCTTGGATTTCCTCGATGGCGCGTACTGGCGTGACCACTATTCAGGTTCAAAGCGGGTTTTGAACTAAAATGTGACAATCATCACAATTAATGAAACGGAAATTTAACTTTTTTTGAACGTAACGATTCTTTCACCAAGGCATCATCACGCATCGACAGCAGAACTTGTGATTCCCGCGTGACGAACGACGAACAGACCAAAACTGGCGCCGCACCGCTTCCGCCCCGGAAACCGCTCCGCCTGCTATGCGCTACCGCTCTCTGGCTTGCAGCACTTCCCGCGTTTGCTCAGACCGCCAACAGCACTCCATCCGCTCCGCAGACGACCACGCCAGACAGCGCCGTCGCCGCCGAGAAAGCCGCTAACCGTAGCCGCGCCGATGCCGCGGCCACCGCTACGCTGGCCGCCCTGCTTCCGCACCTGGCCGCCAACGACGCCATTCCGCTGATGGACCGCTCGGCGATGTTCGCCGGCGACCTCAGCCGTCTACTGGCCAATTACGACGTCTCGCAAAGCGCGGTCAATGCAGCCCAGAACGCCGTGGCCGACAGCCGCGTGCAGGTGATCCTGAAGCGCGCCATGGCCCTGCTCGGCACCCCGTACGCCTGGGGCGGCGAGTCCACCGAAGGCTTCGACTGCAGCGGCCTGGTCGGCTATGTGTTCAAGACCGCGCTGGGCATCGACCTGCCGCGCGTCTCGCGCGACATCGCCCGCGACGAATCGGCCGAACTGATCAAGGACCCGAATGCGCTGAAGGCCGGCGACCTGGTGTTCTTCGGCAAGCGCGGCCGCATCGATCATGTCGGCCTGGTGGTCGGCGACGGCAAGTTCCTGCACGCGCCCAGCCGCGGCAAGGACGTGCGCGTGGATTCGCTCGCCAGCGGCTACTGGAGCGAGAAGTTCATACAGGCGCGTCGGGTGCTGTAATTCTGAGCATCTTAATTGCGTAGAAGAAAGCTGCGGCAAACCCGCGGCTTTCTTTTTGTGTGCATCGCTATCGCAATGGTCATATGACTGCCGCGTTGCGGCCGCTGCCGTCAACGTTCTCGCAGCTGGCGCAAGTGCTCATGCCAGTGCACGGCATCACGGCGTCCACGGTATTGCACCGATGGCTCCGGCAGCGCTGCACCGCCGGGAGCAGCCAACAAACGACCATGCAGCCGCCAGGCTGGGGCGGCGGGTACCCGGTATGCGCATGTACCTCGCGGACCTTTCGATCCTGAGCGCGCCATCCAACTCCTAGCTGACAACTGCGCGCCATGTCTTGTGAGCCGCGCTCAGGCAGACGTATCGGCCTTGTAGCGGGCCATGGTGTCCTCGATCCCCTTGCTCAGCTCCATCACCTTGAGCGCGTATTCGGCCAGGCGCTGATCTTCGGGCGTGTCCGGCCGCCAGGACGGCACTTCCACCGGAGTGACGCCGGCCGGGTCCATCGCCACGAACACGATGATGCAGTGGGTGCACAAGCGCGAATCGCCGCCCATCGGGCTGCGCGCACGCACGTCGATGGCGAAATGCATGCTGCTGCGCCCGGTGTAGACCAGCTTGGCCGACACCGCCACCAGATCGCCGATGCGCACCGGCGCCACGAAGCGGATACCGCCCACGGCCACCGTCACGCAGTAATGCCCGCTCCAAGCGCTGGCCGCAGCAAAGCCGGCCTGATCGATCCATTTCATCACCACCCCGCCATGCACCTTGCCGCCGAAGTTGACGTCGCTGGGCTCGGCCAGGAAACGAAATGTCAGATCACGCTGTTGGCCAATCACTGCACGCTCTCGCAAGGGAATGAGCCGAAAGTGTGCCATGCGCGTGCGTTGAGGGGATTCCACGATTGGCAAATAGAGCGCGCTGCCGTATGCCTACCTTCGTGGTGTGGTCGGCGCCAGTCTTGATGGCCAAGCTGGTGGTGGACGCGGCGCTGGCAGGCGGGCTGTATCGACGCATGCGTGGCGTGCAGGCGCAAGGCTGGTGGTGGTTGTGCGTTCGCCACACGCTGTGGCCACTGATCGGCGTGCTGGTGTTCTTTCCCGTGGTCGGCGCGGTCGCGCAGCACAAGGCGCCGCAAGCAACGACGTTGATGGAGGCCCTGCAAGGGCGATGACGCCGCCGAGTTACCGCCCCTGGTTGTCCTGCTTGCGAAGACACAGCCATGGAAAATGCAGCTGACGCAGTTTGAGCATGCGTCGCACGCGCGCACCCAGGCGACGCGGATCGAATAACCACCGCACCGCAAACGCATCAAATACGGAGTAGGTGTGCTGGTGATAGTGCTCGGCCAAGGTAGGCACGCCCAGACCGTTGAAATAGTGCAGGCTGCGTGCAGCGCTTTGGTCGGCACGTTGCCGGTCTGAATACAGCGGGCTGTCGAGGACGTGCAACTCGCCGCCGTCGCGCAGTTGCGCAAGCAGGGGGCGTATCAGGGCAGCAGGATCCGGGAAATACTGGATGCACGCCGGCACCACGATGACGTCGAAGACATCGTGCGGCAGTGCGACGGTCTGGATATCGGCAGCGACAAAACTCAGCCGTTGGTCGTGACCGAAGACGCGCGCGGCCTGCGTGAGCTCGGTGCGATTGACGTCGATGCCGCACACATCGCGCTGCAGCGATTGCGCCAGCAGCTGCGATAGCCAGCCATTGCCGCATCCCAGTTCCAGAATGGCACCCTCGCCGGCGCGTGCCTGCAGGTGCTGCACCAGCAACCTGCTCGACAGCGCGCGCACCTGCCATTCCAGGCAGGCACCGAGCTTGCCGCTGGGGCGCGGCAGGCTGCGGACCTGCGCATCGGTGTACAGCCGCCCCTCCTTGCGCCGCACCTGCAGATAGCGATCCTCGAACGGATCCTGGGCAAGCGTGCGTTGGACGAACACGCCATCCACGCTGTCCAGATCGGGCAAATGCGCCAGGCGCTCACGCACTACGGGAAATCCAACCGTCATGCGTGGCGCTCAGCGCAGCGGCTTGGCGCTGTCGGCGGGCGGATCTTCCAGCCCGACATTGGTCGACGCTGCGTCGTAGATGCGCTTGTCCAGCAAGCCGGTTTCCTTGGCCACCAGCACCGGCACCAGCATCTGCCCGGTGACGTTGGTCATGGTGCGCATCATGTCGAGGATGCGGTCGATGGCATACAGATAGCCGATCACTTCCAGCGGCAGATTGGCCGCGCTCAGGACCACCGTGGCCATGATCACGGCGGTACCCGGTACGCCGGCGGTGCCGAAGCTGCCCAGCACCGAGGCGATCAACACCACGAAGTATTGGTTGGACGTCAGCGGTACGCCGGTGTATTGCGCGATGAACACCGCACACAGCGCCGGATAGATCGCACCGCAGCCATCCATCTTGATGCTGGCGCCCAGCGGTACCGCGAACGCGGCGTAGTCCTTGCTGACGCCCAGATTGTGGGTGATCGAACGCATCGCCACCGGCATCGCGGCAAAGCTCGACGAACTCACAAACGCCACCTGCATGCCAGGCGCCGCACCGCGGAAGAACTTCCACGGGTTGAGCCCGTGCACCAGCAACAGGCTGCTGTAGACCACCAGGATATGGATGGCGCAGGCCACATACAGCGCCAGCACGAAACTGCCGAACGGCAGCAACTTTGCGAAGCCGTAGCTACCCACAAGGCCGGCAATCAGGCCGAAGGTGCCGAGCGGGGTCATCTCCAGCACGAAGCGCGTCACCTGGATCATGATGTCGCTCAGTTGCCCGGTGAGCTTGCGCGCCTCGGCCACGCGCTCGCCGAGCTTGACTATCGCAAAGCCCAGCAACGCGGCAAAGAAGATCACCGGCAGGATCGAGCCGCGCTCGGCCGCCAGCACGGTTTCGCCGGCGGCATTGGTCTTGGTGCCGATACCGGTCAACGCATAGAACGGGTTGGACGGCACCACGTCCAGCAGCACCTGGATCGGGCTGGGCACATCGCGCGGCTTCCAGGCCGAATCCACGCTCAGACTGAAATGCCCGGCGCCCGGCTGCATGATCGTGCCCACCGCCAGGCCCACGCCCACCGCCAATGCCGCGGTGATGACGAACCACAAGAACGTGCGCCCGCCCAGCGCAGCCACCGACTTCTGCCCGTGCAACGACGAAATCGCATTGATCACCGCGAAGAACACCAGCGGGATCGCGATCATCTTGATCAGCGTGACGTACAGATCGCCGAGCGGGCCAAACCACACCTCGGCCGCCGGCCCCATCGCTGCACCGGCAATCGCGCCGAGAACGAAGCCGGCCACCACGCGCTGCCAGAACGGAATGCGCAACCAGGCCGCAACCAGTTTCATGTCGTCGAATCATCCGGGGGAAGAGTGCATGCACCATAGCCCAGGCCCGCGCTGCCCGCGAGGCCACGACTGGAACAGCACTGTGTCATCGGTGTGACGCCACCCGTCGCGGCATAATGCGCATTGATTCAGCCACGAGTTCACTACCGATGCATTACCGCCTGCCTGCCCTCGCCGCCCTGACCACCGTGTGCGTGGCCGCCTGCGCCTCCACTGCCGGAAGCGGCGCCTCCGCAGCCTCATCGGTCCGCGTGGACGTGCCGCAGGTGACGCATCCGGCCGGCGAGACCCCGCAGTGGTGGTACCGCTCCGGCGCCGCACGTGCGGCGGGCAACGGCGCGATGGCCGGCAAGGCGCGCAGCGTGATCCTGTTCCTGGGCGATGGCATGAGCCTGACCACGGTGGCTGCCGCGCGCATCCTGGATGGCCAACGCAAAGGCGGCCCGGGCGAAGAGAACCTGCTGTCGTGGGAGCAATTCCCCGCCACCGCCTTCAGCAAGACCTACAACACCGATTCGCAGACTCCCGATTCGGCCGGCACCATGACCTCGATCACTACCGGCGTGAAGTCGCACATGGGGGCCATCGGGGTCAGCAGCGGCAACCGCAGCGACTGTGCCGACAGCTTGAACAAGGGCTTGTTGAGCTGGCTGCAACTGGCCGACAGCGCCGGCATGGCCACCGGCATCGTCACCACCACCCGCATCACCCACGCCACCCCGGCCGCCACCTACGCGCATTCGCCCGAGCGCAACTGGGAAAACGACACCGACCTGCCCGAGGCCGCGCGCACTGCCGGCTGCCAGGACATCGCCCAGCAGTTGCTGTCGACCGCCCGCTACGGCCGTGGCCCGCAGGTGGTGCTCGGCGGCGGCCGTAGCCAGTTCCAGACCGTGCAGGAACGCGACCCCGAATACGACGACAAGGTGGGCCTGCGCCTGGATGGCCGCAATCTGGTCGCCGAGTGGCAGCAGGCGCACCCGCAGGGCGCCTACGTCTGGAACGAACAACAATTGCAGGCCGCGGCCGGCGCACCGGCATTGCTGGGCCTGTTCGAGCCGGATCACATGCAGTTCGACCACGACCGCAACCGCGGCCCCCAGGGCGAGCCCAGCCTGACCGAGATGACCCGCACCGCGATCCAGTCGCTGTCGCGCGACCCCAAGGGTTTCGTGCTGATGGTCGAAGGCGGCCGTATCGATCACGCCAACCATGCCGGCAATGCCTACCGCGCACTCGACGAAACCGTGTCGCTGTCCGATGCCGTGCGCGCTGCCGTGCAGACAGCACCACCGGACACGCTGATCATCGTCACCGCCGACCATTCGCACACGCTCAACTTCGTCGGCTATCCGGTGCGCGGCAATCCGATCCTGGGCAAGGTGCGCGGCACCGGCGGCGAAGAAGGCGACCGCACCCAGCTGGCCACCGACCTGGCCGGCCAGCCGTACACCACCCTGAGCTACGCCAATGGCCCCGGCCATACCGGCGCGACCAACGCACAGTCGGCCGGGCCGAAGAAGTATCCGCACGAGCCCAGCAGCAGCGAGCCGGCACACGGCCGCCCCGACCTCACCCACGTCGACACCGAAGCGCCCAGCTACATGCAGGAAGCACTGGTGCCGACCAAGTCCGAAAGCCACGGCGGCGAAGACGTCGGCATCTGGGCCATCGGCCCGGGCAGCGCGGCGTTTCGCGGCACGCTGGAAGAGAACGTGATCTACCACGTCATCGTCCAGGCCACCCCGCGCCTGCGCGAGCGCCTGTGCAAGGCCGGCACCTGCGACAGCGCCGGTGTACCGGTGGAATTACCCAAGCCGACCACGTTCGAGGCGATGGTCAAGCGCTGATGCGCAAGCGGCGCTGCGGCGATGGCGGGCAAGCCGGCGCATGAGGCGGTCATCGCAGCGCCGCTCAACCGCTTCGGCTGGCGTCGTCAACGCGTTGGGCGATAACGCCTGGGAGTGGCAGCAGCAGCGGGCTGTCCGTTGTGCTGTCGGGTCGCCTGCGCGGCATTGGTGCGGTGATCGCGCACGGCAGCACGCTGCCCGAGTCGCTGCAGCGACGCACCGGGGTTCGAGTTGTGGCGCGCAGGAGACACCGGGGCCGTTGATGGCGCACCAGCAGGCAATGCAGCAGGCAAGCGACTGCCCTGCAGTTACCCAGCGGGTGCAGCGACTGTTCGCCCGGCGCGCAGGATTCGCTGCAGGATCGCGCCTGTGCTGACCGACACCTCGCCACGGCTCCCCACCACTCCGCCCGGCCCGGTGCTGCTGGGCTACAGCGGCGGAATGGATTCCGGCGTGCTGCTGCATCTGCTTGCGGCCGTGCCGCGCTATCGCCAGGCAGGATTGCGCGCACTGCATGTGCATCACGGGCTGCATGCCGATGCCGACGCCTGGGCTGCGCACTGCCAACGCACCTGCGATGCACTGCAGGTCCCGTTACAGATCGTGCCGGTGCAGGTGGCACGCGATAGCGGCCTTGGCCTGGAAGCGGCAGCACGCGAAGCGCGCCACACTGCGTTCGCGCACGCACTTGCGGCTGGCGAATGGCTAGCGCTGGCGCACCACCGCGACGATCAGGCCGAGACGTTCATGCTGCGTGCGCTGCGCGCCTCCGGCCCGGAAGGACTGGCGGCGATGCGCCCGCAGCGCCCGTTCGGCAACGGAACGCTATGGCGCCCGTTGCTGGCGCACGCCCGCGCCGATCTGCTCGCCTATGCGCATGCGCAAGAGTTGCGTTGGATCGAAGATCCCAGCAACGCAGATCTACGCCACGACCGCAATTTCCTGCGCAGCCAGGTCTTGCCGTTGCTACAGCAACGCTGGCCGCAGGCGGCCGATGCGCTGGCGCGCAGCGCACACCTGAGCGCCGATGCCAGCGCATTATTGCTGCAGCAGGACATGGCGTTGTTGCCAGGCGCGCGTACCGCAAACGGCGCGCTGGATTTGCACGCGCTGCGTGCGCACCCTGTCGAACAAAGAACCCGGCTGCTGCGCGCCTGGGTGAGCGCAGCGCATGCGCCGCCACTGCCTGCGCAAGGTGTGGCCGCACTGGCACGGGAAATCGACAACCATGCAGCAGACCGGCAGGCCTGCTTTGCATGGCAGCAGGTAGAAGTTCGCCGTTGGCGCCAGTGCCTGTTTCTGCACCGCCCCGCTGCGGTCTGGCCGTCTGACTGGCAGGCACCGTGGGATGGCGCAGCGCCGCTGCAATTGCCCGATGGTGCGCAACTGCAGCTGCTGGGTTCACCCGGCCTGCGCTTTGCGCAGCCACTGCTGGTGCGCGCGCGCCAGGGCGGCGAGCGCATCGTGTTGCCACAGCGCACGCACGCGCATCGACTCAAACACCTGCTGCAGGCGCTGGATCTACCCCCGTGGGAACGTGAGCGCCTGCCGATCCTGTGGGAAGGCACGCAGGTGCTTGCCGCCGGCGATCGCATCATCTCGGCCGTCCTGCACGCGTGGTTGCGGGCCAACGCCGCATCGCTGCAATGGTGCACAGCTGTCGATGCGAATTGACCCGCCTGCGCGCGCCCCGCACACTTTAACGATGGCCAAGAAGTCCTTGAACGAAACATCCCCGGTAGCCCGCTTCGAACAGTCGCTGGAAGAACTCGAGCAACTGGTGCAGAAGATGGAAGTCGGCGATCTGAGCCTTGAGCAATCGCTCACGGCCTACGAGCGTGGCATCGGGTTGTACCGCGATTGTCAGCAGGCGCTGGAACAGGCCGAGCTGCGCGTGCGCCTGTTGACCGACCCCGCCCGCCCCGAGCTTGCCGAAGCCTTCGAAACGCCGTCGCTGGACGGTTGAGGTGAGTTCGGCGCTGTTCGACCACTGGATTGCCCGCACCGAACGCAACCTGGAGGCAGGCTTGCCGAGCGTCACACGTGCACCGCAACGCCTGCATGCAGCGATGCGCCACGCGGTGCTGGGCGGTGGCAAGCGCATGCGTCCGTTGCTGGTTTACGCAAGCGGCGCATTGTTCGGTGCCGCTGAGGATCAGCTCGACACGCCTGCGGTGGCGGTGGAGCTGATGCATGCCTATTCGCTCGTGCACGATGATTTGCCGGCGATGGACGACGACGCGTTGCGACGCGGCCAGCCCACCGTGCATATCGCCTTCGACGAGGCCACCGCGATTCTGGCCGGCGATGCCTTGCAAACGCGCGCGTTCGAATTACTGGCCACCGCATCTGCCAGTGCCGAATTACGTGTGGGATGGATGCAGAGCCTGGCAATGGCTGCAGGCGCAGCCGGCATGTGCGGCGGCCAGGCGCTGGATATCGATGCGACCGGGCAACTGCAGTCGTTGCAGGAGATCCAGCGCATGCATGCGCTCAAGACCGGTGCGTTGATCCGTGCGGCGGTGCAGATGGGCGCACTCACCGGCGGCGCGGCGGCGGCCGACCAGCAGCGTCTGGATGATTTTGCCGACGCGTTGGGCCTGGCCTTTCAGGTGCGCGACGACATCCTGGATGTGGAATCGAGCTCGGCCCAGCTGGGCAAGACCGCCGGCAAGGACGCGGCGCAATCCAAATCCACCTACCCCGCCCTGCTCGGGATGGACGGCGCCAAGTCGAAGCTCGCCGAACTGGCCACGCGCATGCATGACGTCCTGCAGCCCTACGGGCAACCTGGCGAGACATTAGCCACCTTGGGCCGCTTTGCGGTGGACCGCGCGCACTAGGGGCAGCTGGCGATGCCACTGCACGCCGACATGAGCGGGTGCGGATGATGTCCGCATCGAGCGTTGACTCCCCGCTTGCCGCCATGGCGTGCTCTTGACCACGTAAAGCCATACGCCGGCCGTTCGTGACATAAACCGGGCAGGACATGACACGATTTGCGCATTCCGTGCGCCAGCACACGGTCAAAGCCTGCAACGCGAGCCGTCAAAGTGAGATATTCATCGCATATTGCAACTTTTTCTGCCTGGATTTGTGTCGGTCACTCGCGCATGCAACGCCGCAACACGTGACTTGCCGCACGCTTCCATACTGAATTATCTACATCGGTGATGTTTCAGCGCAATTCAGAAACGCGCTGAGAACAAAAATATTAATAATTGAACGACTTGTCGCGTTCGTTCCTCCTGCCTAGGTTGGGGTTGCCCGCATCCGCGGACATCCCCCGATCACACGGAGAGTCACTGGTGAAGAATGTTTTTCTCGCATCGTTTGCAGCAGGCACGCTGACCGTCGTCGGCGTGCTCGGTTCGGCGCAGGCACAGTCCGTGCGCGGACCGGTTCCGTTGACCATCGAACTGGCGCCAGTGGCCGACCAGACCGGACGACTTCAAGGCAAGATCGCCGTCACCGTCACCAACCACGGCAGCCAGATCGCACGCGTGCCGACCTATCAGCTGCCGCTCAAGTCGCTGGATAACGGCATCCTGGACGTGAGCCGCGAGGGCAAGCCGGTGGACTACACCGGGCGCCTGGTCAAGCGCGGCCTGCCCAGGGCGGCCGACTTCACCATTCTGCAGCCAGGCCAGAGCGTGAAGGGCGAGGTCGATCTGGCTGGCGCCTACGATCTGTCCACCAGCGGCACCTACACCATCCAGGTGCGCTCGTCGCTGCAGTACGCCTCGTTTTCCGACGGTAGCCTGATGAAGGCGGCCAACGGCGAGCCGGCCGTGGCCACCAGCACCCCGCTTACCGTCTGGCTGGACGGTGCACGCCGTGGTGTGCAACGCCAGCTCGCGGTCGGCCCGACGGCCGTGGTCAACGGCATCAACTACCTCAACTGCACCACCACCCGCACCAACCAGGCCGCCAGTGCCGTCGCTGCCGCGCGCAACTACTCGCAGAACGCGCGCACCTACCTCAACGGCGGCAGCACCGGGGCGCGCTACACCACTTGGTTCGGCGCCTACAACGCCTCGCGCTACAGCCGGGTCAGCTCCAACTTCGTCAACATCGACAACGCGCTGGACCAGAACAACGGCCAGCTGACGATCAATTGCAGCTGCGAGGCGGACCTGGCGAGTGCCTTTGCGTACGTCTATCCGAACCAGCCGTACGAGATCCATGTCTGCAACGCGTTCTGGAATGCGTCGAACACCGGCACCGACTCCAAGGCCGGCACGCTGGTGCACGAGACCAGCCACTTCACCGTGGTGGCCGGCACGCAGGACCGCGTCTATGGTCAGTCCGGCGCACGGAGCCTTGCCCAAAGCAACCCGGCCCAGGCGATCACCAACGCCGACAGCCACGAGTACTTCGCCGAAAACACCCCGTCGCAGAACTGATCGCATCATCGTCTGAAACGACAAAGGCCCGGCAGCGATGCCGGGCCTTTGCGTGAGGCGGCCGGATTACTTGACCAGGCGCAGCGTGAACGGGTAGCGGTAATACTCGCCGTTGTTGGCCTTCACCGCGGCCAGGATGCAGAACACCAGGCTGGCAATCCAAACCAGACTCGGCAAAAAGGCCAACGCACCGAACGTAACCAACGCCAAGATCGCCGCCGCGATCATGGCCAGCGTCGCCGTGATCTGGAAATTCAACGCTTCCTTGGCTTGATCGGTAGCAAACGGTTTGGACGGGCTGGCGTCCTTGCTGATCAGCCAGATCACCAGCGCGCCGATGAAATAACTCACGATGCCAAGCAAATGCGCAGCCAGCGCCAGGGTGCGCTCTTCCGACGGCGTGCTCGTTCCGAGCGGCGGCGGTGGCGGTCCGGCGTGCGATTCGAATTCGCTCATCATGTTTCCCCATGCATGGTTGTGGTGCGACGGACTGTAGCAACGATTCAGCCAGCCACCAGTGCTGGAAGACAGGGTCTTTCGCCGATGACAGTTTGCAACCCGTGCGACACCATGGTCGCCATCACGCTCACGAGAACGGCGAGACAGGGGCACTGCCATAAGGCAGCGGATAGCGATATCGCTCACCGCACGCCGCCTTCATCGCGGCGCGCAGCGACCACACCATTGCCACCAGCAAGGCCAGCAGCAGGATCGCCCCGAACACCACTCCGGCACCAAAGATCACCAACGTCGGCGCCAGCGACAACGCGCTCAGTGCCGACAAGCCATCGCCAAGCAGCATGGCCTGCCGGGCGTGCTCTGCGGCGAACGGCAGCGTGTCCCGCTTCGCCATCCATATCGCTCCTGGCAGCAGCCACAGCAACAACAGCCTCCATAACGCAAAGCCCAGTTGATAGTGCCCGTGACGAACAGGCCGATCCACATCGAAACATGCGCCACCGCCCCGAGCGTGCGCTCTTCTGTAGACACTGGAGTGTCGTTCGTGGCGGTGCCTGTGCCATTTTCCAGCGCGGGTGGGCCTTCAGGCGCTGGTTCGCTCATTCCTCGCCTGCCACCGTCATGCGGTTGATCAGCACCGAGCCGATCTTGACGTGCGAGCGTGGATCGACGTCGCTGCCGACCGCCTCGATACCGGCGAACATGTCGCGCAGGTTGCCGGCGATGGTCAGGCCGTCCACCGGATAGGCGATGGCACCGTTCTCGATCCAGAAACCGCCGGCGCCGCGCGAATAATCGCCGGTGACGGGGTTGACGCCATTACCCATCAGTTCGGTGACCAGCAGGCCGCGCGACATGCCGGCAATCATCGACGCCAGATCGCCGGCGTTGGCGCTGACCTGCAGGTTATGCACGCCCCCTGCATTGGCGGTGGTCTGCAGGCCCAGCTTGCGTGCCGAGTAACTGCCCAGCACGTAGCGCTGCAGCACGCCGTCGGTGATCAGCGCGGACTGCCGCGTGGCGACGCCTTCGCCATCGAATGCGGCCGAGCGCAGCCCGCGGCGCAGATGCGGCAGTTCTTCGATGTTGAACCAGTCCGGGAACAGCTTGGTGCCGACACTGTCGAGCAGGAAGCTGGCGCGGCGATACAACGCGCCACCGGAGACCGCACCCAGCAGATGGCCGACCAGCGAGCGCGCCACTTCCGGCGCGAACAGCACCGGCAGCTGGCCGGTGGGCAGCGAACGCGGCTGCAGGCGCGCCAGGGTGCGCTCGGCAGCATGGCGGCCGATCGCGTCGGGCGCTTCCAGGTCTTCGCGTGCCAGTGCGCTGCTGTACCAGCCGTCGCGCTGCATGCCATCGCCCTGCCCGGCGATCAGCGCACAGCTGATCGAATGGTGGGTGCCACGCTCCCGCCCGATGAAGCCATGCGAATTGGCATACACCGACAGGCTCAGCCCGGTGCTGGCCGAGGCGCCGTCGGAATTGCTGATGCGCGCGTCGGCATCGCGGCCGGCGGTTTCGCAGGCCAGCGCCAGATCCACCGCGGTATCGGCATCCAGCGCCCACGGGTGCCAGCTATCCAACTCGGGGAACTCGCGCGCCATCAGCTCCGGATCAGCCAGGCCGGAGGCCGCATCGTCTTCGGTATAGCGCGCAATCGCGCAGGCCTGCGCCACGGTGGATTCCAGGCTGGAATCCTGCAGGTCGGCGGTGCTGGCACTGCCCTTGCGCTTGCCGAAGTAGACCGTCACCGCAATGCCGCGGTCGCGGGTGGATTCGACCGTTTCCACATCGCCCAGGCGCACGTTGACGTCCAGGCCGCGCTCTTCGCTGCAGCTCACTTCGGCCTGGGTGGCGCCGGCCGCACGGGCGCGCTCGAGCAGGCGTTGCGAGATATCGGTCAGTGCATCCAGGCGCTGCAGGCTGTCGTCGGTGACACGGATTTCGGAGGAGAGTGCGTTCAATGCTTTATCCTTTGGATGCGGATCCATCCGCGAAAGCCCGGCCATCATGGCCGGACTGTCTGAATTTGGATGCGGATCCTTCCGCAGAGAGCTCGGCCGTCCATGGCCGCAGTGTCTGAATTCGGTGCGGAGTCTTCCGCCGGCGTCCGGCCGTTCGTGGCCGGAAATTTAACTAACCAAGTTTCGGGATGTAGTGGCAATGCGCGGACGCGATGAAGACACCGGTGAATTTCGTGGCGCCAGCCGCAGCCAGCAACGGCGCGAGGCGCTGGAAATTTTCGACCTGGGCGAAAAGCTGGTGGCACTGACTCCTGCGCAGTTGGCCAAGTTGCCGGTGCCCGCGTCGTTGATCCCGCATATCGAAGAGAGCAAGCGCATCACCTCGCATATCGCCCACAAGCGGCAGCTGGCGTTTCTGGCCAAGCACATGCGCCGCGAGGACGACGAAACGCTGGCCGCCATTCGCGATGCGCTGGATGCCAACAGCGACACCGCGCGCCGTGAAGTGGCCGCGATCCACCGCGTCGAACGCTGGCGCGAGCGCCTGCTCGCCGAAGGCGACGTCGCGCTGGCCGAACTGCTGGAAGCCTACCCGGCCGCCGACCGCCAGCAACTGCGTCAACTGGTGCGCAACGCGATCCACGAACGCGCAAAGAACAAGCCCCCGCGCGCCTACCGCGAGCTGTTCCAGGTGCTGCGCGACCTGTCTCACGAGCAGGGATTGGAGAATGGGGATTCGGGAGTGGAAGACGACCAGGATCTGGAAGACGACGAATAGCACCTGGCGGCCGCAATCGCGGAGCCGCTCAACCTGCGCCTCCGCCGCAGCCAACCGCGGGAGCATCCGTCCAACATCAGCAAGCTGGGTAGGCGACACCTGAGCGCCGAGAACGCTACGCGTCGCTACCGCTGCGCTTCCCGATGCTGTGATCCCGATTCGCGGTTTCAAGACGGACGCAGTACAAGGCACGGCCACATGGCGCCCCGCTCCTGCCGTTACGATTCTCGAATCCCGATTCCCGATTCCCCGCATCTCAGGCCTGCGTTCCGCCAACGGTGATGCCGTCGATCAACAGCGACGGCTGGCCGACGCCGACCGGCACGCTCTGCCCGTCCTTGCCGCACACGCCCACGCCTTCGTCCAGCGCCAGATCGTTACCGATCATGCGCACCTTCTGCATGGTCTCCGGGCCGTTGCCGATCAGCGTGGCGCCCTTGACCGGCGCGGTGACCTTGCCGTCTTCGATCAGGTAGGCCTCGGTGGCCGAGAACACGTATTTGCCGCTGGTGATGTCGACCTGGCCGCCGCCGAAGTTCACCGCGTAGATGCCCTTCTTGACCGAGCGGATCATCTCTTCCGGGTCGTGCTGGCCGGCGCGCATGTAGGTGTTGGTCATGCGCGGCATGGTCAGGTGGGCGAACGATTCGCGGCGGCCGTTGCCGGTGGGCGCCACGCCCATCAGGCGCGCGTTGTGGGTGTCCTGCATGTAGCCGACCAGCACGCCATCTTCGATCAGCGTGGTGCACTGCGTCTGCGTGCCCTCGTCGTCGATGTTGAGCGAGCCGCGGCGGCCGTCCAGGGTGCCGTCGTCGACGATGGTCACGCCCGGTGAGGCCACGCGTTCGCCCATGCGCCCGGCGTAGACGCTGGTGCCCTTGCGATTGAAGTCGCCTTCCAACCCGTGGCCGACCGCTTCGTGCAGCAGCACGCCGGGCCAGCCGGGGCCGAGCACCACCGGCATCACGCCGGCCGGCGCGGGGATGGCATCCAGATTGACCAGCGCCTGGCGCAGCGCTTCGCGCGCAAACCCTTCCGGGCGGCCATCGGCGAACAGTTCGGCATAGCCGTAACGCCCGCCGCCACCGGAATAGCCCGATTCGCGACGACCGCCGTGTTCGACGATCACCTGCACGTTCAAGCGCACCAGCGGGCGCACGTCGGCCGCCAACACACCATCGCTGCGCGCGATCAGCACCGTGTCCACGCCGCCGGCCAAGCTCACCATCACTTGTTTCACGCGTGGGTCGGCGGCGCGCACGAACTGGTCGATCCGGCGCAGCAGGTCCACCTTGGTGGCGCTGTCCATGTCGTCGATCGGATCGGTGGCCGGGTACAAGGCGCGGCCGTTGCCGCGCACCAGCGCGCGGGTGGATTGCGCGCCGCCGTCGCGCGAGATCGCACGTGCCGACTGCGCCGCTTCCAGCAAGGTCTCGCGCTGGATGTCGTCGGAATACGCAAAGCCGGTTTTCTCGCCGGCGATCGCGCGCACGCCGACGCCTTGTTCGATGGAATGCGCACCGTCCTTGACGATGCCGTCTTCCACGCTCCAGCTCTCGCGCCGCGAATGCTGGAAATACAGATCGCCGAAGTCGATACCCGGGCCCAGCAGGGCGCCGAAGGTGCGGTCGAGATGGCCGGCATCCAGGCCGGAAGGAAGCAGCAGCCGGGTTTCGGCCAGGGTGAGAGCGTTATCGGTCATGCCGTCAGGATGGGGCCCGCGCGCCGGGGAGACAAGTCGCTCGGCTGAACATGTGGCGCGGCTATCATCGCCGACTCGTTCTTCAACACTCGCCTGCGCATGAAGCTCATCGCCCACGTTCTGGACGGCCACACGCTGGACATCCGCCCTGCCCCGCACGAGCGCGCGTGGATGGACGCTACCGACCAACGCTACGCCTACCGCTGCCTGCCGCTGGCCATTGCCAACGCGCATGGCTGGGAGCTGCTGTGCCAGTCCGGTTTCGAGGCCAGTTGGGACGGCGGCGACGCACTGGCGGCAATCACCATCAGCGCTGATGCAGACACGGCAGCAGCGGCGATCAGCCACTTCGGCTATGGGGTGCTGACGTTCCACGTGCCGTGCCTGTTCCGCACCGACACCGGCATCGACCTGTTCGTCACCGGGCCCTTGAACCGACCCAAGGACGGCATCGGCGCGCTGAGCGGCCTGGTGGAAACCGACTGGAGCCCGCACACCTTCACCATGAACTGGCGTTTCACCCGGCCCGGGCGGGTGCGCTTCGAAGCGGGCGAGCCGTTCTGTCACTTGTTCCCGCTGCAGCGACAGTTGATCGAGCAGGTGCAGCCGCAGTGGAAGCCGCTTTCCGAAGCGCCGCAACTGGCACAGCAACACGCCAACTGGACCCACAGCCGCATGCGCTTTCTCGATGAACTGCCCGACGCGCAATCGGCGGCAGCCCGCGAAAAATGGCAGCGTGGCTATTTTCTTGGCGTGGCCGCACCCGAGCAGCCGCCAGTGCCGGGGCACCGTTCGCGGCTGCGTTTACCGATGTTTACGCGTGCCGGCAGCGACGACACGCCCGCCGACTGAGTGCGTCAGCGCGCCGGCGGATCTACCTTGCCGGACTTGCCGGACTTGCCGGATGCCGCGGCCGGCTTGCCCGGCGCCCGTCCGCGCGCCTCGCGCTCCACCACATCCACCTGCGGGTCTTTCCATGGTCCGGTGACGTGATAGGTATTGGCGCCGATCGCACCCAGCGGTTTGCCGAGCACGGCATTGGCCGCCGCACCCACTGCCGCACCCACCGGGCCGCCGGCCACTGCGCCGACCACGGTCAGCAGGTTGCCGGCCTTGGGATTCACATCCACGGTCTGGTCGAAGGTCTGCGCGCGCAGGTCGGTCTGGCCGCGGATGGCGATGTCGGCAGCAGGGCCTTCGATGCGGATGGCATCGGTGCGCGCGAGGCCTTCACCGAAGCGCACTTCGCCGGCCAACGTGTTGAAGGCCAGGCCCTTGGAGAAGAAATCGCGGAAGTCGAACATCAATCGACGCGGCAGCTGCGCCACGCTGAGCAGGCCAAGCACGCGGCCGGCGCCCGGATCCACTTCCAGCAACTGGCCGTTGCGCGCATCGACCTTGAGGTTGCCGTCCAGCGAACCGAGCGCGAAGCCGGTCGGCGAGCCCTGCCAGCCGGCATTGAGTTCCAACTCGCCTTCGCCGCCGCGTAGCTGGCCGCCCAGGGTGAGGTTCTGCAGCAGATTGCCCAGGTTGCGGCTGTCCACACGCGCCGACAGCCGCGTCGTGGCCGCGTCGCCCTTGCCACGCCAGGCACCGGTGAGGCCGATGTTCTGGTCGTCCGAGCGCAGCTGCAGCTGGTCCACCTGCATGCCATCGGTGAGCCGGCTGCTGCGCAGGGTCGCCGCGCCGAAGGTCATTTTGCCGATCTGCAGGTCGTCGATATCCAGCGCCAGCGGCGGGATCGAGACCGGGTCGAATTCGGCCACGGCACGACGTGCAGGTTCCGGCAACGCGCCAGCCAGCGGATCGCCGGGTTCGGGCACGGCCGGCTCGGCAGGCGCTGCTACCGGCTGCCAGTGCACGGTCTTCAAGGTGCCCTGCACCGTTGCCCCGTCGGCAGTGGGAACGGTGAGCTGCCCAGCCAGCGAGGGACCGTCCAGCGTCACCGCCACCGCATCGCGGGTGGGGCGCAGACGCAGACGCGTTTGCGGAAACACGCCGCCGATCATCAGCAACCGGTCCGCCTGCACATCCACCTGCTGCAACGGCACCGCGTCTTTCTTGGGAATGGCCGGCTGGCCGGGCAGCGGCGGCGTGTCCGTGGCGCTGCTACCGCCACGCGCAAGGCTGATCCAGTCGATCGCGTCCAGCGACGCGGCGCGGCCGGTGACCACCAGCCCGTTGACCGGCGGCCGTTCGGTGACGGTGTCGGTGCCCATCACCACGCGCACGCCGGTCTGCCCGCCATGGCTACTGGCCTTGAGCGCCACCAGCTTGCCGAATGCCACATCGATATCGCCATCGCCCACCGGCAGCGCCACCTTGACCTGGGTGTCGAGCGGTTGGCCGGCTGCCTTGTCCAGCGGTGCCGGCAGGTCCAGCGTGGTGCCGACCAGATTAGACCGTAGCGTCAGCATCGCATTTGCATCGGTCTGACCCGCTGGTGGCAGCGGCACGTCCACGCCCACCTGCCAGGGTGCGCTGCCATGCACGTACGGGCGCAGCCACTCCATCTGCGGTGCGCGGTCGAACAATTCCTTCGCATCCAGGGTGGCGCCCAGACGTGCTTCGAAGACCTGCTGGGGGTCCTGCACCAACCCGCCGGCGCGTAACGACAGCTCACCGCTACGCCCCTCGTGCTGCACGCTCAGATGCTCGGCGGCGAAGCCGGTGTCGCGGTACTCGGCCTGCCCGCTGACCTGGTCGAAGGCCAGATTCCAGCGCGCGTCGGTCACCTTGACGCCCTGCAACCCCACCGTGCCCTGCAAATGGCCGCCAACGCCGTGGGTGCGCAGGGGACGCAGCAGATCGAAGGTCACGGCGGCCGGCCCGGACACGGTGAGATTGCGCAAGGTATCCCCGTAGCGACGCTCCAGCGGACTGTTGCGCAGCATGCCGAGTAGCTGCGCCGCATCGGCCTGTGTGGAGGCGCGGACGTAGAGTTCGGACGTGGCGAAACTGGGGATGCCCGCTTCCAGCTGCGCGACCGGGGTACCCGCAAGCTCGCCCTGCCCCCGCAGCGAGAAGCCGTTGCCGATGAAGCTGAGGTTCGCCTGGACCTGTTCCATCGCCGGCCAGTCCGGCTGGAAGCGGACCACGCCATTGCGGATCTGCCCAAACGCTTCGAAGCGCCCGTCGTTGTCGTCGAACGGCCAGTCGTCCAGGTCGCCGCTGACCAGGCCAGTCCCGCCGGTAACGGTGCCGCCGGCCACGGCCATGTCGAGCCAGTCGATGGCGGCCGCGCTCAACTTGGAGCGGACCCAGAACTTGCGCGCCACCGGCAGCGCGGCATCGTCCAGCTGCGCAGCCAGTTGCATACGCGGGCGAGTGCCATCGCCCTGGAACCACAGCCCGCCGCGCATGTTGCCGCCGTAATCCTTGCCCTGCACACGCAGCGCCGACGTAGCGACCTGCCAGCCAGCGCCTTCGCGCCAGCCGACGATCTTGCCGGCCAGCTGGATTTCATGCACCACGCCGAAGCCGGTTGGCCAGTCGAAGCGCAGCGTGGCGTCGGGCGCGGTGTCCAGCTCCACGCCTTGCGCATCGCCATCGATGGTTCCGCGCAGGCCGCTGATGCCCGGCGCAGTGCCCACCGGCAGAAACCCCAGTTCTTCGATCTGACCCTGCGCCCGCAGGTCGCCGCCTTGTTCGCCAGCGACCTGCAGATCGGCCACGCGCAGCTGCGGTTTGGACAGGCTCAGCCAACGCCGCAAGCCGGGCGGCAACTGCTCGCTCAGCGCGGTCGCGGCGATCAGGCCCGAGACGTCGACATGTTTGGCCACCACCGCATAGTGGCGCCCGCCGGCAATGCTCAACCCGTCCAGGCGCTGCAGTTGCGCTGCCTGGCCCAGGCGCAGCAGCGGCGCGTCCACCCGCCAGCCGCCATCGATGGTCTGCCAGCGCGCGCGCGCCTGCAGCCGCTCCCAGGTGAGCGTGCGTCGCACGGTCTCGTCCGGCAGCGCGTCACCGGACAGGCGCAGCTGCTGCAGGTCGGCATCCACGGTCACTGCAGCGATCCGGCGGGCGCGCAGTTGCGCCCAGGCCTGCACGCGCCCGCCACCGCCATCCACGCGCATGCCGCCGAACTGCAGCAGCGACGCCCACGCGGCCAGGTCGGCCGGGTCGGCTTGCGCGTAGGCGCTGCCATCGCCACGGTCGTGGTCGAATTCCAGCACTGCGGTCAGCGGCGCGCGCGTGAGATCGATCCAGCTACGGCTGCCCACCTTCACGGTGGAACCGCTGACGCGCAGGCGCAGGTCGATGCGCGGCAGCGTGGTATCCAGGCCGATCGATGGCGCGACCACATGCAAGCGCGCGTCGGCCAGCTGGATCTCGCCAAGCCGGCGCAGCGCATCCAACGGATCGTCGGAGGTCTCGCCGCTGGGCATGCCCTGGACCGACCACACGCCGTCGTCGCTGCGTTGCAAGGTCAGCGCCAGGCCTCGCAGGCGTATTTCGGTCAGCGTATGCCCCGGCAACAACCCGGCGTACATCGCCAGCAGCACCTCGGTCTGACCGACGCGCACCTCGCCTTGGGGACCGATACGCAACCCATCCAGCCGCAGCAACGGCCCGCGCCGGGTCCATTCGGTCTGCAGCCGATCGAACGCGATCGGCTGACCGGCACGCTGGCTCAGCCACTGCGCAATCTGCTGCGGATGCTCCTCGGCCAACGGCAGCGCCTGGCTGACCGCGCCCACCAACAAGGCAAGCGCCACCAGCGCAAGCGCGCTGGCAGTGATCGCATAGCGGCGAAACAGACGGAGACGGCGGCGCAGCGGGGTGGGCATTAACGGCTGGGAATGGGGAGTGGGGAATAGGGAATCGTAAGAGCACCAGCGCTGGCATACGAACGGCTAGCCGTCCGCTCGCCCAGCGATGCTGGAGCGAGACCCAAAGTACCGTGGCGCGGCTGTTGCTCCACGCCCATTCCCGATTCCCCATTCTCCATTCCCGACCTCACAGCAGCACCACATCGAACTGCTCCTGCAGATACTGGTCGTCTGACTGGAAGCGGATGCTCTTGCCGAGGAACTCTTCCAGCTCGGCCACCGCCGCCGACTCTTCGTCGGTGATGCGCGCGACCACTTTCGACGAAGCGATCACCAGCAGACGCGCCGCGTCGAACTGGCGCACCGCGCGGGTAATCTCGCGGAAGATCTCGTAGGTCACCGTTTCGGCGGTCTTGATGGTACCGCGCCCGCCGCAATGGCCGCAGGTTTCCGACAGCTGCCGCTCCAGGCTTTCGACGGTACGCTTGCGCGTCATCTCCACCAGGCCCAACGGCGAGAACTCGTACACGGTGGTCTTGGCGTGATCGCGCGCCAGCGCCTTCTCCAACGTACGCAGCACCTGGCGGCGATGCTCGGCGTCGTCCATGTCGATGAAATCGATGATGATGATGCCGCCCAGGTTGCGTAGCCGCAGTTGCCGCGCTACCGCCTGCGCGGCTTCCAGATTGGTGCGGAAGACGGTTTCTTCCAGATTGCGCTGCCCCACGAACGAACCGGTGTTGACGTCGATGGTGGTCATCGCCTCGGTCTGGTCGATCACCAGGTAGCCGCCGGATTTGAGCGGCACCTGCTTGTTCAACGCACGTCCGATCTCGTCTTCGACCCCATACAGGTCGAAGATCGGCCGGTCACCGGTGTACAGCTCCAACCGCTCGGCCAGCACCGGCATGTACTTGGCCACGAACGCCTGCAACTGCAAGAAGGTCTCGTTGGAATCGACCTTGACCTTCTCCACATCGCGGCGGATCAGGTCGCGCACCGCACGCAGCGGCAGGCTCAGGTCTTCGTAGATGATGCTGCACGGCGGCGCTTCGCGGCCGCGGCGCTCGACCACGTTCCAGACGCGCGACAAATACGCGATGTCCTCGGCCAGTGCCTCGGCCGGCTGGCCTTCGGCATTGGTGCGGATGATGTAGCCGAAGCCGCCATGCTGGGCCGAGACCTCGCTGACGATGGTCTTCAGGCGCAGGCGCTCGGCCTCGTCCTCGATCCGCGCCGAGACGCCAACGACCTTGGACTGCGGCAGCAGCACCAGATAGCGCGAAGGAATGCTGATCTGGGTGGTCAACCGCGCACCCTTGGTGCCGATCGGGTCCTTGACCACCTGCACCACGATGTCCTGCCCGTCGCGCAGCAGCTCCACGATCGGCACCGAGGCCGGCGGCGGCGGCGGGATCGGGGTTTCTTCGGTATCGACCACGCTGGCCGGCGCCGGCGCCAGGCGGATCACGTCGTTGGCGTGCAGGAACGCGGCGCGCTCCAACCCCACTTCCACGAACGCCGCCTGCATGCCGGGCATCACCCGCTGCACCTTGCCCTTGTAGATATTGCCGACCACACCCCGGCGCCAACCGCGCTCGATATGCAACTCCTGCAGCATGCCGTTCTCGATCACCGCCACACGGGTCTCGCGCGGGGTGACGTTGACCAAGATCTCTTCCGACATCAATGCGCTCCGAAGGCTGTGAGCAACTGCGAGGTGTGATACAGCGGCAATCCCATCACCCCGGAATAGCTGCCGGACAGATGACGGATGAAACGTTCGGCACGGCCCTGGATCGCATAGGCACCGGCCTTGCCCATCGGCTCGCCACAAGCGGCGTAGGCGGCGATCTGCGCGTCATCGAGCGTATCGAAAGTCACCTCGGACACCACCAATGCCTGCGCCGGCGGGCGCTGTGCGCAGACTAGAACCACCGCCGTGAGCACCTGGTGGGTGCGCCCGGACAATACGCGCAGCATCGCGATGGCATCGTCCACATCGACCGGCTTGCCGAACACGCGCTCGCCCAGCACCACCTCGGTATCGGAGCCCAGCACGATGGCATCCGGGTCGGCAGCCTGTACCAGTGCCAGCCCGGCACGCGCCTTGTCCAGCGCAACGCGCTGCACGTAGTGGTCGGGCGATTCATCGGCTGCGCGCAGCTCGGGCACATCCAGTTGTAACGTCTGGAACGGCACATCCAGGCGTTGCAGGAGGTCTTGTCGGCGTGGTGACCGGGAAGCGAGATAGAGCATCCGTCCAGCATACCCGTTGCCTGCACTCGCCCGCTTGCCTGTTGAACGCACGCACTGTTGCCGATGGCGCTGTCGCGTTCGACTCACAACATATTCATCGAACTGCCAACACGCTCGCCACACAGACAAGGAGATTCCATGCGTACCCACCTCAAGCCGTTGTTGCTGGCCCTGTCCCTCGCTGCCGGAACCGCCATGACCGCCCACGCCCAGCCTGCGCCGAGCTATGCCCTTCCCACTGACGGCACCCTGCTCAACGTCTCGGCCGAGGCCGAAGCCAAGCGTGTGCCGGACATCGCCACGTTGTCCGCCGGCGTGGTCACCCAGGCCGCCGACGGCAACGCCGCCATGCGCCAGAACGCCGAACGGATGAGCAAGGTCATGGCCGCGGTGAAGGCCGCCGGCATCGCCGACAAGGATGTGCAGACCAGCGGAATCAATCTGAGCCCGCAGTACACCTATAAAGAAAACGAAGCGCCCAAGATCAATGGCTACCAGGCCAGCAACACGGTCAGCCTCAAGGTCCGCGACATCACCCGCCTGGGCAAGGTGCTCGACGCCCTGGTCGCGCAGGGCGCCAACGACATCAACGGGCCCAGCTTCTCGATCGACCAACCCGAACCGGTCTACGACGAGGCACGCGTTGCGGCACTGAAGAAGGCCCAGGCGCGCGCCGACACCTATGCCAAATCGCTTGGCCTGAAGGTGCGCCGCATCGTCAGCATCTCCGAGGGCCGTACCGGCGGGGTGGTCCGCCCGATGATGATGGCCGCCTCGCTGCGCTCGGCCAAGGCCGAGATGGACACCCCGGTCGCCCCGGGCGAGAGCACGCTGTCGATCAACCTGGATGTGACGTTCGAGCTGGGGCGTTGAAGAGCTGAAACTCCGGCAGGACCGATGCGTCGCCTCTGCACTGCCCTCTTCGGAGGGCAGTGTCGTTTATGCGACCAGTCAAACCAGCACGCTGCTTTGCGCGTTAGCACAACGCACTAAATTCCTACAAAAAACTAAAGGCTGGTTACTTACACGTACACACACTCACCCCATTTCAGTCTGAATAGGCGAATTTTGATGTTTGTGCTTAAACAAGCATGAAATTTAGAGAAATCGTTCTTTAAGCGGGCGCGGCCACTCTCTAGCATCGGTTGTCAACGAACCGTCATCTTCGTGACGGCGCCCATTGGAGAGCGACAGAGATGACCAGCCACGCCGCGCGGCAGCGCCGCCCGTTCTGCCCCTCCTCGCCTGCGCGCTATGGCCGCATCAGCCTACTTGCGCTTGCCTTGAGCGGCGCCGTCGGCCTGCTCGCCACGGGCACTGCGGCCGCGCAAAGCACGACGGCCGGGATCTACGGAAGCGCGCCGGCCAGTGCGGGAGCAACGGTCACCGCGCAGAGCGATACCGGTTTTACACGCACTGCCCCAGTCGATGCCAACGGCCGCTACGCCATCGGCAATCTTCCGGTAGGCACCTACATTGTCACCCTGCAACGCGAAGGCCAAGCCGCCGAGACGCGCGAGAACATCGCATTGCGCGTCGGCGCCGGTACCGATGTGTCCTTCGGCAGCAGCAATGCATCCGGCGACACGGCCACCCTGGGCACCATTACGGTCACCGGCAAGAATGTCTCGCCAGTGGATGTCTCTGCCACCGCCTCGCGCACCGTGATCAGTGCCGAGCAACTGCAGCGCTTGCCGCTGGCACGCTCGGGCGAAGCCATCGCGCTGTTGTCGCCTGGCGCGGTGCAGGGCAGCGGCTATTTCGGTAACACCATTTCCTTCGGTGGCGCCGGCGTTACCGAGAACGCCTACTACCTCAACGGCTATCTCAGCTCCAATCCGTTGACCAACATCGGCGGCGTCACCCTGCCCTACGGCGCCATCGACCAGCAGGAGACCTATACCGGCGGCTACAGCGCCCGTTACGGCCGCTCGGCAGGAGGCGTGCTCAGCCAGATCGGCAAGCGCGGCACCAACCAATGGCATTTCGGCGCGCAGGCCTTGTGGCGTCCCAAATCGCTGTCCAGCGACTACAAGAATGTCTTCTATCCCGACACCGCACCGCCGGCAGGTTACGAATACAGCGATAAAAGCCTGCCTGGCACGCTTTACCGCAGCCAAAAGGACGACACCTTCTGGAACACGGTCTACAGCGTTTATGCCGGCGGCCCGTTGGTCGAAGACCGCCTGTTCGTATTCGTTGCCGCAGAGCAGGAACGCACCGAAGGCGTGTCCACCGCTCGCCGGGACGACCCGGTGATCGGCCGCAACAACTACCGCACCGATGAGCCGAAGGTCTACGCCAAGATCGACTGGAACATCAACGACAGCAATATTCTCGAACTGACCGGCGTCAAGAACAATTATCGCTCCGGCGGTGCTTATACCGATTTCAATGGATACCCAGGCCTGGTCAGCGATGCCAACGGCGCATTTGCCGATACGGTCAAGGTCAACGATCGCTATTACATCGGCAAGTACACCAGCTACATCACCGACGATCTGACGTTGAGCGCCACCTACGGCAAGAGCCGCCAGACAGACTTCCGCAACAACCCCAGCACCGCACCGCTGCTGACCAGCACCAATCTGCAGGATCCGGCCATTAACGGTGGTAGCGAGATCCGCAACAACCAGACGTCCAGCCAGGCCCGCGATGGCGAAAACAGGACGCGCGGCCTGCGCATCGATCTGGAATATGTGCTGGGCGGCCACACCCTCACTGCAGGTGTGGACAACATGTATTTCAATGCCAGCAACGAGGGCGTCATTACCACCGGCCCTGGCTATACCTGGACCTACGGTCGCTCCCTGATTCCCACCTCACCGATCAGGCCTGCGCTTGGTGTCGGCCCGGCCGGCGGTAATGGTTATTTTGTCAACCAGACTGTATTCAATACCTCGACCAGCATGTCGGTCGAGCAGAAAGCCTACTTCCTCGAAGACAAGTGGCAGGTCAACGACAAACTGCTGCTGACGCTGGGTATCCGCAACGACAAGTTCACCAACTTCAACGATGTAGGCGCAGCTTACGTGACCAGCGGCGACCAGTGGGCGCCGCGTCTAGGACTGAGCTGGGATGTGTTCGGCGACTCGTCGCTCAAGGTGTACGGCAATGCAGGTCGCTACTACCTGGCGCTGCCCAATAGCGTGGCCATCCGTGGTGCATCGCCTTCCACATTCACTAACGAGTACTTCACCTATACCGGCATCGATGCGCAAGGCAATCCAACCGGCTTGACACCCGTCGCGGTCGATCCATCCGCTGGATTCACCTGCTCCGGCAATACCGTGTCGGCCGGTCTTGAATGCGGCCAGGCCCCCGATGCTGCCGGCATCACCGCGACCGACCTGAAGTCGATGTACCAGGACGAGTTCATGCTCGGCTTCGACAAGGCATTGGGGGAGAGTTGGGTCACCGGCGCCAAGGCGACTTATCGCATGCTCGGTACCACGATCGACGACGTCTGCGACTCGGACCGGATGCGCGCCAAGTTGAAGGCATCAGGCGTCGACCCGAGCACCGTCGACGTGCCCGGATGCATCATCTTCAATCCCGGCGAAACCAATTCTTTCAGCCTGGATAACCTGGATGGTTCGGGCCGGACCTCGGTGTCGATGTCCCCATCGGACTGGGGCTTCGACAAGAAGGCCAAACGCAGCTACCTGGCGATGGACCTGTTCCTGCAGCATCCGTTCGACGGCAAGTGGGAAGGTCGCATCGATTACACCTGGTCGCGTAACTTCGGCAATACCGAAGGGCAGATCAAATCCGATATCGGCCAGACCGATGTGTCCAAAACGCAGGATTGGGATGCCGCCGCACTCATGTGGTACTCCGGCGGGTATCTGGCCAACGATCGCCGCCATCAGATCAAGATTTACGGCTCCTACCAGATCGCACCCGAATGGCTGATCGCGGGCAATATCCGCGTGCTGTCCGGGACGCCGAAATCCTGCCTGGGTTATGTGAGCATCAATGGCATCAGTGAGGACAACGATGCCGGCGACCCGGTGGGCTATGGCTCCGCTTATCACACCTGTAATGGTCAGCCATCGCGTCCGGGCGATGCCGGCCGGCTGCCGTGGACCAAGATCGTCGACCTAGGCCTGACCTATCGCCCGGCATTCGCCGCCAACAAACTCGCCGTGACCTTGCAGGCCTTCAATCTCTTCAACGAGCGCAAGCCGCTGCAGGTGGATTCCACCTGGGAGGACGGCCCTTTCGCGTTGTCGAACACCTACAACATGGGCAGGTACTTCACCCAGCCGCGCTACGCGGTGCTGTCCGTGTCGTACGACTACTGACGCCTCTCCCGTCAGCGTCGTTTCCCCGGCCCTGCAAAGGGCCGGGCTTTTCTTGCATGCACGCTCAGCGGCTCCGGCTGGGCGTTTTGTTTGCGCGGATGATTGCCACTGGCTGACGCCTGCGGACACTCGCCAGTGCCAATGCATCGCCCAGCCATGAGGAGCCATGAGGATGACGCGCGCCGCCTTGACGGTGCGGTGCAGCGGCGCAATCGCGCCTGGCGCTTGTGCGGTCGCGACCGCTGCGGTAAACCTACGTTACCGGATGGTGATCTGCGTCCGGGTCGCGCTGGTCCTTTCCGCAGTTCCGTTCTGGAGGTGGATGATGGTTCGCACGCAAACACAGGTTTCTTCCCGTCCCCTTGGCATCGACACCTCGCGCGTTCTGGCGATGAGCACGGCCGTGGCATTGCACCTGCTGGCGGGCGGGTTGTTGCTGATTCCGCTCTCGCACCGGGCGATTTCACAGCAGACCGCGCCAAAAGAGCGCTGGCTGATGCCGGTCAGCATCCCGACGCCGCCACCACCGCTTGTGCTTCCAGTCACTGTAACGTTCAGGCCGAAAACGCGTCCGCCGATCAAGACGCTGCCGGTGCCGGCACAGACCCCGGTGGTCAGTGAAACGCCCGTTGTCGACAGCGCACCGTCTGCCGGTGCCGCAACGGTCTCCGACGTTGTTGCAGACAGCGCTCCTACGACCACTGCACCGAGCGGACCGATCGAAGCGGGTCAATTGCAGTCTCTGAGCTCGCCGGCACCGAGCTACCCGGCAGCGGCGTTGCGCGCAAACCAGCAGGGCACGGTGATGCTCCGCGTGCTGGTCGGCACCGATGGGCGCCCGACCGAAGTGAGTGTGCAAACCAGCAGTGGCCATCGCGTGCTCGACCTGGCTGCACGGAGCCAGGTGCTGCGCAGCTGGCGCTTTCAGCCGGCGATGCAGAACGGTCAGCCCGTGCAGGCCTATGGTCTGGTGCCGGTGAGTTTCTCGTTGAATTGAGTCGTGACCCGATGCGGCGGCTTGCAATTGCAGCCGTCGCATCGATACGACTGCGCTCAGACGAACGGCTACTGCCCACCGAGCCACCACGCATGCATGCGCTCTGGTCAGCAAACCAAACTCAACATCGCGTGCATTTGCATCAGGCATCCGCTGTCGATCGCCGGTAACGGCCCACCGCGTTACACAGCGCTGGCCACGCAGCACCGCGCTTGCAACTTGGATCGGCTAATAAAACGATCACGCAGCTGTTAGACAGATACGGCCAGTGTTCGGAATCGGCATGCGCTACTCGAACACTGTGGTTCTTCCGCTCCGTCCATACCTAGCTGGCGACTGCTCGTGACGCTTTATAGGCCGCTCGGTCTGGTCGTTGGTGACGTGAAGCGACGACCGTCGCTTGCCGCTGAATGTGGACGACGGACGCGCGTTGCTATGCGCGATGATACGGATGGTTGGCCAGCATCGCCGCGGCGCGATAGAGCTGCTCGGCGACGATCAGGCGCACCAGCATGTGCGGCAAGGTCAGCGGGCCGATCGACCAGCTTTCGCTGGCGCTTTTCAGCACCTCTGCCGAATGGCCTTCGGGCCCGCCGATCAAAAACGCCAAGTCGCGCCCCTGTCCGCGCCAATGTTCCATGCGCTGGGCGAGCTGTTCGGAACTGAGCGGGCGCCCCGGCACATCGAGCGCCACCACGTAGGCGTTTTTCGGAAGCGCGGCGAGCACGCGGCGCCCTTCGTCGTCGGTCGCACGTTGTGCGTCGCGGCCTTTGCCGCGCAAGCCTGGTTCGATCTCGACAAGCTCCAGCGGCATCCAGTGCGAGAGACGTTTCTGGTATTCGGCAAACCCTTGCGCAACCCACGAGGGCGCACGTTCGCCAGTGGCGATCAATCGGCATTTCATTGGTACATGATATCCGCGTCACAGCCAGGGCCGTCCATGTCGATTTGCCGCTGCGTGTCATCGCGTGGTTACAGCCGGCAATTAGCGTCGCCCGACCACCCAGCCACGCAGGAGTCGTTCGATGCCGATTTTCGATCCCGCCCGCCGCCAGGTTCTCAAGGGCAGTGCTGCCGTCATGGCCGCTGGCGCCCTTGGCAGCTTGAGTGCGTTGCAGTCGCGCCAGGCTCACGCCGCCGCCTCGCCGTCCACGCAGCTGGCGCCGGTGCCCAGCCGTTACGGCCCGCTCGCCCCGGTTGCCGACCAGAGCACCGGTCTGCCGCTGCTGCAGCTGCAGCTGCCACAGGGTTTCAGCTATCGCTCGTTCGGCTGGAGCGGCGACCGCATGGACGATGGCCAGCCCTGCCCCGACCGTCACGACGGCATGGCTGTGGTCGGCCTGCGCCGACCCGACTGGCGCCCCGGCAGCGACCCGCTGCGCGGCCTGGAATACGTGTTGATCCGCAACCACGAGCGCGGCGCCGGCAGCCCGTTCCGCGCGCCGGCGATGTACGACACCGGCATCGTCAGCGGCACCCAGTCCGCCGGCGGCGGCACCACCACGCTGAGCTACGGCCGCCGCGGCTGGGGCAGCCTGGAGCCGAGCCTGGGCGGCACGCTGGTCAACTGCGCAGGCGGTCCGACCCCGTGAGGCACCTGGCTGAGCTGCGAAGAGATCAAGACCAACGCGGTCTCCAGCACCGGCCGCAAGCACGGTTACGTGTTCGAAGTGGACCCGGACAGCCACGGCGCCACCGGTCGCCCGCTGGTGGGTCTGGGGCGTTTCAGCCACGAGAAGCGGTGGCGATCGACCCGCGCACCGGCATCGTCTACCTCACCGAGGACGACCGCAACAAGGCCGGGCTGTACCGCTTCATTCCCAACGACCGCCGTGGCCGCAACGGCTCGCTGGAAAACAGCGGGCGGTTGCAGGCCGCGCGCGTGCGTGGGCGTCGCAATGCCGACCTCACCGTGGCCAGCATTGGTCAGCAGTTCCAGCTGGAATGGGTGGATATCGCCGAGCCCGATCTGGATAGCATCACCGCGCCGGCAGGCTTTGCCGATATCGGCGCCAACGACACCTTGAGTGGCCCATTCGCGCAGGCCTGGGCCGATGGCGCGCTGCGCATGAGCCGCGGCGAAGGCAATCTGGTACAGCTACGGCAAGATGTTCATCGTCGACACCAGCATCGGCGTGGATGCGCAGGGACGGCGCGGTTACGGCAATGGCGCGGTGTGGGTGCTGGACCTGTTCACCCAGCGGCTGAGCGCGCTGTTCGTCAGCGGCAATCAGCTGGCCGCGCACAACCCGGACAACGTGACGGTGAATGCGCGCGGCGGTGTGGTGTTGTGCGAAGACGGCGGCGAAAGCCCGGACGAGTACGGCCTCGGCGCGCGTCTGCTCAGGCTGACCCGCAACGGCGAATCGTTCTACCTGGCCAAGAACAACGTGCAGCTGACCTCGCAGCAGATTGCCGATGCAGGCAAAACCATTGCCGAGGGCGATTACCGCGACACGGAGTTCTGCGGCGCCTGTTGGGACCCGTTGGCACGTACCTTGTTCGTCAACATCCAGACGCCGGGCATTACCCTGGCCATCACCGGACCGTGGGAACGCGGGCCGCTGTAAGCGGTGCGCTGGAGATGCGTGGTCGTGGCCGGTCGTGAGTGTCCGGCCACGATTTGCCGGTCGTTGGCCGGCAGTCGTTTTCGGCCTGGTCGCTGGCCGGCGCCGCTGAGATGGCCGTTGTGCGCCTGTCTTTATGGGCGTGTAGAAAAACAGCGATGCCGGACAAACCAGATGTTGCGTCCGGCATCGATCAAGTGATCGGCAGCATCGGCTTACTTGCGCCGGTTGGCGAATGCGCGTGGGTCAGAACCAGGGCGCGCCGGGCATGCCCGCCATGGTGGCCTGCAATTTGAGCCAGCGCTTGACCGCTGGCGCATCGCGTAGTGCATCCACCATCCGTCGCTCATGCCGCACCTCGTCGAGATCCCGGGCGACATCGCGTTTGTAGCGGGTCAGTAATGCATCCAGCCGCTCAGGCTTGGGCTGGGTCGGCAGATCCAGATCGTAGGTGTAGCAGAACTCCATCGCGTGCTGAGCGAGCTGGTCTTTGAGTTCCTTGCACTGCCGGTCGAGCTCGCGGTTGTATTCCTGCAGGCGCACCGGGTTGATCGCATCCACGCCCTTTGCATCCAGCAGACCGATCTCGGCCTGCAGTTCGAGCAGGCCAAGCAGATCGTTGGACTTGTAGGCCGCATTGAGGCGCTGCATGAGCGCGGTGCGGGTGCTGTGATCGTCCGCGTCGGCCGCCCGATCCGGGTGCAGGCCGCTGGCAAGTTTGCGATACAGCTCGCGCAGCGGAGGCGGTTCGGTCGACACCGTCGCGGCTTTCTTGGCCGAGCGACGACGCGTGGCGCTATGTTGCTGCTCGGCCTGGGCGCGGGCGTGTTCGGTCTGTGCCTGTGCCTGCTCCAGACGCGCGTTGACCCGCTCGAAGAGTTCTTCGGGCGAATCCACACCAGCCACCTCGTCGGAATCCAATCCATACAACTCGCCGATGACGTGTTTCATCATTTCATCGGATTCGGCGATCTCTTCGTCGTAGCCGATTTCGCTGTGCCGCTCGTAGAGGGGCTTGAGTTCGACATGACCGGCTTCGATCAACGGACCAGCCAGCTCGCAGATCTCATCCGACAAGCGGTGACGATCGGCCTTGCTCAACTTCACCGAGGCATAGACGCGGTCCAGCGCGTGGATCTGCTCGATCTCCAGCGCGCGCTGCTGCTCGAACAGCGGCAGCACCTCGGCGTGATAGCGAGCATGCCAGCGCTCGACGGCATCGCGCCAGGCATGCAGCTGCGCGCGATGTTGCTGCAGATCGCGCAACAGGCGGTCGAAGCGCTTGCGCGCAGGCGACAGCGTATCGGCGTTACCCGGTTGCCGGCTCAGTTGTCGAAGCACCTGTGAAGCCGGCGCTTCGGAAACAGAAACAGCGGGCTTTCTGGGCATTGCGGTGCACTACTCGGCGTCGGCAGAGAGGTCTTCGTCAGGGCGTTGGTCGCCCACCGTCCACAAGCGCTCCAGTGCATAGAACTCACGCACGCGCGGCAGCATCACATGCACCACCACATCGCCCAGGTCGACCAGCACCCACTCGGCTTCCCGCTCGCCTTCCACGCCCAGCGGCATCACGTCCAGACGCTTGGCGAACTTGACCACTTCGTCGGCGATCGATTTGACGTGGCGGGTCGAGGTACCCGACACCACCACCATGTAGTCGCACACGCTGGACTTGCCGCGCACATCGATCTCGACCACGTCCTTGGCTTTCAGTTCTTCGACAGCCTCGCGCACGGTGGCCAGCAGGGCCGGCACGGACGGCGGCGGGTTCGGAAGGGAGGTCTTGATGACTTGGGCTTGGCTGGTCAAAGCGGCAACTCGATGGAATTGGCGTGAATTATAGGCCGGTCCGGGCGGACGCGTGTTCAGCTAGCCGGGCGGGCACTGCGGTACAAGCCTTCGCGCTGGATCAATTCGGCCACCGGCGGCGGCACAAGTGCCTGCCACGCAGCATCGCTGGCGATACGCGAACGCACCGCACTGGCCGATTCGCCGCGCAGTGGCTGATGCAGCAGATACAGTCGGCCCGCCGGCGCGGCAAGCAGGTCGTCCGCGCTGGAAACCCAGCGGCCCTGCGCGGCCGCGGCCAGCTGCGGTGCGTCGGCCAGTTCCAATGGGGTGCCCGGTCGCGCGGCCACCACGAAGTGCGCTAGCCCGAACAACGCCTCCCACGCATGCCAATGGTCTAGCCCGACGAAGGCGTCGGCGCCGAGCAACCAAGCGATCGGCTTGGCGGGTCCAAGCTCGGCACGCAGCTCGCGCAAGGTATCGACGGTGTAGGACGGCGCATCGCTATGCGCGGCGCGCTGCAGTTCGCGGGTATCCAGTTGCAGCCCTGGATCGTCGGCAAGCGCCAGCTGCAGCATCTGCGCCCGCTGCGCAGCTGTGGCACCGGGCGCCGGACGATGCGGCGGGTCGGCGGCTGGCACCAGGTGCACGCGCGCACCGAGTTCATCGCACGCCGCGCAGGCGATGGCCAGATGACCTAGATGAATCGGGTCGAAGGTGCCGCCGTAGTAGAGATGGAGCCTGGAATCGGGAATCGGGAATCGGGAATCGGGATGGATTCGGGATTCGGAATTCGGAATTCGGGATTCGGAAAGAAGCGGGCGTGACGCGACGGGCTGGGCGGGCCTGGCCGGTGACGTCGTAGAGGAGCTGATGGGACCTGCCGGCTGTGCGCTTGGGTCTGCCGTGGTGCCGGCTCGGGGCTTCGGCTCCCGCTCTCCGGTGCCGGCGCCCTGCTGTGTGGTTCCGGCATCCCGCGCGGTCACGCCAGCAATCTCACCGCACGGGCTTCGGCCACCGCCACCAGCAGGCGTTCCAGACCAACCCAGGCATCGCCGTCGGCGCGGCCCTTGGCCATGCGATCGACCAGCCCGGCTTCGGCGACGAAGCGTTCCCAGCGGCGCGGTTCGGGGTGACGTTGCAGCGCACGCTTGAACGGCGCCTGGCGCGATTCCCACAGCCCCTGCGCCTTCATTTCGGCAGCCAGATTGCCGCCGTTGGCCTGCACCTTTGCCAATGACGCAGTGCGCAGCAGTTCCTTGATCAGGATCGGCATCAGCGCGGCGACCGCCTCGCCTTCGGCGCGCAGGCCGGCGAGCATGCGGATCACCGCGGCCGGCTGCCCGGAGAAGGTGGTTTCGGCCAGCCGGAACACGTCGTAGCGCGCGGCGTCGGCCACCAGCGATTCCATCGTCTCCAGATCCAGCGTCTTGCCGTCGGCCAGCAGGACGAGCTTGTCGATCTCCTGCGCGGCGGCCAGCAGGTTGCCTTCCACCCGCTCGGCCAGGCGCTGCACCGCGGCCGCGTCGGCGCGCAGGCCCTGGGCGCGCAGGCGGCGCTCGATCCAGTCGGACAGTTCATGTGGCTTGATCGCCCAGGCCACGGCAATGGTGCCGATGCGACCGACGGCCTCGGCCCACTTGCCCTGATGCGCCTTGCTCCAGTCGTTGGCGGTGATCAGCAGCACCACGTCCGGCGGCGGGTTGGCGCAAAAGCGGGTGATGACCTCGGCGCCGTCCTTGCCGGGCTTGCCGCTGGGCAGGCGGACTTCGACCAGGCGGCGCGGGCTGAACAGGCTGGGCGCATTGAAGCTGGCGTCGAGCTGATCCCAGTCGAAATCGCGGCCATCGGCATCGAACACTTCGCGCTCACCGATCCCTTCGGCGCGCGCGCGCGCGCGCACCGCATCGGCGGCCTCAAGCACACGCAAGGTCTCGGGGCCGGCAATCAGATAGGCCGGCTGCAACGGCTGGTTGGACTGGCCGGCCAGCTGCTCGGGGCGAAGTTCCATGATCGAAAAAGCGGGTGCGGCTTACTTGCCCGAGGTCGGCGCCGGCGGCAACGAAGCCGGCACGCTGGAGTCTGGCGTCGTAGCGGGCTGCGCCGGCGGCGTCGTGGCCGGCGGCAAGGGCGCGGTCGGCGTGCTTTCCAGGCTCTCGCCGCGCTTTATGCGCGCACGCACCACACTGTCGATACGGCGCAGGATCGAGGCCGACATGTCCTTGCGCAGTTCGTCGGCCAGGATCTCGCGCTCGGTCGCAGTACCGGTGGCGTCCACCGGCGGCGACACGTAATCGCGCGACAGCTCGATCACCTGCTGCGGCACCAGCACCGCGCCGTTGGCGGTCGTGACCGTAAAGATGGCGGCGTAGCGCAGGCTGTATTCCTGCGCGCGGCCCTGGCTGTCGATGGCGATCGGCAGATCGCCCCAGCGCTCGGACAATACCTGCACCTGCGCGAAGCCGGTCTTGGCGTCTTCATCGGCCAGCGTGGCGCCGGACGCTTTGAGACCACGCCGCAACAGCTTGGCAAGTTCGCTGTACTGCACGGCAGACTGCACCTTCACTGCCGGTGTGTCGGGCGGCAACGCCAGCGAATTGCGCAGATGGAACCCGCAGGCGGTGAGGCTCGAGACGAGCACGAGGGACGCAGCGAAGGCAGTAGGAAATCGAATCATGGGCACAGTCTGGATGAGCGCCCCGGCGGCGGCAACAGGCGGCTAGCCTGCCCGACACCGCGTGAACGGGGCTTGAGAGGGCGCCGCAAAAAACTGCGGCGCCCCAGGAATGACAAACGCGTGGCCACGCGCCAGTGAAACGAACGACCGGGAACCATTGCGCAAACTCCACCCACGCCTCGCCACGCGCCGGTGAACCGACAAACCGAACCGCCGCAATGTGCCGCCAGCCGCAGCGGCAACGTCGCTGATGCGTGGCTGCGCGCTGGCGCAAGCAATTGCGGAGAAACGCCGTAGTCACCCGCTCGCAACTCCCGGCGCCGATCCGACGCACTGCCCGGACCGGAGAAGACACGCCGACGCACCAGCAACGCTTACCCCGCGACGATATTCACGATCTTGCCCGGCACGATGATGATCTTGCGCACGCTCAGGCCTTCGAGAAACTTGGCGGCGTTCGGCTCGGCCTGCGCCAGCGCTTCGATCTGCTCGCGCGCCGCGTCCGCCGCCACCTCGATGGTACCGCGCAGCTTGCCGTTGATCTGCACCGCCAGCGTCAAGGCATCGCGCACCAGGGCGCTGGCATCGACCTGCGGAAACGCGACGTCTTCGAGCAGCGTTTCGCCACGGCCCAGCACCTGCCACAACGCGTGACTGGCATGCGGGGTGATCGGGTTCAGCAGCAGCACCATCGCTTCCAGCGCTTCCTGCCGCACTGCCCTGCCCTGGTCGCTGGCGTCGTCGAACTTGGCCAGCGCGTTGGACAGTTCCATCACTGCCGCAATGGCGGTGTTGAAGCTATGGCGGCGGCCGTAGTCGTCGTTGACCTTGCCGATGGTTTCGTGGGTCTTGCGGCGGATCGCCTTCTGCTCGGCGCTCAGGTGGGCGGCATCCAGCACCACTGCGCTGCCTTCGCCCACATGCTTGTGCACCTGCACCCACAACCGGCGCATGAAACGCGCCATGCCGTCCACGCCGGCCTCGTTCCATTCCAGCGATTGCTCAGGCGGTGCGGCGAACATCGAGAACAGCCGCACGGTGTCGGCGCCGTACTTGGCCACCATCGACTGCGGATCCACACCGTTGTTCTTGGACTTGGACATCTTCTCGGTGCCGCCGATGTGTACCGGCTGGCCGTCGGCGATCAGCACCGCACCGGTGACGCGGCCACGCTCATCGCGCTGGATTTCGACATCGGCCGGATTGATCCAGTCCTTACCGCCGTTGTCGGCGTCGCGATAGAAGGTGTCGGCGATGACCATGCCCTGGGTGAGCAGATTGGTCACCGGCTCGTCGCTGTCCACCAGCCGCGCGTCGCGCATGAGCTTGTGATAGAAGCGGAAGTACATCAGGTGCAGGATCGCGTGCTCGATGCCGCCCACGTACAGGTCGGCCGGCATCCAGTAATTGGCGCGGCGGTCGACCATGTCGCGTGCGTTCGGGCTGGTGTAGCGCGCCACATACCAGCTCGATTCCATGAAGGTGTCGAAGGTGTCGGTTTCGCGCTCGGCCGGGCCGCCGCACTCCGGGCAGTTGGTCTGGCGCCAGGTCGGGTCGGTCTTGATCGGCGAACCGGTGCCGGCAAATTCCACGTTTTCCGGCAGCACCACCGGCAGTTGGTCTTCCGGCACCGGCACCGCGCCGCACTTGGCGCAGTAGATCACCGGGATCGGGCAGCCCCAGTACCGCTGGCGGCTCACGCCCCAGTCGCGCAGGCGGTAATTGATGCGGCGCTGGCCCTGGCTCTTGCGCTCGAAGCGCTCGGCCAAGGCTTCGAAGGCGCCACCAACATCCAGGCCATCGAACTCGGCCGAATTGATCAGCTCCAGCGCGCGGCTCTTGTCGGTGTACCAGTCGCGCCACTGGGTGGCGTCCCAGGTCTGCTCTTCGTCGTTGCGCGGCTCGCGCAGCTTGACCACCTGCACGATCGGCAGGTTGTATTTGTTGGCGAACTCGAAATCGCGCTGGTCGTGGCCGGGCACCGCCATCACCGCGCCGGTGCCATAGCCCATCAGCACGAAGTTGGCCACCCACACCGGCACCTGCTCGCCGCTGATCGGGTGCACCGCGGTCAGGCCGGTCGCCATGCCGCGCTTCTCCTGGGTTTCCAGCTCGGCTTCGGACACGCCGCCGTGCTTGAGCGTTTCCAGCAGCGTGGCCAGTTCCGGGTTGGATTTGGCCGCGTGCAGTGCCAGCGGATGCTCGGCGGCAATCGACACGAAGGTCACGCCCATCAGCGTGTCCGGGCGGGTGGTGAACACGCGCAGCGGGTCCAGTGCGGCGCCGTCGGTATCGCGCACGTCGAACTGGATTTCCAGGCCTTCCGAGCGGCCGATCCAGTTGCGCTGCATGGTCTTGACCGAATCCGGCCAGCCGTCCAGTTGGTCCAGGCCGTCCAGCAGTTCCTGCGCGTAATCGGTGATGCGCAGGAACCACTGCGGAATCTCGCGTTTTTCCACCAGCGCACCGGAGCGCCAGCCGCGGCCATCGATGACCTGCTCGTTGGCCAGCACGGTCTGATCGATCGGGTCCCAGTTCACCACCGCGTTGCGGCGGTAGGCCAGGCCCTTGCGCATCAGCCGGGTGAACATGCGCTGCTCGTGCACGTAGTACTCGGGCGTGCAGGTGGCGAACTCGCGCGACCAATCGATGGCGTAGCCCAGCGATTTCAGCTGGCCGCGCATGTGCTCGATATTGGCGTAAGTCCACTTGGCCGGCGCGGTCTTGTTCTTGATCGCGGCGTTTTCCGCCGGCAACCCGAACGCATCCCAGCCCATCGGCTGCATCACGTTGTGGCCGGTCATCCGCTTGTAGCGGCTGACCACATCGGAGATGGTGTAGTTGCGCACATGGCCCATGTGCAGCGCACCGGACGGGTACGGCAGCATCGACAGGCAATAGAACTTCGGCTTGTCCGACGTTTCGTCGACCTGGAAGGCGCGGGTGGCGTCCCAAAACTGCTGGGCGGAGGATTCGACCTGCTGCGGGTCGTAGGCGTTCGGTTCGACGGTGGACATTGGGAGCGGATGCTCGGGCGGTGCAAAGCGGCACAGGGTACCGCAGTGCGGCAGGCGCTCCAAACCGCAGGCTCAGCCGGGCGCTCTGGCCGGCCAGCGCCAGGCGGCCACCGCCAGCCAGCCGACCCAGGCCAGAAACGCCAGGCGCTGCGCGATGGCCTGCCGCAACAGGCCGGGCGGGCCGAATGCCAGCACCGCCACCAGCAGGCCAGCGGCCAGGCTCAGCCAGGCCAGCGCGCGGGTCTCGGGGGCATTGAGCAGCGCCGCGGCAATCAACAGCATGCCCGGCACAAACGCCACCGCCCACAGCAACCAGGCCGTGGCATGGGCCTGGCTGGCGCGGCCGTCCAGATCGGTGGGGTCCAGCGGCAGCATGCCCATGCCGACGAAGGCCAGTCCGGCCAGCACGATCAGTTGACCGCCCACGCGCAGGCTCCAGCCGGCCTTGGGTGGCATGCGGGCCAGCAGGCTGACGCCGGTGAGCATGCCCAGCGCACCGACCAGCACAAACGCCAGCAGGTTGAAGCCAAGCGCGTGCGGCACGCCTTGCGCGCCCAGCAGCGCGACCGGGTGGCCAGCCTGCAGATAGCCCGGCAGCATGGCGCCGAACCCCGCCACCGCCAGCACGAACACGGTTGCCGCGATCAGCCCCAGGTAGCGCTGCGCGCCGTCGGTGGTTGCCATTGCCTTCCTCCAACACGGGGCGCCGTGCGCCGCCAGAACGCGGCATTGTCGGGCGCGGCGGGCGTGGCGTGAACCCCTGCCGCTGCCAGAGCAGTGCTGCACACGGCCACGCCGGGCGCCGGAACGCGTCATTGCGGCTAGGCTTGTGTCAGCCGGGTTTGCCACCATTACGTTTCACTCTTGCCGTCACCCCATCAGGAAGCCCATGTCCGACAAGCCGCATGTATTCGATGTCACCACCGACACCTTCGAGACCGAGGTCCTGCAGAAATCGTTGACGACACCGGTGCTGGTGGACTTCTGGGCCACCTGGTGCGGGCCGTGCAAATCGTTGACGCCGATCCTGGAAAAGCTGGCAGGCGAGTACCACGGCGCCTTCGAGCTGGCCAAGGTCGATGTGGACAAGGAACAGCAGATCGCCGCGGCCTTCCAGATCCGCTCGGTGCCGACGGTGTTCCTGGTCAAGGGCGGCGAGATCGTCGATGGCTTCCCCGGCGCGATGCCGGAAGGCAAGGTGCGCGAATTCCTGACCCAGCACGGCGTGTTGCCGGCCGAGCCGCAAGTGGCCGAAGAGCTGCCGCCCGAGGCGCCACTGGACCCGCAGGCCCAGGCCGCCGCGCTGCGCGAAGCCATCGCCGCCGAGCCGGACAAGGACGAGCTCAAGCTGGATCTGGCGCTGGCCCTGCTCAAGACCGGCGACACCGCCGAAGCCGAGCAACTGATCGATGCCCTGCCCGCCAATCTGGCCACCGACGACCGTGCGGTGCGCGCCAAGGCCCGCCTCAGCTTTGCCAATGTGCTCAAGGACGCCCCGGATGCGAACGCATTGCAGGCCAGCGTGGACGCCAACGGCGCCGATCTGCGCGCGCGCCACTTGCTGGGCGTGCGCCATCTGCTCGACGGTAACGACGAAGCGGCGTTGGAACAGTTCCTGGAAATGCTGCGCCAGGATCGCGCCTTCGACGAGAACCTGCCGCGCCGCAGCCTGATCGACGCGTTTCGCGTCATCGAAGACGAAGACCTGGTTGGTCGCTACCGCCGCAAGATGTCGGCGCTGGTGTTTTAAGCGCCAGCGTAGACGCCTGAACCAGGCTACATCGGGCGCTCATGCGATCGCAATGCGCATCGAACACAACGCGCCGGGTCTCTGCCCGGCGCGTTGTGTTGGGGCATGCGAGGCTTCGGCACGCGGATGACCGATATCGGCGACGCCGATCCGCAGTGAAGAGCAACGACTAACGCTCTCTCAAACATGGCCGGCGTGGCGCTTATCCGTACGCATGCGACTGTTATGCTGAGCTGCCTCCCCGCCAAGGAAACAGGCCCGTATGCGCGCATCGCTGTTCAAGTTAGGCCTCAATCTGTGGCCGCCGTTTCTGTTCGCCGGCATCCACGTCACCGTGCTATCGGCCGACTACCGCTTCGCGCGGGTGGAACTGCGGCAGCGTCCGTGGAATCGCAACTACGTCGGCACCCATTTCGGCGGCAGTCTGTTCGCGATGACCGACCCGTTCTGGATGCTGCTGACCATGCACAACCTCGGCCGGGATTATTATGTGTGGGACAAGGCCGGCAGCATCGAGTTTGTCAAACCCGGGCGCGGCACGGTGACGGCGGATTTCGTCATCGACGACAGCGTGCTGGCGCAATTGCGCGAGGCCACGGCAGACGGCGAGAAACATCTGCGCTGGTTCGAGAACGACGTGCACAACCGAGACGGCGAGGTGGTTGCACGCGTGCGCAAGCAGCTTTACGTCAAGCGCAAACCTGCGCGTTGATGGCGATATCGTCGCTGCGTTGGCTTACCGATTCTGCGGCCGCAGAATCGGTTGAGCGCGCGTCCGCGTAATGTAAGCGCAGTGTCTGCATCGCAGCGACAACGCTGACCAGATAGTGCGCGCTGCGTTCGAAGGCTGCGGCCTGCCAACCACATGTCTTGGCATTCCGACATGCCGCAGGCGCATGACGTCGGCGTCATGCGCCGAGCACGCATGCTTTGCGTCCGGGCGCGTGGTCGGCAAGAATCGCAGACACCTCCCTGCTGGCTGCCTTCATGCACCTGCGCACTGTCGCTTCCGCCTGCCTGCTCGCTCTGCTGTTACCCGCAGCCGCCAATGCGGCCTACCGTAGCCCGCAACAGATTCTGGACAGCGCGCCGGACAGCGCGTGGCGCGTGCTCGACCCGGACCGCGCGCTGTACCTGGAGCTGGATGCCGGGCGGGTCATCATCGAACTGGCGCCGCAATTCGCGCCGGAGCACGTCGGCAACATTCGCACGCTGGCGCACGAGCGTTTCTGGGACGGGCTGAGCATCTATCGCTCGCAGGATAATTTCGTGGTGCAGTTCGGCGACCCGGATGGCGAGACGCCCGGCAAAGCGAAATCGTTGGGCTCTGCCAAGACGCATCTGCCGGCCGAATTCGAGCGCGCATCGCAGGGGCTGGACTTCCAGCGTCTGCCCGATAGCGACGGCTGGGCGCCGCAAGTGGGCTTTGTCGACGGCTTCCCGGTCGGTCGCGACACCGCCCACGGCAAGATCTGGCTGGCGCATTGCTACGGCACCCTGGGCGCCGGCCGCAACAACGATGAAGACAGCAGCATCGGCGCCGAGTTGTATGTGGTCACCGGGCAATCGCCACGCCAATTGGATCGCAACATCACCGTGGTCGGCCGCGTCGTCAAAGGTATGGAATTGCTCAGCGTGACGCCGCGCGGACCCTCCCCGATGGGCTTTTACGAAGACCCCGCGCAACGCGCACCGATCCGTGCCATTCGGCTGGCCAGCGAAGTGCCTGCGCCCGAACGCACACCGCTGCAGTTGCTGCGTACCGACAGCCAGACGTTCCGCGATGTGGTCGAAGCGCGCCGCAATCGCAAGGACGATTTCTACAAGCGCCCCGCCGGGCACATCGACCTGTGTAACGTGCCGCTGCCGGTGCGTGCGCCACCGGCGGTGCCGACGAGCTGAATCGGGAATCGGGAATGGGAACGCATCAAGCGCTTTCAGTCAGCGGGCGCGCTGGCTGAAGGCCACGCTGCCGAGGATCAACACGGCAGCGACCAGCATCGTCCAGGTGAGCGGCTCGCCCAGCAGCGACCATGCCAACAACGCGCCGAACACCAGCACCAGATACGTCACCGTGGACGCGCGCGCCGGGCCGATGCGCTGGATCAGCCGGTAATACATCAAAAACGCCAGCCCGGTGCACACCACGCCCAGCGCAGTAGCGCAGGCCCACGCCACCGCCGGTACCGGCGTGGTCGGCCACTGCCACCAAGCCAGCGGCGCCAGCAACAACGCACTGCAGCCCAGCGTGGACGCCGCCGATGCCGCGGGCGGCAGATCGCCCATGTGGCGCTTCACCAGGTTGTAGCCAATGCCATACAACAGCGAGGCAGTTGCGCCGGCGAGCGCCGCCGGGCCCACGCTCAAGCCGGCGGATTTGCCGGTGGCCAGTACCAGCACGCCGATAAAGCCCACCAGCAACGCCAGTGCGCGGCGCGTGCCGATGCATTCGCCGAAAAAAAAGGAACGCGATCAGCGCAGTGAACAACACCGTCATCGCGTTGCAGATCGCGCCAATGGCGGCCGGCGCATGCTGCGCGCCCCAGGCGAACAGCAGGAACGGCAACGCCGAGTTGATCACACCGATTGCCGCCAACATCGGCCAGCGATGCAGCGGGAAACGGTCGCGTGCCAGCCACAGGAATGGCAGCAGCACCACCGCACCCAGCACCAGGCGAATTTCCACCAGCACCGCGGTGCCGAACCTGGGCGCGGCCACACGCATGAACAGGAACGAGCAGCCCCAGACGAGGCCCAGAAAACCAAGCTCAAGCGGTGTGCGCCATTCGCGTGCTGCACGTTCGGGCTGCACCGACGATTGCGCGCTCACGGCCGTGCTCCCGACGCGTGCCGTGCGGTCACGAAACGGCAGCAGACAGCGGTGGGCAGACAGAGGGACATGGCACGATCATCGCAACGGGATGATGCAGCATCGCCTGCCACCGCAGGCGCGACAAGCGCGTAGTATCGGGGCGAGCCACAAATATCACTCATGCCTCGATGAACCTGCGCCCCATCCTGTTGCCCGCGCTGGGCGTGTTCGCCGCCGCTGCGCGCCACCAGAATTTCGCGCATGCGGCCGAAGAACTGCATCTCACCGCCAGCGCGGTCAACCACCATGTACGCAAGCTCGAAGCGCTGCTGGGCGTGATCTTGTTTCAGCGGTTGCCGCGCGGCGTCAAGCTCACCGCCGAAGGCCGTCAGTTGGCCGATGCCGCCACCGCCGCACTGGCCGAGATCGCCGCAGTGGCCGGCAACCTGCAGCCGCGCGAAGACGCCATCCCGCTACGGGTCACCACGCTGCGCTCGCTGTCGTATTGCTGGCTGTTGCCGCGCCTGCCGCGCCTTTGTCGCGCCCATCCGCATATCCGCCTGGATCTGCAATCGGACCCGGCGTTCTCGCGTTTCGAAGAAGGCGGTCCCGAACTGGGCATTCGGTATGGGCAAGGCGCGTGGCCGGGGCTGACCTCGCACCATTTGATGGACGACGAACTGTTCCCGGTGGCGTCGCCGTCGTTGCCGGAAGTGGCGGCTGCGCACACCGGCGCAGATTGCCCAGTTGCCGCTGCTGAGCGACATGTCGCCGCAGGGCTGGCGCGATTGGTTTCGCGCCGCCCAGGTGCGCGGCACCACCCTGCCGCCGATGCATACCTTCAGCGACAGCACCGATGCGATGCGCGCGGCGGTGTACGGCCTGGGCGCCGTGCTGGCACGCAAGCACGGCGCACAACCCTACCTGCAACGCTACGAACTGGTGCGCCTGCCAGGCCCCACGCTCAAGGCCCGTTACGTGTATTACACCCCAGCCACCGCGAGCCCAGCCCTGCAGCGGCGTTGTTCATCGACTGGCTCAAGCGCGAAGCCCTGGACGAACGCACGCCGATGCCTGCTTTGCCTGCAGAACTGGTGACACTGCCGGCGGCCTGATGCTCTTGGTTTAGAGCGGCTGACAGAAGGTCGCGCGCGGTGGTCGGAAGTCTTCGTTGCTGTCGGCGCAGCGCGACTGTCTGTTCGCAGGGCGATTCCCGGTACTTGCGCAAGACACCGCGCCGCTGGATCCACGCGTGCAGGTATTGCTGGGTGCCGACGACCGCCACCTGGTGTTTCGTAGCAGCGTCGGCGTGGAGGTGTTGGACGATGGCAGCGTGGAGCTGAGCCTGGAGACGCGGGTGGCCTGCCGCAACCGCTTTGGCCGCGTGTACATGGCCTTGGTGGACGGCGTGCATCATCGCTACATCGCGCCGGCACTGCTGCGCACTGCCGCCCAGGCGCTGCTGGTGCCGATCCTGGACGCCGCCACGACACCGGTATCGGCGCGGCGCGCGTAAGCCGCGGGCGCATGCAGCCATCACCCGATCTTGCCTGATGGCTGCCTAGGCTTTGGGTCCCCAATCCAAGGAAGCACTCCCATGCCGACCCTTCGCATGCGTATCACCGGCACCGACGACGACGCACGTGCCATCGCCAACCTGCTGCAAAGCATCGACGGCATCGAGCACGTCGAAGAAGTGGATGATCTGATGCCGCATCTGGACGACGACGATTCCAGCTCGGCCGGCCTGTCCGACGACGAAGGTCCGGGTAGCCACGAATTCGAAGTGGAAGCCGGCAACCAGGCCACAGCGCAGAAGGTGCGCGACGCAGTGCAGGAACTGGCGTTGCAGCTGGACGTGTTTGTCGAATACGAGTTCGACGAAGGCTGAGTCTGCGCTGGGTGCGACTACCGCATTGCATCGCTTGATGTCTGCAGTCGGCCTGCCCTTTCCTCCCACGAAGCCTGCGCCAAGCTGGCGCCTTGCGTCGGCAGGCGAGGCTCACACCGCAGGCTTGGAGCAGCTGACAAAACCGCTGCGCGGCCGCCAGGCGGGCGCAGTCGGTGCTCGGAATCGGCATGTACCACTCCGTACACTCCAGCTCCGAGCGCGCCGACCGCACGCTCCTGACGATCGCTCGCGACGTTTTGCTGGCCGCTCTTAAGGCACGCAGGAAGCGACGCTGGTCGATAGAGCCTATGCAGACCAGCGATATCCGTGTGCGTGCAGGATTGCATACACCGGCGGGACTCAAGCGGCACTGTGCTCAATGAAGCCCGATGACGGCCCCTGCACGCGGCTGGGATGGTAGTGTTGCCCAGCCGCGCGCAGGTCAGGACATCCGGCGCCGCCGCGCGCGCCAGCGCCACGCCTGCAACAGCAGCCAGCCGGCAATCGCCGCCAGCAGTGCCACTGGCAGCAGTGCCGCGACCGCACGGATCACGAACGCCACGCTGGACGAAAACACCTGCCCGAACTCGGCAGAGGCCTGCGCGATCTCGCTTCTGCCCTGTTCCCCGCCCGTACTGCGGAAGTTGAGCGTCAATAACTGGGTGCGGATGCGGCGTTGCTGCTGCGCCGATTCCTGCTGGGTCTGCTGCGCTTCGGCCTCGATCTCGGCCAGGCGCTTGGACAATGCAAGCAGATCGCTCACCGCCAGATCGCGGCGCTGCTGCAACTCCAGCAGGCGCGCGTGTTCCTTTTGAAGACGCGCCTGCGCCAGCCCGGTATCGGCAATCTGCTGGGCCAGATCCTCGGCACGCGTGCTGCGTGCCGCCACCTCGCCATGTTGGCCGGCCAGTTGCACCAATGGTTCGACGCCATCGGGCACGGTGCGCACACGAACGCTGCCGCTGGGCTCGCGTCCGCCATCCTGTTCCACCGCCAACAGCGCGCAGGTGCCGAACTGCGCGCTCTGGCAGGCAGCACGCACCGCGGCGATGCGCTGGCCGATCTGATCGGCTGGCAACTCGATCCGCACATCGTGCTCGTAGGCAAGCGCATCGCCTTGTGCGGCTGGCGGCGCTGGTGGCGCGGGAGCACCGCCGTCGGCAGCCATCTCTCCCTGCGGCCGCGCACATCCGCACAGGGCCCAGCCTACCAGCAGCGCGATGCCAGGCCAGCGCATGCCCCGCCTCATCGGCTGGCTCCGTCGACCAGTTGCACGCTCAAGCTGGTCAGATCCAGCGGGGGCAGACAGCGTACGTTGACCGCGACGCTGCTTTCGCAGGTCTTTGGGTTGGCCGCCTCTCTAACGGGCGCAATGTCGCACTGCGGGCAATGATGATGCTCGATCAACATGGTGTTCCTCCTTGGAATGCACCACCTCGGTGTGGCGTGCAACAGGCAAACGGTGGCGACACGACTACGGGCCAGACACCAGCCAAGGGTCTGCCCGAGACCGGCCGATTCAGCATAACGGCCGCACCGGCTTGGCGCGCGACGCACCGAGTCGATCGCCACTCTAAACCAATGGCGGATGCGGACCACCGCACAGTTGCCTATGCTGGGCGATTGCCTCCACCAGGACCCACCATGCGTCAACGCCTGCTTGTCCTCGCCCTGATCGCCGGCCTGAGCGCCTGCCAGCAGCAGCCCGAATCGCCGCGCGCCGGCACCACCGCACCGGCCGGTGCGCAAGATGCGCAGACCCCGGATGCGCGTTTCGCCGCGCTGTCCAAGCACGCCCTGGACACCTGGATGCAGCTGTCGCCGGTCACCGCTACCCAGACCGGCGATCACCGGTTCGATACGCAGATCGACGATCTCAGCACCGTCGGGCGCCAGCGCAGCCTGGATGCCGGCAAGCAGTTGCTGACCGAGCTGGAGGCGATCGACGTCGCCAAGCTGTCGCGCGAGAACCAGGTCGATGCGGCGATCCTGCGTAACCAACTGCAATCGGAAATCTGGAACACCGAGGTCCTGCAGAGCTGGGCCTGGGACCCGCAGGTCTATAACGGGCTGGCCGGCAGCGCGTTGTACGGCCTGATGGCGCGCGAGTTCGCGCCGCTGTCCGAGCGCCTGGCGTCGGCCACCCAACGCATGGAAAAGATTCCCAGCATCTTTGCGCAAGCGCGCGAGAACCTGGACCCGGCGCGCGTGCCCAAGATCCACGCCGAGACGGTGGCCAAGCAGAACAAAGGCATCCTGAGCATCGTCGACACCTTCATCGCGCCCAACATCAGCCAGCTCGGGCCGATCGAAGCGGCGCGTGCGCAGGCGGCCATCGACAACCTGCGCAAGGCCGTGACCGAACAGCAGACCTGGCTGGACACCGTGCTGGTGCCCAATGCCGAGGGCGACGTTCGCGTCGGTGCGGAAAAGTACGACCAGAAGCTGAAATTCGCGCTGTCGTCGTCGCTGTCGCGCGCGGACATCAAGCAGCGTGCGGAGTCCGAACTCAAGCGAGTGCGCAGCGAGATGTACGGCATTGCGCGCACCGTGCTCAAGGACAAGCCGGGCGCACCGAAGCTGCCCGCCTCGCCCAGCGACGAGCAGCAGCAGGCGGCAATCGAAGCCGCGCTGGAGCTGGCCTATGCCGACAAACCCGCACGCGACAAAGTGGTGGACGCAGCCAAGGCGGCGCTGGCGCAGTCCACCGAATTCGTGCGTCAAAAGGATTTGATGACGCTGCCGGATTCGCCGGTGGACATCATCCTGATGCCGGAGTTCCAGCGTGGCGTGGCGGTGGCGTATTGCGATTCGCCCGGCCCGCTCGACAAGAATCTCAAGACCTTCTATGCGGTGTCGCCGATTCCCGACCATTGGAGCGACCAACAGGTCGATTCGTTCCTGCGCGAATACAACACCCGCATGATCCATCTGCTCAGCATCCACGAGGGCACGCCCGGCCATTACCTGGAAGGCTGGCACTCGGCCAAGTTCCCCTCCACGCTGCGTGCGGTGCTGCGCTCGGGCATGTTCGCCGAGGGCTGGGCGGTGTATACCGAACGCATGATGCAGGAACAGGGCTATCTGGATAACGACCCGCTGTTCCACCTGGTGCAACTCAAGTTCTACCTGCGCACCATTGCCAACGCCATCCTCGACCAAGGCGTGCATGTGGACGGCTGGGACCGCGACAAGGCGATGCACCTGATGACGCACGACACCTTCCAGCAGGAAAGCGAAGCCTCGGGCAAGTGGGTGCGTGCGCAGCTGTCGTCGGCACAGCTGCCCACTTACTTCGTCGGCGTGCAGGAACATCTGGATACGCGCAAGGCGGTGCAAGAGAAGCTGGGCAAGGACTTCAACCTGAAGGCCTACCACGACAAGATGCTGTCCTATGGCGCCCCGCCGGTGCGCTTTGCACGCGAGTTGATGCTGGATCAGCCGATCGAGTGATTGATCCTTCTCTGGTGCGCGGGAGAGCGGCTACTGCAGCTTTTGATACGTGTCCCTTCTCCCGCGCGCGGGAGAAGGCGCCCCGCAGGGGCGGATGAGGGGCGCCTCGCGAAGTTGTCACTGCCTGGGAGGTCGAACGCGTCGCTATACGCCTTCAGAAATGACACCTCAAGTGGCTTCGCCCCGTACCCTCACCCCAACCCCTCTCCCGCCGGGAGAGGGGCTTGCATCCTTGCTTACGTCGTTTGCAAGCGGTGAACGCGCATTTCCCTGTCACGCGGCTCTCGCACACAGCGTCCCGTCACGCGTCCGCCGCAACAAACCCACCCGTCTGCCGCGCCCACAGCCGCGCATACAACCCGCCGTGTGCAATCAGTTCCGCATGCGTGCCGGTTTCGACGATGCGTCCGCCGTCCATCACCACCAGCCGGTCCATGCGCGCGATGGTGGACAGCCGGTGCGCAATCGCGATGACGGTCTTGTTGCCCATCAATGCATCCAGGCTGTCCTGGATCGCCGCTTCCACTTCCGAATCCAGCGCCGAGGTGGCTTCATCCAGAATCAGGATCGGCGCGTCCTTCAACAGCACGCGCGCAATGGCGATGCGCTGGCGCTGACCGCCGGAGAGTTTGACCCCGCGCTCGCCCACATGCGCATCGAAACCGCTGCGGCCTTCGCCATCGATCAGCGTGTCGATGAAACTGTCGGCACGTGCCTTGCGCACGGCGTCGAGAATCTGCGCGTCGCTGGCCTGCGGCCGGCCGTACAGCAGGTTGTCGCGGATCGAGCGATGCAGCAGCGAGGTGTCCTGCGTCACCAGGCCGATCTGCCCGCGCAGGCTTTCCTGGGTGACCTGCGCGATGTCCTGCCCGTCGATCAGGATGCGGCCCTGCTCCAGGTCGTACAACCGCAGCAGCACGTTGACCAACGTCGATTTACCCGCACCGGAAGGGCCCACCAGGCCAATCTTTTCGCCCGCGCGTACCTGCAGATCCAGCCCGGCGATCACCCCGCCGCGCTTGCCGTAATGGAAGTGGATGTGCTCGAACTGCACCTGGCCTTGCCTCACCTGCAGCGACACCGCATGCGGTGCGTCCTGCACCTGCACCGGTTGCGAAATGGTCTGCATGCCGTCCTGCACGGTGCCGATGTCTTCGAAGATGCCGTTGACCGTCCACATAATCCAGCCGGACATGTTGTGGATGCGAATCACCAAGCCGGTGGCCAAGGTGATCGCGCCCACACTGATCTGGCCGCGGCTCCACAACCACAGCGACAGCGCGCAAGTGCCAACGATCAAAAAGCCGTTCGCCACCGCGATGGCGGTATCCATCGCGGTGGTCACGCGCGTCTGTCCGCGATGCTTCACTGCCAGCTCGTCGATGGCATCGCGTACATACGCCTCTTCGCGGCCGGCATGGGCGAACAATTTGAGCGTGGAAATATTGGTGTAGCCATCGACGATGCGTCCGGTAGCCTTGGAACGCGCGTCCGATGCGACCCAGGCACGCGCCTTCATGCGCGGTACGAAGAACGCCATCAACGCGACATACACCACCAGCCACAGCAGCAGCGGCGCCATCAGCCACGGGTCGGCCTGCGCAAACAGCCACAAGGCGCTGCCGGTGTAGACCACGATGTACCAGAGCGCATCGACCATCTGCACCGCCGATTCGCGCAACGAGGTGCCCGTTTGCATCACGCGGTTGGCGATGCGCCCGGCAAAATCGTTGTTGAAAAAGCCCAGGCTCTGGCGCACCACGTAGTTGTGCATCAGCCAGCGCGAGCGGTTGCTCAGCCCCGGCACGATCGCCTGATTGACCAGCAGGTTATGCAACCCGGTGAACAGGGGCCGCGCCACCAGCGTGATCGCCGCCATCCAGATCAGCTCGCCTGCATGGCGACGGAAGAAGTCCGGCCCCGGCTTGTCGGCCAGCATGTCGACGATGCGGCCGAGGAAGTCGAACATCGCCACTTCCACCAACGCCAGCAGCAGCCCGGCGATCAAGGTGGCCAGCAGAATCGGCCATAACGGCCGCAGATAATGCAGATAAAAGCGCCACACGCTGCGGGGCGGCATCTCCCGCTCGACGGGCGGGAAGATATCGATCAGGGACTCGAACCAGCGGAACATTGCGCAGACTTTGGAAAAACCGGGCACTCAGGCTAGCCGATCGCGCGTCAAGCCGCAGTGCGTTAACCCGTACCTGGGCGCGAGTCGCGGTGTAGGAATCAAGCCGTCAGGCGCGCATGTTGCGCCGCCCGCAGTCCACCGCGCCTTGCGTTCAGCAGCTGCATATAGAGCGGCTGACAACACGTCGCGCGGTGGCAGGGGCTGTAGACAGGGCGGACACACCGCAGTGTCTGCGCGCCAACTGCCGACTCCGGGGCCGCCCCCACCCTGCCAAACGCGCGCGTCCCCGTTGTTGGTCGCGCTTATTCGCGAATACGCGCAAGCAGCCGGTTGACCTCGACCAGATCGAAGTGGGCCGGATCGAAACGCCCGCCGAGCGTGGCCAGCTCTTGCACATGCTGCGGGTGGTCCGGGTCGGCGATGATGTGCAGAAACGCCTGGTAGTCGTCGATCCCGCTGCGGCTCTCCGGCGGGCAGGCGTTGGCACCATCGATGCAACGCGCGACGCGCAGGCCGGCATCCGGCGGCAGGATGGCTTCGACCTGCAGCGTGTGCTCCCAGCCAGCGCCAGCCCCATAGAAATACCCAAATTCGCCGAGCTCGCCCACCGCGCTTTCCAGCGCGACCCGCGCGGCATGCTTAAGCCGCGAACGCTCCGGCACATCCAGCCCGGCCTCGCCATAGCGCCCGCCGCCGAAGTCGAATTCATACGGATGCGCGCCGCTCCAGCCCATTACCGGCTGCAGCACGCGATGCAAGGTGGCCAGCCGTACTGCGCCGGCCACCAGCACGCGTCGCCACACCAGCGGCGCACTGCCCGCCAATGCGATCTGCAACTGATAGATCGGCACCAGGACCTGCACCGCCTGCTGGGCGGCTTTCTTTTTTGCCTTGGTCATGACGACTCGATGACGGATATCGGGCGCCAGTATGGCGTCGGCAGCACGCTCGCCTCAATGCGTCTGCACCGCGACTGCGTGCAGGACGCGGCGCGGACATCGTTTCGCCAGCCAGGTGCGTTCATCCGCAGCGTAGAGCGCGCGGCGCTGCACAGTCCCACGCCAACCTGCAGCTGCCAATGCGCAGCCTTCAGGCCTCATCGCTGCCGATCGATAATCAACAGGCAGGAATGCATTCTCGCCAGCGACGCCGCTGCTGTGCCATCGCAAGCAGCGACAAGCGTTCAGCGCTGTTGCAGGCTCGGCACCGCATCGCCCACGTTGGCGTGGCGACGCATGATCCAGTTGAACAGCGGCGTGGCCATCAGCGTGGACAGGATCGCCATCAGCACCAACACCGAGAACAGGCCTTGTTCGATCACCTCGGCCTGCAAGCCGATGTTGATGATGATGAGCTCCATCAACCCGCGTGCATTCATCAGCGCGCCGATCGCCATCGCGTCGCGGTTGTTCTCGCCGGTGGCACGCGCTGCGGCCCAGCAGGCCACGCCCTTGCCGATGAACGATGCGGCCAGGATGGCCACGCCGGACAGCATGATCTGCGGCTGCAGCAATACGCTGAGCTGGGTTTTCAAGCCCGAATAGGTGAAGAACAACGGCAGCAGCAACACCACCACAAACGGCTGCATCATTTCGCGCAGCTTTTCGGTCAATGCGCCTCGGGGCAGGCAGACACCGAGCAGGAAACCGCCGAACACCGCATGGATACCGATCGCATCCATTGCCCAGGCACTGAGGCAGAACAACATCAGCACCACCGCCAGCACGCTGTTGCTGAGCGGCTGGCCCGGCACCACGTGATCGGCCAGGCGTTTGAGCAGATGCCGACCAACGAAAATCATGAAGACTGCATAGCCAACGCCGCCGCCAATGGACAGGTAAGCACTGCCCCAACTGCCACCGAAACTGGCCAAGACCACGGCCAGGATGCACCACGCCGCGGCATCGTCGAACGCACCAGCGGTCAGCGCCAATGTGCCCAATGGGCTATTGGTCAGGCCACGCTCGTGGATGATGCGCGCCAGCATCGGGAAGGCGGTGATCGCAATCGCCGCGCCCAGGAATAGCGAGGCTTCCATCAGCTTGGCTTTTTGCGAGAACAGGCCTTCCACGTTGATCAACCATGGGCACATGGCGAACGCCAGTGCGAACGGCACCGCGATACCGGCCAGCGACACGCTCATCGCGCTGCGATAGCGCGCGCGAAAGTGGTCGCTGCGAAAATCGGTACCGACCAGGAACATGTACATGCCCACCCCGAACTGCGCGAACACGTACAGCACGTCCATGGTCTGCTTGGGGAACACCGCCGCCTGCGCGCCCGGGGCCAGCAAGCCGAACAACGATGGTCCCAACATCACGCCGGCAATCATTTCGCCCACCACCTGCGGTTGCCCAAGGCGCTTGGCCAGCATGCCGACCAATCTACAGACCAGCAGGATCGCTGCGGCCTGCAGAAAAAAATACACCGACATCTGCGCAGTGGTCATGTGTGCGGGGACATTCCTGAGAAGTGCGCGGATCATAGCGGCCCGCGCCGTCGGAAGGTAGCCGCTTTGCCGCCATGCGCGGCTGTTGCAGCATCGGCAGGCCAATTCAGCCGTTCTGGATCGACACGGCACTTCTCATTGATTTCCGGGAAGCGCGCAGCGCAGCAGATGCGCTGGCGCCGCCGTCAGACGCGTGTCATTGCGAAGGAGATGCCGCCGGCACCGGCGTCAACAGCAGATCCTGGAAATCGAAACTGAAATCGGTCAGTGGCGAGATCGGCTCCATCCGCATCTCGCGCACTGCGCCATCGGGCGTCAGCGAGAAATTGACGAAGGCATCGGCATTCAAGGAGCGGTCGTCCCAGCGCACGATGAAGCTGTCGTGCTGCCAGTGCTCCAGCGTGCCGATCAGTTGTGCGGTCTTGGCAAACTGCAGGCGCAGCCGATCGCCGTCCTGGCGAATCACCACATCGCCGTACCACGGGTCGCGATAGGTGGCCGCATAACTGCGCAGCGGCAGCGAGGGCGTCGAGCGTGCGGCGCGCGCGTCCTGATGCTTCTTCCAGCTGGCGTCCGCGTCGCTGTCGGCCTTGCCCACCAGCTTGGCGTAGGCGGCGGTCCAATCGGTCGGCGGCACCTGCAAGAACGCATCCAGCACCTGGAAGGTCACTGCGTTGAACGCGGCGCCCACTTCCTGATTGGTCAACACCACCACGCCCAGTTTCTGATCCGGCAACAACGTCAGCCGCGACACCATGCCGGGCCAGCCGCCGGTGTGCCAGACCATGCGATGGCCACGGTAATCGCTCAGGCTCCAGCCCTCACCATAACCGGCGAAGTTCGGCCGCGCCGCGGCAAGCTCGGGCACTTGCACCTCGCCGATCGGGATCGGGGTGATCATCGACCACATTTCCTGCTGCCGCTTGGCGCTAAACAAGGGTTTGCCATCGGGCAGGACGCCGCCGGCCAGTTGCACATTCATCCATCGCGCCATGTCGTGCACGCTGGAATAGATGCCGCCGGCACCGGAGTTGTTGGACCAGGTCAGTGGCGCGACCGTGCGCAAGTCGGTGAAGTCGTACTTGGCATGTCCCACCGCAGCGTTATCGCCGGGTTGCAGGTGGTCGGCATTGAAACGCGTGCCGCGCATGCCCACCGGGCCGAAGATGCGTTGCTGCAGAAACGCCGCGTAGCTCTGTCCGGACACTTGCTCGATCACCTTCTGGGCGACCGCATAGAGAATGTTGTCGTACGCATAGCGGTCGCGGAAACCACCCTTCAGCGGCACCTTGGCCAGGCGCTGCACGACTTCTTCGGTGGTGTAGCTGGTGCTGGGCCAGAACAACAGATCGCCCGCGCCCAGACTCAGGCCGCTGCGGTGCGCCAGCAAATCGCGCACGCGCATCTCACCGCTCACATACGGGTCGGACATGCGAAACCACGGCAAATGGTCGATGACCTTGTCGTCGAGCGAGAGCTTGCCTTCGTCGGCCAGCATCGACAGCGATGCCGCAGTGAAGGCCTTGGTATTGGACGCAATCGCAAATAACGTGTCGGCCTGCACCGGCGCGGGCTTGCCGGTCTCGCGCACGCCGTAGCCGCGCTCCAGCACGATCTGGCCATCCTTGACGATGGCCACCGCAATGCCGGGCACATCGAACTGTTTGCGCACGCGTTCCATCTGCGCATCGAACTGCTGCATGCCGGCGGGAAGGTCGGCCGCGTGCGTTGTCGTCACCAAGCTTGCCACCATCAGCACGCCCCCACTCAGCCATCGGTTCAAGGTCACTGCATCAGCCTCAGATGTTTGGTCGGATCGATCCGTCGGCGCTGTCCAGCGACAACGGCTGCGGCGCGACCAGCACGCCATTGGCATCGGCATACAGCCAATGACCCGGCACGAAAGCCACGCCGGCAAAATTCACCGGCACCTCCACATCGCCCAGATTGCGTCGTTCGGTGCGGCGCGGGCAGGCGGCCAGCGCCAGCACGCCCAGCGGCAGTGTGGCCAGGATCTCGACATCGCGCACGCAGCCATGGATCAGCACACCGGCCCAGCCGTTCGCCACTGCATTGGCCGCAATCTGGTCGCCCAGTAGCGCGTGCTTCAGCGAGCCCTGCCCATCCACCACCAGCACGCGGCCATCGCCCGACGTGGCGGCCAGCTCGCGCACCCGCGAGTTGTCTTCGACACAGCGCACGGTGGCTATCGGCCCGGCGAATGCCGTCTGCCCGCCGAAGTGGCGAAACAACGGTTCGGCGATCGTCACTTCGGGGTAGCGGTCACACAGATCGGGCGTGGTCCAGGTCATCGGGGGCGTTCTCGCGCGGCAGAGCTGGCATGGTAGCCGGCTGCGGCAACGTGCGGGCGACCGGTGACGCGCGACACGGGCATGCAGGGGGGAGCGAAGGTACGCAGCACCTCGCTCTGCTGCCGTTTTGGGGTTGTTGCCGATGCGGAGCGTTCGCCATGCAGTGCTTACGGTGTGCTGGCCGTTTTGACGCGCGCTTGCGCCAGAAGCGCGCAAGGCGCCAGCCGAGAAAATCCCAAGACAGCCAACGCAAGGCGCCACGGCACAACCTCGGCGAAGCCACCACGCAACGTGCGCAAACAGGCAGGCTCTGCCATTGAAGACGCAATCGGCAGTGCATCGCAGTACAACCTTCTCATCGCACTGCGCGCGCCACGGCTATGATCGGCCGGCGCGTGTTGTCCCTGCTGAAGCATCCGCAATGGCGCGCGCCCCCGCCAGCGAGTATCCGCGCAATGACCGATCTGTTCGCATCTGCCCCACCCGCCCTCGACGGCATCCATATCGGCATCGGTGGCTGGGTCTATGCACCGTGGCGTGCAGGCATGTTCTATCCGGAAGGGCTGGTGCAGCGGCGCGAGCTGGAATATGCAAGCCGCCATGTCACCGCCATCGAGATCAATGGCACCTACTACGGCACGCAAAAGCCGACGACCTACGCAAAGTGGCGCGATGAGGTGCCGCCCGGATTCGTGTTTTCGGCCAAGGCTCCGCGCCGCATCACCCAGTCGCGCAAGCTGGGCGGCACCAAGGCGCAGGTGGAGGACTTCATCGGCGGCATTGTCGAGCTCGGCGACACCCTGGGGCCACTGGTATGGCAGTTCGAACAAGGGCACCGGTTGCAGACCGACGACCTGGACGCGTTTCTCTCGTTGCTGCCCAAACGTGCAGGCACGCGTGCGCTGCGCCATGTGCTGGAAATCCGCGACCACGATGCGGTAGATGCGTCGCTACTGACCCTGGTGCGTCGCCATGGCGTGGCCACGGTGTTCACCGACTCGGACGAGCATCCTTCGTTTGCGGATCTGTCCACCGATTTTGTCTACGCGCGCCTGATGCGTAGCCAGGCGCGCCTGCACGCGGGGTATCCGGCACCGGCATTGGCGCACTGGGCTGAGCGCATCCAGGCCTGGAGACGCGGCGACGACCCGGCCGATCTGCCGCATGTGGATGCGTCGACAGCGCCGGCACGTCAGCCACGCGAGGTCTTCGTGTTTTTCATCAGTGCGGCGAAAGAGCGCAATCCGGCGGCGGCGATGGCGTTGTTGAAAGACCTGTCGGCGCGTTAGCGCGGCTAGCAAACCGATTACGCAGTGCAGACGGCGTGGCCGGCGCTCGGCGCGGCACGTACCGCTCGCACACGCCGGTGCTGGGTGCGACATCCACACCCACCTGATGACTGCTCGCCAGGGTTGGTGGCCGCTCTTGGTCCGCGCATGATGTGCAATCCGCGATGAGTGATGCGGCAATGTTTGGGGGCAGCGTTGATCGCCGAGGTGAGGCGATCGATCGCGGCGTGATGTGCTGAGCCGCTCGTCGAATATCTTGCCGTGATGCGGGTTGACCGATGGCTGGCGACCGGTCGCGCGATGACTGCTCAGCTGTCACGTTGGCCATGCCTTTAACCTGCCTCTACGCCCCAACTTCGCTTCCTTCGCAGCGCCGATCAGGCAGTTTTCGGCGACAATGTCGCATGCCCACGACCGACCTGCGCAAGGCGCAACTGCAAATCCATTTCTGCGTGCTGCTTTGGGGCATCACCGCGATCCTGGGCAAGCTGATCACGCTGCAGGCGTTGCCGCTGGTGTGGTGGCGCATGTTGATCGTGGTGGTGGCGCTGGCCTTGTGGCCGCGCGTGTGGCGCGGGCTGCGCGGCGTATCCGGACGTGTGTTGCTCGGCTATTGCGGCATCGGCGCGCTGGTTGCCTTGCACTGGCTCACCTTCTACGGCGCGATCAAGCTGGCCAATGCATCGGTGGCGGCGACCTGTATCGCACTGGCGCCGGTGTTCACGGCGGTGATCGAGCCGTGGGTAACGCAACGCCCGTTCCGTCCGCGCGAACTGCTGTTCGGGCTGGCCGTGTTACCCGGCGTGGCGCTCGTGGTCGGCGGGGTGCCGGACGGCATGCGCGCCGGCGTGGTGGTGGGCGCGATTTCGGCGGTCTTCGTCGGGTTATTCGGCTCGCTCAACAAACGCATGGTGGCGCATGCCGACCCACTCACCGTCACCGCGCTGGAACTGGGCGCCGGCACGCTCACCTTGACGCTGCTCGCACCGGCGCTGCCGCTGCTATTGCCGGCCTTGCATGGCGATCTACTGGTCGTGCCCAGCCTGCACGACGGCGTGTTGCTGCTGGCGTTATCGCTGGCCTGCACCCTACTGCCGTTTGCGCTGGCGCTGGTGGCGCTGCGCCATCTCAGCGCCTATTCGGTGCAATTGGTGACCAATCTCGAACCGGTCTACGCCATCGTGCTGGCGATCGCGCTGCTGGGCGAACAACGCGAACTCACCCTGCAGTTCTATCTCGGCGTGGCGATCATTCTCGGCGCGGTCTTCCTGCATCCCGTATTGGAGCGTCGGCGCAAGGTGGTCCACCCGGAACTGCTGGGCACCGCCGAGGCGAAGAATATTGTCGACTGAGTTGCGCAGCGCAACTGCGGCAGGTCGCGCGGTTGCCAGGTCGGCGTCATCGGCAAGCGTCCAAACGCAGGCAATACGCGAACCGACTCCAACACCACCACCTGATCGCGCCCGCCACGCTTGGCCGCATACAAGGCCTGGTCGGCGCGCTTGATCACCGCCTCCACGGCTTCATGCGGGTGCAAGGCAGCCACGCCGATGCTCACGGTCACCGGTAGCGCGATCGTCATCGCTGCCACGCTTTGGCGCAGGTATTCGCACTGCACGCGCGCGCAGCAGATCCGCATTGGACAGCAGCAACACGAACTCTTCGCCGCCATAGCGGGCGATGGTGCCGGTACCGCCGACATGCGCGCGCAACAACGTGGAGAGCTCGCGCAGCACCACATCGCCCTGATCGTGCCCATGCACATCGTTGACGGTCTTGAACTGGTCCACGTCCAGCAGCGCCACCGACAGCGGCTGGCGCGCAGCGCGGGTCTGCTCGGTGGCCGCCGCCAAGGCCGCCGCAAACGCACGTCGATTGGGCAGACCGGTCAGCGGGTCGGTGCGGGTCTGTTCGACCAGGTCGGCGTTCAACGCATCCATCGCCGCGTAATAGCCGGCCATCTGCTGCTCGTACCAATCGCGCTCGTGCAATTGCTGGCGCAGCTGCTTGCCTGCCAGGCGCAGCTCAAACAAGTGCTAGGCCTGCCGCGATAATGCCTGCAGCGCCTGGCGCTGATCCTCGCGCAGATGCGCCGGGGTCTGATCGAACACGCACAGCGACCCCAACGCCATGCCCTGGCTGCTCACCAGCGGGCGCCGGCGTAGAAGCGCACCCCGCCGCTGCCGATCACCATCGGGTTGTCGTGGAAGCGCGGGTCCAACAAGGTGTCGTCCACCATCAGCACTTCGTCCGGACGCAGGATCGCGTGCGCACAGAACGAAATATCGCGTGGCGCTTCGCTGCGCGGTGCACCGTACGCAGACTTGAACCACTGGCGATCTTCGTCCACCAACACCACGGCTGCCATCTGCGTCTCGCACAGCGTGGAGGCGATCATGGTCAGGTCGTCGAACGCACGTTCGGCCGGCGAATCCAGCACGTCGTATTGGCGCAGCGCGGCCAGCCGCTCGGCCTCGTTGCTCGGCAATTCCGGTTTGATCACTGCCGCCCCCCGCTGGCTGTTATCGTCGAAAGTATGCAGGAGCCCAGGAAGCGCGACCATCGGGAAGCGCCCCACGCCGCAAGCCCCCACGCGTACCGTTCAGGCCGACGTCGGCCGTGTCGGCGCGGCCACACCCCTGGCATCCAGCAGCTGGCGAGCAGTCTCCAGATAAGGCACCCAGGCCACAGAGAACTGCAGTGTGCGACTGATGCGCATGCTGCCGAACACCGGCTGCGCTCGCCTCACAACACTGCAGTCGGCCCAGCAGAGGCGCTTACCAGTCGGTGCGTTGCGGCAGCAGGCCGCGCAGTTCCGCATCGCTGAGGTTGCGCCACTGTCCCGGCTTGAGCGCGGCCAGCTTGATGTTGTCGATGCGCACCCGGCGTAGTTGCGTGACCCGATAGCCGAACTCGGCGGCCATCAGGCGAATCTGCCGATTCAAGCCCTGCTCCAGCACGATGCGGAAGCCGAATTTGGCGATACGCGCGGTGCGGCACGGCAGCGTGGTTTCGTTGTGGATGCGCACGCCGCGCGCCATGCCACGCAGGAATTCGTCGGTGACCGGCTTGTTGACCGCCACCAGATATTCTTTCTGATGACGATTTTCCGCGCGCAGAATCTCGTTGACGATGTTGCCGTTGCTGGTCATCAGGATCAGCCCTTCGGACTCCTTGTCGAGCCGGCCGATCGGGAAAATGCGCTGCTCGTGGCCAACGAATTCGACGATATTGCCCTTGACCGAACTCTCGGTGGTGCAGGTGATGCCCACCGGTTTGTTGAGCGCGATGTACACGTGTTTGCGGCCGCCGAGCTTCTTGGCCTCGCGCACGCGCAGCGGCTGGCCGTCCACCAGCACGGTGTCTTCCTCGCCCACCACCGCGCCGGTGCCGGCAGGCACGCCATTGACGGTCACCCGCCGTTCGCCGATCAGGCGATCGGCCTCGCGGCGTGAGCAGAAGCCGGTTTCGGCGATGTATTTATTGAGTCGAGTGGTCATCGGACAATTATCGGCGATTTAGAGCAGGCCGTGCGCCATGCCGTCTGCCCAGACCAGCAATCGGCAGCAGGCAGTCGCTAGATACGCGTGCACGCAGCGCCGGTCTAATGCTGCGCGGAGTCGTTTGCTCAGGCGCCCTTAGCCAGACACGGCCACCAGCTGCGGCGTGTGCAGCAGCTCTTCCAGCGGGCACGGACGATGCAGGCTGAAGCCCTGCACCTGGCCCACGCCGGCTTCGCGCAGCCCGGGGATATCGGACTCCGATTCCACGCCCTCGGCGACCACTTCGATGCCCAGCGCCAGCCCGACCTGGGCGATCGAATGCACCGCTGCGCGATCCACCGCATCGTGCGCGTAGTTGCGGACAAAGCCGCAGTCGATCTTCAGCACGTCCACGGTGAATTGCTTGAGATAGCCGAACGAGGCCAGGCCGCTGCCGAAATCGTCCAGCGCCACGTGGCAGCCACGCGCACGCACGCTCTGCACGAAACGCTGCGCATGTTCCAGGTCGCCGATGACCGCAGTCTCGGTGATCTCCATGCATAGCTTCGGCACAAGCGCCGGGTAGCGCTCGAACAAGGCGCAGACGAAGTCGAGGAAATCCGGTTGCGCGATCGATTGCGCAGACAAATTGACGTGACACAGATCCAGCGCCGCCACATGCATCGGATTGGCCGACAACTGTGCGCACAACGATTCCAGCACGTAGGTATCGACCATGCGCCCCAACCCGTAACGCTCCACCGCCGGCAGGAATTCACCCGGGCTCAGCACCCGCCCGTCGCTGGCGCGCATGCGCACCAGCACCTCGTACTGCAGCCGCCCCGGGTCGCTCAGCACCTGAATCTTCTGCGCGTACAACAGCAGGCGTTCTTCGGCGATCGCCAATTGCACCGCACTGATCCAGCCACCGTCGTGGCGGCGCTGCGCCAGAGCCAGATCGTTTTCGTTGAAGCAGCGAATGCGGTTACGCCCTTCTGCCTTGGCCGCATGACAGGCCAGATCGGCGGCGGTCATCAAGGTATTCACGTCGCTGGCGCCCTGGAGGATCTCCACGACGCCAAAACTGCAGCTCGGCGTCAGCGGCCGCCCGCCCTGGTGGCTCCACGGTTGCCCGAGCACGCCGTGCATGCGCTCCAGCAAGGCACGCGCCTGCACCAGGTCGGTATTGGCCAACAGGATGGCGAATTCATCGCCGCCTAGACGCCCCAGCCAGTCGCCGGGACGCAGCTGCATGGTGATCACATCGGCGAAGTGGCACAGGAACTTGTCGCCGACGGCATGCCCGAAGGTGTCGTTGACCAGCTTGAAATGATCCAGGTCGACGAAACACAGCGCGTGGCACAGCTGCGGCGATTGCGGCGGCTCGATCAAACGCTGCAGCCGGCGTTCGATTTCATGCCGATTGATCAGCCCCGTCAGCCCATCGTGGCGTGCATGGAAGGCCACTTCGTCGGCCAGCTCGTGCGCGTGCGAGACATCTTCGATCACTGCGAGCACCAGCGTGGGTTCCTGCGGGCCCGGCTCCACCAGCGAGGCGCTCCAGCGGCCCCACATCACTCCGCCATCGGCACGTATAAAGCGCAGTTCGCCGGATTGCAGCAGCTTGGGCCAATCGAGCATGCCGCGACTGTCCAGCTTGATGTCTTCCGGATGCATCACCTCGGCCAGCGTGCAGGCCTGCAGCTCTTCCGGCCGGTAGAGCAGCACGCTGGCCATCGACGCGTTCGCATCGAGCACGTTGCCGCGCAGATCGAACTTGACCATGCCCAACGCCGCCTGCTGGAACGCGGTGCGGAAGCGGCCTTCGTGCGACAGCAGGTAATCGCCGATGCGCCGCATTGCCAGCACGCAGGTGATCAGCACCAGCAGCAAGGTCGCCAGGCTGCAGACCACCATCACATCGTGCAACAGCCGCGCGCAGCGGGTCAGGTACCCCAGGAATTCGGAAGCGTCGCGGCGCATGCGGCCGTCCAGCAGATTCAGCTCATCGCGCAATGCCTGCAGCGCGCGCGGATCCGGCCGGGCGGCGGCCTGCACCGAGGCGGCACGGTCGGCCAAGGCGCTCAGTTGCAGGATGCCGACGTCGGTGCGCTTCCACAGCGCAATGGCGTCGCCGAGATACGGAAACTGGTGCCCATAGCGATACAGCCGCACCATTTGCGGCATGTCCTCACGCGCATTGCGGCCAGCGCCCAGGCCGGCGTAGACCACGTCCCAATCGATGACCGGTTGTTCGATGGCCACGCGCGCCGCGCGGTCGCCCAGCGGTACGTCCAGTGCGCGGCAAGCGGCCTGCAGATCGGCCGTCTCGCCGCTGCCCAGGTAGCGCTCCATCCAGTACACCGATTCCTGCTGGGCGTTGGCCCAATGGCTTTGCCCGACGATCCAGGCGGTGGCGCCGGACTGGATTTCGATCACCAGCGCCGACACCACCGCCATGCAGACGGCGACACCGATCAAGAGCGCCAGAGGAAGCGTCAGCCAACCACGCACCAGGTACATGGTCTGTCCACCGCCCTTGCTGCGTGCTGCCTGCGCCATCGCCGTCCGTCCTTCGCCGCCCCAGTGCGATTCAGGCGCCCACTGGGCGCCTGAAGGCAGTAGCGGCCGCAACGGCCGGGTCTGTATGGCAAAACCCGCTCGGCGTACTGCAGGTCAGGTTAGCGACGCTGACTAGATCAGCCTGATCGCCAGCGCAGTGGAGCGCCGGAACGCCTCGCCGCTTTTGTATGCACATTCATGCATAGCGATACTAGGCAGCCGTACCGCCTACGGCGTCGCGCTGCAGGCAGCGCCGGCCATGCTTACTCGCCGCGCGGCTTCGGCGGACCCTTGCGGTGCGGTGCGCCAGCGCGGTCCATCGGACGGTTCGGACCATTCGGGCGCCCGGACGGCTTGCCGCCACGCGGGAAGCGCGGCTTGGACAGCGACGTGGCCGCTTCGCCCTCTTCCAGCTTGCGCATGTTGAGCTGCTGACCGGACACCCAGACCTTCTTCAGGTGGGTGAGCAGTTCGCGCGGCATGTCGGCCGGCAGATCCAGGATCGAATAATCGTCCTGGATGTCGATCCGGCCGATATAGCGGCTTTCCAGACCTGCTTCGTTGGCGATCGCGCCGACGATATTGGCCGGCTTCACGCCGTGGGTGTGGCCCACTTCGATGCGGTAGCTCTCCATGCCGAACTCCGGCTCGCCACGCGGGGCAGCCGGGTCGCGACGCGGACGCTCGCCACCGGCATCGTCGCCGCGCGGCGGACGTGCAGCGCGCTCGCCGTCGGCACGTGGGCCACGTTCGAACTTGGGTTCAAAACGCGGACGCTCACCACGGTCATTACGGTCGCCGCGGTCGGCACGCTCGTTGCGCTCGCGCGGGGCGAACTCTTCGCGTGCGCCACGCACCGGCGGGGTCAGCAGGAATGGCGCGTCACCCTGCAGCAGCTTGGCCATGGCGGCGGCGATATCGATCGCCGGCACGTTGTTTTCGGCCTCGTAGCGCTGCAGCAGATCGCGGTACATGTCGATCTGGCCACCGGCCAGCGTCTCGGTGATGCGGGTCATGAAACGTGCAACGCGGGTGTCGTTGACCGCATCCACGCTCGGCAGCTGCATCTCTTCGATCGGCTGACGGGTGGCGCGTTCGATCGAGCGCAGCATGCCCTTTTCGCGCGGGGTGACGAACAGGATCGCGTCGCCGGTGCGCCCGGCGCGGCCAGTGCGGCCGATCCGGTGCACGTAGCTTTCGGTGTCGTACGGAATGTCGTAGTTCAGCACGTGGCTGATGCGTTCCACGTCCAGGCCGCGTGCGGCCACGTCTGTAGCGACCAGGATGTCCAGCTTGCCGTCCTTGAGCTGGGCGATGGTCTTCTCGCGTGCGGCCTGCTGCATGTCGCCGTTGATGGCCGCCGCCGCCAGACCGCGCGCCTGCAGCTTCTGCGCCAGCTCTTCGGTACCGGCCTTGGTGCGCGCGAAGATGATCATGCCGTCGAACGGCTCGACCTCAAGAATGCGGGTCAGCGCATCCAGCTTGTGCAGGCCGCTCACCCACCAGTAGCGCTGGCGGATATTGGCCGAGGTGGTGGTCTTGGCCGCGATGGTGACTTCGGCCGGGTCCTTCAGATAGGTCTGCGCGATGCGGCGGATGGCCGGCGGCATGGTGGCCGAGAACAACGCCACCTGGCGCTTTTCCGGCAACTTCTTCAGCACCGCTTCGACGTCGTCGATGAAACCCATGCGCAGCATTTCGTCGGCTTCGTCCAGCACCAGCGTCTTGAGCTGGGACAGATCCAGCGTGCCGCGGTCCAGGTGATCGATCACCCGGCCCGGGGTACCGACCACCACATGCACACCGCGCTTGAGCGCGCTCAGCTGCTGGGCGTAGGGCTGGCCACCGTACACCGGCAGCACGCGGAAGCCGGGGATGGCTTCGGCATATTTCTGGAAGGCTTCGGCGACCTGGATAGCCAGTTCGCGGGTCGGGGCCAGCACCAGCGCCTGCGGCTTGAGCTGGTTCAGATCGGCGTTGGACAGTACCGGCAGCGCGAACGCGGCGGTCTTGCCGGTACCGGTCTGCGCCTGGCCGAGCACGTCGCGGCCGGCGAGCAACGCGGGAATGGTGGCGGCCTGGATCGGCGACGGCGACTCGTAGCCAACATTGGCAACGGCCTTCATCACAGCGTCCGAGAGGCCGAGGTCTGCAAACAGCAGCGGCGCGGGGGATTCTTGGGTCATGGGTAACTCCGGAGGCGCCGCACGGAGCCGGCAGGCGCAAAGCAGCATAGTGTGCCTCTTCAGCCCCCCTGCTGTCGAAATGTTCGTGACAGGCCATTCAGGTTGTGAGGAATTGCACGTTCGCGCGAATCATCCTGGCGTGCAAACCCTCCCTCCCACCCGATTGGAGCCATGCCCCTGGACACAGACCTGCAAGCCCGCTTCAGCACCCTGCTGCAGCAACACCGCGGCATCGTGCTGAAAGTGGCGGCAAGTTATTGCCACGACCGCGACGACCGCGACGAACTGGCGCAGGAAATCGCCACGCAATTGTGGCGGGCATTTCCCAGCTACGATCCGAGCCGGCGCTTTTCCACCTGGATGTACCGCATCGCCTTGAATGTGGCGATCAGCGATCTGCGCGGCCGCCGCCGCACGCCCGTCGAGCCGATCGCGCTCGACGCAGTCGTCGAGCGCATCGCCGATCCACTGGCGCACGCCCCAGTGCACGAGCAGCAGGTCGCCGCGCTATACGCCTTCATTGCGCAACAACCGCCGCTGGAACGCGCGCTGCTGTTGCTCTATCTGGACGAACACAGCTACCGCGAGATCGGCGAAGTGCTCGGCATCAGCGAAACCAATGTCGCCACAAAACTCAGCCGCCTGAAAACCCGCATTCGCGCCGAACTTTGACCCACCCCGATCCGCAACCGGAGCAAGACATGGAACTGGACGACATCGCCCGCGCCTGGCGTTCACTGGAACAGCGGCTGGACCAACAGACCGCACTCACCGGCCACCTGCTGGGCGCTATGCGCAGCCACGCAGTACGTGCGCAACTGCGTCCGTTGTGGCTGAGCCAATCGGCGCAGCTGCTGTGCGCCATCGCGCTGAGCGGCGTCATCGCCCATAGCTGGCTCCCGTTTGCCGATCAGGCGGCAGCGGTCATTGGTGGAGTGCTGCTGCAGATGTGGTGTGTTGCGCTGGCAGCCTCGGCAGCGCGTCAACTGTGGCTGTTGTCGCAGCTGGATTTCGCCAGGCCACTGCTGCAGACGCAGCGGGCGCTTGCGCAGCTGCGGCGCTGGCGCACGCGGGTGACACCATGGCTGGGCGTGGCGTTCTGGGTGTTGTGGGTGGCAGTGGCGGACGCTGCATGGCGCGCCCTCACCGGGGTGTCGCTGCCAAATGTCTGGCTGCTGTGCAACGTGCTGGTCGGGCTGCTCGGCGGCATCGGCACCTGGCTGGGCTATCGGCGGCTGCAGCACAGCGGCCAACCCTGGCTGGAACGCATCGACAACGCACATGCCGGCCGCAGCGTCGCCCGTACCGAAATCCTGCTGGAACAGATCGCGCGTTTCCAGCGCGAGTAGGCGGATAATCGCCGTCTCCCTGCGACCGAGCACACCATGCAATATCTGGAATTCGACCTGGACGGCGACCACATCGAACTCAACCAGTTGCTCAAGCTGGCCGGCATTGCCGACAGCGGCGGCCAGGGCAAGGCGATTGTGGCCAGCGGCGCGGTCAGCGTCGACGGCGTGCAGGAGCTGCGCAAGACCGCCAAGATCCGCCCCGGTCAGCTGGTGCAGTTGGAGGAGGTGGAAATTCGCGTGCTGGCACTGGACCCGGATGCGGACCCCGACGCATGAAGGTGGTAGAAATCGGCCAGCGCAACAACGCGCCTTCGGTCGACGATCCAACGCATGACGTCTATGTTTTTTCGATCGCCATCGATTCGGACAAACCGTTCTGGCTGGAGCAATCCATCCGCGGCGGGCATGCCGAGCGAGGCGGCTGCACAATGCTGGCCTTGCACGAACTGGACGCCTGGCCCGGCGGCTGGCGTGCAGATGTGACCAAGGCCGGCTGCGCGTGGGTGATTCCGATCCTGGAACAAGCCCTGCGCAGCAATGATGCGCAGGCGGCAATCGACGCGATCCTGGCGCAGGTTCGAGCGCCGGGTTGAACCGCACACCTGCCGGCGATGCTGCATCAAACGCCTAGCAGTGCCCGCACCAGTTTGACGATGCCCCAGAACGACACCACCCAGATGGCGCTACGCAGGTAGGGGATACCCGCGGCATACACCGGCACATAGGCCACGCGCGCCCACAGGTACAGCTGCACGCCGAGCGCTGTCTCTGCACTGGTGCGCCCGGCCACGCTCACCGCCAGCACCGCAGCCGCGAAGATCGGAAAGGTTTCCAGATAGTTGCGGAACGCGCGGTCCAGCCGTGCGGCCACGCCGGTGAGCGGCTTGGCGTCGCCATCGCGTGCGCTGGCGTTCCACTTGGTGCCGCGCTGGGCGGTCATGCTGGCCGAGGCAGCCAGCAATTGCACAAGCCCGAGCACCATCGCCCAGCCCAGCGTTTGCAGTTCGATGGTCAGTTGCATACGTCTCTCCCAGCCGATGGAAACATCATTTCACCGCCGTGCGCAGGCTGTAACCGGCCAGACGCCAGGTCTTGTCTTCGTCCAGACGGAACGACACCAGCTCGCGTACCGGCTGCTGCGCCTTGGCGAAGCGGGTCGGGAAGCTGACGTTGACGTACAGGCCTTCGGGCACCTGCGCGCCGGGGCCGTACTTGACCCGCGTCACCGAGCCCTGGCCGCGACCGACCACCGCGCCAAGCCGCACGCGTTCGGTGCCGATCTGGCTGACGAAGACGTCGCGCTTGACGGCGGTCTTGGCGACCTTGGACGCGCCATCCCACAACGAGGCGACCTGGTTGCCGTCCACCATCTGCGCCACGCGCAACGCGGCCTGGGTCATCTCGGTGTTCTGCTTGGTCAGCTGCGCCTCCTGCGCGGGGCTGAGCGCCGGCTGGCCGACCGGCGCTCCTGACGCTGCAGCTGCCGACTGCGCCGCAACCGGCTTAGCGGCGCGGCTGGCGGGCTGCGGTTGTTGAGCGAACGCCAGCGCTGGAGCCAGTGCCAACGCGATAAGCAGACAGGAACGAAACATGGGACGGGGACCTTGTACGGATCGGGTGGAAGGAGAAACACCAGGCATCTTTCAGTGCGTAGCGCAGTCTAGGATGCCACCTGCACAACACAAGTACCGGATGCAGTTGCGGGGTGGCGCAGAAGGCAGACCATGGCAAGCGGCCGCGCGGAGCTGGTGGACGAAGCACGCATCGAGCGCGCAAGCGGCAAGCACGGAACTCTGGCCACGGGCGCACTCGCTTGAAGCAATCAGGTCTGGCAGCGGCGCTTTCATCCTTGTATCTGGAGTCGCAAACGCTGTGGATAGCAGCGTCGAATGGATACCGAGGATCGCGCGGCAACGTGGTGGAAGTCCCTCGCTCATCCCGGGCAAAGCCGCGCATCCCTTGGCGACCGCAACGCCGTTTTCTACTCGATCTAGTTTCTACTCGATCTAGACTTCGCCCCCGGGAGCTGGTGGCACGGCCGCCACAGCACGCGGTCGCCACAGACGCCAACTGACCCAGAAGGCACGCGCAATCGCGGCAATCACCCCCGCCAGACTCATCCACATCGCCAGTGTCGCCGGCCACTGTTCGTGCATGGCGGCAGCGGCCACACGCAGCAACTCAGCCACACCGAAGCCCACCAGCACCAACAGAGCCGACGGTAAATATGCCAGTAACACCCCTTTGGTCTTGCCTCGCATAAGCCCTCCCCGGCTCAGTCGTGATGCAGCGACGATAGGCAGCGTGGAGTGCGGTACGCGTGAAGCCCGCCACGGCTCTCAGCCTTCGGGATGCGTGGCTGATCGCGGCTCGACCTGGGCGGCATCCTGCGCCGGCGTGGAATCTGGCGCAGCTGTGGACTCGGCAGCGCCTGCCGCACCGCCCTGGGCCTCGCTGGTCTGCGCTTGGTCACTGCGCGCCTGACCGGTTTGCGGCTGGCCGTTATCCGCCTCACCGGTCCGGGTCTCGGCCGTTGGGCTGGCCGGCGGCAGGGCCGCGGCATCGGTTTCGGCCAGCGGGCTTTCTTCCGGACAGGCCGCATCGGGGAAGCCGAAGCGCTGCTTCAAGGCCAGCCCGCAGGCGTTGACCGCATCCAGATCCGCGCCCTCGCCTTTGCACTTTTGATCGAAGGTCACCAAAAACGCGTCCTTGCGCCGCACGAAGGCATCGCCGCACTTGCGCATCTGGCGGATGCGTTCCAGATCGTCCTGCACGGCGTTGGTGCCGTCCAGGCCGTATTCGTGCAGTTCTTCAATCGTGAGCAGGCGCAGGCTGCGGTTGGGCACGGTCATCATCAGATCGGCCACCGCCACGGCCACGCCGTTGCGCTCCAGGTAATCCTTGACGTTGCCATAGACCTCGCGCAATTCCCGATTGAGCTCTGCCCGCGACGTCGCCTTGGAGCTGATCCGCATCATGCGGTGAATGCCGACCTTGCCGGCGACCAGGCGGTTGTCGCCAGCCGCCAGCACGAACACACAGGCGCTATGGCAGATGGAGCCTTCGCGCACCCAGATGGTCCAGTTGGATTCGCCGATGGTGTCGCCGGCGCGGATCGCCGCCTCCACCTGCCCGCCGCTGGAATCCAGATCCAGGATGCGATGCGGCAACCCCAACTGCTCGGCCACCGCCGCAAGCCGCCACACCAGCGCCGCAAAGCCGGCATTGATCTTGCCCGCGTAGCGCACCCGCACCAGCCCGGTCTCGCGGCACGGCGCCAACGCAGCTTCCACGCTGGCCCGGTCCAGCGCCGGCAGCAAGGTGCCATCGCCGGCTTCCTTGCCGTAATCGGTGGCGCAGCTGATCCAGGCCTGGCCCGACTCCAGTTGCGCCTGCAGCCAACCCGGCTCGCCGATCTGCGCACGCTGGCGTGGCGGCGGTATCGGGTCGGGCGTATCGACCGACACCATATGGTCGCCATCGCCCGCCTGCCCTGCACCATTCTGCTGCGCAACCGATGCATCGGCAGAGGTCGCCGAACGCTCGCAGGCGGCTAGCAGGAGCAAGCAGGCAAGTGACAGGCAAGCCGATTTCACCATGATGTGGGGCACGCACCGCGACGGAGATCACCAGGAGTCTATGGCTGAATGGACTCATGGGTTGACCCGGCCATGAACGCGCAGACCCGCCGCAACCCTGTCCGAAAACGGCCAGCCGGTGCTGTGGCAAGCGCATAGACTGGCGCCATGCAGACCGCAACGCCCGACCGAACCCAATGCGACCGCGCCCGCCTGGCGCGCGATGCACGCTTCGACGGACTGTTTTTCACCGCCGTGCGCAGCACCGGCATCTATTGCCGCCCGGTGTGTCCGGCACCGCCACCGAAGCCGGCCAATGTCAGTTACTACCCCACTGCTGCGGCGGCCAGTGCGGCTGGGTATCGGCCGTGCCTGCGCTGCCGGCCGGAGCTGTCGCCGCAAGCGCAGCAGCATCTGGGCGAAGAAAGCGTGCAGCGCGCATTGGCGATGATTGCCGACGGCGCGCTGCAGGAGCAGCCGGTGCAGACGCTGGCCGATGCGGTGGGCTTGAGCGCGCGCCAACTGCAACGGCAATTCGTGCGGCAGTTGGGCGCCACGCCGATCCAGGTGCATGGCACGCATCGGTTGCTGCTGGCCAAGCAGTTGCTGACCGAAACCGCCTTGCCGGTCACCGAGGTCGCGCTGGCAGCGGGCTTCAATAGCCTGCGCCGCTTCAATGCCGCCTTTCTGCAGGGCTGCGGCATGCCGCCGTCGGCCTTGCGCAAGCAGCGTGGCGAAGTACCGGGCGGCGAACTGACCCTGCGCCTGGGCTATCGCCCGCCGCTGGATCTGCCGGCGATGCTGGCATTTTTGCAGCGCCGTGCGATTCCGGGCATCGAGCAGGTCGATGCGAACGGCTACCGTCGCGTGATCGGCCCGCCGGGCAAGGCCAGCGTGATCGAGGTCAGCGCGGCACCGCAGCGTGCGGAACTGCTGTTGCGCATCGGTGCCACCGACCCGCGGCAGATTCTGCAGATCGTGCGGCGCGTACGCAGGCTGTTCGATTTGGATGCCGACCTGCAGGCCGTGCATGCCACGCTTGCGCCGGAACCCCTGCTGGCCGAGGCGATCGCACGCCGACCCGGCCTGCGCGTGCCCGGTGGCTGGGACGGCTTCGAGGTGGCGGTGCGTGCGGTGCTGGGCCAGCAGATCAGCGTGGCCGGCGCGGCAACGCTGGCAGCGCGGCTGGTCCACCGTCATGGCGGCCATCATGCCGACATGCCCCCCGGCCTGGCCCGCAGTTTCCCCACGCCTGCACAGCTGGCCGACGCGCCGCTGGAACAGCTCGGGCTGCCCCGTGCGCGCGCCGCGACGCTGCGTGCATTGGCATCCGCCTGCGTGCAAGGCCAGCTGCACTTCGGTGCCGGGCAGCGCCTGCCCGACTTCATCGCCGCCTGCACCGCACTGCCCGGGATCGGTCCGTGGACCGCGCACTACATCGCCATGCGCGCGCTCTCGCATCCGGATGCGTTTCCCGCCGGCGATCTGATCCTGCAACAGGTCCTCGGCGCGCCGGCGCGTTTGAGCGAACGCGCCACCGAAGCGCGTTCGCAGGCATGGCGCCCATGGCGCGCGTATGCCGTGTTGCACCTGTGGCATCTCGCCGTCGATCGCAAGGACACCCGCCCATGAATACGCTCTACTACGACACCTTCCCCTCGCCGATCGGCGCGCTCAGCGTGGCCGCCGACGACACCGGCGTGCACCACATCCTGTTCGCGCAAAACCGCTACGACGCCATCGGCCGTGCGCGCTGGCTGCACGACCCCGACGCGCCGCTGGTGCGCGCAGCACGCGAACAACTGCTCGATTACCTGCATGGCGGGCGACGCAGTTTCGATCTGCCGCTGGCGCCGACCGGCACGCCGTTTCAGCTCAGCGTCTGGCGCACCCTGGCGCAGATTCCGTTCGGGCAGACCTGGAGTTATGCGCAACTCGCGCAGGCGGTAGGCCGCCCCGCCGCGAGCCGCGCAGTGGGTGCTGCCAACGGACGCAATCCGCTACCGATCGTGCTGCCCTGCCACCGCGTGATCGGCGCCAATGGCGCGTTGACCGGCTTCGGCGGTGGCCTGCCGACCAAGCAGGCGCTGTTGCAGTTGGAAGGTTGGTCGCCACCTCGCGCCGCACCTGCCGACGATCTGTTCACTCCTGCATCCGCACTGCGCAATGCCTGACTTCGCGAGGTTATCGCTGCATCGTAAACTGGCGACATGATCGACCGACGTTTTGGAATTGCCGCAGCGGCGCTTGCGCTGCTTGCGGCCTGTAGCAGCCAGCCATACTTGCGCAGCGTGCCCACGCCGCTGCCACCCGCGGCAGCGGCGGCCGCCTCGGTGAGCAACGCATCCGCCAACGCACCGCATACCCTGCTGCTGATCTCCATCGACGGCCTGCGCGCCGACATGCTCGATCGCGGCATCACGCCGACCCTGTCGCAACTGGCACGCGCAGGCGTGCGTGCGCGCTGGATGACGCCGTCATATCCGTCGCTGACGTTTCCCAATCACTACACCTTGGTCACCGGCCTGCGCCCGGATCACCACGGCATCGTGCACAACAGCATGCGCGACCCGACGCTTGGCGGTTTTTGGCTGAGCAAGCCCGACGCAGTGGGCGATGCACGCTGGTGGGGCGGCGAACCCGTGTGGGTGGGCGTGGAAAAGACCGGCCAGCATGCAGCGACTTGGTCCTGGCCCGGTAGCGAAGCGGCGATCAAGGGCGTGCGCCCATCGCAGTGGCGCCATTACGAAAAAGGCGTGAGCCTGGACATGCGTGTGGGCGCGGTGCGGAACTGGTTGAAAACTGACGGTGCTCAGCGCAATCGCCTGGTCACGCTGTACTTCGAACACGTGGACGAAGCCGGCCACGACCACGGCCCGGAATCGCGCGAGTACGCCGACGCCGTGCACACGGTAGACGCTGCAATCGGCAGGCTGCTGGACGGCATGCAACGCGATGGCACGCGTGCACGCACCAACATCATCGTGGTCTCCGACCACGGCATGGCCGAGGTTGCGCCGGGGCACGCGATCAGCGTGGAAGACATCGCACCGCCGCAGATCGCCACCGCCATCACTGACGGCCAGGTGATCGGTTTCGAGCCGATGCTCGGGAAACAGACGGCTGCCGACGCCAGCTTGCTTGGTAAACACCCGCAGTACGACTGCTGGCGCAAGGCCGAGCTGCCGGCGCGCTGGCATTACGGCAGCCACCCGCGCATTCCGCCGATCGTGTGCCAGATGCACGAAGGCTGGGATGCACTATTGCCCGACAAACTCGCCAAGCGTGCGCGGCAAGGCTCGCATGGCTTCGATCCGGGGTTGCCGTCCATGCGTGCAGTGTTCCTGGCGCAAGGCCCGGACCTGGCGCAGGGCAGGACACTGCCGGACTTCGACAATGTGGATGTCTACCCACTGATGACCCGGCTGCTGGGTATCCCCGCCGCGCCCAACGATGGCAACCCGGCCACCTTGCTGCCGGCCTTGCGGGTGCCGCCGGCCACCGGCATCGAATAGCTGCGGCAGGCATCGTCAGCACGGTGCCGAGCATGCATGCGCACCTGTGCGTCAGCATTGATATCTCCCGCATAAAGACGCTGTTCCGCCTCGCTGCTACGCGCATTGATGCCGGCCACACGGGGCAGGACTGTGGATGGCTGCAGACCCGTCTGCCGCCAGGGAGTGCGACAATGGTGCTATGTCTGCTTCCAATCCCCCGCCGCATCGCCTGCGGCCGCTGTTGTCCAGCGAAGGCTGGCGTCGTCGCGCTGCACTGTGGGGCGGCGCAATTGCGGTGGCGCTGGTGGCGATCGTGTTCGCCAAGGCCAGCGACGCGGCCTTCCATCTTTTTCAACGCATTACCGCACACTCGATCTGGTGGTCATTGCTGCTGACGCCGGGCATTTTCGCTCTGCTCGCCTGGCTCACCTCCGGTGCGCTACGGCCCACGCGCGGCAGCGGCATCCCGCAGGTCATCGCCGCGCTGGAGCATCCGGACCCGGCATTTCGCGACAGCAATCTGTCGCTGCGCGTATCGCTGGGCAAACTTGCATTGACCACGCTGTCGCTGCTCGGCGGCGCATCGGTCGGGCGCGAGGGACCCACCGTGCATGTGGGCGCCAGCCTGATGCATGTGTTCGGGCGCTGGTTCGGTTTTCATGATCCACGCGAGCTCTCGCACTTTCTGCTCGCTGGCGGCGCCGCCGGTATCGCGGCGGCCTTCAACACGCCGCTGGCCGGCGTGGTGTTTGCGATCGAAGAATTGAGCGGGCGCTTCGAGCATCACTTCTCCGGCACGTTGCTCACTGCGGTGATCGTCGGCGGCGTGGTGTCGCTGGGTCTGTTGGGCAGCTACACCTATTTCGGCAAGGTGGCGGTGACCCTGCCGCTGGGTCAGGCGTGGTTGGCGATCGCGCTGTGCGGCAGCGTGGCCGGGTTGCTTGGCGGCGTGTTCGCGCGGATGGTGCTGGCCAGCGTCAGCGGTAAACCGCGCTGGTTGGGGGCGCTGCGTCAACGGCATCCGGTGCTGCTGGCCGCGTTGTGCGGCGTCGCCCTGGTCGGGCTCGCGCTGGTATTCGGGCAAGGCGCGTTCGGCACCGGCTACGAGCAGGCACGCAGCCTGGTACAGGGGCACGCGGTGGTTGGCCACGAATTCGGCCTGATGAAACTCATCGCCAATCTGGTCTCGTATCTGGCCGGCATCCCGGGCGGCCTGTTCTCGCCCGCATTGGCGGTCGGTGCCGGCATCGGCCACAACCTGTCGGTGTTGATGCCCAGCGTGGACCCGCGCACCTTCGTGCTGCTGGGCATGTGCGCCTACCTGACCGGCGTGACCCAGGCACCGCTGACCTCGGCGGTGATCTCGCTGGAACTCACCGACACCAGCCAGATGCTGCTGCCGATCCTGGCCACCGTGCTGATTGCGCGCGCGGTGTCCGGGCTGGTGTGCAAGACGCCGATCTATCGCGGCCTGGCCGAGCAGTTGTTGGCCGTGCCGGTGCCCGCGACCGCTGCAGAGCGCGCGTCAACGTCGCGGCTCCAGACATTGGCCGGAAACAGCGGCCAGGACGACGCCCCACCACGAACATAAGCTGCCGCACCGCTCGCCAGCGGTGAAGCGCGGTAGATCCCCTCTTCATCGTGCTGCTTCCCGAGGTTATGCATGCGTGCAATGCACTTCGAGCGTTTCGAACATGTTCCGAAAATTCTGCAACTGCCCGACCCGACGCCAAGCGATGACGGCGTGGTGATCAAAGTGGCGGCCACCGGCATCTGCCGCAGCGATTGGCACGGCTGGATGGGGCACGATCCGGACATTGCATTGCCGCACGTGCCGGGACATGAGTTCGCCGGCGAAGTGGTCGCCTTGGGAAAACGCATCTCGGGCTTTGCGATCGGCACCAGGGTCACCGTGCCGTTCGTGTCCGGGTGCGGGCGCTGTGCGCTGTGCCACGGCGGCGATCAGCAAGTGTGCTCGAACCAGTTCCAGCCCGGCTTCACCGCATGGGGATCGTTCGCCGAATATGTCGCGATCGATTTTGCCGAAACGAATCTGGTCAGACTGCCGGAAAGCATCGACAGTGCGACGGCGGCAAGCCTGGGATGCCGGTTTGCCACCTCGTTTCGGGCCGTGGTCGATCAGGCCAGAACCGGCCCTGGCGAATGGGTCGTGGTACATGGCTGCGGCGGCGTCGGGCTTTCGGCAGTGATGATCGCAGCGGCACTGGGAGCGCAGGTGATTGCGGTGGACATCTTCGACGACAAGCTGGCATTCGCCGTCGAATGCGGCGCGGTCGCAACGGTCAACGCGTCGAAAGCGGCCGACACGGTGGAGGCGATTCGCGAGATCACCAAGGGCGGCGCGCATGTTTCCATCGATGCGCTCGGCAGCCCCGCGACCTGTTTCAACTCCATCAGCAACCTGCGGCGGCGCGGCCGGCATGTCCAGGTGGGACTGATGCTGGGCGAACACGCCACGCCCAGGATCCCGATGGCGCAGGTGATCGGCCACGAACTGGAGATCTACGGCAGCCACGGGATGCAGGCGTGGCGGTACGATGCCATGCTGGAGATGATCCAGGCCGGGAAGATCGCACCACAACGGCTCATCGGCAAAAGGGTGGGCCTGGACGAGGCCATTGCAGTGCTGACCGGCATGGACGCTACGCGCGACCTCGGCATCAGCGTCATTGATCGCTTCTAGCGCATATCGCCGCCGGCATCCTGCGCACCTGGGCGCACATTGATGGGCCGGCCGGGAGCGTAAACGACTGGCCTGCAAAACGAAAAACGCGGCGCAAGCGCCGCGTTCTGGTGTGGAGAAGCGAGCCGGGATCAGCCGGCCTTGGCGACGGTCTTCTTGGCGACGGCCTTCTTGGCCGGGGCCTTGACCACGCCCTTCTTGGCAACCGGGGCAGTTGCACCCACGACAACCTTGCTCACCGCGTGCGAACGCGAATTGCCGTAGCTGGCGTTGTAGCGCTTGCCCTTGGCGGTCTTACGGTCACCCTTACCCATTTCGTCGACTCCTGAATGTGAATACAAATTCCCGTGCTGGCACGGGTCTGGCGAGGTTTCACCGGCGGCGCCCTCGCGCAAGGCCGACAAGCCTACCACGGCGGCTCCGGCCAGCGTAGCAGGGCTGCGTCCGACCCGACCTGCGAGCTGGTCCGGCTACAACACGCGCGTGCCGTGGCGAGCAGTCATCAGATGGGCGCGAGCGACGCAAAGCAAACCGGACGTGCGGATGAGAATATCGACTCTGCCGCGCTGGCCTGGCGACTCCACAGCCGCGTCGTTAGCGCTTCTCAATGCACACAACTGGCGTCGTGGACATGCCCATGTCCGTGATTCAGGCGCAGATTGACCAGGTGCGCGATGCCGACCAGGGCGCCGCCCAGCGTCATCACCACCGCATGCGGCACCACCGAATGGTGCAGTGGGTCGTACAACAGGCCCACCCAGAGCAGGACCAGGCCCGGCAGCAGCAGCGCCAGCGCGTGTAGCGCCTTGTGCCGGCGATACCCGAGCACCAGGCTGAAAAGACCCAGCAGCGTCACGAACACCACGATGGCCAGTTCCACCTCCTCACCCAGCCAGAACGACAGGCCCAGCGAAGGCGCCAGGGCCAGCACCAGTGGCAGTACCGCACAGTGCACGGCGCACAGCAGCGACCCGGTTGCGCCGAAGCGATCGAGAAGATGACGAAGGGTCGGTAGAGGCATAACGTCCAGCAGGTGCTCGCGGCAATGTGGAATAATATAACATCTTACTGTTCCAGCCCCGCATCACTGCATCGCGCAGCCATGCGGGTCTTGCCGCGGCGCAGCGGGAAAGCTGCGTCTTACCACTGATACAAAGTAACAATTACAGAGCCCCGCCCACCATGCCCGCTAGTCTCGCTCCCTCATTTCTCCGCTCCGCGCTCTCGCTGGCCCTGACCAGTCTGCTGGCCCCTGCCCTGGCCATGGCCGAAGACGCCCCGGCCGATGCCGACCCGCAGACGCCGCCGGCATCGGACAGCCGCCACGACGCCACCCATTCCAGCGGACGGCATATCAAGGACCTGGACAAGGTCGTGGTCACCGCCAGCCCGCTGCGCGATGCCGCCGGCGAGCTGAGCCGCTCGGTGGAAGTGCTGGCCGGCGAGCGCCTGGATGAGGTGCGCAGTTCCAGCCTGGGCGAAACCGTGGCCAGCCTGCCGGGCGTGCAGAGCTCCAACTTCGGCCCCGGCGTGGGCCGGCCGATCATCCGCGGCCTGGACGGCCCGCGCGTGGCGGTGCTGCGCGACGGGCTGTCCACCCAGGACGTGTCCACCGTCAGCCAGGATCATTCGCCGGCGATCGAGCCGTTCCTGGCTAACCAGATCGAGGTGCTCAAGGGTCCATCCACCCTGCTGTACGGCTCCGGCGCCATCGGCGGCGTGGTCAACGTGGTCGACGGACGCATCGCCGAAACGCCGGTGGACGGCTTCAGCGGGCGCGCCGAAGTGCGCTTCGACGGCGGCGACAAGGACGGCAATACCGACATGTTCCGCGTCGATGCCGGCAACGGCAGCGGGCTGTCGATCCATGCCGATGGCGTGTACCGCAACCAGAACGACTACGACACCCCGCGGGGCCGCCAACTCAATAGCTGGATCGATTCCAAGGTGGGCTCGATCGGCGCCTCGCTGTCCGGCGACTGGGGCTTTGTCGGCCTGTCGGCCTCGCGCTTTCGCGACAACTACGGCAACCCCGGCGAGCCGGGCGACCCGTCCATCGGCGAGCGTGGCGTCTCCCTGAAATTGCAGCAGGACCGCTACGACCTCAAGGGCGGGCTGACCGATCCGTGGGGCGAAGGCAGCGCGCTGCGCTACAGCTTCGGCCACACCGATTACGCGCATACCGAATTCGAAGGCGACGAAGTGGGCACGGTGTTCACCAAGCGCGCCAACGAGGGCCGTGTGGAAGCATCGTTCACCTTCGGCGGCGGCTGGCAGACCGCGTTCGGCCTGCAGGGCAGCGACACCACCTTCCAGGCGATCGGTGAAGAATCCTTCGTGCCCAAGACCGATACGCGTTCGCTCGGTGCATTCGCCGTGGCGCGCAACAGCTGGGAGCGCGTCACCGCCGAAGTCGGTGCGCGCGTGGACAAGGTCAAGTACCAGACCGACATCGGCGTGGACCGCGATTTCACCCCGACCAGCTTCTCGGCCAGCGGCGGTTTCCGCTTCAACGAGCAGTGGCGCCTGACCGCCAGCCTGGACCACGCCGAACGCGCGCCGGCCGAAGAAGAACTGTTCGCCAACGGCCCGCATATCGCCACCCTCGCCTTCGAGATCGGCAATGCGGATCTGAAGACCGAAAAGGCCAACCAGGCGGAGTTGGGTTTGAACTTTCAGAACGAGTGGGTGGATGCCAAGGTGGCGGCGTACTACAACCGCTACAACGACTTCGTCTACATCGTCGACACCGGCAATCAGTGGTTCAACGAAGAAGACAACGACTTCCTGCCGATCCGCCAGTGGACGCAGGCCGATGCGATCTTCCACGGCTTCGAGGGCGAGGCCACCTTGCATCTGGCCAACAACGACAACGGCGCATGGGACCTGCGCGTGTTCGGCGACACCGTACGCGCGCGCTTGAGCGACGGCGGCAATCTGCCGCGTATCGCACCGGGCCGTTTCGGTACGCAGCTGCGCTGGAATGCGGAGCAATGGCGCGCATCGCTCGGCGCCACCCGCACCCTGAAGCAGGACAAGGTCGCAGTGAACGAAACCCCGACCGACGGCTACACCTTCGTCGATGCTCACCTGGCCTATCACATGGACCACGGCAGCACCGCATGGGAAGTGTTTCTGGATGGCAATAACCTCACCAACCAGGACGCACGCGTGCATACCTCCTTCCTCAAGGACGACGTGATGCTTCCCGGCCGCAGCGCCTCGTTCGGCGTGCGCCTGTTTTTCTGACAGCGGATTCTCTTTCCGGCTGAATGGAAGCGAGGCCGCCTTCGGGCGGCCTTTTTATGCGTGTTGCTGACGCATCAGCGCATGCGGTAGTGGCGACACCACGCCTGCAGTCGCGTTCGTCGCTGCGCGCGTCGGTCCAACAGAGAAGATGTGATCGGCGCTGCACCGCAAGCAGACACGGCCGTCTCCACGAGGTGAAACGCAGCCATCGCTGCTGCGTTGCACAACAGGCTGCGGCGCATCTGGGGTTAAAACTTCATTAGCACTGCGTTGACAGGGGGCGCAAGCGACGCGATAGCGCGGGCGCACGCGTGCACTGCCTGCCGATGCATGCACACCATTGCGTGGCTCGGCTGCGTTCTTGCACTGACACAAGGAGCCTTGCGCATGCGTTTTTCCTCACCCCGCTACGCCCTCTCGCTCGCCATCGCCGCCGCGCTGCTGGCACCGGATGGCCGCACGCAGACCATCACGCCTGCCTCGGGCAATCAGGACGCCACCACGCTGGATGCGGTCATCGTCAGCGGTACCGCGCGCTTCAAGGGCCTGGCCAAGCGCGACGCCAGTTTTTCGATCACCACGGCCAGCCCGGAGCAGATTCAGCAAGCGGTGCCACAGAGCACCGCAGACCTGCTCAAGATCGTACCCGGCGTGTGGGCCGAGCCCAGCGGTGGCGGGACCGGTGCCAATATCTTCGTGCGCGGCATGCCGTCCGAAGGCGATGCACCGTTCGTGACCATGCAACTGGATGGCTCACCGCTGTTCCCGCCGCCGAGCTTGTCGTTCCTGGAAAATTCCACGCTGTTCCGCGTCGACGATACGATCGAACGCATGGAAGTGTTGCGCGGCGGCTCCAGTCCCATCTTCTCCAACGGCCAGCCCGGACTTACCGTCAATTTCATCCAGAAAAAAGGCCAGGACGAACCCGAAGGCAGCGTGCGTGTGACCGGCGGCAACAATGCCTTGCGCCGGATCGACCTGTTCAACAGCGGGCCGATGGGCAATGGATGGTATTACAGCATTGGCGGTTTCTTCCGCGAGACCGACGGCGTACGCGACCCGCAGTTCTCCGCCGACAAGGGCGGTCAGTTCAGTGCCACCTTGAGCAAACGCTGGGACAGCGGCGAGTTGTCGTTCTATGCGCGGCATACCGACGACAACAACGCGTTCTATACCGCGATTCCGCTGCTCTCGCGCAATAACGGCAACGACCTGTCCAGCTTCCCCGGCTTGAACGCCCAGACCGGCACCCTGCTCGGCCGCGACTTCCGCAATGTGGGTCTGCTGATCGGCCCCAACGGCCAGACGCTGCGGCGCGATCTGGCCGACGGACGTGGCGTCAACATCGATGTGTTCGGCGGCGAATGGAACTGGGAAAGCGGCGGCTGGACCGTTGCCGACCGCTTCAACGTGATGAGCGGCAGTGCGCCGACCTACGCGCTGTTTACCGGCGATGCGCCGCAACGCCTAGGCGATTTCATTGCCGGTTACGGCAGCAGCGGTAGCGCCAGTTACACCAATGGCGGCGGCGCGGTAGACCCGAATCAGCAGGTGCTCGAAGCCGGTTGGTGGTCCGTGGACAAGCGCCTGAATTCCTTCACCAACGACCTGCGCATGAGCCGCGAGTTGTTTGCCGGCAATACGCTGACAGTGGGCGCGTATTACGCCAAGTATTCGTCTGCCGACACCTGGTACCTGGGCAACACCATGCTGCTCACCGCGCAAAACAACGCGCGCCGCATCGATGTGGCATTGGACGATGGCCGCCAGGCCACGCGCCAGGGTTTTACCAGCACTGCTTTTCTCAACCTGCGCGCCAAGTACAACGGCGAAAACATCGCTGCCTTCGTCGCCGACGAGTGGGAACTGAGCGAGCGCCTGCGCCTGGACCTGGGCGCGCGCTACGAGCGCCAGAGCGTCACCGGCGATGTGCACGACACCGCCACCGTGGATCTGGATGGCACCCCGACCACGCTGTACGACAACGCCACCTCACTGGCACTGGCGACCACGCGGCGCATCGATCAGGACGATGAGGCGTTTTCGTGGACGGCCGGCTTGAACTTCACGCTCGATCAGAACAACAGCCTGTTTGCGCGGGTCAACTCCGGGGTGAAGTTTCCCGGCTTCGACAACCTGCGCGATGGGCAAACCCGGGTACAGGACGTGGATCAATACGAGCTGGGCCTGAAGTCCGGCACCAATGCATACGATGTGTATCTCACCGCGTTCTACAACACCTTCAAGAACTCACCCTTTCAGGCGTTTCTGGCCAATGGCCAGAACTTCACCGCGGTGGGCGACTCGCGCGCGCGCGGTCTGGAAGTGGAAGGGGCGATCCGTCCATTCGGTGGTTTCGAACTGGCGGGTACCGGGGTGTGGCTGGATGCGAAGTACCGCAACTATCGCGAATTCACCGGCAACCAGGTGATGCGCCAACCCAAGCGCCAGTTCCGCATCACGCCCAGTTATTACTGGATGCTGCCGTTCGGCGATCTCAAGGTATTTGCCACCTACTCGTCCATCGGTGATCGCTTCGCGGATCTGGCCAACAGCCAGCGCCTGCCCGCGTACGACATGCTGGATATCGGCGCCAACCTGCATGTGGACGAACATTGGGAAATCACCGCCAGCGGCAGCAACGTCACCGACACGCTGGGCCTCACCGAGGGCAACGTGCGCGTGCCCGGCGCGGCCACCGGCGGGGTCTTCATGGGCCGGCCGATTGCCGGGCGGCAGTACCAGATGTCGGTGGCCTACCGCTGGTAGATCGGCCTTCCACCGACCCGCGCAGCAGCAGAGATTGCTGCGCGGATGCCCGCACACGGCGCGCGCTGCTTCACCGCATTGTCGCGCCGACGGATGCAATGACCGTCGCCCGGCATTGCGAAACGCTGCCTGACGGCAACGCGAGCGCCTTCGCCACACGCACCAGGCGGTGCAAGCACTGAAGCGCTAGCGCTCTTGAAAGCGGCACCCGATACGATGCAGGACTGCGCATTTCGATAGCTTATTCCGATCGACACCATCTCTCTTTCAAAATTTCGCGGGAATTTTTGCACGCGAAATTTCGCGTGTAAGACGCAACTCGACAAACAGGTCGTAAATTGCGCGACGCATCACGCAGATACCACCGATTGCCGCCCTTGCAGGCAATGATTTCCCGCCCTTTACTCTAGGTAGTGGCGCTGTCGACGCGTCGCCAACATCGGCTGCATCGACATGCACAGGGGAATCGAGTCACGACCTGACCGCATGCATTCCATCAATGGAGCGTTTTTAGCTTTCGCGAGACAAACAGAGCGGTGCGCCGACCGACATGGCCAAACCCTTCCTATCTTCCCTGCCCCACTACAGAAACCATTCCATGACACTGCCTACCCTGCGACGAATGCCGCTGCATTGCGCTTGTTTGCTGGCGCTTGGTCTCTCCTCGCTGGCAGCCAATGCTGCAGCAACCGGTGCTGATGCGCCGATTAAAACGACATCCAGCACAAAGGACGCCAGCGACCCGCTGTTCCGCTACCAATGGCATCTGCTCAATCAAGGCCAGCCGGTGTTCGGCGACCAACGTCCGCAGCCAGGCGTCGACCTGGATGTGGACATGCTGCACGCGGTCGGCATCCGCGGAGCCGGAGTCAAGGTGGCGGTCGTCGATGATGGGCTTGAGATCGCGCATGAGGATCTCGTCGACAACATCGTCGCCGGCGGCTCGCATAACTTCTTAAATGGCTCCAACGATCCGACGCCGCCGGCGGATGCAATCGATACCGACCACGGCACTGCCGTCGCCGGCATCATCGCGGCGCGTGGATGGAATGGATTGGGTGGACGCGGTGTTGCACCCGAGGCGACGTTGGCTGGCTTCAACGCACTTTCCGAGAGCGACGGGAGCAAGCAGTACGTCGACATCCGTTACTCCTGGGGCGATGGGCCCGAGGCCCGTGCGATGGATGTGTTCAATAACAGCTTCGGTGTCCAGGCGGCGGCCTATCAATTCAGCGATGTCGACGAGCAACGTTCCCTGGAAAAACTGATGCGTGCCCAGCGTGGCGGCAAGGGCGGTATCTACGTCAAGGCAGCTGGCAATGATTTCAAGACGCTGGTCGATGTGGATGCACAGGGCAAGCTGATCGATCGCTGCAGCGACCAGACCCGGCAGCTTGGCGTCGCCTGCGGCAGTGCCAATGTCGACAACCTCAACAGCCTGACCCCCATGATCGTGGTGGGTGCAGTGAACGCCAATGGGGTGCGTGCAAGCTACTCATCGCCAGGATCCGCCTTGTGGGTGTCCGGACTCGGTGGGGAGTTTGGCTTTCAGCGCCGCTTCGACCCGCATCCTGAGACCTTCAGCCCGAAGACTGCATTGCTCGCTGCGCAAGGCCCGCAGCCCTTCTTCTCACCGGCGCTCGTCACCACCGATCTGAGCGGATGCGCTTCGGGCAACAATCGCGATCGCACACGCGCGCCGCAGAACGCGCTGGATACCAGCCACTCCACCATTGATGCATCGTGCAACTACAGCGCACGGATGAATGGCACCTCCGCGGCCTCACCAACGGTTGCAGGCGTCGCAGCGCTGATGCTGAGCGCCAACCCGCAACTGACGCTGCGCGATGTCAAATACATCCTGGCCACGACCGCGGTGCAGGTCGATCCCAATCAAGCCAAGGTGTACTACAAGAACGCCTTGATCGAGCCTGCCTGGATCACCAATGCGGCCGGTCACCGTTTCAGCAACTGGTACGGATTCGGTCTGGTGGATGCCGCCGCTGCGGTGGAGCGCGCTGTGCATTTCACTCCGCTGCCTGCAATGCAGGACACCGAATGGACCGTCTATGATGGAAAAAGCAGCACCATTGGCGGTATCGGGTCTCCGGCGCGATTGGCGATCGACATCAAGCAGTCTTTCAAGGTGGAAGGCGTACAGCTGTACTTCGCCGGGACGCACAAGGACCCCCGCAACCTGCGCGCAGTGCTGGTCTCGCCCAGCGGCACCCGCAGCACACTGATGACGCCGTTTTCCACGCTCGATCAGAGTGACGAGGGCTTCGTTGTCTTCCTGACCTCAAGCAATGCTTTCCTGGACGAGCCGGCAGCCGGTCGCTGGACATTGGAGGTGGACGACATGCTCGCCGACAACGGCAAGGAACAACTACAGGAATTCGAAATGCGCGTGGTGGGCCACTGACATGAAAACCTCTCTGATCACGCTGCTGTGCGTCGCTGCAGCCAGCCTTTCCGCACCCGCATCGGCACAGGTGTTCGATAGCGCACGCCTGCGTGCTGCCGCGACCGGACAAACCATTGCGGTAGGCCATGCCAATTTCCGGCTGATTCCAGGTGCGCTGGTACGGCAAGTCGACGCCACGCGCAGCGCTGCCACCCTGCAATCGCTACAAGGCACGCAGACCAGCGCGAATGCGCCAGTTGCCCGCATCGATCGTTACGCGATCTACCTCGACAACGCGCGCGCCGCGAACTCGGTCGCGCGCACCATGGGCAGCGAACCGCCGGCGACCGTGGTTGCGGCACTGGAAACGCGCAGCGGCCAGCTGGCATTGCTTGGCGCTTCGATCAAATTGTTCGACACCACCCCCGTCATCGCACGTGCACTGGCCACGCGCACAGGCGGCAGGTTGATCTATGCCTCTGCCATCGATGGCAGCGCGATGATCGGCTACGACTCGGTGAGCACGGCATTGGACAATTGCCGACAGCTGCAAGGCAGCAACGGGGTGGGAGCGATCAAGCCGGAAGTGATTCAGCGGGCGGCGCGGCCGTTGTGAGGCGGCCACACTAAAACCTCGGCAGGGATGCGTGCCACGCTGCTGCGGTGAGGATGTCGCATGCAGCGATGGCGCAGCCGGCCCTACACCGGCAGCGGGCTACGCTCTGCAAACTGACCGCGCCAATAGGGGTAATAGGGGTACGGTGGCTCCACTGCGCTGGCCTGATCCAGGCGGGTACGCTGGTCTTCGGTCAACGACCAGCCCACCGCACCGAGGTTTTCGCGCAACTGCACTTCATCGCGTGCGCCGATCAGCACCGTGCTCACGGTGGGCCGCTGCAACAGCCAGTTGATGGCGATCTGCGGGACGCTGCGGCCGGTCTCTGCGGCGATGGCATCGAGCGCATCGACGATGGCGAACAAGCGCGCATCCTCGATCGCGAGGCCGGCCGCGGCAGTGGCATGCAGACGGCTGTGTTGCGGCAACGGCTGACCGCGCCGCAGCTTGCCGGTCAGCCGTCCCCAACCGAGTGGGCTCCACACCACCGCACCAATGCCCTGGTCAATGCCCAGCGGCATCAGTTCCCACTCGTAGTCGCGCCCGGCCAGCGAGTAATAGGTCTGGTTGGCGACAAAGCGATTCCAGCCGTGCGCATCGGCCACCGCCTGCGATTTCATCAGCTGCCATCCGGCGTAATTGGAAGCGCCCAGATAGCGCACCTTGCCCGCGCGCACCAACCCGTCGAGCGTGGACAAGGTTTCTTCCATCGGCGTCAGCGCATCGAAGGCGTGCAGCTGCAGTAGATCGATGTAGTCGGTGCGCAAGCGGCGCAACGATGCGTCCACCGCACGCAGCAAACGGAAACGCGACGCGCCGGCGTCGTTGGGGCCATCGCCCAGGCGCAGGCCGGTCTTGGTCGAGATGATCACCTGATCGCGGCGGCCTTGCAGCGCCTGGCCGAGGATGTCTTCGGATGCGCCGTCGGAATACACATCGGCGGTGTCGAACAGGTTGAGCCCTGCATCGAGGCATAACGCGATCATGCGGCGCGCCTGCGCCACATCGGTGTCGCCCCAGGCAGAGAATAATGGCCCTTTCCCGCCGAATGTGCCGGCGCCCAGGCCGAGCACGGGCACCTTGAAACCGGAACGGCCGAGTAGACGGGTTTCCATCGAATGACTCCTTGCAATGTTGGATAAAGGGATGCGCCGCGTCATCGCTGACCGCTCGCGCATCTGTATTGGCCAGCAGCGATGCGGCGTATCGAGATCGGCCTGGCGCGCACGGCGCCACCGCGGCCATGACCAGCGCGCGATGAGCTCACCCCATCTGCGCGCAGACCGATGGCGCAGCAGTGCGGCGGCGTTGCAAGTGCACGCTCCACAGCGCGATCCCCAGCCCGATGGCACTCAACACCGCGGCCACCCACGGCGTTGCGACAAGGCCGGCCTGCGTGGCGATCACCACGCCCCCCAGCCATGCGCGACGCCGTGGTCGCCGGCCAGGGCATCGCGGTGCATTCGTACTGGCACATCGCCGACGAACTGCGCAGCGGCCGGCTGGTCGAAGTGATGCGCGACTACCCGCCACCCACCTCGCATATCAGCGCAGTGATGCCGGCGCGCCAGCTGCAACCGCCGCGGGTGCGTGCGTTTGTGGAGTTCCTGCTGGAGCGGCTGGGCGAACAGCCACCGTGGGAAGTGCCGACGTAGCGCCCGCGTGCGGGAGCTGCGCAAGCCGGGGTTGGCAGTTCACGCGACGATTGCGCAGCCGCGCAACGCGCGTGCCGGTCGTGCGACACGGCCCGCGGCGAGGTCTGCGACCTGTGACTGGCGACCGGAACGACGGCATCGACGACGCGCAAGCTGCGTGGCGCGCGCCCACTGCGCGCATTCGATGGCAGTGCACAACGCGCAGCTCTTGGCATGATGCCGCGCATGGCTCCCCCTGCATCAGCTGCCTCGCCGCTGCGGCACCACGTCGGCAGGTGTGACCCGCTGCTCCCGGGCAACCGCGCTGATCAGTGCTTGCGTCGATCAACGCCCGCCGCGCAGCAGGCGCTTGTGCAGGCTGCGGCGCTGCGCATCGCTCAACAGCGGCCCATGCGTACGCAGCAGGCCAAGGATCTGCAGATGCGCCTGTGCGGTGCGCCGGTCCAGCTCTGCGGCGGCAGCGTTTTCTAGCCGCTTCCATTCGGCGGGACTGGTCGGCGTGGGGACGCTGGAACGTTTTGCGGGCATGGCATGACAACGGTGCAGGAGACCGAACACATGATACGGCCGGCACGTGAGTGGTCTATCAGTGCCGACGCAATGCCCGCGCAGGGCCAGCTGCAACCGCAGGCGCGCTTTTCCAGCGGACGCGACCTCACAGGCTGCGCCGCATGCCTTGCCGCCGACACCACCCGCACTCTTGTACGATCGGTGCCATCGCGGCTGGGCCGCATTGCATCGTCGACGGGTTTCCGCATGTCTTCGCTGACCGAGTTGAGCACGCTATTGCGGCGTCATGCCCCCGGGGAGGGCATGCATGCCACGCAGATTGCGAACACCCGGGCATCGCGGATGCCGGCGAAAAACGTGCTTGCCTTGGCCGCCACCTCGGTGACGCTCTGGCCCTTGCCGGTACGCTCGTCCCACGGGCGCAACGTGACGAATGCCATGCCGGTATTCTGGCCGCTACCGGCAAAACTGAAGCCGGTGACGGCAAAGATGCCGGCCACAGACGCCTTCTGATCGACCAGGAAGTGATGCTCCACCTGTTTGAGCACATCGCTGGTCCGTGCATCGGTGGCACCGGGCGGCAACTGCACCAGCATGAACAAGGTGCCCTGGTCTTCGTCCGGCAGGAAGCCCACCGGCAACTTCATGAAACCCACAACTACCAGCGCCAGCAGCACAGCATAGGCGAGCATGTAGCGCCAGCCCTTGCCCAGCATGTGCCGAACCACGCCCTGGTAGCCGGTATTGCCGCGATCGAACAGGCGGTTGAACCAACCGAAGAACCCGGTGGTCGCCAGATCGTGGCCCTGGTGCACCGGCTTGAGCAAGGTGGCGCACAAGGCCGAGGTGAGGATCATCGCCACCAGCACCGATAAGGTCATCGCAGAGACGATCGTGATCGAGAACTGTCGGTAGATCACACCGGTGGAACCGCTGAAGAACGCCATCGGCACGAACACCGCCGCAAGCACCAGCGCCACGCCGACCAGCGCACCGGAGATCTGGTCCATCGATGTACGCGTGGCGTCCTTGGGCGACAACTGCTCCTCGCCCATCACGCGTTCGACGTTTTCCACCACCACGATCGCATCGTCCACCAGCAGGCCGATCGCCAGCACCATCGCGAACATGGTCAAGGTATTGATGGTGAAACCAAACGCCGCAAGCACGCCGAAGGTGCCCGGCAACACCACCGGCACCGCAATGGTCGGGATCAAGGTGGCGCGGAAGTTCTGCAGGAACAGGTACATCACCAAGAACACCAGCACTACCGCTTCCACCAGCGTGTGCGCCACCTGCTCGATGGAGATGCGCACGAACGGCGTGGTGTCGTACGGCTTTTGCACCTTCATGCCGGGCGGGAAAACTTTTCCTGTTCGTCCAGACTTTTATCGATCGCGCGTACCGTATCCAGCGCATTCGCACCGGTGGCCAGCTTGATCGCCAGACCGGCCGCCGGCTTGCCGTGGTAGCGGCCCACCGTGTTGTAGCTTTCGCTGCCCAGTTCGATCCGCGCCACATCGCCCAGCCGCACCTGCGAGCCATCGGCCTGCGTGCGCAGCAGGATATTTTCGAATTCCTGTGCGGTCTTCAGCCGTGTCTGCGCGGTGATGGTGGCGTTGAGCTGCTGGTTGGCCACCGCCGGCAAGGCACCCAGCTGGCCGGCGGAAACTGGATCGCGGTGCGCACGTCCACCGGGGTGAGCCCGAAATTGCTCAGCTTGTTGGGGTCCATCCACACCCGCATCGCGTACTGCGAACCGAACAAGGTGGTGTCGCCCACGCCTTCGACGCGCCTGATGGTTTCCTGCACGTTGGCAGCCACGTAATCGGACAGGTCCGAATCGCTCATGCTGCCGTCTTCGGAGGTAAAGGCCAGCACGTTGAGGGAGTTGGTGGCCGATTTGGTCACCGTGACGCCCTGCTGCTGCACTTCCTGCGGCAACAACGGCGTGGCCAGCGACAACTTGTTCTGCACCTGCACCTGCGCGGTGTCCGGGTCGGTGCCGTTTTCGAACGTCAGGGTAATGGTCACCGCACCGCTGGATTCGCTGGTGGAGGCCATGTAGCTGAGGTGATCCAGCCCCTTCATCTTCTGCTCGATGACCTGGGTGACGGTGTCTTCCAGCGTCTGCGCCGAGGCGCCCGGGTAGTTGGCAGTGATGGCGACAGCCGGCGGTGCGATGCTGGGATATTGCGCAATCGGCAAGGTGGCGACGGACAGGATGCCGGCCAGCATCACGATGATGGCCAACACCCAGGCGAAGATCGGACGATCGATAAAGAAACGTGCCATGACGTGTGATCCCGCCTCAGTTGGCCGCACGCGGTGCGGTCGGGGCGGAAGGACCGGCAGCATTGCCGGCGGCGGGCGTGGCCTTGGGCTGCCACGGCACGGTCTTCACCACGAGGCCATCGCGCGCGCGCGACGCGCCTTCGACCACCAACTGCTCGCCGGGCTTCAGCCCGCTGCGCACCAGCCACTGGTTGCCCACCGCGCGGTCGGTTTCCAGCACGCGCAGCTGCAACTTGTGATCGGCACCGACGACATACGCGGTGGGCTTGCCGGCGCCGTTACGCGACACCGCCTGTTGCGGCACCAGCACGCCCTGTTCCTTGACGCCTTCCTGCAGCACCGCGCGCACGTAGATGCCCGGCAACAGCTCGGCATTCGGGTTGGGGACGACGGCGCGCAGGGTGATCGAGCCGGTGTTCTGGTCGACGGTCACGTCGGAGAACGCCAGCTGCCCTTGCAGCGGATAGGCACTGCCATCCTCCAGCAGCAGCGACACTTTTGCCGCGCCGTCGCCGGCCTGTTCCAGATCGCCGCGTGCCATCGCCTGCCGCAAGCGCAGCACCGCACTGCTGGGCTGGGTGACGTCGATGTAGATCGGGTCCAACTGCTGGATGGTGGTCAGCGCGTTGGCCTGGTTGGCGGTCACCAACGCGCCCGGGGTCACGCTGGAACGGCCGATGCGGCCGGAAATCGGTGCATCCAGCCGGGCGAATGCCAGGTTGATGCGCGCGGTCTCCACGCTGGCCTTGCCGGCCGCCACGTCGGCCTTGGCCTTGCCTAGCGCGGCATCGGTGTCGTCGCCTTCCTGCTGGCTGATCGCCTTGATCTGCGCCAACTCGGTGTAGCGCTCGGCCTTGAGCTGCGCGGTGCGCAGCATCGCCTGGGCCTTGGCCAGGGTGGCCTGTGCGCTGGCATAGCTGGCGCGGTATTGGGCCGGATCGATCTGGTACAGGGTCTGGCCGGCCTCGACCTCGCCACCTTCGGTGAACTGGCGCGATTGAATCAGGCCACCCACTTGCGGGTGAATTTCGGCGATCAGGTACGGAACCGTTCGCCCCGGCAATTCAGTGGTCAGCGTCATCGATTGCTGCTTGACGGTCAGCACGCCCATTTCCGGGATGCCTTCCTGCGATGGTGGGCCTCCCAGCGGGCTGCCGCAGGCGCTGAGCAGCGCGGTGGCGGCAATGGCGACAACAAGCAACGACAGGCGAAACGAGCATGAGGACACACGGGTAAATCTCCGACGGGAGGGAATGACGGTTAAATCTAAACGGTACGGTTCGGTATCTCAATAAGCTCAACCGTGGCCGTCAAGCATTTCTGCCCAGTCGGTATACTTATGAATCGGTGGGAAAACCTGATGCGGGTCAGAACCGAAGAAAAGCGCGAGGCCATCGTCCAGGCGGCCAGCGAGGTGTTCCTGGAACTGGGCTTCGAAGGCGCCTCGATGTCGCAGATCGCCGCCCGCGTGGGCGGCTCCAAACGCACGCTGTACGGCTACTTCCCGTCCAAGGAAGAGCTGTTTGTGGCCTTCGCCAAAGATATGTCGGACCGCTATTTCGACCCGTTGCTGCATGCGCTTTCGCAGCGCAGCGGCCTCGTCGATGAGGCATTGCAGCGCTTCGGCGAGGACGTGCTCACGTTCTTGTGCGCCCCGGCCAACATCACCAGCTGGCAGACCATCATCGGGGTCTCAGGCAGATCACCCGTCGGCGCGCTGTTCTTCAGCGCCGGCCAACAGGAAGGCATGCAGCGCTTCGCCGAATACCTGCAGGCACAGGTGGACTGCGGCCTGCTCCACTGCGACGACACGCTACTTGCCGCCGACCAGTTCGCCGCCTTGCTGGAAGCCGAAACGCTGATGCCCTGCCTGTTCGGCGCACTCAAAGACCCCACGCCCGCGTACCTGCGCGATGCGACGCGACGTGCGGTGGAGATGTTTATGGCGGCGTATGGCGACAAGGCAGGGACAGCGGCGTAATGCACGGTGCCGCGTTGCTGCAGAGCAGTGCGTACCTGCGATAGGCAGTGCGCAGCATGCGGGCGCTGAGCATGCAGTCCGCTCAGCCGTCCAAGGCGGCGTCGCCGCACCGCTGGCGCGACTGCAACCGCATTGCGAAATCACGCAGCGCTGCTGCGCTCTGCAGGCAGCGTAGGGACACATGCCGGGCGGCGATGCGATCACGCTGCGACAACGCGACGGCACGGTGCAACCGCACACGTACTGCGCACCCGGGCAGTGCGCCGCGAGCGCAGAGAGCAGGCCGCGCTCTGCGCACGGCCGCGCGGCGGGTTACTCCACCACCGCGCACTTCGCGCACAAGCCATGCACTTCCAGCGTCTGCGCCTGCGGCTGGAAACCGAGTGCCTTGGCGCGGGCTTCGAGTTGCGACACGACGTCGCGATCTTCCAGCTCCACCGCGCTGTGGCAGCGGTCGCAGATCAGGAACGGCACCGAGTGCTGGGCGCTATTGGGGTGGTGGCAGGCCACGAACGCATTGACCGATTCGAGCTTGTGCACGAACCCGTTGGCCATCAGGAAATCCAGGGCGCGGTACACCGTGGGCGGGGCGTCGGCGCCCACGCCCTTGCCTTCGCGCACCCAGTCCAGCAGTTCGTAGGCCTTGACCGGCTTACCGGCGTCGGCGATCAGCCGCAGCACGTTGGCGCGGATCGGTGTCAGGCGCAGGCCACGTTCGCTGCAGGCACGCTCCACCGCGCGCACGAAACCGTTGGCGTCGTCGACGTGGTGATGCGGTGCGGTGCAGGCGTGGTCTGGTGCGTGGGTGTGCTTGGTCATACAGGCTCCGGCGTCAGGCCGCTCCAATCTTGATGAGTGCCGCATCGATGCGTTTCAAGGCACCCTCGCGTCCGGCCAGGTACACCGTTTGCGAAATGTCCGGGCTGACCTGCGTCCCGGTGATGGCCACACGCAGTGGCTGGGCAACCTTGCCCATGCCCAGCTCCAGCGCGGCGGCGGCATCGTGCAACGCGGCAGACACGCTCTCCACGCTCCATTCGTTCAGCGCAGCGAGCATCTCGCGCGCCTTGCCCAGCGGCACTTCCGCACCCAATTTCAGGTGCTTGATCACCGCTGCTTCGTCGTAGGTTTCCAGCGGCTGGTACCAGACCACGGCCTTTTCGGCCATTTCCTTCAGGGTGTGCACGCGCTCGCGCAGTGCCACCACCACATCGGCAGCGGCCGGGCCGGCGGCCAGATCCACGCCGAGTTTGGCGAGCTGGTATTCCAGCTGCGGGGCGATGCTGGCCGGGTCGTCGGTCTTGAGATAATGCTGGTTGACCCAGCCGAGCTTGGCCATGTCCAGGCGTGCGGCCTTGGAATTGACGTCCTTGACGTCGAACAGGTCCAGCAATTCCTGCGGCGTGAACAGCTCCTGGTCGCCATGCGACCAGCCCAGACGCGCCAGATAATTGATCAGCGCGTGCGGCAGGTAGCCGGCATCCCTGTACTGCATGACGTCGGCCGCGCCGGTGCGTTTGGACAGTTTGGCGCCCTGCTCGTCCAGAATCATCGGCATGTGCGCGAACTTGGGCACCGGTGCGCCGAGCGCCTCATAGATATTGATCTGGCGCGGGGTGTTGTTGATGTGGTCGTCGCCACGGATCACCTCGGTGATGCCCATGTCCCAATCGTCCACCACCACCGCAAAGTTGTAGGTGGGGAAGCCGTCCGGGCGGAAGATCACCATGTCGTCGAGCTCGCTGTTGGCGATCTCGATGCGGCCCTTGATCAGGTCGTCGAACACCACCGTGCCGCCGATGGGATTCTTGAAGCGGATGACGCGGTTGGGATCGTCGCGATACGGCAGATTCTGCTCGCGGGCAGCGCCGTTGTAGCGCGGCTTTTCCTGCTTGGCCATGGCCGCTTCGCGCATGGCGTCGAGTTCTTCGCGGGTTTCGTAGGCGTAATAGGCCTTGCCCTGCGCGAGCAACTGCTCGGCAACCTCTTGATAGCGGGCAACGCGCTGGGTCTGGTAGATCGGACCTTCGTCGTAACCCAGGCCAAGCCATTCCATCGCTTCCAGGATGGCGTCGATGGCCGCCTGGGTGCTGCGCTCGCGGTCGGTGTCTTCGATGCGCAGCACGAACTGCCCGCCGCGGTGACGTGCCTCCAGCCAGCAATACAGGGCGGTGCGCGCGCCGCCGATGTGCAGGTAACCGGTGGGGCTGGGGGCAAAACGGGTGCGGCAGGCCATGGAGCGCTCGGCAGAACGGGAGTCCCCTGATTTTACCTTGCGCAGCGTGGCCCTGCCCGGCCGGTGGCTCAGCGGTTGCGCAACAGGTCGCCGTACACCACGCAATCGCCGCCGCTGCGGGCCGTGCCCGGGGCGTCGTACAGCACCAGCCAGGTGGGAATCTGGCCGGCCAGCGGCTTGGGCAGGTTGCAGATGGCCTCGGCGCGGTCGCTGTCCTTGCCGTGCGGCAGCACCGCCGATTCCAGCAGGTCGTGCTGAAAGCGCACTGGCGCGCGGTTGGTGGCCAGCACGGTGCGCGCATCCGGCCATTTGAACAGGCGGATCTCGCCGTTCAGCACCATTGTCGGTCCGGCCAGCAGGTACAGATCGTCGCCGGAATAATGCAGATCGCGAATGCCCAGCCCGCCCAGTTGCAGGAAGTGTTTACGCAACAGCGTGCCGTCTTCGTCCAGCGGCGCCAGGCGCAGATGGTCGCCATGCGCTTCCACCTGGATTTCCAGCATCGCCGACCAACCGCGCAGCACCGGCCCGCGCAGGCCCAGCAGCAAACGATGACCATCGACCACGATGCCTTCGATATCGAAGCCGTTGTCCTTGCCGGGAATCTTCAGGAAAGGGCCGAAATGCGGGTCGTCGGCCAGCAGATCGGTGAGCTGGTTGTGTTTGGCATCGCCCTTGAGACGCAACGCGCGGCGGCCGTCGGCGGCTTCGCGTACCAGCTGCGGGGTGCCGTCTTGTGCATGTTCGATCGGCAGGCAGGCCAACAGACGGCGGTTGCCGTCAAGCTTCAACTTGGTCAGGCGTTTGGCGTTTTCGGCATCGTCGCGGCCAGGCTTGGCGTTCTTGCGCTTGCTGCCGTGCGAGCCGATCACCCAGAGAAATCCGTCCGACAGGCCCAGGCCTTCCAGGTCCGCCTCCTCGCCGTCTTCGCCCGGCAGATCCAGCAGGTCCGCCAACGGAAAGCTCTGCCCTGCGCCGAAGCGCAACGTCTCGTGCTGGACCGGATCGAGCTTGCGCAGCCGGTCCACCGCGCAGGCTTCGTCGCCGGCCACCCACAACCAGTCATCGGTGAACGCGGCACCGGACAGATTGCTATGCACCAGCGCACCGGGCGCGAATTCGAGCCGGACGCTATGCGGAATCAGGGTTTTCTTGGCCATGGGAACCTGTGGGTGGTGGATCAACCGAACGCGGTCAGCTTGGCACGCGCCACACCGGCCGCCAACTGCCCTGGCCAATCGCGGTCGTTGGCCACCTGCGCTTGCGCGCGGCTGGCCTCGAACGCAGCGAAGTCCAACTCCGCCAGTGCCCACACCGTCTCGCCCCGGGTCTGCGCCAGCACGCCATCGGCGGGAAAGCCGACATCCATCGGTGCAAACACCGCGGCCTCGCCGGTGTTGATGTCCAACGCAGGGCTCCAGGGCGCTTCGCCCGCGGTCACCGATTGCGCGACAAACACGCGGTTTTCCAGCGCGCGCGCCAGGCAGCCGATGCGCACGCGCATGGCACCGGCCGCGGTGTCGGTGCAGCTGGGCACGATCAACAACCGCGCACCGGCCTCGTATTGCGCACGTACCGGCAGCGGGAACTCGCTGTCGTAGCAGATTGCGATTGCCGCGCGGATGCCGTCCAGTTCGAACACCTTCAATGCATCGCCGGGCTCGATCAGCCCGGTGGCTTTTTCGAAGCCGGTGAGCTGCAACTTGTCTTGCCAGCCATGCAGGCCCTCCGGGGTGAACCAGTCGCTGCGATTGCGGTAGCGGCCATGGCCCAGATCCAGCAAAAAGCTGCCGGCGATCAGATGCAGCCGATGTTCCCGCGCCAACCCGGCAAATAGCTCCAGCCACGGCGTGCGCAGTGCCTGGATAGCGGCCAGCGATTCGGGCAAGCCGGCCGAAATAAGCGTGCCGAAGGTTGCGCCCAGCTCCAGCGACAGATATTCGGGCAGCACCACCACCCGCGCACCGGCAGCGGCGGCCTCGCCGACCAGGGCCGACTGACGCGCGGCAAACGCGGCGAAATCGGCGGGTTTGCCGATCGGGTATTTGGCGACGGCGATTTTCATCTGGCGGCCTTTGGGTTGTTGGATCGAAGTGGCGCTGCAATCAGAGCAGCCAGCGAAAGTAGCGTGCTGCTGCCTTGCGGACTGCCCGAGATGTTTTGTCAGCCGCGGTCGGGCGGCCGCTGCCGCTCACTGCGGTAACGCACGTGTCCACGCACTCAAGCTGTGGTCGATCTCACCGTGTTGCAACTCGGCCCACTCCAGGTGCACGCGCATGCCCGGCTGCGGGGCGTAGCCACGTTTGCGCCAGAACACCTCATTGCCGCGGTAGTCCGCTGGCTGGCGTGGGTCGTCGGGGGCACGTTCCACCGAACAAAACGCCGTCAATGCAAAGCGGCCCAACGTGCGTGCATGCGCTTCGCGCCGGTCGAAAAATGCATGACCGATGCCCTGCCCACGATACGCCGGCAGCAACACCGATTCGCCGAAATAAAACACGCTGGCCGGGTCGATGCCGGCGGCACGGAACGGTGCGTGGAAAGCAGCGCTGTCGTCGAGCAACGGCAACCCGGTGGATGCGCCGATCACCGCATCGCCATCGCGTGCCAGCACGAAGACGCTCTCTGGCGATGCCGCATAAGCGGCCAGATACTCGCGTTCGTAAGCGGCATCGCCTTCGTACAGATACGGCCAGGCCCGGAACACCGCGATGCGCAGCTGCGCCACCGCATCCAGATGCGGTAGCACCTGCGTGCCGCGCACCGTTTCCACAATCAAGGAGGAGCCAGTCATGCCGGCCATGGTAAGCCAGCAAGGTGCGACTGCACTGCCAGACTCAACGCAGCCAACGACCATGGTTCGCCATGCTGGCCTCGGGCTGTTGCCACAACAACCACACCGCTGTTTCTTCGGTCGCCAGCAATACCCCGAGCAGCCCATCAATGCTGCGTGCCCAGTCGCTGCCATCGCGCAGCCGTTGCCACGGTCCGTCGCTGCGCGTCCGTGCGTCGCCGGTGGGAGTGTATTGCTGCGGCGATGACTGCAAAAACGCGACCCGCCAATGCGCAACCGCTGCGCGGTGCCTGCGTGCATCTGCAGGCCCACCACGCCGCGGCGCCCGTCGCGATTCAGCGGCAAGGCCGATAGCGCCGAGCATCCCCAGGGTTGCGGCCGCGCTACGGGCAGCAGCGCCACCGTGTCGATACCGGCGGGCCGCAAACGCTGCGCCCACCGATGCAACTGCGCATGCGCCCTCATGCCGGCCTCAGCGCAGACTGTTGCCAAGCTCGTACCACTCGAGCTTGCGGGTCACCCACATGATGCTGGCCAGGATGCCGAACAGCATCAACGCCCCCATCAGCAGCGCGTTGTCTTCGGAGATCAGCAGGCTGTAGAGCACGGCGTACAACGCGGTGAGCAGCACCGAAAAACCCGCCGCACGCACCCAGCTGCGCAACACGCCCTGCAGCCCGATACACGCTGCCGCCGAGACCAGATACGCCTGCCAGAACGCGATGCGCTCGGAAAGGCTGAGCAGCAGCAGGAAGAAGATCGCCAGCGCCAGCCCCACCAACAGGGACTGCAATGGATGGATCGGCAGACGCTTGATCAACTCGAACAGCACGAACGCCACAAACGTCAGCACCACGAACAGGATGCCGTCCTTGCTGGCCGGGTCGGCCTGGGTATCCACGTCCACCGGGTCGACCAGGCGCACTTCCAGCGTATCCAGCGACGCTTGGCTGGACTGCAACTGCGTCTGCGCACTGGTAGCAGGCGACGACAGCGACCAACTCGCATCGAAGCCCCTCGGCCCGATGCTCGGCGCCTTCGGCAGGAAGCGGCCACCGAAGGACGGGTGCTGCCAGGTAGAGCGCAGCGCAATCTCGTTGTTGTCGGCAATCGGTGCGATGGCCAGCCGGCGCGTCCCGTCCAGCACGAACTGCATGTTCACCACAGTGCCGTCCTGCAGCCGGCCAGCGACCGGGTCGGCCAGCGGACGCAGTGGGGCATGGATGCCCGTCGAGCGATCGGCCAACGCGCCTGCACCGCTCTGCAATGCCAGTGTGCGGTCATCCACCTGCAGGCGCGGCGCGCCCACCAGCCCGCGCACGTCGGAGATGCCGATCGCCAAGTGCGGCTGGCCATACACCCGGGTTGGCGCCGCCGCGTAATCGAGTGGATCGTATTCGGCATGCAGTGTGGCTTTCCAGGAGTACACATGTACCCGGTACATGCCCACCTCTCTTACCGAGGGCACCAGCTCGCCGCTGAGTTTCAGGCTGCGCGGTGTTTGCAGCAGCGCACCTTCGCGCTTGCGCCACACCTTGCGCTGGTTGCCCTGCTCGTCCGGCTCGGTGACCTGCACTTCTTCGGTATACGGCAGCACCCGCACCGGCGCGATGAACTGCTGCTCGCCGGCCTTGCTCTGCGCCACCCGCTTCACCGCCTCGTCGCGGTAGCGCGCGCGGTCCTGCACCGCGCCACGGATCAACAGCAGTGGAATCAGCAACAGCAGGATCAGCCCGCCGATGGTGGCGAACCGCAATAACAGTGTCAGGGATTTCATCGGCCATCCTCAGCTTGGGAGGTCGCCAGGGTGCGATGCGCCGGCATGGGGGGTTTGAGGCGAATTTGAAGCGAATGTGAAGTGAACGACCCGGATGCTCGCCGGCCAGCACCATGACGCGATGAAGACATGCGCCTTTCAGATTCCGAAAGTGCGAGCCACGCCCATAACAAACTTCCTTTTCATCGACAACGCTTCGCGTTGCCCGCACAGAGATCGACGCCACGCGCAACGATGCACGGGCAGTTGCGCACTCCTGAAGCGTCGCGTTGTTTGGGTGATTGTTTTTCGTTGGTTGGGGCTTTCCATTTCCACTGTTCGTCGATGACTTTTTTAAGTCGCGTGCACTGCAGCCGCTTGGTTGCGGCTGCATGCCTGCTCGGCGATTGCTTCAGAGCTGCGCACAACTGCATCCCCCTTTTTTTGCCCGGAGTCTGCTTTACATGACCACGCAACGCTCGCTTGCCCTTTGCCTGCTCGCCACCCTGAGCCTGACCGCCACCGCCACCGCCGCGCAGGCGGCAGTGCACGGGATGGGCCTGAAACCTTCGTCACTGATGCAGCCGGTGACTCCATTGTTCGGCACTGCAAGCGTCAGCAAATCGTTACCCGCCAGTGTCGACTTGACTGCGTGGGCGGTCACGCCGGGCGACCAGGGGCAGGTTGGGTCATGCGCATCCTGGGCGACTGGCTATACCCTGACCGGTTGGTATGCCAACGCCAACAAACAGGCGCAGACCCGCTTTGCCCCGATGTATCTCTATAGCCAGGTCAACGGCGGCGCCGATGGAGGTTCCACCTTGGAAGCCCCGTTGGAAGTGGCGCTGGCGCAGGGCATCGACACCGAGCAGCATTATTCTTGGGGCAACTACGACTGGAAGAGCCAACCCACCGCCGCCGACCGTGCCAATGCGGCCAAGAACCCGACGCCGTATCGCAAATACACCGTGTTGTATTCGGGCAATGGTAACGGTGGACGCGCCTTGATCGAGCAGATCAAACTCGCCCTTGCCTCTTCCACACCGGTGGCGATCGGCTTCTATGTGCGCGAAGGGTTTGAAGAACTGACACCCAAGAATCAGGTCGACTACGACATCAAGACGCCGATCCTGGGTGGACATGGGGTCGTCGCGCTGGGCTACGACAGCGAAGGACTGATCGTGGAAAACAGCTGGGGCACCGAATGGGGCAACAAGGGCTTTGGCAAGCTGTCCTGGTCGGTCGTCGCCAAGGACGTCATCGCCGCCGACGTTGTCCACTAACTTGCAGCGACCACACGCTGTGCGGCGGACTTGAAGCGGCTGCGGCATGCGCTCTGGCGCATGCCGCAGCCTCAGACCCGATGCCGCCCCCCCTCGGTGACCAACCGCTACAAACCCTCTGCCTGACCACTCAGCCGGCTGGCAGGCGCAACACCGCAATCGCACCGACACCGTTGCGATTGCCCAACCTCACGTCTCCGCCATGCAGGCGCGCAACCTCACGCACGAACGGCAAGCCAAGACCGGAGCTGCGCTGACCGGTCTGCGGGCGTGCCAGCGAATAGAACCGCTCGAAGACGCGCTCGATCGCGTAATCCGGCACGACACTGCCGCGGTCTTCGACCGCCAATTCCCAATGTCCATGGCGCAACTGCGCATATAGCCGCACATGGCTGCGCTGCGGCGAGAACGCGATGGCGTTTTCCAGCAGGTTGATCAATGCCTGACGCAGCAAGAAGCCATCGCTGAGCACCTGGTGATCGCCTGGCATTGCAGCGCCTGTATCGACCTCCACCAAAAACGCCCGCCGCCGCCGCGTGCAACGACACCGCTTCCACGGCAGCCTGCAGCAGTCCGGCCACACCAATGCGCTCGCGCGTCGGCAACCAGCCGTGCTGCTCCACCTCGGCCAGCGCCAGCAGCTTGTCGATGGTTTCGGTCAGCCGTTGCTCCTGCGCGCGGATACTGGCAACGAAATGCTGGCGATCGGCTTCGGGCAGTGGTTCGGTCAACAGCTCGGATGCACCGCGAATCGCCACCAGCGGACTTTCCATCTCGTGCATCAGCGACTGCACGTACTGCTCCACGCAAGCCTTGCCTTCCAGCTTGCGGCGCATACGTTCCAGCGCCTGGCCCAGGTCGCCGATTTCATCGCTACGCGGTTTGGGCGGCGCTACCGGGAAGCCGGCGCTCACCGCCTGCGCATAGCGATTGAGCCGCCCGATGCCGCGCATCAACCACCACGTCATCAAAATGCCGATCAATGCGGAAATGCCGATCAACCAGGCACCGCGCTGCAGGATATTGCGCTGGCTGGCTTGGATGAAGGGATCGATGCTGCGGTTGGGCTGGGCCACGGTGAGGACGCCGATCAACTTGCCGGGTTGGTCGGGCGCATAGATCGGTGCGGCCACATGCATGACGGTTGCGCTGGGGTCGCCATCGAGTTCCGGACTGGAACGCGCGCCGTACTCGCCGCGCAAGGTGCGGTAGACATCGTTCCAGCGCGAGTTGTCGCGGCCTACGTCGCGGCCCAGCGAATCGAACGCCACCACCCCGCGCGCATCGGTCACGGTGACGCGCTAGTCCACATTAGTTCTTGCGAAAACGCCACACCCGCGCCTTGGGATCGCGCTGCTGCGCACTGGCCACGTTGCGCGCGAAGCTGCCATCGGCAAGCGTGCCGGCGACCAGTTCGCTGCTGGCGATTTCCGCCAACACATTGGCCGCATCCACCAGCGTGGATTCCATCGCCTGCCGCACCCCTGGCTTGACCTCGTTGACGAATACGCGCATCACGAAGAACGCGGCCAGGCCCAAGATCAGGAAGAAGCCCAGAAACAGCTTGAGACCGAGCCGCATGTCAGCGCGCGGCCTCGCCAGGATCACTGCATCCTTGCAAGCGCATACCTAGACCTCCAGCGCGTAGCCAAGGCCACGGTAGGTGCGGATCGGGTCGGCCGGCACGCCGGCCAGACGCAGCTTGCTGCGTAGCGTCTTGATGTGGGTGTCGACGGTGCGGTCGGCACTGTCGGCGCTGGCATCCCAACCGCGGTCCATCAGCTGCGCGCGACTCAGGATCGCACCGGGGCGCTGCAGCAACGCCGCCAGCAATGCGTATTCGTAACGGGTCAACGGCAACAAGGCATCGCCGTAGCGGATGCGGCTGCCGTCGTGGTGGATCGCGAACGCCCCATGCGGTTGCCAGCCCGATTCGGCCGCCGCGCCCGCGTTGCGTCGGCGCAACCGTGCGCGCACGCGCGCCACCAGTTCGCGTGGCGAGAACGGCTTGGCCATGTAGTCGTCGGCGCCCAGCTCCAGCCCGAGCACGCGGTCGATCTCGTCGTTGCGCGCGGTCAGGAAGATCACCGGCACCTCGCTGAAACTGCGCAACATGCGGCACACCTCGAAGCCATTGATGTCCGGCAGGCCGACATCCAGCACCACCACATCGGCCGGATCGGCGCGCAGCCGCGCCAGCGCATCGCGCCCCGGCAGACAGTGCTCAGGCGCATAGCCCTCGCTGCGCAGCGCGTAGAGCACGGCATCGGCAATGGCGGCTTCGTCTTCGACGACGAGCACGCAGGCGGGAGACTCGGACATGCCGCGCAGCATGGTGGGATGCGGGCCGCCCTACAGACCGAGGGGGGCCGCGCCGGGCGGGGGCCGCGACAGCACGCTGCGTGCGGTATCGCGCAACATTCCGATACCGCCACGGCGCACCTGCGCCGGCCTGCCGTGCAATGGGCCGCAACAAACCTGGCCGCAGCCTCTACACTGCCGCGATGAATTATCGCCACGCCTTCCATGCCGGCAACCATGCCGACGTGCTCAAGCACATCGCCCTGCTTGCCTTGATCGACACCCTCAAGCGCAAGGACACCCCGTTCTTCGTGCTGGATACCCACGCCGGGCGGGGGCGCTACCAGCTCGGTGGCGAAGAAAGCCGCAAGACCAACGAGGCCGATGCAGGCGTGATGCGGCTGATGGCCGAGGCGACCTTGCCCGAGGTGGTCGAGCGCTACCTGCGCGCGGTGCAAGCCGACAACCAGACCGTCGCCCGCCCGGCCACGCCCGGCCAGAAGCCCATGCGCCCCACGGCCGGCATCCAGCTCAATTACTACCCCGGATCGCCGCTGCTGGCCGCGCAGGCGCTGCGCGAACAGGACCGCATGGCGTTTTGCGAACTGCAGCCCGACGAAGCCGAAGCGCTCAAGGGCCTGTTCGCCAGGGACAGCCGCGTCCGCGTGCATGCGGGCGACGGCTATGCGGCAATCCGCGCCTTCCTGCCGCCCCGGGCGGGCGAGACCAAGATCGGCCGCGGGCTGGTGCTGATCGACCCGCCCTACGAATCGCGGGATGCCGAATACCAGCAGATCGTCCATAGCGTGCGCGAGGTGCTGGCGCGCTGGCCGCAGGCGATTTGCATGGTGTGGTACCCGATCAAGCTGCGCCGCAGCCTGCAGCCGTTCATGCGCAAGGCCGCCACGCTGCCGGCCAAGTCGGTGCTGGTCGCCGAGCTGCAGGTGCGCCCGGACGATTCGCCGCTGCGTCTGACCGGCAGCGGGCTGCTGATCGTCAATGCCCCCTGGCAGTTCGACCAGGCGCTGGCGCCGGCGCTGCCAGTCCTCAAGACACATCTCGGCGAGCCGGGGGCCTCGACCCGGCTGGAGTGGCTGCGCCAGGACGGCTGAGTCGGCAGACGCCTGCGCGCCACCATCGTCGCGGGCACGGTGCTGCAGGGATGGAAGTGTTGTCGGTCGATTGGCGCAGTGACTCGGGCCGCACGCGGCGCCGCCGACATGGCCGTTGCCGCAAGCACCGGCAGCGCAGCGTCTATAAGCGGGCGCAGCACCCGGCGGACCCACGCGCACACGACCACGCCCCGTTTCAATCGCCTTCCGGCCAGCCCGCGCCTGGGCGATTCATCGGCCACACTGCGCCACCGACCACGCTCACGACCGGCTCACGACTGCGCTCGTTACAGTTGTGTGGGGAGCACTGCCACCTCCTGTCGGCCCCCGGCGACACACCGGATTCATTCACGGTTTCGCGCCGGGCTGGTGCCAGAATCTTCCGATCTTTCAGGAACACCGGTCATGGCCATTCGTAATCGCATGCCTCCCTGGCATGAAAATTTCAGCCTGCCCAATGGCCGCATCCTTTTGCTCCGCCCGATCCGTCCCGAGGATGGTCCGCCGCTGCAGGGGGCTTTCAGCCTATTGGGACCGGAGGAAATTCGCGCGCGCTTCGTGCGCTCCTCCGCCGAAATCACCCCGGAGATGGTGCAGCGCCTCACCCACCCCAATCCCAAGAGCGAAATCGTGCTGGTCGCTGCCGAGCAGTTGCCGCCCGGCGAAGCGCTGGTAGGTGCGGTCGCGCGCGCCGCGCTGGTGCCGGGCACGCGTCAGGCCGAATACACCATTCTGGTCAGCAGCTTCGTCGCCGGCCAGGGGCTGGGGCGGCAGCTGATGCGCAAACTGGTCAAGTGGGCAAGGCGCAAATATCTGGATTGCCTGTTCGGCGACGTGCTGCAAAGCAACGTGCCGATGCTGCAGTTGGCCGAGTCGCTGGGCTTCAAGCCGCAGGCGCATCCGGATTCGCCGGAGCTTGTGCGGATGGTGCTGGAGCTGGATGCTTGAGTTGCTGGAATTGGGAATTGGGAATTGGGGATTCGTTAAAAGCGCTTTGGCTGTTGGTTTGATGCGGATCTTTGCCCGCCCGCGGTCGCGGGACACGCCCCGGGTACGGCCTTGGGCGCTCTTCTGCGGCATCCAGTGCGCGTAAGGCGGGACCTGTCGATCGGGTTGGTACACACGAGAGCCGCACAGACGCGTTCCAAGTCGGTCAATCGTTAGCTTCGCCCATCGCCCTGGCGGTGGCCTCTCAAGTTTCAGAACGAAGCTATCCGCGGTAGCGGCCACCGACCACGCAATGCCCTGCTTTCAATTGGCCACCAGCCAACTGTCTGGCGCGGTGTCCTCGCCGCTTGCGGGACCGTTGGCGGCATGGATGCCGCCATCGAGCCTACACCGACGTACTTGCGGCGTGTCCTGCAAGCGGTGAGGACGCCGCGCACTCGACCAACAGCCCGGCTTGATACGTGTTCCAGACACTCGGCACAACGCGCGCGCCCCGCAGCGCCCACGCTGGGCCGCCCGGCGTCTCCTTTCACACCAGATGGACCGGCCACAGTGGGGGCTCTGATAAAATCGTGGGCTGATGCCGTCGCCTACCTTCCCCTCTCCGCCGCTGCCCAAGTCCGGCCAGCTCCGCGCCTACTGGCGCGCCCCGTCCTCTCCGACTGCGCTGGCGTGGTCGATCGCACGGGCAGCCGAGGCGCATGCCGGCCCGCTGCTGGTGATCGCACGCGATAACCAGAGCGCACATCAGCTCGAAGCCGATCTGCATGCCTTGCTCGGCGAACACGCGGCGCTACCGGTGGTGCCGTTTCCCGATTGGGAAACCCTGCCCTACGACCAGTTCAGCCCGCACCCGGAAATCATCAGCCAGCGTCTGGCCGCCCTGCACCGCCTGCCCGGCTTGACCAAGGGCGTGGTGATCGTGCCGGTGCAGACGCTGCTGCAGCAGCTGTCGCCGCTGAGCTACATCGTCGGCGGCAGTTTCGATCTCACCGTCGGCCAGCGACTGGATCTGGATGCGGAAAAACGCCGTCTGGAAAGCGCGGGCTACCGCAATGTGCCGCAGGTGATGGACCCGGGCGATTTTGCGGTGCGCGGCGGCCTGCTGGACGTCTTTCCGATGGGCGCGGACACGCCTTTGCGCGTCGAATTGCTGGACGAAGACATCGATTCGATCCGCGTGTTCGATCCGGAATCGCAGCGTTCCATGGACAAGGTGGACGCGGTCAAGATGCTCCCGGGTCGCGAAGTGCCGATGGACGATGCCAGCGTGGAGCGCGTGCTGGCCTGCCTGCGCGAACGCTTCGACGTGGATACCCGGCGCAGCGCGCTGTATCAGGATCTCAAATCCGGGCTGGCGCCGTCGGGCATCGAGTATTACCTGCCGATGTTCTTCGCCCAGACCGCAACGCTGTTCGATTATCTGGACAAGCGCGTGCTGCCGGTGATCGCCACCGGCGTGTCCAATGCCGCCGATACGTTCTGGACGCAGGCGCAACACCGCTACGAGCAACGCCGCCACGATGTAGAGCGCCCGCTGCTGCCACCGGAGGAGTTGTACCAATCGCCGGACGCGCTGCGCGAGCGGCTCAACAAGCTGGCGCGCATCGAGGTGTGGGCCAGCGATCATGCGCGCATCGAGGACGCCGTCGCGCTCGGCGACCAACCGTTGCCGCCGCTGCCGGTGGCTGCCAAAGACGCCCCGGCAGGCCAGGCGCTGGCCTCGTTCCTGAGCCATTACCCGGGCCGCGTGCTGGTCGCCGCCGATTCCGCCGGTCGCCGCGAAGCCTTGATGGAAGTATTGGCCGCCGCGCAGTTGAAGCCGGAGGTGGTGGCCGATGTGCCGGCCTTCCTGGCGGGCACGCTGCGCTTCGGCATTACGGTGGCGCCGCTGGAAGACGGCTTCGCGCTGGATCAGCCGCAGATTGCGCTGCTGACCGAGCGCCAGCTGTTCCCGGAGCGGGCCAACCAACCGCGCCGCACGCGCCGGGTCGGACGCGAGCCGGAGGCGATCATCCGCGATCTGGGCGAACTGTCCGAAGGCGCGCCGATCGTGCACGAAGACCACGGTGTGGGCCGTTACCGCGGCCTGATCGTGCTCGACGCCGGCGGCATGCCCGGCGAGTTCCTGGAAATCGAATACGCCAAGGGCGACCGGCTGTATGTGCCGGTGGCACAGCTGCACCTGATCAGCCGCTATTCCGGCGCTTCGGCCGACACCGCGCCGCTGCATTCGCTGGGCGGCGAGCAATGGACCAAGGCCAAGCGCAAGGCGGCCGAAAAGGTTCGCGACGTCGCTGCCGAATTGTTGGAAATCCAGGCACGTCGCCGTGCGCGTGCGGGTCTGGCGCTGCAGGTAGACCGCGCGATGTACGAACCGTTCGCGGCCGGCTTTCCGTTCGAAGAAACCACCGACCAGCTCGCGGCCATCGATGCCACGCTGCGCGATCTGGGCAGCAGCCAGCCGATGGACCGCGTGGTCTGCGGCGACGTGGGCTTCGGCAAGACCGAAGTCGCAGTGCGCGCAGCGTTCGCCGCGGCCAGCGCCGGCAAGCAGGTCGCCGTGCTGGTGCCGACCACATTGCTGGCCGAACAGCACTACCGCAATTTCCGCGACCGCTTCGCCGATTACCCGATGAAGGTGGAAGTGCTGTCGCGCTTCAAGAGCACCAAGGAAATCAAGGCCGAACTGGAGAAGGTCGCCAGCGGCGAGATCGACGTGATCATCGGCACGCACCGCTTGCTACAGCCGGACGTGAAGTTCAAGGATCTCGGCCTGGTCGTGGTCGACGAGGAACAACGCTTCGGCGTGCGGCAGAAGGAAGCGCTCAAGGCGATGCGCGCCAACGTGCATCTGCTCACGCTCACCGCCACGCCGATCCCGCGCACGCTCAATATGGCCATGGCCGGCCTGCGCGATCTATCGATCATTGCCACCCCGCCGCCGAACCGGCTGGCGGTGCAGACCTTCATCACCGCCTGGGACAACACGCTGCTGCGCGAAGCGTTCCAGCGCGAACTCAGCCGCGGTGGCCAGCTGTATTTCTTGCACAACGATGTGGAAAGCATCGTGCGGATGCAGCGCGATCTTTCCGAACTGGTGCCCGAGGCCCGCATCGGCATCGCGCACGGGCAGATGCCCGAGCGCGAGCTGGAACGGGTGATGCTGGATTTCCAGAAACAACGCTTCAACGTGCTGCTGTCGACCACGATCATCGAATCGGGCATCGACATTCCCAACGCCAATACCATCATCATCAACCGCGCCGACCGCTTCGGTCTTGCGCAGTTGCATCAGCTGCGCGGCCGCGTGGGCCGTTCGCATCACCGCGCCTATGCGTACCTGGTGGTGCCGGACCGGCGCGCAATGACCTCCGACGCAGAAAAGCGCCTGGAAGCCATCGCCTCGATGGACGAACTGGGCGCGGGCTTTACCCTGGCGACGCACGATCTGGAAATCCGCGGCGCCGGCGAATTGCTCGGCGAAGACCAGAGCGGGCAGATGGCCGAGGTCGGTTTCAGCCTGTACACCGAGCTGCTGGAGCGCGCGGTGCGCAGCATCCGCCAGGGCAAGCTGCCCGACCTGGATGCCGGCGAAGAAGTGCGTGGCGCCGAGGTGGAGCTGCACGTGGCATCGCTGATTCCCGAAGATTACCTGCCGGACGTGCATACCCGCCTGACGCTGTACAAGCGCATTTCCAGTGCACGCGACCCCGATGCGTTGCGCGAATTGCAGGTGGAGATGATCGACCGCTTCGGCCTGCTGCCGGATCCGGTCAAGCATCTGTTCGCCATTGCCGAGCTCAAGCTGCAGGCCAATGCCTTGGGGATCCGCAAGCTGGATCTGGGCGAAAACGGCGGGCGGCTGGTGTTCGAGGCCAAGCCGGCGATCGACCCGATGACCATCATCCAGATGATCCAGAAGCAGCCGAAGATCTACACCATGGATGGCCCGGACAAGCTGCGCATCAAGCTGCCGATGCCCGAGGGCGCGGACCGCTTCAACACCGCACGCGGTTTGTTGGCCGCGCTTGCGCCGGACTGAAGCGTAACGCGGCGTTCGACGGCGTCGCAACAGACTCGACCGCAACTGGAGGCCCTGCACGCAGGTGGGCACCACCTGCGTGCAGGGCGTGCTCACGATCTGTCTCCAACACCACATCGATCTGCATTGCACGCAACGGGCTGGCAGCCCTTGCGCCTGCTCGATCTGCTCTGCTCGAGCATGTTTGAAACACGCGCGCATTGTCCCGGGACTGTCCGGGACAAACACCGTATGAGCCTGCTTGCGACAAACCTGAGCAGTTAATTCCAAAACTGCTACTACATCTCACATTTACGTCATTCGACTGAATTTGACCTAAATATTCCAGCGGGGCGCCGATACCTGCATAGACCGGCATGACACCGCGTGCAGAGCAACGCCACGCAGATCCATGCCACCGCGACCTTCTCCCCCGCGTCATCGCACCCAACGTGCGGCAGCGCTTGAGGCACACATGAACATGCCACTGTCCGATCTACCTGCTCCGCTGACGCTTGCCCTGGAGGGCGAGATGACCATTCGCCGTGCCGCCGAGCTCAAGCCGCTGCTGCAGCCGGCCCTGCTGCATCCCGGTGGATTGCATCTGGATCTGGCCGCCGTCAGCGAGATCGACACCACCGGTCTGCAATTGCTGCTAGCCACCAAGCAGGCGATCCAGGCCGATGGCCGGCCGTTTTCGCTGACCGATTCCAGCCGCGCGGTGGTCGATGTGATCGAACTGCTCGGCCTGCTCGAGGCCCTGTACCCGCATGCGGTTGCAGGCCTGGGCGAACGAATTCATTAAAGGACCGGTGGCGCGCTAATGGATATGAACCAACTGATGCAGACCTTTCTGGCCGAAAGCCGGGACCTGCTCGAAGACATGGAACGCCATCTGCTCGAAGCCGAGCGTGGCGAATCGTCGCCCGATGCGGTCAATGCCATCTTCCGCGCCGCGCACACCATCAAGGGCTCCGGCGGCCTGTTCGATCTACCGCAGCTGGTCGGCTTCACCCATGTCGTGGAAAGCGTGCTGGATCTGGTGCGCGACGAAGCGCTGACCCTGAGCTCGGAACTGGTCGGGCTGCTGCTGGTGTGCTGCGACCATATCCATGCCCTGGTCGAAACCGCTGCAGACCCCAGCCACGCCGACCCGGCCGCCCTGGCTGCCGAAGCCGAGCCGCTGCTGGCGCAACTGCAGACCTACCTGCAAAGCAGCGCGTGCGGCGTCACCGCGACCGCCATCCAGCACAGTACGCCGGAAAAACAGAGCGGTTACTGGCGCATCACCCTGAGACTGTTTGCCGACGCGCTACGCTTCGGCAACTCGCCGCTCAAGCTGATCCGCAACCTGCGCAGCCTGGGCTCGGTCGAATCGATCGGCACCGATATCAGCCAGTTGCCGGTCTTCGACGACCTCGATCCGGAAGCCAATTACCTGGGCTTCCAGATCCTGTTGCGCAGCGATGCCGACCGCGCCGCGATCGAGGACGTGTTCGAATTCGTCCGCGAAGATTGCGATCTGGAGATCCTGGCCGTGCCGGCGCCGACCGACAGTGCCGAGCTTGCCGCGCGCGCGCCGACTGCGGTTGCAGTGGCGCCAACTGCGGCAATTGCACTTGCCGCAGTGCCAGCTGCTGCGTCGGCTGCGGCACCCGCACGCGCCGCAGCCGATGCAGGCGCACGCAACGCCGACGCGCGCTCCATCCGCGTGGATGCCGACAAGCTCGATCGCATGATCGATCTGGTCGGCGAACTCATCATTGCCGTGTCCAGCACCAACGCCAATGCGCAACGCACCGGCGATGCGCAATTGCTGGAATCGGCCTCGATCCTGGCCGGCCTGGTCGAAGACGTGCGCGAAAGCGCGTTGCAGCTGCGCATGGTCAAGATCGGCAGCACCTTCAGCCGCTTCCAGCGCGTGGTGCACGATGTCGCGCGCGAGCTCGGCAAGGACATCGCCCTGGTGGTGGCCGGCGAAGACACCGAACTGGACAAGTCGGTGGTGGAAAAGATCGGCGACCCGCTCACCCATCTGGTGCGCAATGCGATGGACCACGGCATCGAACCGGCTGACGTACGCGTGACGCGCGGCAAGCCTGCGCGCGGCACCGTTGGGCTCAACGCGTATCACGACTCCGGCAGTATCGTCATCCAGATCACCGACGATGGCGGCGGCTTGAACCGCGACCGCATCCTGGCCAAAGCGCTCGAACGTGGCCTGATCGAACCGGGCCGCCAACTCAGCGACCGCGACGTGTTCGCGATGATTTTCGAACCGGGCTTTTCCACCGCAGAGAAGGTCACCAATCTGTCCGGGCGCGGCGTCGGCATGGACGTGGTCAAGCGCAACATCACCGCGCTGCGCGGCACGGTCGAGATCGACAGCGCTGCCGGATTGGGCACCACCATTTCGGTACGCCTGCCGCTGACGCTGGCCATCATCAACGGCTTTCAGGTCGGCGTGGGCAAATCGGTCTTCGTGGTGCCGCTGGATGTCGTCGAAGAGTGCGTGGAGTTCACGCCCGACTACGCCAGCGACTACATCGACCTGCGCGGCAGCGTGTTGCCGTATGTCCGTCTGCGCGAGTTGTTCGCGCTGGGCGGCAAGACCCCGTCGCGCGAAAGCATCGTGGTGATCCGCCAGGGCGCGCAGCGTTTCGGCCTGGTCGTGGACACCCTGCTGGGCGAATGGCAGACGGTGATCAAGCCGTTGTCCAAGGTCTTCGCGCAGGTCAAAGGTATCAGCGGGTCGAGCATTCTGGGCAGCGGCGATGTCGCGCTGATTCTGGATGTGCCCAGCCTGATTCAGCAATTGCACCCTAACCAGGACGCGTTGGCTGCCTGAGCGCGCTCACCACCGCTACCGCACAAATCGCGTCGTTTGTCGTTACCTGACCCCAGGAAGCCACCGCCATGTCACACCGTCTCCCTATCGCCACGCAGTTGTGGTTCACCGCCGCGCTTGCCGTCGCCCTGCCCGTCGTCGTGGTCGTCGCCGGCTTTGCGCTGACGCTGTCGCACGCGGCCTTGCTGGGCACCAGCATCGTCGCTGCACTGGTCAGCGGCGCCTTGCTGGTCTGGGCAATCCGGTTTGCCAGCGAGTCGCTGCAGCTGGCCACCACCACACTGGACGCCTTCTCGCGCGGCAACTTCGATGTGGCCCTGCCGCAAGTGCGCGACGAGCAGGCCGGCGACGTCCTGCGCGGGCTGCGCAAGGTGCAGAGCGGCATCCGCCATGTCAACGAAGAGATCAACCGCGTCTCGCGCGAACACGATGCCGGGCAGATCGATGCGCGTATCGACGTGGCGCGCTTCGACGGCGATTTCCGCACCATGGGCGATGGCATCAACCGCATGGTGGCCGGTCATATCGCGGTGAAAAAACAGGCGATGGCGTGCGTGGCCGAGTTCGGCCGCGGCAATTTTTCCGCCGAACTCGAACGCCTGCCGGGCCAGAAGGCCTTCATCAACGACGTGGTGGACCAGATCCGCGGCAACCTCACCGGCATGGTCGCCGAGGTCAACCGCATGTCGGCCGAGCACGATGCCGGCGATATCGACGTGGTCATCGACACCCGGCGCTTCACCGGCGATTTCCGCCGCATGGCCGAGAGCATCAATGCGATGGTGGCCAGCCATATCGCCGTCAAGAAACAGGCCATCGCCTGCGTCGACGAATTCGGCCGCGGCAACTTCACCGCGCAGCTGCCGTTGCTGCCGGGCAAGAAGCGCTTCATCAACGACACCATCGAACAGGTCCGCGGCAATCTCACCGGCCTGATCGCCGAGATCAACCACATGTCGGCCGAACACGAAGCCGGCGATATCGACGTGGTCATCGACAGCGCGCGCTTCAATGGCGACTTCCGCAGCATGGCGCTGGGCATCAATCAGATGGTCGGCGCGCACATCGCGGTCAAGAAACTGGCGATGGGTGTGGTGGCCGAGTTCGGCCGCGGCAACTTCGACGCGCCGCTGGCGCAGCTGCCGGGCAAAAAGGCCTTCATCAACGAGACCGTGGAACGCGCACGCGGCAACCTGCGCAGCATTTCCGAAGTGATCCAGGTCATGGGCGCGATGGCCGATGGCGACCTCACCCACACCGTGGAAGGCCGCTACGAAGGCGCATTCGCCGACATGCAGCGCTACGTCAACACCACCATGAGCCGACTCACCGAAATCGTCGATGAGGTCAACCGCAACGCCGAAAACCTGGCCAGCGCGTCGGAAGAAGTCAGCGCCACCGCGCAGGCGCTCGCCCAGGCGGCCAGCGAACAGGCAGCCGGCGTCGAAGAAACCAGCGCCTCGCTGGAACAGATGACCGCCTCCATCGCGCAGAACACCGAAAACGCACGCGTCACCGACAGCATGGCCGCCAAGGCCGCCAGCGAAGCGGCCGACGGCGGCGACACCGTGCGCGCCACCGTGGTGGCGATGAAGGACATTGCCAAGAAGATCGGCATCATCGACGACATCGCGTATCAGACCAACCTGTTGGCGCTCAATGCCGCCATCGAAGCCGCGCGTGCCGGCGAACACGGCAAGGGCTTTGCGGTGGTGGCCGCCGAAGTACGCAAGCTCGCCGAGCGCAGCCAGATCGCCGCGCAGGAAATCGGCGAAGTGGCCGAATCCAGCGTGGAACTGGCCGAAAGCGCCGGCCGCGTGCTGGGCGAGATGGTGCCTTCGATCCGCCGCACCTCCGACCTGGTGCAGGAAATCGCCGCCGCTTCCGAAGAACAGACTGCTGGCGTCAGCCAGATCAACACGGCCGTGGGCCAGTTGAACCAGACCACGCAATCGGCCGCGGCCAATGCCGAAGAACTGGCTGCCACCTCCGAAGAAATGAGCGCGCAGGCCGAACAGCTGCAGCAGTTGATGGGCTTCTTCCGCCTGGGCAACGGTGGGCGCAGCGCCGGCGCAGGCAACAAGAGCGGCCCACGCCGTGTCTTGCCGGCCAGCCACTCGGCGCCGATCAGCGCACCGCCACGCCGCACCAACGTGCGTCAGCTCGGCGTGGTGGCGGCAACCGCCGATGCCATCGACGAATCGCAATTCGCCAGCTTCTGAGGAGCCGACGATGCAAGCGCACACTGCAACCAACCACGCCGTGCCGTCATCGACGGCACCGCAGCAATACCTCACGTTTTTGCTGGGCGGGGAGATGTTCGGCCTGGGCATCCTGGGCATCAAGGAAATCATCGAATACCGCGTCCCCACCGACGTGCCGATGATGCCGCCGGCGCTACGTGGGGTGATCAACCTGCGCGGCGCGGTCGTACCGGTGGTGGACCTGCAGCAGCGCTTCGGCCGCAATGCCAGTGCGATCACCAAGCGCAGTTGCATCGTGATCGTGGAAATCGCGCACGGCCAGCTGCATCAGGTGCTTGGGTTGTTGGTGGATGCGGTCAGCGAAGTGTTGGAGATCGCGCCGGCCGACATCGTCGACACGCCCAGCTTCGGTGCCGGCATCGCGCGCGACTTCATCCACGCCATGGGCAAGATCGGCGAGCGCTTCGTGATCCTGCTCGATGCCGATGCCGTGCTGGGCAACCATGCACTCGCCCAGCTCCCGGCCGCCGAACTGGCAGCCTGATCTCACGCATGCACCCGAGGACTCCCATGCGCCCTGCTCTTCTCTCCTGCAACTGCACGCTGGCCGGCCCGGTTCTGGTCGTGGACGACAGCGTGGTCCAGCGCGAACACGCCATGGCGTTATGTCGCCAGCTCGGCGCCAACATGGTCGACGGCGCAGTCGACGGGCACGCGGCACTGGCATGGCTGACGCATGCTCAGGCGCCATCGTTGCTGCTGGTCGACCTGGAAATGCCTGGCATGGACGGCGTGCAACTGCTCGATGCCCTGGCGCGCGGTAAATACGGCGTGCCGGTGGTGGTGGTGTCGCAACGTGGCAGCGCCTTGATCGATGCGGTGATGCAACTCAGCCGCAGTGCCGGCGTGCGCGTGCTGGGCGGCATCGAAAAGCCGATGAACCTGCAGGACCTGGCCACCGTGCTGGATTGCGAACCGGAGCCGGCCGCGGGCGCACCGGTATTCGCCCCGGCGGCGATTTCGCCGCTGATGTCCAGCGGCGGTGCAGCCGCCTCGCGTCTGGATCGTGCCATGCGCCGCGGCGAAATCCGTGTGGCCTACCAGCCCAAACTCGATCTGCAAGACGGCCGCCTGCGCGGCGTGGAAGCGCTCGCACGTTGGCGCCGCCCGCAAGGCGACATGATCGGGCCGGACCGCTTCATTCCGCTGGCCGAACGCGAAGGCTTGATCCATGCATTGACCCAGCAGGTGATCGACAAGGCCATTGCGCAATTGGTGGAGTGGCGCGCCGAAGGCTTCGATCTGAGCCTGGCATTGAACCTCTCGCCCAGGCTGCTGGGCGAAGATCATTTTCTTGAAGAACTGTGCGCCAAGCTCAGCGACAACGGCCTAAGCCCGGCCGATCTGGTGCTGGAACTCACCGAAAGCGCCATCGTGGAGCCGGCCAATGCCTTGAGCATGCTCGCGCGTTTGCGCCTGCACGGTTTCGGGCTGTCCATCGACGATTACGGCACCGGTTTCTCGTCGCTGCAACGCCTGGCCAGCATTCCCTTCACCGAACTCAAACTGGACCGCAGCTTTGTGCAGGCCGCGCATCGCAGCCGCAGCCAGCGCACCGTGCTCGAATCCACGCTGGAACTGGCGCATCGCTTGGAACTCACCGCCGTGGCCGAAGGCGTGGAAACGCCCGACGACTGGCGGCTGCTGCGCGAACTCGGCTGCGACCTGGCGCAAGGCTATCTGATGGCGTCGCCGATGCCCGGGCCGATGCTGTCGGAGTGGTGGCGCGAACATGCCGTGCGCATCGCGCGTCTGAGCGACACGACCCTCCCCAGCGATGCGGATGTGGCCTGAGCCATGAGTACCGCCACCGCCATCACCGAACAGGAGTTCGGCCGCTTCCAGCGCTTCATCTTCGAAGCAGCCGGCATCAGCATTTCCTCGGGTAAAAAAGCCATGTTGTGCGGCCGGCTGGGCAAGCGTCTGCGCGAACATCAGTTCAGCACCTACACGCAGTATCTGCAGTTGCTGGAGAGCCGCCAGGACCGTGCGGAGATCCAGACCGCGATCGACCTGCTCACCACCAACGAAACCTATTTTTTCCGCGAGCCCAAACATTTCGACTTGCTACGCAAGCTGGCCGGCGAACACCGCGGCGGGCTGCCGTTCCGCTGCTGGAGCGCTGCCAGTTCCAGCGGCGAAGAGGCCTACAGCATGGCCATGGTGCTGGACGACACCTTGCAGGGCCGCCCGTTCGAAGTGGTCGGCAGCGACATCAGCACCCGCGTGCTGGCCAAGGCACGTACCGGCCATTACGCGCTGCAACGCATCGACGGCATCCCGCAGGCGTATCTCAAACGCTATTGCCTGCGGGGCCAGGGCGAGTACGACGGCACCTTGCTGGTGGAGCGACGCCTGCGCGAGCGCGTGCAGTTCGTGCACGCCAATCTCAACACCGCGTTGCCGACACTGGGCAGTTTCGATGCGATTTTCCTGCGTAATGTGATGATCTATTTCAATGGCCAGACCAAGCGCGAAGTCATCCTGCGCGTGCTGTCCAACCTCAAATCGGGTGGGCATTTCTGCATCGGCCATTCGGAAAGCCTGAGCGAACTCGACATCGATCTGGTCCAGGTGGCACCCTCGATTTTCCGCAAGGCATGACCCAAGGATTCACCGTGTCGACAGCGTTCAACCGCCCCACTGCCAGCCCGACTGCCAGCCCCAAGACCATCAAGGCGCTGGTGGTCGATGACTCCGCTGTGGTGCGCCAGGTACTGGTGAACGTGCTCAACGACGCGGCCGACATCGAGGTGATCGCCACCGCCGCCGACCCGTTGCTTGCCATAGAGAAAATGCGCAGGCAGTGGCCGGACGTGATCGTGCTGGACGTGGAAATGCCGCGTATGGATGGCATCACCTTCCTGCGCAAGATCATGAGCGAGCGGCCCACGCCGGTGGTGATCTGCTCCACGCTCACCGAAAAAGGCGCGCGCGTCACCATGGATGCGCTGGCCGCCGGCGCGGTGGCCGTGGTGACCAAACCCCGGCTGGGGCTCAAGCAATTTCTCACCGACTCTGCCGACGAACTGGTGGCCACCGTGCGCAGCGCCGCACGCGCCAACGTCAAGCGGCTGGTCGCGCGCGCGACAGCCGCGCCGCTGGAGGCCGAGGTCAAACACACTGCCGATGTGATCCTGCCGGCGCAGAGCGGGCGCGCGCTGGCGCAGACCACCGAACGCATCGTCGCCATCGGCACCTCCACCGGCGGCACCCAGGCGCTGGAAGAAGTGCTCACTGCATTGCCGCGCGTCTGTCCCGGCATCGTGATCGTGCAGCACATGCCGGAGAAGTTCACCGCCGCCTTCGCTGCACGTCTCAACGGCTTGTGCCAGATCGCAGTGAAGGAAGCTGCCAATAACGACCGCGTGATGCCGGGCCGCGCATTGATCGCTCCTGGCGGCAAGCATCTGCTGCTGCGCCGCAGCGGCGCGCAGTATTTCGTCGAAGTGCTGGAAGGCCCACCGGTCAACCGGCATCGCCCGTCGGTGGATGTGCTGTTTCGCTCGGCCGCGCGTGCGGCCGGCAGCAATGCGCTGGGCATCATCATGACCGGCATGGGCGACGACGGCGCCGCCGGCCTGCTGGAAATGCGCCAGGCCGGCGCACGCACGGTGGCGCAGGACGAGCAGACCAGCATCGTGTTCGGCATGCCCAAGGAAGCGATCAAACGCGGCGGCGCAGATCGCATCCTGCCGCTGGGCGCAATGGCACGCGAGATCGTGACGCAGCTGCAGTAAGACGTCTACGTCACGCGCGAAAGGTCTCTGACAGAACCACCGCGTCTTCTGCTCGACAGAGCCTGTGCATCTGCTGGACACAACCACTGCGTGTGTTCCAACCGAACCACTGCGCCTGGGGAGGACCGACGCGCGCATTTTTCCTATCCATCACAGGCCGCCACATTCCCTTCTCGCGCCTGCGGGAGAAGGTGCCCGAAGGGCGGATGAGGGCAAACCCCCTGAGCAGGCAGTTACAGCTGCGACTCCAGCGGCAACCAGCCCATCACCGTCGCTGCGCCACGCCGCCACACGCTCGCGGCCGGCTCGCGCGACCACACCTCCGGCGGCTGTGCGGCATCGTCATGCCAACGCAGCTGGCCCTGGTCCAGGGTCACGCGGTAACTCACCGGTGCACTGACCTTGTGGTTGTACAGCCGTTCCAGTTCTGCGGTGACCACGCGGTCGTTGAACAGCAGGCCCATTTCGGTATTGAGGTTCATCGAGCGCGGGTCGAGGTTGAACGAACCGATGAAGCCGCTGCTGTCGTCGACCACGAAGGCCTTGGTGTGCAGGCTGGCGCCGCTGGAACCGAACAGGCTGCCGTCCGGTTTGCCCATCGGCTTGAGCTCGTGCAGGCGCACGCCCTGCTGCAGCAGAGGCACGCGATAGCCGGCATAGCCGCTGTGCACCGCCACCACATCGTTGGCCGCCAACGAGTTGGTCAGGATGCTCACCCGTACATCGCGCTGGCGCAGGTTGCCGATCCAACGCATGCCTTCGTCACCCGGCACGAAATACGGCGAAATCACTTTCAGTTCGCGCTGCGCATGCGCCATTTCGCCGATCAGCACCGGCGTCATCCAGTTGGCTTGCGGCTGCGCGCCTTCGGCTTTTTCCGGCGGATCGGAGACGATGCGCGCCTGCGACACCCAATGCACCGGGCGGTCGCCCTGCATCAGTTCGCGCACGCTGGGCGAACGCTGTAAGCGCTCCACATACGGGTGCGCGCGCGTCGACGCCATGCCGGCATCCAGGCTGCCACGCAACGCCTCCAGCGCTTGCGGCATTGCGGTGACCAGCGCCGACAACGGCAAGGCGTTGGGGCTGTTCCAGTATGCGTCGAACACCTGCTCGGCCTGGCCCACCGCCGGCCCCATCAGCGCTGCATCCATGTCCATGAAATTGGTGTCACGTGCCGCGTCGAAGTATTCGTCGCCCACATTGCGCCCACCCACCACCGCGATGCGGCCATCGGCAATCCAGGCCTTGTTGTGCATGCGACGGTTGATGCTGAACATGCGCATCACCAGTTCCACACCCCGCATCAAGGTGCCTTCGCGCGCGCGCGTCGGGTTGAACAGGCGAATCTCGATCATCGGGTGGCTATCCAGCGCCGCCAGCACCGAATCGCTGCCGTGGATATTCATGTCGTCCAGTAACAGACGAACGCGCACGCCGCGATCGGCCGCACGCAGCAATTCGTTGTGCAGCAGGTTGCCGGTGAAATCGGCGTGCCAGATGTAGTACTGCAGGTCCAGGCTGCGCCCGGCCGCACGCGCGGTGAGTGCACGCACCGCGAACGCATCGACGTTGTCCGGCAGGATCACCATGCCGGTCCGATCGGCATGCGCCTGTTGCAAGGGCGCCACCACCGTGTCGATCGGCGTCGCCACTGCCGTGGCAGGCAGCACATGACTGACCGGGCCACGTTGGCGGTCGGCAAAGCGTCCATAGCCGTACAGCGACAGCACGCTGGCCAACACCAGCAGGACCAGCGCACTACCGAACCATTTGAAAACCTTCCGCTTCGTCACCGCCGGCTCCGCGAATCACAGCGCGGCAGTGTAGGGCCCGCGCGCGCAGACCGGTGTGCAGACGCCGCCACGAGCGGACTCAACAACGCAGGTCAAAAACAGTGCACTTACTTGAGGCCTTCACTACCATGATGGCGCGTATGGTCAGCGATAGGACTCGCACAGCGTTCTCAGACAAGCCGCGCGCAAGCTACCGAAGCAACAACCTCGCGCGCCACGCCGCGGCTTACCAGATGGTCACGCGCTCCCTGTCGCCGCGCACCATCGCATCACCAGGCTTGCACTGGAAGGCCTGCGCAAATGCCGGCATGTTCGACGGCGCGCCATTGGCGCGGAAATTCGCCGGCGCGTGCGGATCGGTGTTCAAGCGTACGCGTAATTCGCCATCGGTGAAATTGCGGCGCCACACGGTTGCCCAGTTCATGAAGAAGCGCTGGCCCTGCGAATAGCCGTCGATGTCCTTGTTGGCGGCGGGCTGTTCCTGCAATGCCATCTGCAAGGCGTCGTAGGCCACGGTCAGGCCGCCCAGATCGCCGATGTTTTCGCCCAGTGTCAGCTTGCCTTTGACGTGTACGCCTTTGATCGCTTCATAGCCGTCGAACTGCGCCACCAGCTGATCGGTGCGCTCGTTGAACAACTTGCGGTCCGCATCGGTCCACCAGCTGTCGAAATTGCCCTTGGCATCGAACTGGCTGCCGGAATCGTCGTAGCCGTGCATCATTTCGTGCCCGATCACCGCGCCGATGCCGCCGTAGTTCAACGCCGGATCGGCCTTGGGGTCGAAGAACGGCGGCTGCAGGATCGCTGCCGGAAATACGATCTCGTTGCGGGTGGCGTTGTAGTACGCATTCACCGTCTGCGGCGTCATGTGCCACTCGCGCTTGTCGACCGGCTTGCCGATCTTGTCCAGCATGTAGCGGTAGTTGAATGCCTGTGCGGCCTGCATGTTGGCGAGGAATCCGTCGCCACGCGTTTCCAGGCCGGACCAATCGCGCCACTGGTCCGGATACCCGATCTTCGGGGTGAAGCTGGCCCATTTTTCCAATGCGCGCTGTTTGGTTTCCGCGCTCATCCAGTCGAGCTTTTCCAGCCGTGCCTTGAGCGCTGCCGACAGGTTCTGCACCAGTTGCTGCATCTGCGCCTTCGATTCGGCCGGGAAGGCAGATTGCACGTACAGCTGGCCCAACGCCTCGCCCAGCGCCGCGTTGACCGCATTCAAGGTGCGCTTCCAGCGCGGCAGCATGTCCTGCTGGCCACGCAGGGTCTTTGCATAGAAATCGAAGTTGGCCTGCTCGAACGGCTTGGCCAGATACGGCGCCGCTTCGTCGATGCTATGGAAGCGCAGATAGGCTTTCCAGGTCTCGACCGGGGTATCGGCCAACATCGTATCGAGCTCGGCGAAGTAGCCCGGCTGGCTCAGCGAGAATGTGCCGGCCGGCACCTTGAGCGCCGCGAAGAACGCCTTCCAGTCGAAGTGCGGCGTGATGGCGTTGGCGCCGGCCACGTCGACCGGGTTGTAGCGCTTGGCCGGATCGCGCAGTTCGATGCGCGACAACGACGCATTGGCAAGGCGCGTCTCAAACGCCATCACCGCCTTGGCCTGGGTGGCCGCCTGCGCTGCCGGAACGCCCGACAGTTCCAGCATCCGCGCGATATAGGCCACGTACTGCTCGCGGATCTTTGCCTGCGCCGGATCGGTGTAATAGCCCTTTTCCGGCAAGGCCAGACCGCCCTGCCCCGCGTAGGCGATCGTTTGTTCGGAATTCTTGTAGTCGGCATTGGCGCCGAACGAAAACACGAAGCCCTGGCCTTGCGCATAGCTGTTGCGCAACCACGCGGCGATGGCCGGCGCATCGGTCAGCGCATCGATGTCCTTCAACTGCGGCTGCAGCGGGGCGATGCCGGCCTTGTCGATCGCCGCTTCATCCGAGCCGGTCCGCCATAGATCGGCGATCTTGGCATCCACCGACCCGGCCGACAGATTGCCGCGCGCCAATTGCTCCACCAGCGCATGCTGGATGGTCAGCGAGCGCTCGGCCAGCACCTCGAAACTGCCCCAGCTGGTGCGGTCGGACGGCACCGGATTGGCCTTGAGCCACTTGGCGTTGACGAATCCATTGAGGTCCTGGCACGCCGCGATGGTCGGATCCAGATCGCCGCTGCCGAATGCCACGATCGGCGCATCCAGCTTGGACACATCCACCTTGGTCGGGACCGGCTGCGCTGCGGGGGGCGCCACCTTGCCCGTGTCGTCGGAGGCGCCGCACGCAGACAGGGCTACCACGATGGCCACCGCAAGCGACAGCGGAGCGAACTTGCGCAACTTCATTGAATTCTCCAAGCCATGACCGCGCATGCGCGGTCGAAAAAAGTCGGCAGCCGGTTGGAAGCGACTGCGAAGAGCGGCGCATCAAACGGCGCTCGCCTCTTCTTCAGCCGCTTGACGACCGGCCACACCGGATCACTGCAACGGCACCGCAACGTCATAGCGTCGGATGCCGTGCCTTCTCGAAAGTCGTTGTAGCGACAGCCCACATGCGCGTCTGCATCGACCGCTGACGCCGCACCACTCACCTCTCAACCCACAGCTGCCCCCCGGCGCAGCGCGCGCCATCGCATGCAGTCAACGCCGCGCGTAGAACGGCGCCATCAACAGGTACACCGGATACGCCAACACCATCAGCACCAGAGCGGCCTCATGCGCGGACGCCATATCGGCCCACGCGTCCATCTGTCGCGCCGGTCCAACAAAGCCAAACCCCAGCAGCAGCACGCCCATCGCGCAGATCAGCAGCGCCAGCGCCAGCCCGGGGCCGGAGATGTCGCCAGCGGCCAGGGCGACAAAGGCAGGAGCACCTGCCAGCAGCAAGCCCAACGTCACCAGGTACGCGCGACACTAAACGGCAGTCATCTGCCGGGTTTTCCGTTTGCCGGACATCATGTCTCGCCTGCATCTCGGCGCGGCGCGCACATCACGCCCACGCACCGGGTCCATTCAAAACGGCACGCAGCGCTTTGCAGCCGGGTGCCACACACAAAACGGCGCTGCGCGCGATGCACGCAGCGCTGCAACGCCGGCGGCGATTACTTCGCCTTGCCCTGGTTGGCGACCGCTTCGGCCGCGCGCTTGGCCGCTTCCGGGTCGCCCAGATAACGGAAGCTGCGCACCTGCAGGTTGTCGTCCAGTTCGAACAGCAGCGGGATGCCGGTGGGGATGTTGAGCTCCAGGATCTGCTCGTTGGAGACGTCGTTGAGGTACTTGTACAGCGCACGCAGCGAGTTGCCGTGCGCGGTCACCAGCACGGTCTGCCCGGCCTTCAACTGCGGCGCAATCGCGTCGTGCCAATACGGCAGCACGCGCACCAGCGTGGTCGCCAACGACTCGGTGCCAGGCAATGCATTGCGATCGAGCGTGGCGTAGCGACGGTCGTGACACGGGTGACCCGGGTCGGCGACGTCCATTGCAGGTGGCGGGATGTCGTACGAACGGCGCCAGATCTTGACCTGCTCCTCGCCGTGTTTGGCCGCGGTTTCGGCCTTGTCCAGACCCTGCAGTCCGCCATAGTGACGCTCGTTGAGGCGCCAGCTCTTGGACACCGGCAGCCAGTCCTGATCGAGTTCCTTCAATGCGCCCTGCAACGTGTGGATGGCGCGCTTGAGCACCGAGGTGTGGGCGACATCGAACTGCAGCCCTTCGTCCTTCATCAGCTTGCCGGCCGCCGCAGCTTCCTGGCGGCCCTGCTCGGTGAGTTCCACATCCACCCAGCCGGTGAAACGGTTGTCCAGATTCCATTGGCTCTGGCCATGGCGCAGCAGTACGAGTTTACGGGTCACTACGGTTCTCCGATTGGGGGCCGATCAGCCTGCGATTGTAGCGGCAGCGCGTGCAGCGCAGGCGTGCACGCGATCGCCACGGACAACGCGCGATGCTGTGGGAATGCAGACCAACGACCCCGTCTTCGCCGGTTGGGACGGCAGCGTGATTCAGGCGCGACAGTTGCAACAGCAACTGGCACAGTGCGTGGTGCTGCACGACGCCGTGAGCGCCACCCCGCAGCTGCTTGCAGGCTTCGACGTCGGGTTCGAAGACGATGGCCAGACCACGCGCGCGGCCGCGGTAGTGCTGGATGCGCACACACTGCTGCCGCTGGAAACGCACGTGGCGCGCGTGCCGACCTCAATGCCCTATGTGCCCGGCCTGCTCAGTTTCCGCGAATTACCGGCATTGCTGCAGGCGCTTGCACTGCTCTCGCGCACGCCGGATCTGGTCTTCATCGACGGCCAAGGCATCGCGCATCCACGCAAGCTCGGCATCGCGGCGCACTTCGGCGTGGTGACCGGCCTGCCATGCATCGGCATCGCCAAGCAACGCCTGGCCGGCAGCTTCGCCGAGCCCGGCCCGGAACGCGGCGACCACACGCCGATCCTGCTGGGTGGCATGCAAATCGGCTGGGCGCTGCGCAGCAAGCCGCGCTGCAATCCCTTGATCGTCTCGCCCGGCCATCGCATGTCGATGCAAGGCGCGCTCGACTGGACCCTGCGCACATTGCGCGCGTATCGCCTGCCCGAACCCACGCGTCTGGCCGACCGGCTGGCCTCGCGCCGCGGCGAGATCGATGTGCCCACGCAAGCCAGCCTGCTCTAGCGCCGGGAAGACGCACCGCGCAGTGCGCAGGTAAAAACGCGTGCTGATGTGCAGGCCACGCACAGAACATTCCGTCGCGGCCGAACCTACACACGCCGCGCCGCGCACATGCCAATCTCTGTCTCCCACTTCGTCGCGAGCCGCCGCCATGACCACCCTGATCGCCCCACGCGTCCACGACATCGGTGGACTGGAAGTGCGCCGCGCCGTGCCCACCTTGCAGGCACGCAGCATCGGCCCGTTCGTGTTCGTCGATCACATGGGCCCGGCGTTGCTGGAGCCGGATCACCGCATCGATGTCCGCCCGCATCCGCACATCGGCCTGGCCACGGTGACGTTCCTGTGGGCCGGCGACATCGGCCACCGCGACACGCTGGGCTCGGACCAGGTGATTCGCCCCGGCGACGTCAACTGGATGACCGCCGGCCGTGGCATCGCGCATTCCGAGCGCACGCCCGGCCCGGAGCGCGCCCGCGCACACGCACACGCATTGCACGGCATGCAGACCTGGATCGCCCTGCCACGCTCGGCCGAAGAAACCGCGCCGGCCTTCCATCACCACGCGGCGGCCAGCCTGCCGCAACAACGCCGCGACGGCGTGTGGCTACGCGTCATCGCCGGCCGCGCGTACGGCGAGGAATCGCCGGTGCAGGTGTTCAGCGGCACGCTCAATGTGGCGCTGGATCTGGCGCCCGATGCCGAGCTCGATCTGGACACCGGCCACGCCGAGCGCGCCCTGTACATCCTGGAAGGCCAAGCGCAGCTGGATGGCGCCGACGTGCCGTCTCGCCACCTGATCGTGCCCTCGCCCGGCGCGCGCGGCCGCCTGCGCGCCAAGACACCGATCAAGGCGATGCTGCTCGGCGGTGAGCCGCTGGATGGGCCGCGCCATCTGTGGTGGAACTTCGTCTCCAGCTCCAAGGAACGCATCGAGCAGGCCAAGGACGACTGGCAAGCGGGTCGCTTCGGCAGCATTCCCGGCGACGACAAGGAATACATTCCGCTGCCGGAAACGCCGGCCGCAAAACCGGTTAATTACCCCTGAAACCGTGCGCTGCGCGCATGGAACCACGTGCGTAAACACCAGGTCTCGTAACGGAAGTGCCACGCCGCATATGCGGCGCCACGCACGTTTGCGACATCGCTTGAGCAGGTTCGCAAAACTGTGGTAGTGATGACTGCATAGACGGAGCGCGTTGCGTGGACGGCAGGCCCGAGGCGGGGAGCTTGGGGCGCTGCAACGGCACGAGGTTGGCGCGCCCGCATCGTCATCCAATGCCGGGGAATCGTATATGAAATCTGCATCCTGCCTTGTCGGCCTGAGCTTGCTGCTCGCCGCTGCCACCGCCCACGCCCAGCCCTCGCCGGTCTGCCCGCCATTGCCGCCGGCGTCCGGCCTGCAGTGGAGCGAACTCGCTGGCGCCGATTACCTCGTCTGCAAGGCCATGACCGCCGATGGCCGGCAGGTGGTCGGGGTGATGCTCACCACCCGCGACCCGGCAATGGCGCTGGCACGCGACCGCCGCGCCGAAAAGGGCCAGATCCAGCAGGAAGATTTCTACTGGTACAAGCTCGATCTGGGGCGCCGCGAAGTGCCGGGCATGGAATCGCGCCGCGTCACCGTGGTCGAACTGGGCAAGAAGCGCTACGCGCAATTGTGGATCGACGGCGCCAGCACCGAAGAACTCGCCTCGATGCAATCGATGGTGCACAACATGGATCTGCAGCCGGCCAGTCTGGCGCTGCAGCGCTGACTCGACCAACACACGCGCCGTGCCGTGATGCAGCGGCGCGTGTGGAGAGCTATCAGCCCTAATTAATTAGTGCCAGTCGTTATGTGATCGCGATAGATACGGATCGCTTGGCGTGGTCTTGGCAGAAGCCTGGCACTCAATCCGGCAAGGCCGGTTCCGCCTGCGCAATCGACGCTGCTCATTGCAACGATATAGTAAACCTGACCAGTTTCCAGTACAGGCCCTCCGACGCCCTGGCCGGGTCTATCAGGTTTTGGAATTGCATAACAGCCATTCTCCGCGCCAGAGTATCTCAACGCAACAGCCGGCGAATTATTGTAAATCGACGTCCCGACCCTTTTCTGCGCTTGCGCACAGGCACAGATCGAGCTCAACAAAAACGCTACAAGCAGAGAAGAATTACGAGAAAATTTGCGCATTTTCGCTCCTGAATTTCAATCGATAGCCGGTATCGGTGACGCGAGCTGCAGATGCAGCACGCGGCTCCATTCAACATACGACGAGCGGTACGCACAACTCGCTTCAGCGCACCTGCTTAAACTCAAGGAAACTACGCAAAATTCCTACATCACATCCGGGAATTTGACATAAACAGCGGTCTCGATCGAAGCCGTATCGCTCACCAGCATTACCATCACGCCGCAAATACCACTGGTCTCCATCTACGAAACATCGTTACATCTCACTACTCAACGACTGTCAAAACCGGCCTTCCTGGAAATCCACAAACGCCTGCATCAGCTCCTGCTTGGTGTTCATCACGAACGGGCCATGCCGCATCACCGGCTCGTTGAGCGGGCGGCCTGCGACCAGAATCAATTGCGCACCGTCGGCACCGGCACGCAGGCGCAAACGCTCGCCTCCCCCCAGCACCGCCAGTTGCTGCGCCGGAAGTGCACGCGCAGCATCTTCCTCACCCACCGTCAGCCCGCCTTCGAAGGCATACGCGAACGCGTTATGTCCACTGGGCAGCCGATACTCCCACTCCACGTCCGGTTCCAACGCGATATCCAGATACACCGGACTGGTTGCAGGTTGCACGATCGGCCCGACCACCTCGCCCACCGCACCGGCAATCACCTTGACCGTCACGCCGGGCGCCGGGTGCGCCACCGGGATGTGGTCGGGTGCGTATTCCTGGTACTTGGGGTCGGTCATCTTGTCGCGCGCCGGCAAGTTCACCCATAGCTGAAAGCCGCGCATGCGCCCGGACTCCTGCTCCGGCATTTCCGAATGGATCAGCCCGCGGCCGGCGGTCATCCACTGCACGCTGCCCGGCGTCAGCAGGCCTTCGTTGCCGTGGTTGTCCTTGTGGCGCATGCGCCCGTCGAGCATATAGGTCACCGTCTCGAAGCCGCGATGCGGGTGGCTTGGAAAACCGCCGATATAGTCCTCGGCCTTCTCGGTACCGAACTCGTCCAGCATCAGAAACGGGTCCAGCTCCGGCAGCTGCTGGGTGCCGATGACGCGGGTCAGCCTCACGCCGGCGCCGTCGGAGGTCGGCATGCCGCGGATGGTGCGCAGCACGTGCGCCGCTGGGGTGGTCGTGGTACTCATCGCTTGTCCCTGTGCTCTGTGGCGAAGCACCCATGATGGGTGCGTTGGCCCCGGCGCCCAACCGCGATCGCTGCAACCGATCGTTCCAAACGTCGCCAGCGCGGCAGCGTCTCTAACCCATCTGTGACCGTCGCACCCTACGACCAAAGTTTTACCCACTCGCGCCAGGCTGGCATTGACCACGGCCGGGCGTGGGTGGACCCTTGGGCGAATCGTTTCCGAGGGGTATGCATGAAAGGGTTCTCGAAGCTGGCCTGGGGCGCGCTGGCGCTGTTGGCCGCGTTCTGTCTGGGCACCGTAGCGCTAAGGCGCGGCGAACATATCAATGCGATATGGATCGTGGTGGCGGCGGTGTCGATCTATCTGATCGCCTACCGGTTCTACAGCCTGTTCATCGCCGACAAAGTGATGCAGCTGGACGCCAACCGCGCCACGCCGGCGGTGGCCAACAACGACGGCCTGGATTACGTGCCCACCAACAAGCACGTGCTGTTCGGCCACCACTTCGCCGCCATCGCCGGTGCCGGGCCATTGGTCGGCCCGGTGCTCGCCGCGCAGATGGGCTACCTGCCCGGGCTGCTGTGGCTGGTGGTGGGCGTGGTGTTCGCCGGTGCGGTGCAGGACTTCGTGGTGTTGTTCCTGTCCTCCCGCCGCAACGGTCGCTCGCTGGGCGATCTGGTGCGCGAGGAAATGGGCCAGGTACCCGGCACCATCGCGCTGTTCGGTGCGTTCCTGATCATGATCATCATCCTGGCGGTGCTGGCGATGGTGGTGGTCAAGGCATTGGCCGAGAGCCCGTGGGGCATGTTCACCGTCATCGCGACGATGCCCATCGCGCTGATGATGGGCGTGTACATGCGCTACATCCGCGTCGGCAAGATCGGCGAGATCTCGGTGGTGGGACTGATCCTGCTGCTGGGCGCGATCTGGCTGGGCGGCAAGGTCGCCGCCGACCCGACCTGGGGGCCGGCCTTTACCTTCACTGCCAAGCAGATCACCTGGATGCTGATCGGCTACGGCTTCGTCGCCTCGGTATTGCCGGTGTGGCTGTTGCTGGCACCGCGCGATTACCTGTCCACCTTCCTCAAGATCGGCACCATCCTGGCGCTGGCGATCGGCATCCTGGTCGTGATGCCCGACCTGAAAATGCCGGCACTGACACAGTTCGCCTCCACCGGCGACGGCCCGGTATGGAAAGGCGGCATTTTCCCGTTCCTGTTCATCACGATTGCCTGCGGTGCGGTCTCCGGTTTCCATGCGCTGATCGCCTCGGGCACCACGCCCAAGCTACTCGCCAATGAAGGCCACATGCGCTACATCGGCTACGGCGGCATGCTGATGGAATCGTTCGTGGCAATCATGGCGCTGGTGGCCGCATCGATCATCGAGCCGGGCATCTACTTCGCGATGAACAGTCCCGCCTCGCTGGTTGGCACCGACACTGTCGCGGTAGCCGCCAAGATCAGCGAGTGGGGCTTTTCGATCACTCCGCAGGTGCTCGAGGCCACCGCACGCGATATCGGCGAACACAGCATCCTGGCCCGTGCCGGCGGTGCGCCCACGCTGGCAGTGGGCATCGCGCAGATCCTGCATCAGTTGCTGCCAGGCGAAGACACCATGCCGTTCTGGTACCACTTCGCCATCCTGTTCGAAGCCTTGTTCATCCTGACTGCCGTGGATGCCGGCACGCGCGCGGGCCGCTTCATGCTGCAGGACCTGCTGGGCAACTTCATCCCGGCGTTGAAGAAGACCGAATCGTGGACTGCCAACATCATCGCCACCGCCGGTTGTGTGGCGCTGTGGGGCTACCTGCTCTACACCGGCGTGATCGATCCGTTCGGCGGCATCCAGACGCTGTGGCCGTTGTTCGGCATCTCCAACCAGATGCTGGCCGGGATCGCGCTGATGCTCGGTGCGGTGGTGCTGTTCAAGATGAAGCGCGACCGTTACGCGTGGGTCACCATCGTGCCGGCGCTGTGGCTATTGCTGTGCACCACCTACGCGGGGCTGATCAAGATCTTCGACAGCAATCCGGCGCAAGGCTTCATGGCACAGGCACACAAGTTCCAGGCCGCCATCGCCAGCAACACCATCACCGCACCGGCCAAGACGGTGCCGCAGATGCAGCAGATCGTCACCAATGCCTACGTCAACACCGGGCTGACGGTGCTGTTCCTGTTCGTGGTGGCCTCGATCCTGATCCACTCGATCAAGACGATCGTGGCAGCACGCCGCAACCCGCAGCGCAGCGACCGCGAAACCCCGTACGTGGCGTTGCAACCGCACCAGATGGCAGACCTGTAATGGGCACTCAACTCGTTCTTGCCAGCCAATACCAGGTGCATCGCCGCATCTGGCGGCGGCTCATACAAACCGCGCGGTTGTGCTGCGGCATTCCCGACTACGACAACTACGTGCGCCACATGCTGGAGAAACACCCCGATAAACCGGTGATGGATTACCCCGCGTTTTTCCGCGAGCGCCAGGATGCGCGCTATGGCGGCAAGAGTGGGTTTCGCTGTTGTTGATGGGTGGTTGATCGCGTCGTGATCGGTTGATCGAGAGCGGAAAACGCAACAGGGCGCGATGCAGATCGCGCCCTGTTGCATATGCCCTGACCGAAGAGAAATGGGAAAAGTGGAAACTACGGACAAGAGCGCTGTTTAGCGCGATTAAGTAGGGCGGCAATTCGTCTGCAGAGCGGTGATCTGAGGTTGTGCTGCAGTTTCCTTGCCCGCCTACCACCGCGGGCCACGCTGCAAGTACATCCTTGTACGCGGCATCCATGCCACGCAAGGTACCGCGAACGTGGCGGCTAGGGACCCGTCAAGTTGATTGGCATACTTGACGCAAGCGATGCATCGCACACGCCATCAACAGGATCACGCGTTGGCTCATTCGATGTCTGTCGCTGCCTCTGTCGGATGTCATGGCCAATCGATCCGCAGCAGCCCAATCGACACGTGCAGCATCTGTTCGTAGCCATGCACTGCTTTTCGTTGGTCACCCGCGATCTGTCTGGTGCGCATTGTCCTCGCCGCTTGCGGGACCGTTGACTGCATAGATGCCGCCATCGAGCCACCAAGGATGGGTTCACGGCGTATCCGGCGAGCGGTAAGGACACCCCACACGCCACTCACCAAGCTTTCGACTTAACCCACACGCCTTTGCGCCAACCGCGCGAACAGCGCAGGCAATTCACGCATGTCGTCAAACACCTCGATCACACCGATGCGGCGCAAGGTGTCGCCATGTCCCGGCGGAATATGGCTGGCCCCGGTGAACCCCAGGACCTGCATGCCTGCTGCGACGGCCGCCGTCGCGCCGGTGGGACTGTCTTCGATGACCAGGCAACGCTCTGGCGACACTCCTGCCGTGCGTGCAGCCAGCAGATAGACATCCGGTGCCGGCTTGGGCCGCTCCACCATATCCGCACCGAAAACGCGCCCCGCCGCACGCGCGGTGAGCCCGACACGTTCCACCGATGCAATCACATTGTGACGCCGGCTGTTGGAAGCCACTGCCAGCGGCAGCGGAATCTGTTCCAACGCCTCGCGCACGCCCGCGATCGGCTGCACCTGTGCCTGAATCAAGGCCTCGCTGCACGCCTGGATTTGCGCCAGCAAGGTGTCCGGCAACTGCAGCGCGAAGCGCTCTTCCACCCGCCGCAACACCTCACGTGTGGTCTGCCCGAACGTGGTTTCCAGCAGATGTTCCAGTGGCTCGCCCGGCACGAACGACGCGAGCGCCTCACGCATCACCCGGTCGGCCAATATCTCGCTGTCGACAAGAACGCCATCGCAGTCACTGATCAGTAGCTCGTACGCCATTGCACCCATCTGCGCGCAAAGCGCCATTATGCCGGTCGGGGTGTGACCGTTGGCTGTGGCGGGCGGCAGGCTGGCGTGACAGGCGAGCGCCTGCGTCCTCGGCGCAAGCGGCCCCGAGCATGTGGCCAGCCCTGGGTCATGCGAGGAAAAGCCAGGTCACGAAATCTTACCGCAGGCGATTTTTGCAGCTGCTAGGATCCGCCCCGCTGTGGCGGGACTTGCCGCAGCGTTATCAGGATTGCGATCAGGAGAAGGAGATTTCGATGCAACCGCGACTCCCCGCCCTGCTCGTTCTTGCGACCTCGTTTTTCGTGGTCTCATGCACCGCCTCGCCCGGTGCCAAGGAGCAAGCCACCATGTCAGCGACGCTGCAGGACCACACCGTCGCCTTTCGCAATCCCGCCCTGACCGACATCGCCAAGGCCATCGCGCACGGTGATGTCGCACGGATCAAGGCACTCGCCCCCACCGTCGATTGATCTGCGGCTACCATGTCAAGAACGAAATCCTCACCCATCTGCAGGAAGACAGCATCCCGCTCGAATGGGCCATGCCCGATGCCGCCGGCCATCAGATCGGATTGCCGGAGCCGGACCCGTTGTCGTTCGGCCAGCGTCTGGTGCGGGGCATGATGCTCAAGCATCGGCTGGATCTGCACGGCATCGCGTCGGTGATGAAGGCGCAGGACATGCAGTCGCAGGATCAGGTGCGTGGCGCCGCGTTGCAGCCCGGCAGCCAGCTGTTCAACGACGCGGTGGTGCAGTTGGATGGGCAGCGCGAACGCCTCGGGTTACGCGACGACGCGGCCTTTCACAACACTGCTGCCAGCGTGGCCGCGCGTGCAGGCCGCGATCGCCTGCAGCGTATCGATCACCTGGTGCCCAGCCGCGATGGCGACAGCCTGATTGCGGTGCAGGGCCGGATGGACGACCCGGCCCATGTGCGTAGCCATGCGCAAATCGCGTCGGCGGCCAACGAGCCGGCGCAGACCAATGTCAGCCAGCTGCAGCGGCACAATCAGCAGCACGCCCAGTCGCCGGATACTCACGAACACTGAAGTGTCGCGGCCTTTACGCGCCAGTAGATGCCTGGACACCAAGCACCCGCGGAGCCGGCCGGAGCTTGTGCGCAAGGTTCAATCGTCGCTGTCAGCCGTCAAGCAGGCGCTGCCGATTGCAGCGCCCGGTGTTATCCCGCACTGGCCATTGCGCGCAAGGTGATGCCGACCAGATATGCCAGATAAGTACCGGTGGCGTAGCCCATCGTGCCCAGCAACACGCCGACCGGTGCCAGTGCCGGATGAAACGCGGCGGCAACCACCGGCGCGGAGGCCGGGCCACCGATATTGGATTGCGAGCCGATCGCAAAATAAAAGAACGGCACGCGCAACAGACGGCCAAGCCCCCACAGCAAGCCGATATGCACGGCGATCCAGATCAGCCCGAGCAGGAACAACCATGGCCGGTCCAGCAGCGCCAGCAAGTCCATCTGCATGCCGATGCAGGCGATCAGGAAATACAGCAACAAGGTGCCGATCCTGGAAGCGCCCGCGCCTTCCAGCGTGCGCGTGCGAGTGAAGCTCAACAGCAGGCCAAGACTGGTCGCCAGCACCAACACCCACACGAACGGCGTGTCCAGACTGAACTGGCTGGCCCAACGCAACTGCGCCTTGCACCACGCAGCCAGTGGATTGGCCAGCGCATGCGCCAGGCCGACGCCGCCGAATGCCACCGCCACGATCACCATCAGGTCGGCCAGGCTGGGAATGCGCGCATGCTCGGCCTGGAAGCGCGCCATGCGCTCCTGCAATTCATCCAGCGCCCGCGTATCCGCACCGCTGCGTGCATCGAGATCGCGCGCGCGCCCGGCCAGGAAGATCAGCACCGCCATCCACACATAGCCCACGCCCACATCGACCACCGCGAACTGCCCGATGGTGGTTGCGTCCACATCGAACACTTCGCGCATCGCCAGCATGTTGGCGCCGCCACCGATCCAGCTGCCGGCCAGCGCCGCCATGCCGGCCCAGGTCTCGCCGGCAACAGTGGCCGGATGCAGCCAGCGCATCACCCAAAATGCCACGACCGCGCCCAGCATGATGCTCAGCGATGCGCCCAAGTACATCGCGACCAGCTTGGGGCCGAGCCGGAGGATCGCGCGCAGATCGATACTCAAGGTCAGCAGGATCAATGCGGCAGGCAGCAGTACGTCGCGGGCGATCGGGTTGTACAACCGCGTGTTGGCACCATCGATCACACCAACGGTGTTGTAGATGCCGGGCAGCAGATAGCACAGCAACAAGGCCGGCACGAACGCGTAGAAACGCCGCCAGAGGCCTTGCTCGCGCGCGGAGGTCCAGAACACCGCCCCCAGGGTGGCGGCGATCAGACCGAACACGACAATATCGTTTTGGATCAGCGCAGCACCGGCAGCATTCACGACAGGCGGACATCCAGACAAGTGGCCGCCAGCATGCGGACTGGACCGACGGCGGCCGATGCCACGAATCTAGCCGACCTGGACGTCTGCGCAAACCCGGCACTGCTGCTGATCGCCGCAGCGTCTTCAACGAGCTGCTGCCGATCAACGGCGGTGTTTTGCGCTCGCTTAGCCGTAACGGCGTACCACCCGATCGCCGCTGCCGGTGTTGACTACAACGCCGCTCGGCTGGCCGGTAGTCAGGCAGTGCAGCTTTGCCATCAATTCGGCAAAGTCCAGGGCGCCCTGCTCGCGCAGGTAGCGCAGCGGCGACCATTGCGGGCGGGTCACCCACCAGCCGCCCTGCTCGGGATGTATGCGTACGACGTAACGTGACTCGTCCATCAGGCCTCCGGCCAGTGCGTGTGTAGCGGTCGAGCGAGCACAAGACGCGCAGTTAGCTGCGGTGTGCGATGACTGGGAAGCGGTCTCCCCTCCGGTATGCCGGCGTGCCCTTACTCAAGGGGCCGCGGGAGAGTGGCCAAAGGCCCCGCGTCCGGCATAGCAAGAATGTTCTTTTATGCATGCCAATGCCGTCAGGAGGACACTGGCATGACGGTAGGAAAATTCTTACGTGACACCCATCACATGCAGAGTTACAGTCGGCCAGGACCGGTGAACGCCGTGTCGTCAGCGACCGTCAGACGAGCGTGGACGGCATGCAGTGGGGTGATCAGTCGCTCTTGAGGGCTGCCTCTGGGGAGGGGTTGTATGGATCTGCTCAGGAAATTTCAGTTTCCGATCAAGACCGCCATGGTGGTCTGCTATGTGTTGGTGATCAGGGAAGCGGTCGTTTTATGGTCGTGAGCGCGTGGGTCATGAAAGCGCCGGCTGTGCGTTTCGGTTAGCGGCGCCGCATGGACGACGCGCCTGGGCCGTTGCCAGTCATCGGCACCGATCCGGGCGCGTCGTTCGATCGTGCAGTGCCCGCACTCTTCGCTTGCCGCTGCACCACTCACATGAGGGCTCAGGCTGCCAGAGATTCGCCTCCGCACCCGGCATGGCGTCTCACTGTGCATCCAGCCAGCCACGCTGCTGCGCGGCAGCAAGATCGGCCGGCGTGTCGATATCCAGCGCCAACGCCGGAGCGCTCACGCAACCCAGGCGCTGCATGTCCAGGCTGGCGAACAGACCGCGTAGGCCGCTATCTGCCTGCAATGGGACATCCGCCCAGGCAGCGTGTGTGACCACCGCAGGAATGCCGCGCACGCCGTTATAGCCGCTGGTCGCACAACCGGAGATGGCGCGATCGGCTTCTTCCAGCAAGGTGCGCAAATGTGGAGCGTCCAGCGCGGGTTGATCGCAGCCCAGAATCAGGCTGCGTCGCAGCGCCGTGTCGTGCTGAACATGCCGACGTAACGCGGCCAGGCTGGAGCCCATGCCTTCGGACCAATCGGCGTGCAGGAGGATTTCCACATCCAGATCCTGCAACACCTCGCTCAACGCATCGGCATCGGCGCCCAGCACCACCACGCAGCGGCGTGGCGACGTCTGCAATGCAATGCGCGCGGCACGACGCAGCAACGGCTCGCCATCGCGCATCAGCAATTGCTTCGAACGGCCAAGCCGACGCCCCGCCCCTGCGCCGAGCACCAATGCGGCGTGATCGCTGCTCATGCGATGCACGCTGCTGGCGTGGCGGCAGGAAAACACGGTACCGGTTGCGCTATGGCAAAGACCTCATGCGTAGCCGCGCAGAGAGTGCGTGAGGGATGGACGGTGGCGAGAAAGCGAATGCGCACGGCATGGCGCGATACGTCGACGTGGCGATCGGAAACAAGAGTCATGGCGACGTGATGCTTGCTAGAAGATAGCCGCAGCGTAGAGCGCCGGCTGTGCGTGCAAGGTGACTGCACCTTGCGTGCGCTGCCACTGCGTTAGCGAATTGCCGCCAGTTACGACGCCGATGACGGCGTGCTGTCGACGGCCATACGCGATTCGGCTTGAAACAAGCCGTTTTTCATCCCAGCCAGGCTGTCTTGCACGCTGACGGTGCACCCACGCGAAACGAGCGCAGTGGTGAACTATGGTCTTTGCGCGACAGCCTGCAGATCTGCCACCGCCTGTGTGGCCTCGGCAATGATGCCGAGCGCGATGGTATGCGGCGACGAGTGCCCCATGCGCCAACCGGCGGGTAAGCGAAGACGCGCAAGCGCCGCGTCGTCGTAGCCGAGTGCACGCAGCGCCCGCAAACGGCTTTCGCGTTTGTGCCGGCTGCCGAGGATGCCGATGCAGGCCACAGTGGAGGCCAAGCCGCGCCTGGCAACCTGCAGATCGATCTCGGCGTCGTGGGCCAGGCTATACAGCGCGGTGTCGGCATCCAGCTGCAGATCCTGCAGCGCGTCGCCCAACGCGCGTCGGTCGTAGTGCCCGGATGCCAAGCCTGGCGGCGGTTCGCTCGGACCATGCGGCCGCAGCACGCGCACCTCGATGCCCATCTGGCTGGCCAGCGCCACCAGCACCAGCAGCGCAGGGTCGGCGCCGACCAGCACCAGGCGTAACGGCGGCCGATGGGTCCGCACAAATTCGTCCGTCCGCGCATCTTGCGTGCTGGCCGGATAACGCATCGCACCGGACACACGATCCAACGCCACATGAAACGCGCGCCGATGCTGACGCGCGTTGCGCCAGCGCGCGAGATGTTCGCCAAGATCCGGCACTGGCCATACCAGCACGCCGATACGGCCGCCGCAGCTGAGCTGGATATCCAGCACGTCGCTGCCTTCGCCATAATCCAGCCACCTTGGCTGGCCATCGCGCAGCGCCGCCATGGCTTCATGCGCCACCGCTGCTTCCACGCAGCCGCCAGATATATATCCTGCCACTTTCCCATCGGCGCTGATCGCCATCTCGCTGCCGAGCGGGCGCGGCGAGGATCCTTGAACGTCGATCAAGGTCGCCATGGCCACGCGGTGTCCGGCCCGATGCCACGCAGTCAGTGTGGGCAGCAAATCGTCATGCAGCGCATAGCCCGGCCAGGCCGGCCACGCCGACTCGGCTGGCGGCGCCTGCGTCAACGGGGCAACGATAGCACTCACGCGCGCAGCATCTCTGGCAGATGCGGCAGGAGCTTGTCGAGCGTCACCGGGTAGTTGCGTACACGCACGCCGGTTGCGTTATGGACCGCATTGGCGATCGCGGCAGCCACACCGCAGATGCCCAACTCACCGACGCCCTTGGCCTTCATCGGCGACGCCAACGGGTCGCTTTCTTCCAGGAACACCACGTCCTGATGCGGGATGTCCGCATGCACCGGCACCTCATACCCTGCCAGATCGTGGTTGACGAAAAAGCCCAGGCGTTTATCCACCGCCAGCTCTTCCATCAGTGCGGCGCCGGCGCCCATGGTCATGCCGCCGATGACCTGGCTGCGTGCGGACTTCGGGTTGAGAATGCGCCCCGCGGCGCACACGGCCAGCATGCGCCGGATACGTACTTCGGCGGTTGCGATATCCACGCCCACCTCGACGAAATGCGCGCCGAATGTCGAAAGCTGATGCGTTTTGCTCAGGTCGCCGAATTCGATCTTGTCTTCCACCACCAACGCGCCATTCGCTGCGGCATCGCCGAGCACCATGCGCTTGCCGCCGGTACGCACATGACCATCGGCAAATTCGGCCGCGACCGGATCCAGGCCCAGTTGCTTGGCGACCGCCTCACGCAGTTTGACCGCAGCCGCATACACGCCTGCGGTGGAACTGTTCGCGCCCCACTGCCCACCGGAGCCAGCAGAGGCCGGGAAGCTGGAATCGCCCAACCGCACGTCGACCCAGTTCAACGGTACGCCGAGCATTTCGGCAGCGGTCTGCGCAATGATTGTGTAGGAACCGGTACCGATGTCGGTCATGTCGGTTTCCACCACCACGCGCCCACCCTGCTCCAGGCGCATGCGCGCGCCAGAAGTCATGACCGGCGCGTTGCGAAAGGCCGCCGCCACGCCCATGCCCACCAGCCAGCGACCATCGCGGGTACTGGCCGGCGTCGCCTTGCGCTTGGACCACCCGAAGCGCTGTGCGCCCTCTTCCAGGCACTTGACCAGCTGACGCTGCGAGAACGGACGCTGCGGGTTTTCTGGATCTACCTGGGTATCGTTGACGATGCGGAACTTGACCGGGTCAATGTCGAGCTTTTCGGCCATCTCATCCATCGCCACTTCCAACGCCATCAATCCGGGCGCCTCGCCGGGCGCGCGCATCGCGTTGCCCTCGGGCAGATCGAGTACCGCAAGTCGGGTCGTAATCAGGCGATTCGCACCGGCGTATAGCAGTTGCGTCTGTGCGGCGGCAATTTCCGGGCTACCCTCGGGCAGATCGCCCGACCAGCTTTCATGTGCGATCGCGGTGAGCTTGCCATCGCGTTCAGCACCAAGGCGAATCCGCTGCAGCGTGGCCGGACGATGCGTGGTGTTGTTGGCAATCAGCGACCGCGGCAGCATCACCTTGACCGGACGCCCGACCTGACGCGCAGCCAGCGATGCCAGCACCGCGTCGGCGCGCAGGAACAGCTTGCCGCCGAAGCCGCCGCCAATGTACGGCGACATGATCCGCACGTTTTCGCGCGGGATACCGAGCGTTCTTGCCAGATCGCCAGCGCCCCAGTTGATCATCTGATTGGAAGTCCACACGCTGAGCTTGTCGCCGTCCCACATGGCGATCGAGGCGTACGGCTCCATCATGGCGTGCGAATGATCGGGCGTGGTGTACTCGGCGTCCAGCTGCACAGGCGCAGCAGCGAACGCTGCGTCGAAATTGCCGACATTGCTGTTGGGCGCGTCGCCCTTCTTGGTGACCTTGGCGCCGGCGCGCGCCTTTTCCAGATCGTAGGCGCCGACGTGGCGACCGTAATCGACCTTGATCAACTGGCCGGCTGCACGCGCCTGCTCGAACGTCTCCGCCACCACCACCGCAATCGCCTGATGGTAATGCGCGATGTCCGGCCCGCCCAGCAGCGTGGTGGTATTGAACTTGCCCTTTTGCAACTTGCCGGCGTTCTGTGCAGTGACGATCCCGAGTACGCCCGGCGCGTTGCGCGCAGCGCTCAGGTCGATGCTGCGGATGGTCCCTTTGGCGATACCCGCGCCCACCACATGTCCGTAGGCCGCGCGACCAGGCAGATCGTGATGTTCGTAGGCATACGGCGCTTGCCCGGTCGTCTTGAGTGGTCCGTCGATGCGATCGACAGGCTTGCCGACGACCTTGAGCTGATCGATGGGATTGGTACCGGCGGGAGTGTCGAATTTCATATCAGGCCCTCGTGTCGGCCAGGATCGCGGTCAAGGTGCGTTCCACCAGCGGCACCTTGAAGGCGTTGTGTTCGGTGGGCTGTGCGCCGTCGAGCAACACAGACGCAATGGCGCGGGCGCCGTTTTTCGATTGGGCTTCGGCTGCTTCGCTGCGCCACGGTTTATGCGCCACGCCACCGACGGCGACGCGCGCAGTTCCATCGCGCTGCACGACCGCGGCAACCGACACCAACGCGAATGCATACGATGCACGGTCGCGCACCTTGCGGTACACATGCATGCCACCGAGCGGCTTGGGCAAGGTCACTGCGGTGATCAGCTCGCTGCGTTCCAGCACCGTTTCCAGATGCGGCGTCGTACCCGGCGCACGATAGAACTCGGACAGCGCCACGGCGCGCGTCTGGCCATCCGGGCGCACCGTTTCCACCACGGCATCGAGCAAGCGCATGGCAATGGCCATATCGCTTGGATGGGTCGCGATGCATGCTTCGCTGGCACCGATCACCGCCAACTGGCGGTTGAATCCGCCGATGGCCGCGCAGCCGCTGCCGGGCAGTCGTTTATTGCAGGACTGATTGGTGTCGTAGAAATACGGGCAGCGCGTGCGTTGCAGCAGATTGCCGGCGGTGGTGGCGCGGTTACGCAACTGCCCGGAGGCACCAGCCAGCAGCGCGCGCGCCAACACCGCGTAATCGCGGCGCACGCGCTGGTCGGCCGCAAGGTCGGTATTGCGTACCGACGCACCGATGCGCAAACCACCATCGGGCGTGGCCTCGATGGTGTCCAGGCTCAGGCCGTTGACGTCGATCAGATGCGAAGGCGTTTCGATCTGCAGCTTCATCAGGTCGAGCAGATTGGTACCGCCTGCGATGAACTTGGCATCGGGCTGGCGTGCGGCCTTGGCCGCCGCATCGGCTGGCGAGGTGGCGCGCTCGTAGCTGAAGGCCTTCATGCGCGGTCTCCCGCAACGTCATTGATGGCTTCGACGATATTGGAATACGCACCGCAGCGGCAGATGTTGCCGCTCATGCGTTCCTGCAATTCGGGTGTGGTGAGTTTGGTTTTGCCGGTGAGGTCTTCAGTCACATGGCTGGGAATACCGCGCTTCACTTCGTCCAGCACCGCCACTGCCGAACAGATCTGACCGGGCGTGCAGTAGCCGCATTGGTAACCATCGTGTTTGACGAATGCTGCTTGCATGGGATGCAGCTTGTCAGGCGTGCCCAGCCCTTCAATGGTGGTGACCTTGGCGCCATGATGCATCACTGCCAGCGACAGGCACGAATTCATGCGCTGCCCATCCACGATCACCGTGCATGCGCCGCACTGGCCGTGATCGCAGCCCTTTTTGGTGCCGGTGAGATGCAGGTGTTCGCGCAACGCATCCAGCAAGGTGGTGCGGTTATCCAGGTTCAAACTCACCGGTTTACCGTTGACTTCGAAAGCAACCTGGCTGGATGCATTGGCCGGCTCGACTGCCTGCCGCTGCGATATCGCAGTGGCGGCGGTGGCGGCCATCGAATGGGTGGCGGCAACGCTGGCTGCGGATGCCGTGCCCGCGATCAGTACCTCGCGACGGGTCATCTTGATGTCTCTCATGGCTGGCACCTCCAACAATGCTGGCTATTACAGTTATTAATTAATGTGCAGCGCCGTCGGTCACAAGCGCGTGAGTGCGCGTGAGTGCGCGTGAGTGATTGGAGGAGTGACGCTGCGGTAGTGCCTGCTCTAACGCCCGTTTTCGCCGATAGTGGCGCTGACCACCGCATGCGCCTATGAACGACGCCACTCACGGCGTTAGACGAACTCAGGCATCGCCGAAGATGGGGGCGGACGCACGGGATAGCGCTCCGCGCTCGATTGATCGTTGCGTGCTGCAGCACGTATCACTGCCACTGCGCTTGCGATCGAAGCGCTAGCGATAGATGTCGGTTCCGTTCGCCCAAACGCATTACGCATGCGGTACTGCTTGCGAGCGCTGGCGCAGTGGATTCAGGCGCGGGCACTGCCCTGCACCGCCGGCTCGCATCGCAGCAAGCTGCGTCAGAACTCCAACGCGATCTTGCCGATGTGGCCACCGGATTTCTGCAGCTCGAAGGCCTCACCAATCTCCTCCAAGCCGTAGCTGCGGTCGATCACCGGGCGCAGCGGCAAGCCATCCAGCGCGCGCACCAGGTCCTGCTGATGCTTGCGGCTGCCAACGACCAATCCTTGCAGGCGTTGCTGGCGCCCCATCATTTCGGCGGTCGGCACCTCCCCGGCAGCACCGGTCAACACGCCGATCAAGGCGATATGCCCGCCGACACGCGCCGCACGGATCGATTGCGTCAACGTGCCCGGTCCGCCGACCTCGACCACATGATCAACGCCACGCCCGTCGGTGATGTCCAGCACCTGCGCCGACCATTCGGGATGCTGTCGGTAATTGATGAGGTGGTCGGCTCCGAGCGCACGTACCTTTTCTAACTTCTCGTCGGATGACGAAGTGGCAATCACGCGCGCGCCCATCGCGTTGGCCAATTGCAGCGCAAAGATCGACACACCGCCGGTGCCCAGCAACAGCACGCTGTCGCCGGCCGTGAGGCCGCCATTGACCACCAGCGCACGCCACGCAGTCACGCCAGCGGTGGTCAGCGTGGCGGCTTCGGCATGGCTGTATCCGCTGGGGGCGTGGGTGAATGCCTGTGCATCGGCCACCACCGCAGCTCGCGCGTAGCCATCGACGCCGTCGCCTGGGGTGGTGGCAAAACCGGCATGCCGCGGCTCGCCATCCAACCACTGCGGGAAAAAGGTAGAAACCACATGGTCGCCTACTGCGAACTCCTCAACCTCCGGCCCCACGGCTTCCACCATGCCGGCGCCGTCCGACATCGGAATACGCCCGTCTTCGGTTGGCATCCGGCCGAGCACGACGCCCAGATCATGAAAGTTGAGCGAGCTAGCATGCAGGCGCATACAGATCTGGCCACCTGCCGGCTGCCCTGGGTCGGGTAATGCAACGGACTGTAGCGACGCGATTGCGGCAGGTTTGCGCAGACGAATGGCTTGCATGGGCGGACTCCTCAGCATGTTCAATGCCTGGGATACCACGCAGTCCGTTATGCACCCGCAGTCGAGCTGGCTTTCACTCAATCTGGCGGCGGTTGTTGACGCATGCACAGCGAGCGCTGATGCAGCAGCATGGCTTGCAGGCGCGTGCGCAAGCGGGCTGTTGCGTGCTGGGTGAGGCATCAATCACAGATCCGTCATTGCGCGCTACTTCGCACCTAACCGCGCGGCCCGCGACGCGTAGGCTGGCACGCCGGTTGCATCGCCTTGATGTCCAGACAGGTAGCCACAGTGACGTCAACAACCAAGCGGTGGCGGCAACGTGCACAGCGCATCGCGCTGCATTTCGTGCTGACTGCGTCCTGCCTGCTACTGCTCGGTTCGGAATACTGGTCCATCCACGAAGAGCGCGCAACCGCGCTGGGGAGCGCTCAGGCGCAGTCATTGAACTTGGCCAATTCGCTGGCGCAGCATGCCAGCGACACCTTGTCCATCGCAGACGCGGTGTTGTCCGGGCTGGTGGCGCGGGTCGAACACGACCAGAGCTCGACCGCCGCACGTTCGGCAATGCATGCGTTTCTGGTGCGCGAAGCGCGCCGCTCGGATCGCCTGCATGGCATCTTCATCTATGCAGCGGACGGCAGCTGGGTGAGCTCGTCGCTGGACAGCACCCCCCGGACACACAACAACGCCGACCGCGCCTATTTCAAATATCACCGCGACCATCGCGATGCCTTGTCGTTGGTCGGCCCGCCCGTGCAAAGCCGTTCGGATGGCTCCTGGGTGCTGACGTTGAGCCGCCGCCTCAACACCCCCACTGGCGATTTCGCCGGCGTGGTGCTGGTCACGCTGCAGCTGAAGTATTTCCAGAATTACTACAGCACCTTTGAAGTCGGCCCGCACGGCACCATCGGCATGACCAACGACGATGGCATCGTGATCGTGCGCAGACCCGACAAACAGGGCGTGATCGGCACCTCGATCGCGGGTACCTCGATCTACGCGACCTTGCGCACACGCAAGCACGGCACAGCCACCTATCGCTCGCCGATCGACGGCGTGGAGCGCATCTCCAGTTTTGCGCCGGCGCGGCCGTATCCGCTGACCGTGCTGACCGGCGTCTCGGTCGACGATGCGTTGGCGACCTGGCGGGAAACGGCACGCCAGCGCATCGTGGTGGCGGCGCTGGGCTGCGCGCTGCTGTTGGGCGTGGGGATCTGGCTGGACCTGCAACTGCGTCGCATGCATCGCAACGAAGCCAAGCTGAGCACCGAAGCCTGGGTAGATGCATTGACCGGCATCGCCAACCGCCGCGCCTTCGACCACCGGCTATCGCACGCGCTGCAGGAAGCGGTACGCCTGCAAGTGCCGTTGTCGGTGCTGATGATCGATGTCGACCACTTCAAGCTCTACAACGACGCTTATGGTCACGTGAACGGCGATGCCTGCCTGCGTTTGATTGCGGGCGCCATTGCCGGCTGCTCGCGACGCAGCGAAGACGTGGCCGCGCGCTACGGCGGCGAAGAATTCGGGATGATTCTGCCGCACACCGATGCTACCGGCGCGCTGCGCCTGGCCGACGCCATGCGCAATGCGGTTGCCGAGCTCGGCCTGATGCACCTGTCCAGCCCCACCAGTGCGCATGTCACGGTGAGTATTGGCGCGGCGACGTTCGAACCGGGCGAGGCGCCCTTGAGTCCCAACGCCATCGTGCACGATGCCGATTCGGCGCTGTATCGCGCCAAGCAGAAGGGACGGAATCGCACGTCGGCGTAGACATGCAGACGGTGCGGGCGGCTTGCCTTGGAGGTCACGCTGCTGTTGCGAGGTGGAGGTCACCGATCCAGGGAACGCAGACACAGCTCGCGCACCGGGCGCGTTGCGTGTACGGCGGCCACAGGTGCCGCGCGCACGGCGCGCGCTCCATCCAACCACGGACAATACCCGCTACGCTCGTGGCGCCGCGCTGACGAAAACCTGCCGTCGTCTGAGCGCACTGATGGCCTTTCTGGATAAAGCAGCGACCGGCCGCTCCTCAAAACGGTTGTGCACATCTGCATGAGCTGACCTCCTCCCCACGTCAGGGAACCTCTGAACAACGCGCCACAAATACGCGACGCTACCGGTTCGGAGTGAGGAGGCATCCATGCAACTGACGTTCGGTGATGCTGAAGGCCTGGGCAAGCGCAAGCAGACCCGGCGCGAGATCTTCCTGGACGAGATGGAGCGCATCGTTCCGTGGACGCCTTGATTGCTCTGATCGAGCCGCATATCCGGCGTCAGGGCGGCCGGGGCGGCAGCCGTACGCGCTGGCCACGATGTTGCGGATTCATCTGTTGCAGCACTGGTACCCGTTGAGCGATCCGGCGATGGAAGAGGCATTGCACGAGATCCCAACCCTGCGGCGTTTTGCCCAGCTCGGCGGCTTGGACGACGTTCCGGACAAGGCCACGATTCTCAGCGTTCGGCGTCTGCTGGAGACCCATCAGCTTGCTGCACGGATGCTGGACGCCGTCAACGCGCCTCTGGCGCGGCATGGCCGGAGCCTGCGGGCGGCAACGATCATCGATGCGACGCTGACCGCTGCGCCCAGTTCAACCAAGAATGCCGACCACGCGCGCGACCCTGCAATGCATCAGACCAGGAGGGGCAATCAAGGACATTTGGGGACGAAGGCGCACATCGGCGTGGATGAATTCCGGGGTGTTGCACCAGGTCCGCTGCATGGCTGCCAATATCGCCGATGTCACGGTGACGCACGCGTTGCTGCATGGCAAGGAAGACAGCGTGTTCGGCACAGCAGCTACATCGGCGCGGCCAAACGCGAAGAACTGCAGGCGCGCAAGGCTGCATTCTTTATCGCCGCCAGGCCCTCGACGATTCAAGGCATCGGCAACAAACGCGAGCGCGCTCGGGAACAGCGTTGGGAATACGTCAAGGCCAGCGTGCGCGCGAAGGTCAAGCATCCATTCCGGGTGATCAAGCGCCAGTTCGACGACACCAAGGGCCGCTATCGCGGCTGGTCAAGAACACGGCGCAGGTCCCGACCTTGTTCACGCTCTCCAATTTATGGATGGTGCACCGGCAGTTGCTGCCGGCCAGAGGGTAATGCTGCCTGGCGTGGGATAAATCCCTAGATAAGCGCAAAACATCGTCGGGCAAACCCGCTTTGCGCGCCCCTGGTGTTCAAGATGGCGGAATTCATGTGGTCTGTAACGTTGTTCAGACCTTGCCTAAAAATTTTGCAGACTCCCCAACGCGGTATTTTCGAGCAAGTCATTATTCGTTTCAGCTGTGTTCTCTTGTCTGGACAATGCCTGCGCTCGCTCTTGGTAAAAATGGTGCTGACCTTTATAAGCGAAGCGGACTTGAAAATTTCCAGGCGCGGAAAGACCATCAGGTTTTTCGAAATAGCACGTGTTGGAAGCTGGCAGATACAGATCTAGCGCACGGTTGATCAGTTTGTTTCGAGTGCGCGTCTGGAGAACCAGACGCTCCAAGTCAAAATTCTCCAGACAATACGCTATGCCCACACCTATGAGACAAGCCGCTATGCCACCTCCGGTTGCTTGTGGTTTCGGACCTTGACCTACCGCTTGACGCAAAGCTTTACGATAGATGTGCAGATGCACGTAATTCTCCTGAGCGTCGTATCGATTGATATTGCTGCAACCAATCAGAGTATCATTAAGATACAACGAGTAAATAAGGGTTGATTGTATGAGCGGCTCGCTGGAGGGCATGTTGCGCAGAAAGCGCTCACGAACTTGCTGCGCATCGCCCAAGCGCGCTGTATCCACGCCTAATATTTCCAGGTAGGACGCCGGACTACCTGTCCAATACTCGACAAAGGCGTCGGCGTCTTGCGCAGCCGCATCGCGCAGCGTCAATAACCCAGCACGCGTCTGTAAGCTTGCACGGATCAATGCGGTATCGGCGCTGATGTCGAGGTTCATTCGAAGGTTTCCAGAAAGATGTAGATGGACTGGGTAACGCAGGCGACCAGCTGTTCCAGCTGCTCGCTGGTTTCTTCACCCATCGAGAAACGCAAGAAGGGGTCTGTTGACTCCGCTATTGCCGCAGCCGCTGAAATACGGGTAACGCCAAAACCGAAGCTCACGCCTTTGGTGATCGATACGCCAGCGCTTCGGCAGCTGTTGATAATGAGTTCGATCAATCCCTCCAGGCAATGCCGATTATTCAAACCCGGCTCGCCGAACGTGATGGCGACGACACCTCCACCATGGTTCCACTGGCGCTCGCGCCAGTCGCGCGGATAGGCGACACGCACTTGAGTGCGTGGGTGCTCGATGGCATCCAGTGAAGCCGCCAGATGTTCTGCGTTGCGCGTCAAACGCTGCATACGTTGCAAAAGCTGCTCTCGGTCGAACAACGGAAAGCGCGCTACCTGATTCTGGTACAGGCCAGTGCCGAGGTTGCGTCGATGCCGGGCAAGGGCAGGCGCATGTTGCTCGTTGCAAACAATGACGCCGAGCATTTGCAGATCCAGACCCAACTGCAGGTATTTGCTACCGCTCTCGAAGTACAGGATGTGCGGGTGATTTGGCGCATCGAATAGCGTGAAAGGGTTGAAGCCACCGGAGATCATGGTGCCGTCGATAACCAGCCAGCGGTTTCGCCAGTCGCGGGTCCGCAAAGCGTTGGCCAGCGCTTGAAAATCAAAGCAGGGCAATTCACCGATATTAGCCATGGGATCCGCGAACACAACATGGCTGTCAGTGCGCTCCACGCACTCGATCAACGCCTTTACACTCCAGTCCTCCGCGATCGTCATTGAAACCTGCGGGAGTGCTTCCAGTTGTTCCAGCGCCTCAAAGTATAGATAGGGGACCCTTGCTACGCGGGCTGCTTCCGGATGCTTTGGAAAGACTTCGCGTAAAAGAAAGCTTTCCAGCGTCGAGTAGGCCGCTTGGCCGCTGGAGGTTAGCAACGCTGTGAGTACTCCACCGCCGAAGCCGATCGCACGCACCAAGTTCAATTCAAGTTCGCGCAGGGCCACCGAACCATAGCGTTCGTAGTTCACCGAGCTGGTTTGCAGGTCCGCAGGATCGAAAAACATGATCTCTGTGCTTTGATCTGTACTTGCACTGCACCAGTTCAATGCTGAGCGGGCGAGTCCGAACTGCTGAATCAACAAGCGATATCGCTGCGCGACCTGACGCCCGTCCAGACCCGGGCTGCGGCAACTTCTGATCATTTTACGGCTGATGTCCAGCGCATCGCCCATGAAGCTTTCAACCAGGGGGTCTACGGGTAACGACTCGCGCAGGGCAAACGACAGGTGTTGCTGCAGGGTTGCTTGTAACTCGTTCAAGGCTTGCTCCACACGATCTACCAATTGCAGCCACATCGACAGGAGCGTGGCCTCGCTGGTTGGCGCCGTACTGCAAGTACTGGCTTTTTCGACGCTCTGACATGTATTACCTGACGCGGAGGCCGATAGCTCAATGCCGAGTGTGCTTGCTCTCAGGCCGTTTATCTTGCGCAGTTTCTGGTCTTCGATGACGGTAGTCATGGCTTTCGCCAGCAGCGGAACAGAAATATTGCCACCACTGACAAGAACCAGAATATCGCCTTCCAGAGTCGGGCTCTCGTCGAACAGCAAGGGCGCCAAGGCGATGGCCCCTGCTCCCTCGGACAGGATGCTTTCCTGATGCAAGAGCGTCATCATGCTGGTCTTGATGCGCTCTTCGGGCACTGCGTGAAAAGTGGGTGCCAATGTCTGTATCAACGGCCACAGCCAGTTGTCTGGTTCGTGCTCGATCGCAAGGCCATCGGCAAGCGTGGGCATGACGCGTTTAAGCATCTGCTGACCATCGAAGCCTTTATCCAGGTTCCGACCGAAAGTAGCCGGATGCACTCCATGCAACCTTGTCTCCGACCATAGCCTGGCGGCCGCACAGCCGAAACCAGTGAGCAGGCCGCCACCGCCAAATGGCAGCAGGATGTGATCAAACCGCCGGTCGTCCTGTTCAGCGATTTCCAGCGCCAGTGAACCTTGGCCGGCGACCACGTCAGGGTGGTCAAACGGTGAGATATAGTATCCGCCGTTTTCCTGTGCCTCCTGATCGGCCGCGACATAGGCCTCAGAGACATCGCTACCTCCCTGCACGATTCGCGCCCCCACTGCCCGCAGCCGACGAATCTTGATTTCCTAAGCGGTCAACGGTACGAAGATATTTGCCTTTAAGCCGAGTTCACGCGCCAATGTGGCAATTGCCAGCCCATGATTGCCTGCCGAGGCCGTATAGACAGAGGCACCGGGGGCAAGCAAGTGCAGCGCATTATAGGCCCCGCGCAATTTGAAAGAGCCAGTACGCTGCAGACACTCCAGTTTCGCCCACACCCTTCGATTGTTTGAGCTAAGG